>NZ_JBELMO010000062.1:0-18953 GCF_042095715.1 Qipengyuania sp. | reverse complement strand
CTCACCCGCCAACCGCTGCCCGTGGTGCCGACCGTGCACTACAACATGGGCGGCATACCCTGTAACTTTCACGGCGAAGTCATCGCCGGGGACAAGAGCGATCCCGAAAAGATCGTGCCGGGCCTGTTCGCCGTGGGCGAGGCGGCCTGCGTATCGGTACACGGCGCCAACCGCTTGGGCTCCAACAGCCTGATCGATCTGGTGGTCTTCGGCCGCGCGACCGGCCACCGCCTGCGCGACCTGATCAAGCCCGGCACCAGCCACGACGAATTGCCCGCCGACAGCGCCGATCTCGCGCTCAACCGTCTCGACCATTTCCGTAACGCCGCGGGCGCCACGCCGACGGCCGAAATCCGCGCGGAGATGCAGAAGGCAATGACGAAGCACGCCGCCGTGTTCCGCGACAGCAAGGGGCTGGAAGAAGGCGTGGTCGAACTGGAGAAGATCAACAAGCGGCTGGAGGACGTGCGCGTTTCCGACCGTTCGCTGATCTGGAACACCGACCTCATCGAGACCCTCGAACTCGACAACCTCATGGCGCAGGCGAACGTCACCATGGCGAGCGCGGAAGCACGCAAGGAAAGCCGCGGCGCGCATGCGCACGAGGATTTCCCCGATCGCGACGATGCCACCTGGATGAAGCATTCGCTCGCCTGGTTCGACGGCTGGGGCGGCAGCGGCGGCACCGTGACGCTCGGCTATCGTCCGGTGCACGAATACACGCTCACCGACGACATCGAGTACATCAAGCCGAAGAAAAGGGTCTACTAAACGTCGATCCGCTTCGACGAAGCGCATGAGGTTCATGCGTCGAAAAGGTTTACAAGCGTAGTCGATGTGTCTACAGGCGTAATCGTCTGATGGATTTCGACACGGGAGGAAGACTTGGCGAAGCGCGATGAGGTGATTGGGGAGCGGATCTCCGAAGCCGAGCATGCGGTGATGGAGGCGCTCTGGGATCAGAGCCCGCTTTCCGCAGCCGATGTGTGCGAACGGGTCTGCACCCAGCGCGACTGGTCGATGCCGACGGTCAAGACGCTGCTGGCGCGGCTCGTGAACAAGGGCGCGGTTGAGACCGAGGCGGAAGGCCGGCGCTTTCTCTACTCCCCGAAGATCGCGCGATCCGATTATGTCGGCACCGAGTCCCGCCGTCTGCTTGATCGGCTGTTCGGCGGCAAGCCCGCTTCCCTGTTCGCGCAACTGGCCGAAAGCGAGTCGCTGACCGACGAGGATCTCGTCGAGATGGAGCGCCTGCTGAAGGAGCTGAAGTCATGAGCGGATATCTCGTCGACACGCTGGTCTGGACGGGCGCGCTGATCGCGCTGGTGCTGGTTCTGCGGCGCCCGGTTTCCCGGCACCTTGGTGCGGGTGCCGCCTATGGGCTGTGGCTCCTCCCGATGGCGCGGCTGGTGATGCCGCCGCTGGTGCTCCCGGCGTGGCTGGCCCCGTCGGATGTCGCGCCAGTGTCTGCGACCGACATGCCTGCGGCGGACTTTGTGCCGGTCGCCTATGAGGCGGTGACTGCCGCGCCGGTCGCATCGGCTTATCCAGCTGAGGCGTTCGACTGGCAGGCCTTGGCCATCGCGCTATGGTTGCTGGGCGCCGCGATCTTCCTCGCCCGCCGTTACACGCTGTATTTCAGAATGCGCCGGGACTTGCTGGCGAACGCACGCCCGGTGGGAGAGTGTGGCCGGATCAGGCTGATCGAAAGTCCGGGCGCCGATGGCCCGGTGGCCTTCGGGGTGATCGACAAGGTGGTGGCTCTTCCGGAAGGGTTCATGGCAAATGCCAACCGCAGCGCCCGCGATCTCGCGCTGGCGCATGAGCTGGCGCACCACCGTGGGCGCGACCTGCTCGCCAACATGATCGTGCAACCGCTCTTCGCGCTGCACTGGTTCAATCCACTCGGCATCTACGGGTGGCAGGCGATGCGCCGGGATCAGGAAGCTGCCTGCGATGCCCGCGTGATCATCGGCCGCCCACGGGTCGCCCGCGCCGCCTATGCGGAGGTGATTGCCGGCTATGCCAAGAACGCCGCCCCCACCGCGCGGCTTGCCCTGGCCGCCCCGATGGCGTGCCCTGTCTTGGGCGATCGTTCGATCGTCCACCGGCTGAAGGCGCTGTCCATGAAGGATCCCACACGCCGCCGCCGCTGGTCCGCGCGAATGCTGCTGGCGGGCGCTGCACTGGCTCTGCCGCTTACCGCATCCATCAGCTACGCGCATGATGAGATACCGGACGCTCCGCTGGCGCCGGAGCCGCCCGAAGCGCCAATGCCTCCTGCGCCGCCGGCACCGCCCGCATGGGAAGACCACATGGGCACTATCCACGATATCGATGCCGAGCTTGCCCACCTCGAGCAGGGCAGCGACGGCCGCAACCGCTATGTCTGGATAGAGCGCTCCGACGATGGGCACTCGGTGAGGAAGCACGTCGTCGTGCGCCACGGCGATGCGATGACCGACCGGCAGCGCGAAGAGATGGAGCAGCGGCTGGAGGAAGCCGAGCAGCGCCGCGAGGAGGCGCAAGAGCGTCGCGAGGAAGCGGAACAGCGTCGTGAGGAGGTTCGGGACCGGATCGAGGAAGCGCACCTGCGCGCGGAAGAAGCCCGCGACCGTGCCGAGGAAGCCCGCGAACGAGCGGCAGAGGCATCGGAACGCCGCGCAGAGCAAGCCAGCATGCGCAGCGAAGTTCAGCTTGCGATCGCCGAAGCGCGCAGCTCCGCGCCGATTGTAAAGACATCGTGCCGGAGCGGGCAGCGCGAAGTCACGGAAACCGTGACCGACCGCAATGGCCGCGAAACCATCTATATCTGTCAGGCAGTGGCGTTCGACGAAGCCAGGCGGGGCCTTGCCGAAGCACGCCGCGAAGTGAGTCGGAACAGGGAGATGACCGCCAGTGCGCGCGCCGTGGCCCTGGGTTCGATCGACGAAGCTCTGCGTGGGCTCGGTCACAACTGATCCTTCCACCGTAAGTGCGAGGGGCCGGGCTTGGCTCTGGGCGAGCCCGGCCCCTTGTTCATGACGACAGTTCATATGGAATTCAGTTCATCGCTCTCACAGCACGGTTCGTCGCTAACGAGAGGTGGATAAATGTTTCGCGATCGATCCCCGGGCTTCAAGCTTTTCATCGCCGTTTGCGTCGGCGCGGCGCTGCTGGTGCCGCTTCTGTTCGTCTACGGCCTGGTTTCCGATCGCCAGACCCAGTCGCAGACCGCGCAATCGTCCATCACGCAAGGGTGGGGCGGTCCGCAGACCATTTCCGGTCCGCTGCTGGTGATCCCCTACAACCGCGAACGGCAGGTGACCGAGACCGATGGCAACCGGACCCTCGGCCGAACCGTCACCGAGCGGGCGGAGCTTTTCCTGGCGCCGCAGAGGCAGGTCGTGAGCGGCACCCTGACGCCCGAGGTGAAGCGCCGCTCGATTTACGAGACGGTCACCTATCTAGCCGATCTGAACGGGCAGGCCCGCTTCGAACTGCCCGACGATCTGGAGCGGATCGGCGTCCCGCGCGACAAGCTTCTGCTGGATCAGGCGGAGCTGCGCTTCGGGGCGTCCGACCCCCGGGGTCTTCAGGGCGGTGCCCGCGTTACGGCGGGAGGCGAGACGATTGCCCTCAAACCCGGACGCGGCCCGGCGGCGAGCGGCGGATCGGGTTTTCATGGCTTTCTCGATTGGGATGGCGCCGCGCCGCTTGCGGTCGACTGGCAGTTCTCGGTGCGCGGCAGCCGTGCGCTGGCGTTCGTCCCGCGCGGGGGCGAAACCGACATCCGGTTGAAGTCCGCATGGCCCCATCCGGGCTTCGGCGGCGACTTCATCCCCGCCGCGCGCCGTATAACCGGCGAGGGTTTCGACGCCCGGTGGCAAATAACCAATCTCGCCCTTGGCGAAGCGATGGTGACGCTGAGCGATCTCGGCCCCCCGGCCGTCGACTTTGCAGGCGGCATGGACATGCGGCCCATGGTCGAAGGCGCCCGCGACGAAGGGCAGGCCCATGCCGCCACGATCCGCCTGATCGATCCGGTGGACCTTTACAGCCAGGTGGATCGCAGCGTGAAATACGGCTTCCTGTTCATCGGCTTCACCTTTCTCGCCTTCCTGATGTTCGACGTGATCGGCGGCGCGCGCGTGGCGGCGGCGGAATATCTGCTGACCGGGGCGGGGCTGGTCCTGTTCTTTGTCCTGCTGCTGGCTTTTGCGGAGGTGATCGGCTTCACGCTGGCCTATCTGGTCGCCAGCGCGGCCATCGTGGGCCTGCTGACGGCCTATAGCGCGGCGGTGCTGGGCAGCTGGCGTCGGTCCGGCTTCATCGGGGCCTTGCTGCTGGGGCTGTACGCGCTGCTCTACGTACTGCTGAGCCTGGAGGCGTTTTCGCTGCTGATCGGGGCGGTGCTGATGTTCCTGGCGCTGGCCGCGGTGATGTACGCCACACGCCACATCGACTGGAGCGCGCGGCGCGAAGCTACGGCGGAAGAGCTCGGCTGAGCTATTATCTCAAGGTGACCGCCCGGCTCACGTGGCCGGGCGGACGGGCCAGGACCAGTCGGGCTAGCCCATGTTTACGATCGCATCGCACCTTCTGTCGTCGCCCTCCAGCCCCAGGCGCAGGGCCTCGCTGCGCTGCGCGCTGGTGCCATGGGTGAAGTTTTCGCTGCTCACCCGACCCTGCGTCAAGGCATCGTCGCCGATGGCTGCCGCGGCCTGCATGCCTTCCTCGATATCGCCGGGCTCGATCAGGTTGCGGTTCTTGCCCGCCCAGACCCCGGCGTAGCAATCGGCTTGCAACTCCATCAGCACCTGAAGCTGGTTGGCGCGGCGCGGATTTTGCGATTGCGCGCTTCTGATCTGGTCCGCGATCCCGGTGACCGTCTGGATGTGATGGCCATATTCATGCGCGATCACGTAATAGCGGGCGAAATCGCCCGGTGCGCCAAGCTGGCGTGCGAGCTGATCGTAGAAGCTGGTGTCGATATAGATGGTCTGGTCGCTGGGGCAGTAGAACGGCCCCATCGCCGCGCTGGCGTTGCCGCAGCCGGTCCGCACGCCGCCGCTGAACAGATCCAGCGTCGGCTGCTGGAACCGGTCGCCAAAGCCCTGGTCCTGGAAAGTGCTTGCCCATGTCTGGTTGAGCGATTGCAACGCGTTGCAGGCTTCGGTGGCATAGGGGCCGCTGGTGCAGATCGCCTGTTCGTCGGTATTGGCCGGGCCCGCCTGCTGCTGGGACTGCGAGACGTTTTCCACCATGCCGGCCGTCTGGAACGGGTCCATGCCGAAGATGAAATAACCGAGCGCCGCGATGACGATGGTGCCGCAACCCAGCCCCCCTGCCTTGCCCATGCCGCCGCCGCCGCTGGAGCGCACATTGATGTTGCCGGTGTTGAACGGGTTCAGTCGCATGGTTTGCCCCTCTTGAATTGACCGCGCCGCTCGCATTGGCGATGGCGACTTCGATGCAGCCTAAACGAGCGGAGGTCGAAATGTTTCTTACAGGAAAACGTGCCCTTGTCACCGGGTCCACTTCGGGCATCGGCCTCGCGGTGGCACGGGCGCTCCACGCCGAGGGGGCGGACGTCGTTCTCAACGGCTTCGGGGACGCGGACGAGATTGCGGCGCTGAAGGACGAACTTTACGCGGATCACTGGGACAGCGACCTGACCGATGTCGCCGCGATCGAAGCGATGATGGCGGGCGCCGGGGAGATCGACATTCTGGTCAACAACGCCGGGATGCAGCATGTCGCCCCGATCGACGAGTTTCCGGTCGACAAATGGGACAAGATCATCGCGCTCAACCTGAGCGCCGCCTTTCATACCATCCGGCTTGCCCTTCCGGCCATGAAAGAGAAGGGATGGGGGCGCATCATCAACACCGCCAGCGCGCACAGCCTGGTCGCCTCGCCGTTCAAGAGCGCCTATGTCGCGGCCAAGCACGGCATTGCCGGGCTGACCAAGACGGTCGCGCTGGAAGTGGCCGAAAAGGGCGTGACCGTAAACGCGATCAGCCCGGGATATGTCTGGACCCCGCTGGTGGAAAACCAGATCCCCGACACGATGAAGGCGCGCGGGATGTCGCGCGAGCAGGTGATCAACGATGTCCTGCTGGCCAAGCAGCCGACCAAGGATTTCGTCCAGCCCGAAGATATCGGCGCGATGGCGGTGTTCCTGTGCCGCGACGAAGCGCGCAATGTGAACGGCGCGAACTGGAGTATCGACGGCGGCTGGACGGCGGACTGATGGGTTGGCGCCTTGCGGCGCGCCCTGTGGTGAGAGCCTCTTGACAAAAATCACCTATTTGGTTATGTCATCTAAGTGGTTGAGCTGGCGAGATTTTCCTGACATTCCGCGAACGGTTTTGGCCTGAACTTACCGTGAACTTCCGTTCCTGTGCGGGCCGGTTGTCAGCCGGAGCGTGGAGGCTCGCGACCCTCTAGCTAATCGCGGCCCCTGTCGTTACATGGGCCGCCACGATTCTCCCCCCGCTGATCCGAAAGTGGCATTCATGGACATTACCCTCGGCCTGACCTTCGACGACGTGCTGCTGCGTCCGGCCGAAAGCGACATCGTGCCCTCCATGGCCGATACCTCGACCCAGCTGACGCGGGCGATACGCCTCAACATTCCGGTGATCTCCAGCGCGATGGATACGGTGACAGAAGCCGACATGGCGATCGCCATGGCGCAGCTCGGCGGGATTGGCGTGCTCCACCGCAATTTCGAGGTGGCCGATCAGGCCGCGGCGGTGCGCGCGGTCAAGCGCTATGAAAGCGGCATGGTGGTCAATCCCATCACCATCGGCCCCGACGCCACGCTGGGTCAGGCGCAGGAGCTCATGGCCGCCAACCGGATCAGCGGCATTCCGGTGACCGACCGCGACGGCAGGCTGGTGGGCATCCTCACCAATCGCGATGTCCGCTTCGCCGAAAACCCGCGCCAGCCGGTGCGCGAACTGATGACGACCGAGAACCTTGCCACCGTGCCGCTTGGCACCGGGCAGGACGAGGCGCGCCGGATGCTGCACCAGCGCCGGATCGAGAAGCTGCTGGTGGTGGACGATGCCGGCAAGTGCGTCGGCCTCATCACCGTCAAGGATATCGAGAAGGCGGTCGCCTATCCCGATGCGACGAAGGACGAGACAGGGCGCCTGCGCGTGGCGGCGGCGACCACCGTGGGCGACAAGGGTTTCGAGCGGACCGAGGCGCTGATCGACGCGGAGGTGGACGTCGTCGTGATCGACACCGCGCACGGCCACAACAAGGACGTGTCGCGCGCCGTGGAGCGGGTGAAGAAGCTGAGCAACGCGGTGCAGGTCATCGCCGGAAACGTCGCCACGGGGGAAGCGACCCGCGCACTCATCGATGCCGGTGCCGATGCGGTGAAGGTGGGGATCGGCCCCGGCTCCATCTGCACGACCCGCGTGGTGGCCGGCGTCGGTGTACCGCAGCTTACCGCGATCATGGAATGTGCCGAGGCGGCCGCCAAGGCCGGGGTGCCGATCATCGGCGACGGCGGCCTCAGGACCAGCGGCGATGCAGCCAAGGCTCTGGCCGCCGGCGCGAACGTGGTGATGGTCGGCTCCATGCTTGCCGGAACCGAGGAAGCGCCGGGCGAAACCTTCATTTATCAAGGCCGCAGCTACAAGGCCTATCGCGGGATGGGCAGCGTGGGCGCCATGGCGCGCGGCAGCGCCGACCGCTATTTCCAGCAGGACGTCAGCCAGCAGAAGCTGGTGCCCGAAGGGATCGAGGGGCAGGTGCCTTTCAAGGGTCCGGCGGCGGCGGTGGTTCATCAGCTGGTGGGCGGCATCAAGGCGGCGATGGGTTATACCGGCAGCGCCACGATCGAGGATTTGCGCACCCGCGCCAAGTTCGTGCGCATCACCAATGCGGGGCTGGCCGAGAGCCACGTGCACGATGTGAGCATCACGCGCGAGGCCCCGAACTACCCGACTCGATGATCGGTCGATGACACCTTCGGCGCGCGTACAATCGGCGATCGAGTTGCTCGATCGGGTGATCGAGGCTGCGAACGCGCAGGGCGCGCCCGCCGACCGCATTCTGGCCGACTGGTTCAAGGGCCATCGCTTCGCGGGCTCCAAGGACCGCCGGGCAATCCGCGAACTGGTCTATGGCGCGATCCGGGCCTGTGGTCCGATCCCGCAATCGGGCCGGGCCGCGATGCTGCGTGCGGCGGAGGCGGATACGGTATTGCTCCCCCTGTTCGACGGATCGCAATACGGCCCCGCGCAGGTTGCTCCCGAAGAGCCCATTGCCGATGGCGGCGTAGCGCCCGACTGGCTGGAGCGGCGGCTGACGGACTCGGGTGTGACCGCCGAGCAGGCGGCGGCCCTGCTCGATCGCGCTCCGCTCGACATCAGGGTCAACGCGCTGAAGGCCGAACGTGCCACGATCGCGCTTCCCGAGGCGGGCGAACCGACTGCCGCGCCAAACGGGCTTCGCTTCCCCCCCGGCCTGCCGGTCGAACAGTGGGACGCCTGGCGTGAGGGGCTGTTCGAGGTGCAGGACACCGGATCGCAGATTGCCTGCCTTGCGGTTGGCGCGCAGCCCGGAGAAACCGTGGTGGACCTTTGCGCGGGCGGGGGCGGGAAGACGCTGGCGCTGGCAGCCGACATGCGGAACCAGGGCCGCCTTATTGCCAGCGATACCGATCGCCAGCGCCTGTCCCGCCTTGCCCCGCGGGCACAAAGAGCGGGCACCTCCGTGGTCGAAACACGCCTGCTCGATCCGGGCCGCGAGATGGAAGCGCTGCAAGATCTCGCGGGATCGGTCGATGCGGTGATCGTGGATGCGCCCTGTTCCGGCACGGGGACCTGGCGGCGCAATCCCGAAGCGCGCTGGCGACTGACGCCCGAGGCGCTGGGTCGCCTGGCCGCGACGCAGGCGCATGTCCTCGACCTCGCCGCCGCGCTGGTGAAGCCGGGCGGGCGGATCGTCTATGTGGTCTGCTCGCTTCTCGATGAGGAGGGGGCGGGGCAATTCGACGGCTTCCTCGCTCGCCACCCGGACCTCGCTGCGAGGCCGCTGGCCCTGCCGCTCGGCAGCGAGCGCGGGAAAGGAATGCGCCTTACGCCGTTAAGCGATGGCACGGACGGCTTTTTCATCGCCTGTGCAGCTTAACCATGTTACGTCGCCCATGATATGCCTGCCTGGGCCGACATCGAGAATCAGACCCTCTTGGAGAGATTGATGCGCTACGCACCCGCCGCCGCCGCCCTTTCGCTGGCTTTAGCCTTGAGCGCGAGCGTGAGCTACGGGGCGGCACGCAGCCCGACACCGGCCGCCGCCGAGATGCTGGCGGAAGGCCAGGCTGCGCTTCAGTCCGGTGACACCAATGGCGCCATCGACGCGTTCGAATCGGCGCTCACGCTCGATCCGGGTTATACGCCGACCCTGCTCCGCCTGGCAGAGGCCGCGCGCGCCAACGGGCTGCAGGGCAAGGCCATCCGCTATTACCGCGAGGCGCTGGACCGCGAACCCGACAACGTCGATGCACTGGCGGGGGAGGGCAGCGCGCTGGCCGAAAAGGGCGCGATCGCCAAGGCCAAGGAGAAGCTCGCAAAGGTGCAGGAGGAATGTGGTAGCGCGACCTGCGCACCGGCGCAGAGCCTGAGCGTCGCGATCACGCGTGGCCCGATCCTGAGGGTCCAGACCGCGGAAGCCAGCATTCCCGAAACCGCCACTCCGCAGGCGAACTGAGACTTGGACCGGCGCAAGGCGCTGGGGCTGTTCGCCCTCGTTCCCGCCATCGCAGGCACCGCCGGCAAGGCTTCGGCATGCAGCATCGCGGTCGAATCCGCCGCCACTTACGCGGAGCGTCTGCCGCGGCTCGCAAAACTGTTCGAAGCGTGGTTCGCACGGGACGAGTTGCGGTTCCTCGGCACGTTCCATGGCCCTCGCGGGAGCGAAGATCTGCCGTCGGAGGACATGCTCCGGCAATATATCGCAGCCGCTGACGACCCGGAACCTCGGCGGCTTTTCGATACGATGTTCACCCGGCCCGACGATTACCGCTCGCTGCAAACGCTCAGTGCCGTCGGCGAATACGCATTCGCGGCGGTGAGCGAGCAGGCGCCCGGAGGCATCGGCCCCGATTGTTCGAACATGCCAATCTTGCACCTGTTCCTGATCGAATACCGGATGGGCCGGCCAGCTACGCTTCGCCTGATCGAAAGCGCAACCTGGTCGGGATACGGGCAGGTCGCTAACTGGTCGATGTAGATCAGACCAGGTCCCTAAAGGCTTCCACCACCGCGCGATAGACGCGCTTTTTGAACGGCACGATCAGCTCGGGCAGTTCCTCGGGCTCGACCCATTTCCAGTCGCAGAACTCGGGCGGATCGTGCGCTTCCAGGTTCACGTCGCCATCCGATCCGGTGAAGCGAGCGCAATACCAGACCTGTTCCTGTCCCTTGTACTTGCCGCCCCACAGCTTGCCGATAAGTTCGTCCGGGAGGTCGTAGCGGATGGGATCGTCCATCTTGCCGATGATCGACGCATGCGCTTCGGTAACGCCGGTCTCTTCGTGCAATTCGCGCAGGGCCGCTTCCCTCAGATCCTCGCCCTCATCGACGCCGCCCTGGGGCATCTGCCACCAGTCGCCCTCGCGGTTGTCAATCCTGCGCCCCACGAAAACGCGGCCTTCCGCGTTGACAAGCATCACGCCCACGCACGGGCGATATCCCAGGGTAGCTGCCTTGCTTCGTGCCATGGGTCAGCCGTGCCTCGCCAGCATCACCCTGATACCGTCCAGAAAGGCTTCGACATCCTTCTGCCCGCTGGGGATCGCTTTGCGCAGCGTGGTGAAACCATGAATGATACCAGGGAATTCGAGATACATGACATCGGTACCCAACTGGACAAGGTGCGCGGCATAATTGCGGCCCGAATCGCGCAAGGGGTCGAGCCCGGCGGTGCATAGCACCGTTGGCGG
Organism: Qipengyuania sp.; assembly: GCF_042095715.1. GTDB lineage: Bacteria > Pseudomonadota > Alphaproteobacteria > Sphingomonadales > Sphingomonadaceae > Qipengyuania. Next base: position 8,005 of record NZ_JBELMO010000062.1, on the reverse strand, counting down.
GGTGTTGGAGCAGTCCCCCGCCATGGGGGTGTGGCGCGGATCCTTCGGGTCGCCGTCATATTGTTCGGTGAACCACGCCATGGTGGCGCCCGTCAGCAGGAAGCCCTCGGAGAAATCCCTGAAGCTTTCATGCTTCCCGACATCGTCCGCGACCGGGTAGATCGGCGCCTGCACGATCACGGGCACATCGGCGGGGGACGCCTGCAGCGCGTTGGTAGTCACGATGGTCAGATTGCCCCCCGCGCTGTCACCGGTGATGACCAGGCCGGTCACCTTCCGCCCGAGTGCCTCGGGGGAGGAGGCGATCCATCGTGCCGCCGCCTCGCAATCGTCGGGGGCCGCGGGGAAGGGATGTTCGGGCGCCAGACGGTATTCGACGGAAACGACAGGCAGATCGAGATGGTGCGAAATCTCGGTGCACAGGGCGTTGTAGACGCCGATGTCCCCAATCACGAAGCCGCCCCCGTGGATGAAGACCACGCAGGGCCCCGGCTCGCGGCTTTCCTTCGTATCGTACAACCGCAGCGGAATGTCCCCCGCCGGGTCCGGGCAGGTCAGATCCCTGATAACGGCGAGGCTGCGCGCCTCCGCTTCGGCCAGCGAACCCAGCACGCGCATCTGCTCCCTGCCGGCATCGGCACCGACCTCTTCGACGCCCTGACTCCCCATGGCTTCGAGCATGTCGAGAAACCCGCGCACGTCATCGCGGACATAGTGTTCGGTGTCTGCCATGGCGCCTCTCCTGTCATTCTCGTTGTTTTTTGCAACCCTAGCGTGCCAATCGGGGTTTTCCATGCTGCAATTGTGGCCTAGCGTGAAAATCTTGCTTGCCGGAAGGGAGGCGGCTTCCTAGCTCGCCCGGCAGTGACGGGCGCTGGTTGCGCCATGATGAGGTATGATAATGGCGACCAAACAGGTCGAAATGCCGCAGCGCGCGGCGGAAGCTCACGAAACCGTAGTGGTCCGCTTCGCCGGTGACTCGGGCGATGGCATGCAGTTGACGGGCGGGCAGTTCACGCTTTCGACCGCGCTGGCGGGTAACGACCTCGCGACCTTTCCCGATTTTCCGGCGGAAATTCGGGCGCCGCAGGGCACGCTCTTCGGTGTGTCGGCGTTTCAGATCAATTTCGGCAGCCGTCAGATCGATACCGCCGGCGATGCGCCCGATGTGTTGGTGGCGATGAACCCCGCCGCGCTGAAGACCAATCTTTCCGCCGTGAAGCCCGGTGGACTGATCATCGCCGACACCGGCGCCTTTACCAAGCGTAACCTCGAAAAGGCCAAATACGACTCCAATCCCCTGGAGGATGGCAGCCTCGCCAAATACGACCTGCTGGCCTTCGATATTTCGGAGCGCACGGTCGAGGCGGTCAAACCGTTTGGCCTCGGCAACAAGGACGCGCTCCGGTCCAAGAACATGTGGACCCTGGGGCTGGCGTTGTGGATGTTCGGCCGTCCGCGCAAGCCGATCCACGACTGGCTGAACCAGAAGTTCACCAAGGCGCCCGATATCGCCGCGGCGAACATAGCGGCGCTCGACGCCGGCCATGCCTATGGCGAAACGGCCGAGCTGTCCGGCCCGCTGCGCCAGCTCCATCTCGATCCGGTGCCGAGCGCGCCCGGCCTTTATCGGACCATTACCGGTGCCGAAGCGGTGGCTCTGGGCCTGGTGGCGGGGGCGCGCTTGCTCAACCTGCCGCTGTTCTTCGGCGGCTACCCGATCACTCCTGCCAGCGCGATTCTTCATCATCTCGCCCGGCTAAAGGAATACGGCGTCACGACCTTCCAGGCGGAGGACGAGATTGCTGCCATCTGCGCCGCCATCGGGGCCAGCTATGCAGGCAGTCTGGGCGTCACCAGTTCGAGCGGACCGGGCATCGCCCTCAAGACCGAGGCAATTGGCCTCGGCATCATGACCGAACTGCCGCTGGTGATCGTCAACAGCCAGCGCGGCGGCCCATCGACCGGGCTTCCGACGAAAACCGAGCAGAGCGACCTGTATCAGGCCGTCTATGGTCGCAATGGGGACGCGCCGATGCCGGTGGTTGCCGCGCGTAGCCCCGCCGACGTGTTCGAATGCGCCATCGAAGCTTGCCGGATCGCGGTACAGTACATGACGCCGGTCATGCTTCTGACGGATGGCTATATCGCCAATGCGGCCGAGCCGTGGCTGGTGCCCGATCCCGACACGTTCGAGCGCATGCCGGCGACGTTCCTGGGCGAAAAGAACGCCAAGGACACCGATGGCGAGGACGTTCTGCTCCCCTACAAGCGTGACGAGAAGGGCGCACGTCCCTGGATCAAGCCCGGTACGCCGGGATTGATGCATCGCATCGGCGGGATCGAGAAAGCGGTCGAAACGGGCCACCTCGATTATTCGCCCGGCAACCATCAGGCGATGACCGATGCGCGTGCGGACAAGGTGCAGGGCGTAAATGTGCCCGACCAGACGGTCGAGCTCGGAGAGACCAGCGGAAAACTCGCCCTTGTCGGCTGGGGCAGCACTTACGGCCCGATCCATCAGGCGGTGCTGCGCGCGCGGCGGCAGGGAATGGACGTCAGTCATATTCACGTGCGCCACATCTGGCCGCTTCCCGCCAATCTGGGAGAACTTCTGCGCGGTTTCGACAGGGTGCTGGTGCCCGAGATGAACACCGGCCAGTTCAAGACCGTGCTACGCGACCAGTATCTGATCGACGCGCAACCGCTCACCAAGGTCAGCGGACAGCCATTCCAGATCGCCGAACTCGAAGCGGCGATCGCGACCTATTTCGATGGTATCAAGGGCAATGCTGGCGGTGAGGACATCGAGGCGAACGAGCAGCAGCTTCCCAACCCCGAGTCCGGCCACGATGACGGTACCACCCCGCGCGATCTGCGCATGATGCACGACAGGGACAACTGACGTGAATGACATGACCCCCATCACCACCACCCTCAAGGACTGGGAGACCGACCAGGAGGTGCGCTGGTGCCCGGGTTGCGGGGACTATGCGATCCTGAAGGCGGTTCAGCGCACGCTGCCGCAGCTTGGCGCCGACCCGGCGAAGACGGTGTTTGTCAGCGGTATCGGCTGTTCCAGCCGCTTTCCCTATTACATCGAAAGCTACGGCTTCCACACCATACATGGCCGGGCGCCTGCCTTCGCGACCGGGATCAAGCTCGCCAATCCCGATCTCGATATCTGGCTGGTGACTGGCGACGGGGATGGATTGTCCATTGGCGGCAATCACTTGATGCATGTTCTTCGGCGCAATGTGAACATGCAAATCATGCTGTTCAACAACGAGATTTATGGCCTCACCAAGGGCCAGTATTCGCCCACGAGCCGCGAAGGCACCAGAAGCCCGTCCACGCCGCTGGGATCGGTCGATCACCCTGCGCGGCCCTGCGCCTTCGCACTCGGGGCGGGCGCGCGTTTCGTGGCGCGCGGGTTCGATGTCTCGAAGAAGCTGCCCGAAGTTCTCACGGCGGCGCACGCCCACAAGGGCGCGGCCTTCGTGGAGATCTTTCAGAACTGCATCGTCTACAACAAGGACGTGTTCGACGATTTCGCCGCCCCCAAGGGTGCGGAGGATCGCCAGCTTTGGCTGGAGGATGGCGAACCGATGCTGTTCGCAGGTGGAAAACTTGGGCTTACCCTAAACCGCGAGACGCTGCGGCTCGGGGTGGTCGACGTGGTCGATGGCGATTGGGAAGGGGCCAAAGTCATCGTCCACGATGTCACCAATCGCACGATTGCGCACATGCTGGTGGAGATGCCTTTCGGACCCTTCCCGATGGCGCTCGGTGTTCTTTACGATGATCCCACACCGACCTTCGAGGAAGGGGTCATCGCGGATCGGGAGAGGGCGATCGCTGGCAAGGAACCGAACCTCTCGCGCCTGCTCGCATCCGGGCAAACGTGGACTGTCGATGGGACCGCACAAGACCCAGTCTGACCGCCTGACCTTTGGAAATTTGAACAAATTCGATAGTCCTGCGTTGTTTGAGCGAAGGCTTCGCGCCTTGGCGGAAGGGGGATCACCCCTCGCCTTTTCAAGCAACCCAGGAGATAATTCGTGAAGAATACTATTGGAATCGCACTTGCTTCGGCCGGTCTGCTCGCCCTTTCTGCCTGTGGGGAGCCCGATGCCGACGACACCGCGATGGATACGCCAGCCACTGAGATGACGACCGAGACCACCATGATGGACGACGCCTATCCGGTCGGCGGTGACATGAATGAGACACAGCAGGCGGCCTATGATTCCATGGATTGGCAGGCAGTTAGCGACGAGTACGACGCCAACACCGATGCCATGATGCAGGAATCGGCCAGCGGCGGCGGGACGATGAGTGGCGACACGCAGAACTCGTCGAGCGAACAGACAACGAATGGCAATGAAGATTCATCCGTCATGACGATGCCGCCGCGCGCAGAGATGGATTTTGCCTTCCTCGACCGGAACGACGACGGGAAACTGTCGACGGCGGAATATGCCATCTGGGCAGTGCCGGCGAATCCGACGAAGCCCAAGCCCAATGACGCGACGAAGCCGTATCTGACGCAGGATCAGATCAACAAGGCGGGGCAGACGTTCTTCTATTTCGATCAGGATGGGGACACCTATCTCCAGCCGGAAGAGTTCCAGAACGCGCGGACATCGGCCGTCACACCCAGCTAATTCGCCACGGCAATCGCCACGGAAAGCGGTGCCCGCAAGGGTGCCGCTTTTTCCCGTTGCGGGCTGGAGAGGGGCTGGGGAAAACCCACTGACGGCAATTGAGCGACTCGGGGCGGGCGGCATAGCTTCGCGCCATGACGGACACCTTCGTCGCCCTGTCTGATCCCACCCGCCGCACGCTGCTCGACCGGCTGAGTGCGGAGGGCGGGCTGACGCTTTCGGAACTTGGCGCGGGCCTGCCTATGACCCGGCAGGCGGTGGCCAAGCATCTGGCAATCCTTGAGAAGGCCGAACTCGTCGCCTCTCAACGAGACGGTCGGTGCAAACGTCATTATCTCAATCCGCTGCCGCTGGCGAAAATGGCGCGGCGCTGGCTCACGCGGTTCGAGGATGTGCCCCTTGCCGCCATGGCTGGTTTCGCCCAGGACGAGCCGCGCCTGCACTGAAGCTGTCGATCACCCGCTTGATCACACTGACGAATGGGCGGGTCGCCGAAGGAATCGCGCAGTCTCAACTATAGCTCAGCACTTCGAATTCGATTCCGTCGGAGTCGAGGAAATAGAAGCTGCGCGGACCCGGATCGTAGGCCGAGAGATTGAAAGGCTCGTATCCCACCGCCCGTACGATCGCCTCCGCAGCGGCGAGATCGGTCACCGCGATCCCGATGTGGTTCATCGGCGCGCCCTTGGCGAAGCCGCCCGAGACGGCGGGATTGGAGTAGATCGCGATATAAGCATCCGCGCTGCCCAGGTGGATGGTGCGACCGCCGTTCATCGCCGGCCCTTCCCAGCGGCGGGTCCAGCCCGTCAGCCTTTCGAGCATATCGGCCGTCCGGTGGGGATCGCTGACCGAGATATTAACGTGTTCGAGGCGGGCCTGTTCGGGGCGGGCTGGCGCGGTGGAAATGTGGCTCATCGGCGTTCTCCTGATGGTGTTCGAATCGGAACGCTGCGCATGATGCAACCTCAAGCTGACTTGAGGTCAAGGTTGGAAAGAGTTATCACCGTGATCGATGCAGGCGAGCGATATCCTCACGATCGGCGATCTGGCGCGCCGCACCGGAATCAGCGTCTCGGCAATCCGCTATTACGAGGAGAAGGGCCTGGTCGAGGCGCTGCGCACCGGGGGCAATCAGCGGCGTTTCCTGCGCGCGGACATCCGTCGGCTGAGCTTCATCCTGATCGCGCAGAAGATGGGCCTGTCGCTGGACGAGATCGGGGCCGCACTCGCGCGGCTACCGCAGGGCCGGACCCCCAATGCACGCGACTGGTCTCAGATCAGCCACGAAATCCGCAATCGGCTGAACAATGAAATCCACCGCCTCCAGACAATCAGGCAGGATCTGGACGGCTGCATCGGCTGCGGCTGCCTCAGCCTGAAAAGTTGCGCGCTCTACAATCGCGACGACAAGTGGGGGGCAAAGCGCGCCGGCCCGCGGGTGTTGCGATAGCCGCGGTTTATCGCCTACGAGACAAAATCTCATCGGGTGAACCCCCACCCGTCCGAAACACATTCTTCACGGAGTTCATCTTTCATGCGCAAGACCATTGCCCTTCCGCTTCTTCTTGCCGGAACGGCCGCCGGCGCCCCGCCACTGGCAGCGGAAGAAGGCATGTTCACCCCCGACCAGTTACCGCTTATCGCGGACGATCTTCGCGAGAAGGGTCTTGAGATCGATCCCCGGCGGCTGACCGACCTGACCGAATTTCCGATGGGCGCGATCGTCTCCCTTGGCGGCTGTTCGGCCAGCTTCGTATCGCCCGAGGGCCTGGTGGTGACCAACCACCACTGCGCGCGCGGTTCGGTGCAGTACAATTCCACCGCCGAGAACAACTATCTGGAAAACGGCTTCATCGCGCGCAGCAAGGCCGACGAGCTGCAGGCCGCCCCCGGATCGCGCATATATGTGACGGTGGAGGTTACCGATGTCACCGATCGGATGCGCAGCGGGACCGATCGTCTGGCGCCGCGCGCGCGTTACGACCTGATCGAGCAGCGCGATAAGGATCTGGTCGCCGAATGCGAGCAGGATGCCGGGCACCGCTGCCAGGTCGCGAGCTTCTACGGCGGTGCGCAGTACAAGCTTATCAAGCGGCTGGAGGTGCGGGACGTGCGCCTGGTCTATGCCCCTGCCGACAGCATCGGGAAGTACGGTGGCGATATCGACAACTGGATGTGGCCGCGCCACACCGGCGATTTCTCATTCTATCGCGCCTATGTGGCCCCCGATGGCTCGGCGGCGGATTTCGCCAAGGAAAACGTCCCTTATCGTCCCAAGCATCATCTTAAGGTGAGCGCGGGCGGCTTGAAGGAAGGCGATTTCGTCATGGCGGCCGGCTACCCGGGTCGCACGTCGCGCTATGCACGGCTGGGCGATGTCGAAAACACTTTTGGCTGGGAATATCCCATGTCGGTGGCGCTCTACAACGACTGGATCGATACCATCGAAGAGGCTGCGCCCGAAGGGTCCGACGCGCGGGTGAAATATGAATCGCGCCTCGCCAGCCTCAACAATGTGGAAAAGAACCTGCGCGGTCAGATCGATGGCGCGCGCCGGGTCGGGCTGATCGACCGGCGGCGCGAGCGCGAACAGGCGCTGGACGCCTGGATCGCGGGCGACGCGAAGCGCGCGGGTTATGCTACCGCGATCCGCGATCTCGATACGCTGACTGCCGATACGGCGGCCGAAGGTCGCAAGAACCTGGCCTATAATCTCGCCACCAATTCGCAGCTTCTGAGCGCGGCGCAGCGCGTTTATCGCCTGGCCAAGGAACGGCAAAAGCCCGATGCCGAGCGCGAGCCAGGCTATCAGGACCGCGATCTCACCTTTATTCGTCAGGGGCTTCAGGCGCTGGACCGCCGGTTCGACCCCACGGTCGAAAAGGCAGAATGGATGCTATTCCTCGGTCGCTATCTGGACCAGCCAGCCGATCAGAGGGTCGACGCGCTCGACAAGGCGCTGGGGCTGACGGGCACGGTCGATCGCGCCGCTTTGCAGCGCAGGATCGACGGCCTGTACGAAGCCACCCAGCTTGACGAGGCGGAGCGGCGGCTCGCACTGATGGATGCCACCCCGGCCCAGATCGAGGCGAGCGACGATCCCCTCCTAAAGCTGGCGGTGGCGCTCTACGATTACGAATTGAGCCTGGAGAATGCGGAGAAGGAACGCGCCGGGCGGTCGCTGGCGCTGCGCCCCGCCTATATGGAGGCGATCACGCAGTGGCAGAAGGCCAATGGCACCATCGCATATCCGGACGCCAACAGCACGCTACGCGTCACTTACGTACTTTTCTCAGCTAGCGCCAGAAGAGGGCTCTCAAGGCGAAGATATTGAGGTG
>NZ_JBELMO010000061.1:0-19911 GCF_042095715.1 Qipengyuania sp. | reverse complement strand
TGGCCGAGCTGATATGCCGTGAGGATACGTGAAAGAAAGAAACCGACGGCGCCGAAGAATTGACCATGGCGAGCCGCCTTATTGCCCACTGGCTCGCGTTCGCGCCGCTACTGCTCCTCGCCACCCTCCCCGCCGCCGCGCTGCTGGGGCTGAGCGGAGAGACAGTGCGGGTGCTGTTGCTGGGCCTTCTGGCCGGTACGCCCGGTCTCGCCGCCATTGGCCTCGCCATCGCCGCGCTCACCGCCAGCCTAAGGGGCGGGGCAGCGCTGGCAGGCCTGATGGTGATCCCGCTGGCCGTGCCGATCCTGATCTTCGGAGCCGGCGCCCTCGCCCGCCCCGATCCGGCGGCGCTGGTCTTCACGGCAGCGATCAGCCTGGGGTTGTGCGCAGTGGCGCCCTTTGTCTCGGGGGCTGCGATGCGGGCTGCTCGGGAAGGCTAAAGGGGCCTGTCAGCAAACGACCCCCACTCAGACGTTCAAATTCAGCGCTCCCTTCGCTATGGTCACACCATGACTCCGAACCGCCAAACGGGACGTCCGCGCTGGTTCGCCCTCATAGCAATCTTGTGGATGGTATTTGGAACGTTCCTCCTCGTTCTTATGACTGCGCTAAATGGACGACCTCTCCCCGCAAACGTGCCGAGCAAGCCAATGGCTCTGGCTGGGTTCGTAATGCTCATGAGTTTTGTCTATGCGCTGCCGGTCTATCTAGTTTTACAAGAACGTCGGTATCTTCGAATGCGAAAAGAGCACTCTAGCTTCCGCGGCTATGGTTTGGCCACTGGGTCGATACTCATGCTGTGGAGCCTTCTTCTACTTCTCCCACCCTTCTTCAACTAATAGCGGCTTTCCACCCCAATAGCAGACGCCATCAATAAGGCGGGCGGTGCAGCCCCTTGGGGCTCTCCGTGAACACCACGTTGCCATCCTCCGTAATGCCGATCGAATGTTCGAACTGCGCGGACAGGCTCTTATCCCTCGTCACCGCCGTCCACCCGTCGCTCAGCATCTTGGCGTGCGGCTTGCCCGCGTTGATCATCGGTTCGATGGTGAAGAACATGCCGGGCTTCAGCAGCGGGCCGGTGCCCGGGCGCGCGGCGTGGATCACCTCGGGCGCATCGTGGAACAGGCGCCCCACGCCGTGGCCGCAGAACTCGCGCACCACGCCATAGCGGTGCTGGCGGGCATGCGCCTCGATCGCGGCGCCGATGTCGCCCAGCCGGTTGCCCGGCTTCGCCTGCTCGATGCCGAGCATGAGACATTCATAGGTCACGTCGACCAGCCGCTTCGCCTTCAGCGGCACCTCACCGACGTAATACATGCGGCTTGTATCGCCATGCCAGCCGTCCAGCAGCGGGGTGACGTCGATGTTGACGATGTCCCCGTCCTTCAGTGTCTTTTCGCTGGGAATACCGTGGCAGATCACATGGTTGACCGATATGCAGCAGCTATGGGCATAGCCGCGATAGCCCATGGTCGCGGGCACCGCGCCGCCCGCCAGCGTGCGCTCCCGAACGAAATCATCGAGCGCCGCCGTGCTGACGCCGGGCACCACCAGTTCGGCGATATCGTCAAGGATGGAGGCGGCAAGCTGGCCTGCGCGGCGCATCCCTTCGAACCCTTCGGGCCCGTGCAGCTTGATGGAACCGTCGCGAATGACGGTCTCGGCGCCGTCGATGACCTGATATTCGTTCATGCTGCCTCACATAGCGACTCGCCTGCCAAAATGCGAGGCGTTCAGCTTTTCACGGAAAACGACCCGCGATACTCCGGTTTCACTGCGTCGAGAACGGCTGCAGTCACCGGGAAATCCAGTTCATAGGCCCCTTCGGCGTAAGGACCTGCGACATAGGGACCGAAATAGACCGTCATACGGTCGAAGGTCTTGCCGTTGGATGATCCCACCAGAACCGTGGAGTCCTTGATCGGCTGACACTCGTTGAAACCGTAATTGGCGTTAGCCGAATCAACGGGCTCGCCCCGCTTTTTCTGCCGTTCGGCATTAAGCGCCTTGCAGAGCCTGTCGCCAAGCGCGGCTTCGAGAGCGGCGGCGGAAGTGAACAGCTCCACGCCCTCCATGCCTTCATCGTTCTTCTTGTTCCAGACGAGCGACTGCAATCCGCTCATCCCGTGGGCCCCGCCGGTATAGGTATAGGTATCGGCAGACAGGCTCAGCCAGTTGGGAAGATCGGCAACGACCTTCCATTCCTTTTCGTAGCCGCGGCTGCGGCAGGCCGAGCAATCGGGCGGACTATCGGCCTGGGCGCCGTTCCATCCCGCCTTTTCGTTCGCGAGCGCCTTGTCCTTTTCCGCCGTCAACTGCTCGGCCAGCGCGGGTTCGGCGGCAACAGCCTTGGGATAGCTGTAGGCGAATTCCCAGGTTCCGCCGTTCTTTTCCGCCGTCTCCTTCACCGAGAGCCCCTCCAGCGCGGGCTTCTGTGCGCTGGCCCCGGCGGTTGCCTGCGCGGCGGAATCGGAAACGCCTGTTTCGCGCGCGAAGTCGTCCTGGGAGGAACAGGCTGCACTCGACAGAACCAGCGGAATCATCAACAGGGCGGCACGCATATCAATCTACTCTCGTAATCCGGATGAACCGACAATGGCCGACACCCCCGATCTGATCCAGCCCGACCGCGGACAGGACGCGATCCCCATCCATCTGGTGAACAAGGATGGCTTCGAAGAATGGGCGAAGACGCTATCCGGTCCACAACGCGCGGCGCTGGCGGCGCAGAAGTTCGAAGGCGGGGGATATCAGACGGCGATCGTCCCGGCCAAGGACAATGACGGCGAAGGCTGGTTCGCAGTCGGCGGGGTGGCGGATCCGGCCAAACTTTCTAGCTGGTGCATGGCCAAGCTGGCGGAGGTGCTGCCCGCGGGCACTTATCGGCTGGAAGGGCGCGAACCCGGCCCGGCCCTTCACGGCTGGCAAACCGGACAATACAGCTTCACACGATATCGGACCCCGGAAAACCCGGTCGGCCCGCGCATCCTGCTGACGACCGAGGTCAAGAAGATCGCGCCCGCGCTGGCGGAAGCGCGCGCGGTTTGCCTGGTGCGCGATCTGGTCAACACCCCGGCAGAGGACATGGGGCCCGCCGCGCTGGAGGAGCAGGCCGAAAGCCTCGCGAAAGAGCACGGCGCGAAGCTGGATGTCACGCGCGGCGATGCGCTGGAAAGCGGCTACCCGATGGTTCACGCCGTCGGCCGTGCCGCCGCGCGCAGCCATTCACCGCGGCTGCTGCATCTGGTCTGGGGCAAGGAAAGCGACCCGGTGCTGGCGGTGGTCGGCAAGGGGGTATGCTTCGATTCGGGCGGGCTGGACGTGAAGAGTTCGTCCGGCATGCTGCTGATGAAAAAGGACATGGGCGGATCGGCGCATGCCTTGGCGCTTGCCGGGCTGATCATGGGCGCGGGGCTGGCGGTGCGGCTGCATTGCATCGTGCCGGCGGTCGAAAACGCGATCAGCAGCAATGCCTTTCGCCCGGGCGACGTGCTCAAGACCCGCAAGGGCATAACGGTGGAAATCGGCAACACCGATGCCGAGGGGCGCCTGATCCTGGGCGATGCGCTGACCCGCGCGAGCGAGGAGAAGCCCGATCTCGTTCTGGATTTCGCCACCCTGACTGGCGCCGCGCGCGTGGCGCTGGGCCCGGACCTGCCGGCACTGATGACCCGGCGCGACGAAACGGCGGACGCCCTGATAGCGGCGGGCAAGGCGCATGACGACGAGGTCTGGCGCCTGCCGCTGCCCGAAGTCTATCGCGAATATCTCAATTCCGACATCGCGGACACCAACAACGCGCACACCGGCGGCTTTGCGGGGGCGAGCGTGGCGGGCCTGTTCCTCGACAAGTTCGTCGGGGAAGGGATCGACTGGGCGCATTTCGATACCTTCGCCTGGCGCCCCTCCCCTAAGCCGGGACGGCCCAAGGGCGGGGAGGCATTGGGCCTGCGCGCGGCCTGGCATATGCTCCAGGCCCGCTATGGCGCCGCGTAACGCGCCGATCGCTCCGGCTTGGGACAAGCGCGGCCTGCCGCTTGCCCGCGCGGCCGCGTGGCGGTAACGCCGCGCACTTCGATGATCACTCCGACGACATGGACCTCTTTTTCGTGAGCGCGGCACCGACCGGAGAACTCGCCCTGACCGGGCCGAGCGCGCGACTGGATTCGCCGACCCTGCCCGTGCGCGGCGATCTGGCCCATGTGCGCCTGGCCGGGCGGGTTTTCGTGCCGCATTATGCCGCCCCCATGCCGCATGTGCTGACCGATACCGCGGCTCTGCTGACGTCCCCGCGCAGCGACGGGGTTGTACGCGAAACGCTGCCCCCCGGCACACCCTTCGCAGTGCTCGACATCGCTGGCGACTGGGCCTGGGGCCAGGTGGGGGAAGACGGCTATGTCGGCTATCTGCCCACGGCGAGCCTGCGACGAAGCGATTTCTGATGTCCGCCCGGACCGAACCGGGTGACGTCCTGCATCTTTATTCGTACCCCGCCTCGAAGTAGGAGCCGCGCTTCGACGATCTCAGGGCGAACGATCTGGAGGTAACGCCTTGTCCCATACCATTTTCATCGACGGCGCCGCCGGGACCACCGGGCTCGAAATTCTCGACCGGCTGACCGGGCGCGACGAATTCGAACTCCTGGTGCTGGATGAAGCGCGGCGCAAGGATGCGGGCGCGCGGCGCGAAGCGCTGAACGCGGCGGATGTGGCGATCCTGTGCCTGCCCGACGATGCGGCACGCGAAGCGGTCCGGCTGATCGCTCCGGACAGCGGGACGCGCGTGATCGACGCCTCCAGCGCGCATCGGGTGGAGGAAGGCTGGACCTATGGATTCCCCGAGATCGTCGGCCGCGATCGGGTGGCGGAGGCGCAGTTCGTTGCCAATCCCGGCTGCTATCCCACCGGCTTCCTGGGCCTGGTCGCGCCACTGGTGAAGGCCGGACTGATTCCCTCCGACTGGCCCTATACCGTCAATGCCGTCAGCGGTTATTCGGGCGGCGGCAAGGCGCTGATCGAGCGGTTCGAAGCGGAAGGCGATATCGCCTTTCGAACCTATGCCCTCGACCTTTCTCACAAGCACCGGCCGGAAATGAAGATCCATGCCGGGCTCAAGCATGGCGTGATCTTCGCGCCCTCCGTGGTCCCCGCCTATCGCGGCATGGTCGTCGAAGTGCCGTTGCACCTGGGCGCGATGTCCCCCAGTCCAAGGGCGGACGATCTGCGCGCCGCCCTCGCCGATTTCTACGCCGGTTCGCACGTGATCGCGGTGGCGGAAAAGGGCGATACGACCGAATTGCTCCTTCATAGCCACCAGGCGCCGAGCGACGGCATGACGCTGCATGTGCGCGGCAATGAGGAAGGCTATCACACGCGTCTGATCGCGGTGCTGGACAATCTGGGCAAGGGGGCCAGCGGCGCCGCGATCCAGTCTCTCAACCTGATGTGCGGCCTGACCGAGACAGCCGGTCTGCGCCTCTGATCTGCCCAAATCTTAGGCAGGCACCGCCCATCGCTTGGGCACCGGGGTGGCCCAAAGCGTCGCAATTGCGCAGCATGTCGCCGCAGCTTTGCAAATTGTGCGCCGAACCGCCCTTGCATGGCTGCTGCGATGCGGTAGGCCGTGATCCACAGGGCTTGGCACGATTCTTGGTAACACTTTGTTAGGATCGAGCCGCAGGGCACGGCGATAGGGGAAGCGGAGCAGCGTGAAAAAGATCGAAGCGATCATCAAACCGTTCAAACTGGACGAGGTGAAGGAGGCGCTGCACGAGATCGGCGTGTCCGGCATCACCGTGACCGAGGCCAAGGGCTTCGGCCGGCAGAAGGGCCATACCGAGCTGTATCGCGGCGCCGAATACGTCGTCGACTTCCTGCCCAAGGTTAAGCTCGAGGTCGTGGTGCCGGAGGCGCTGGCCGAGCGGACGGTGGAAGCGATTTCCGCCGCCGCTCAGACGGGGCGCATCGGTGACGGCAAGATCTTCGTGTCCACCATCGAAACCGCCTTGCGCATCCGCACCGGCGAACGCGACGACGACGCGATCTGAACTTCAAAGACGGGGTCCACCCAGCACAAACCAAGGACGGAGAATACCGAATGTCGAAAGCAAAGGATGTCCTCAAGCGCATCGAGGACGAGAGCATCGAGTGGGTGGACCTGCGCTTCACCGATCCCAAGGGCAAGTGGCAGCACCTCACCATGGTGGCCAAGACCCTCGACGAGGATCAGCTTGAAGACGGGCTGATGTTCGACGGCTCCTCCATCGCAGGATGGAAGGTCATCAACGAAAGCGACATGATCCTGAAGCCGGACCTCGAACAGGTCTATATCGATCCGTTCAGTGCCGAACCGATGATGATCGTGTTCTGCGACGTCGTGGAACCGTCCACCGGCGAATGGTACGCGCGCGATCCGCGCTCCACCGCCAAGCGTGCCGAGAACTTCCTGAAGTCCACCGGCGTGGGCGACACCGTTTATGTCGGCCCGGAAGCCGAATTCTTCATGTTCGACGATGTCCGCTTCGAAGACGGTTATGCCGCCTCGGGCTACGCACTAGACGATATCGAATTGCCGACCAACAGCGGCAAGGAATACGAGGCGGGCAACATGGCCCACCGTCCACGCGCCAAAGGGGGTTACTTCCCCGTGGCGCCGGTCGACAGCGCCGTCGACATCCGCGGCGAGATGGTTTCGACCATGATCGAAATGGGTCTCAACTGCGACAAGCACCACCACGAGGTGGCCGCCGCGCAGCACGAGCTGGGCCTCACCTTCTCCACCCTGGTCCACACCGCCGACCAGATGCAGATCTACAAGTATGTCGTGCACCAGGTCGCCCATGCCTACGGCAAGACCGCAACGTTCATGCCCAAGCCGATCAAGGCGGACAACGGCAGCGGCATGCACACGCACATGTCGATCTGGGAGAATGGCAAGCCGACCTTCGCGGGCAATGGCTATGCCGGGCTTTCCGACAATTGCCTCTACTACATCGGCGGAGTCATCAAGCACGCCAAGGCGCTGAACGCCTTCACCAATCCCACCACCAACAGCTACAAGCGTCTGGTGCCCGGCTTCGAGGCGCCGGTGCTGCTGGCCTATTCGGCGCGCAACCGTTCGGCATCGTGCCGCATCCCCTATGGTGCGGGCGAGAAGGCGAAGCGGGTGGAGTTCCGCTTCCCCGATGCGATGGCCAACCCCTATCTCGCCTATGCCGCGCTGCTCATGGCGGGGCTCGACGGGATCACCAACAAGATCCATCCGGGTGAGGCGATGGACAAGAACCTCTACGACCTGCCGCCAGCCGAGCTGGCCGACGTGCCGACCGTCTGCGGATCGCTGCGGGAGGCACTGGAGGCGCTGGAGGCCGATCACGAGTTCCTGCTGAAGGGCGATGTCTTCACCAAGGACCAGATCGACGCCTATGCCGAGCTGAAGTGGGAAGAGGTCCTCCGCGTGGAGACCACTCCGTGCCCGGCGGAATTCGACATGTATTATTCGGCCTGAGGCCAGTGGCCATCGGGCAACACCGGCCCGAACCGCAGTCTTGAAACAGGCGGCGTCCGGAGAAATCCGGGCGCCGTTTGTTTTGGACTTTCCAATACCGAACCAACACCCATCCTGTTGTAAGGAATAGGATTTTCCTACACGCGCCCCCTTTCTCTAGTCTTTGCCTCGAATTTCTTTCCACGAGGTGTCCCATGTCCCGCAGAGCCGTTTTCGCCATTTTCCGTCGCTTGGTTGGCCGGGGGCTTCGCCAGCGCGAAGTGAATGCGATCGATGGCGCACTTGATCAGGCCGGGGTGCCGCGCGATTCCCGCGTCGCCCAAACTGCGGGCCCGGCGTGCATCGACCTCATCCGGAGTTTCGAAGGCTGCGCAAGGAAGCGGCGCGACAGTCGTTATGAAGCCTACCCCGATCCCGGCACCGGCGGCGCACCCTGGACCATCGGCTGGGGTGCCACCGGTCCCGGAATCGGACCGGGCACGATCTGGACGCAGGAGATGTGCGACACCCGGCTCGATCGCGACGTCGCGCGCCATGCAGCCGAAGTGTCGGAGGCTCTGGGCGATGCGCCGACCACGCAACATCAGTTCGATGCCCTCGTCAGCTTTCACTACAACACCGGGGCGATTGCTCGGGCGACGCTGACGCGCAAACACCGCGCGGGCGATCACGCCGCGGCCACGGCCGAATTCGCCCGCTGGAACCGGTCCGGCGGCAGGGTTCTGAAAGGGCTCGTCCGGCGCCGCGAAGCCGAGGCGGCCCTTTACGACGCCTGATTCCGGGCCGTAAGTCCGGAACCGCGGGTGCTCCTTGCCGTTGGGCCAGCAACACGGAGATTAACAAATGAAGTGGCTAACGTATGCGGTTGCCGTCACCTCGGTGGCGGTCGCAGCACCCGTCGTCGCTCAAGGTAACGGCAAGGCCAAGGGCAACGACGAGGCACAACACAATAATGGCGCGCAGCAAGCCAAAGGCGGCGGCAATGGAAATCCCAAGGGAAACGAAGCCGGAAACGGCAATTCCAAGGCGCGCGTCTCGTCCGGCATGATGGCCGGCCCCGAGTTTGCGGGTAAGGGCAATGACGTCGACGCTGACAGAAAAGCGGTACGTATCCGAGAGGACTACCGCACGGGCGCAGCGTGGCGCGACAATAGGGGCAATAGCGGCAAACGGGGCGATCTTCGCCTCGCCCGTGATGACCCGAGCCTCGATCGGCGGAACCCTGCGCACCTCGCTCCGCGGGCCACAAAGGACCGCGCTTTCGGCGAACAACGCGTGCTGGTGCCTGCCTGCCCGCCGGGACTCGCGAAGAAGAACAACGGCTGTCTTCCGCCCGGACTTGCGGGAGCCAGAGAGGATCCGGTGTTCGGATACGACTACAATCCCAATTTGTTCGGACTGCGCGTCCCAGCGCAGGGCCAATATGCCTATCGCGATGGCTATCTGCTACCGATCGGCAACGCGGCCGGCGGATATATACCACTGCTGGGCGGGGCCTTGTCGATCGGGCATGTCTGGCCACAAACCTATCCAAGCTACCAACTTCCGGACTATGTCGGAAATTACTTCGGCGTGGGCGATCGGGACCGCTATCGGTATGCCGACGACGTAGTGTATAGAGTGAACCCGGAGACTGCGGCTATAGAAGCTGTGGCCGCGTTGCTGACGGGCAGCAATTTCGAAGTCGGCGGCAGGCTTCCACCTGGATACGATGTCTACAATCTGCCGCGTCCCTATCGGGACCGTTACGTGGACAGCGCCGATTCCATCTACCGCTATGCCGACGGGCGCATCTATCAGGTCGATCCTGCAACGATGTTAATCGCCAAGGCGATCGAGCTCGTCCTGTGAGCGGGCGGTTGGCAATGACGGCGCTGATGGCGCTGGGAACCGTGGCTTGTTCTACTCAGAAGCAGCCGAATACGGTCGACCGAGTCATAGACAACAGCCGCCAGACGGTGGCGAGCGTGGTCGCGGGCGAGCAACGCTTCGGGAAGCTCGCGTGGGCTTTGGCCGATACGCAGCTCGCTCCGGTGCTGGACGGCCAGGGCGATTACACGCTGCTCGCGTTCGAGGATGCGGGTTTTGCAAAACTGGGGGAGAAGGCAGATCAGTTGTCCAGCGTGGCAGAGCGCCCACTGCTCGCCGCAATCCTGCGTGCGCACATCTTGCCCGGTCAGGTAACGCCTGATTCCATCCGGGCGGCGATCGCCCGGGCTGATGGTCCGGTCGAAATGCGCACGATGGCAGGCGACACGGTGACTTTCTCCCAGGACGGAGAAAGGCTGACGGTCAGCAATGGTCCGGTAACCGCGAGGATAGAGCCCGATGCGGTTGCTGCCGTGAACGGTGCGGTCCTGCCGATCGACAGCGTGCTCATGCCAGGCTGAGTAAAAGCTCAGCCCCACCGGGAAAAATACCTAGGCAATTGCCTTCGATTTACGGCCGCGCCCGGCCGCCATAGCGTTGTGGGCGACCTGAAGCGCTGGTCGGTGCCCCACCAGCCTTCCTTACTTGGCCCCGCCTACCGGCGGGGCTTTTTTCCGGTCCCACCCCACCGCGCTGTGCCGATCAGTAATCGCGGGATACTTCGACCAGCGCGCTTTGCCGGCCCACGGTCGAAACGCTGGCCAGCAGCGACAGCCAGCTGGTCACCCTGAATTCCAGTTCGGTCGCCGAATAGCCGCGACCATCGGTGATCAGCTCGGCATAGAACCGCCGCCCGATGTTCTTGCCCAGCGCGACGCCGGTCTCCCGATTGATGGTCGGATCGGCGGGCACGATGCGCAGCCGGTCGAGCCCGATGGCGGAGCGAAGCTGGTTGATCGGATCGAGACCGCCGCCCCCTCGAAGGCTGGCCACGGCCGCCCCCAGTTGCAGCGCATCGGTCGCGGACAGCGATGTGATCGAACCGCCGAACAGCAGCCGCGCCAGGATCTCCTCCTCCGGCAGCGCCGGCGTGGAAGAGAACGTCACCTCCGGCTCCATTGCATTGCCGGTCACCCGCACCTCGACTTCGGTGCCATTCGCCTGGGTATCGGCCACGATATCGAGCCGCGGATCGATCGGCGCGGTCTCGTCGAAGCTGATGATGCCGCGCGTGAGTTCGAAACGGGTGCCCGCGAAACTGTACGTACCGCGAACCACCTGCGCCTCGCCGCCGATGCGGGGATCCTCCGTCGTTCCGCGCAGAATGATGTCGGCGCCCCATTCGCTGTCCAGCCCCAGTCCGCGCACGTCGATCCGGCTGTCGGCCTGCGCGTTGATGAGATAGCGCCAGGTGCCGCGCGTGGTGTTGGCCGGGCCGATGTCGCTCGGGGTGTTGATTTCCCGGGTGGCGATTCGGGGCAGCCTGCGTGCGTCGGAAGTGGTGCCCAAGCGCCAGCTCGCTTGATTAACCCGCACCCGGCCCGCGATCGTACCGCCCAACCCGTCGGAAACGATTCGCAACGGGCCCGTGACGGTGGCGGACAGGCCGTTGGCATCCAGCAGATGCGCATTGCGGGCCGCCACCCGTACGTCCAGCGTCGGCCCTCTAACTTGCAGGAAGCGGCCCTGCACCCGCTCCCCCAGGCCGGCGAGGTCAACAATCCCGCTGCCGGTCACCGCCCCCCCATTGTCGGCGGTGCCGGAAAAACTGGTGAGCGCCAGACGCGAACCGGCAAAGGTTCCGCGCAGCCTGACATTGCGGATGTCCGTTCCGGACAGGGAGCTTCGCACGCGCAGGCCGTTGCTGGTCACCGACCCGCGCACCTGCGGGTCTGCCAGCGATCCGGTGGCGTCGGCGGCAATGGAAACCGGGCCGGTCATGTCGAAAGCCTCGACCGCGACCAGGCGCCACAGGCTCTCCGCCGCGCCCTGGTAGCGAAGCTGGGCATTGAGACGTCCGGCCCGGATGCGCGCGGCGATGTCCTCACCGGCAGGCAGGTCCGTTACCCGCATTTGCAGGCGTCCGCGCTGAATATCCTGATTGCGGAAGATGGCGCGCGCGGACAGCGCATCGGCCGACAGCTCCGCGACCAGCGCCAGATCGACCGGCATCGATGTCAGAACCAGCCCGGAACGAGTCAGATCGTCAACCTTCACCCGGACGTCGGCTTGTGGGGGGGCACCACCCTCCTGTGCATAGTTGACGATGCCCGAAGCCGTCCCGCCCACGCCGATATCGCTCATGACCAGATCCAACAGCGATAACGGCATCCGGTCGAGCTTGAGCGTGAGCTGCAAAGCATTGCCGCCGAAGCGCCCATTGGCCAGCAGGTCCCCGTCGCCATAGCTGACTTGGGTCGGAGCGAGCCGCCATCCGCCGTCCTCCAGCTCGGTCAGCACGGCGCGGCGCGGCATGGTGATCTTTCTGCCGCCCAGTTCGCCCCGCGCGGCCAGTGCGATCCGCTGCGGCGCCACATCGCCGTTGAGATCGAGCGCGAAGGTACTCGAGCGGCGACCTGCAATGGACGCATCCACATGCCCGACCCCATCGGTGATCTGGCCCTGCGCTGCGAACCTGCCGAGGAACAGGCTCCCGTAGCTCAGCCCGGCGCCGCGTACATTGCCGGTAAAGTTTGACCTGCCATCGGCGAGCACTCCCTGCGCGCGAATGGTGGCGCGCCTGATGCCGATCGGGGTCTCGCCGCCGAAATTCGCGTCCCGTGCCCGCAAGGCGACATCCAGTGCCTGCCCCCCGTCCCTGGGCGCCAAAGCGATGGTTCCGTCCAGCCCCCCGCCCGAAAGATCCAGATTGCCCGACAGCGCACCATCATTGAGTGTGAGCGCGCCGGTTGCGGTGGTGTCACTGAAGGTCAGCCTCCTGATATCGATGCGGGCCGGTTCCCCGGCCGGCATGATCAAGCCAAGCGCGCCATCGAACGGCCCCAGCAGGGACTGTCCGCTGGTCTCGATATCGAAGCCCTCCTCGCTCGGCGCGAGCGCGATCCGGACATCCGCCAGCCCGGCCGCGGGCAGCGGATTGGCGAAGACCAGCGTGGCCCGGGGGCCGTCCGCGGCGATCGTGGCCTCTATGGTGAAAGGTCCGTAATCCGCTTGGCTCCCGGTTCCCGCGAGCGTGGTGCGCCCACCCTCGACACGCCCCGTGAGCGTCGCGGAAAGCTTGGCGCCCTCGATGCGCATCCGGTTGAAGGCGACGGGACGGTTCGCGCCCAGTGCCAGTGCGCCCTGAAGCCGCAGCGAAGGTCCGGCGAGATTGGCGAGTGTCGCATTGCTGATCGGCGCGATCCGGGCCGAGAGCGCCCCCGTCAGCGCCCATGGCGAGGGGCCGCCTATCGTGAGATCAATGCGCGCATTGCCATTCGCCCGGCCAATATTCCTGAGCGCGAGCTGGCGCGCCTCCACCATCCCGTCGATGCGGAAGGTCCCGCGCGCAAGATCGCCAAGCACGGCCACGTCGGCGGAGGTGTTGGGGAACACGATCCTGAGCCTGTCGGACGCGATCCGCCGCCCATCGATCGTCACCACGCCATCCACGCGTCCGCCAACAAGTCGCGGATCGATCAGCGCGTTTCCGCTGTCGACACGCGCGAGCGCCGCGTCCACCGGTATCGACCACTTGCCGCCCTGGACGGTGGCGGTGCCCTCCTGATTGAGCCCGGTGATGCGTATCCGACCCAGATCGACGCGGCCGGCCCGTAGCGAGTGCTTGATGGTGAGATCGGCAAAGCCGCCCTCGATCATGCCGGTCAGGCGAGCATTCTGGAGCCTGAGATTACCCAGCGCGAGCGGCGCCCGCGACAGCGCCGTCACGTCCATGCCCTCCACCCCGTTCTCGGCCAGGTCGATGACGCCCTCGGCGTCGATGAACAGCACGCGGCTGGCGAGGCGGTAGCGCCCATCGAAGCGGCGGTTGTCGATGGCGGCTCTGGCATCGATCGAGACGACGTCGCCGGCCAGGCGCGCAAGCGTGCCGGTGAGCAGGGATTGGGGGCGTACCTGCCCGAGAAGGTGAAACATTCCGGCGCGGTTGGTCAACGTGAAGGCGGCAAACCGGCCCTCGTCCCGCCGCACCACCACATGTCCTTTCCATTGGGACCACGTGCCATCGCCTGCGATCCTGGCGCGCCATGCGCTGTCGCTTCCCAGCATCGCCGCAACCGGCCCACCGGCGGCACCGCGATAATCGAGCGCGAGGTCGAAATTGTCGCCATCGGGTTCAGCATCGAGATGGATCGCGTACCGATCGCCAGGGCCTAGACGTCCCTGCGAATCGAGCATCAGCCGCCGATCGGTAACCTGCACTTCTGCCCGCAGATTGACGCGCTGCGGGTCGGGCCCCGCAATGCCCGCCGCCAGCGTCAGATCGTCGATGACGAGACTGTCGATCGAAATGTCGAAACCGGGAAGCGCGGGACTGTCGGGATCGCCCGACCTGAATTCGGGCAGCCGCAGCAGCCTGCCCCGCTGCGCCGCAAAGTGGGCTATGTCGAGCCGGTTCGCCAGCCAACCACGGGGATTCCAGTCCACCACGGCACGCGGAATGGTCGCGAAAACGCCCTTGGTGTCGGATAGCACCACGTCGTGAAGCACGGCCTTGCCGTAAAGATTACCGTCGATGCGACCGATCCGGATGTTCAGGCCGTTGGGCAGGGTCTGCGCGGCGATCCGGTCCGAAAGGAAGCGTTGGCCGATGGGCGTGTTGAGCAATAGAGCCGCGCCCGCGACGAGCAGCAGGAGCGCGCCCAGCGCCCCCACGGTCCATTTCGCTATGCGCCGCCTATTGCCCACCCGATCGGCCGTAACCTGATCGGTCGTCTCCTCGTCGGGGAGATCGTCCGGCGGCGTTTCCCCAGCCATCAGAACGCCTGACCGAGCGACACATAGACCGCCACCACGCTGTCGTCGGGGTCGGGATTGATGGGGAAGCCGACGTCCAGCCGCAGCGGGCCGAAACCGGTGGCATAGCGCACGCCCACCCCGGCGCCGAACTTGTTGGTGCGGAAGTTGGGCGTCGTCTCGATGGAGACCGATCCCAGATCGAAGAAGGGCACCACCGAAAGCGCGCCGTCGAAAAATCCGGTCCGGATGCGTGCTTCCAGCGAGGCCTCAACCAGCGACCGGCCGCCCGTGGGCTCACCAAGATCGTTTTTGGGACCGATCGCCTGATAGCCATATCCGCGGACGGACGCCCCGCCGCCCGCATAAAGCCGCCGCGAGGGCGCGATCGCGAAGATCGGGGCTCCGGGTATCGTGGCCAGGCGCAGCCGCCCGGCCATCACCACCGAGTCACTGACGGACCGATAGTAGGACGCATCGAACTGGTTGCGGACATAGAAAAAGTTCTCGCCCACGGTGCGCGAAGCTTCGGGCGCGACAAAGGCCGTGAGACGAAACCCGCGGGTCGGATCCAGCAGATCGTCGCTGGTGTCGATGGTCGCGCGGCCGAAAATGCCGGCGATGAAATATTCCTGCCGGTCTCTCGGGATGCCCGAGATCACCCGGTTGCGCTCGTCCGTGTAAAGCACCTCCGTACCCAGCGCCCAGCTGAAGGGCTTCTGGAACAGCAGGTTCGAGAGGCGTTCGAAGGAGGCGCGAAATGCCACGGTGCGGGCTTCGAAAGCGGCATTGTCCTGTGTCGAGGCGTAGGCATCGAAGGTCAGCACCTTGTCGCGGCCACCGAAATTGTTAAATCGCACCGTCACCCCGCCGAGCTGCTCCTGCGTTCCGGCGATGCCGCGCACGCGCAGCAAGCCTTCCGGCGGAAACAGATTGCGATGCTCCCAACTCGCCTGCACGCGGAAGCCTTCTTCGGTTCCGTAACCGATGGCGCCGGCAATGGTGCGCAGCTTTGCGCGTTCCAGAGCTACTGCCATGTCCACCGTGCCCGGCGCTCCGTCTGCTGGCGGCGAAACCTCGTTCGGGGTCACCGTGACCGAGGAGACCAGGCCGGTCGCTAGAATGGCCCGGCGCAGATCGAATTCCAGGCTGCGCCGATAGATATCGCCCGATTCGAAGCGGGCGATCTGCGCCAAGTGGCGGCTGGACAGGAATTCGGGATCGCTGCTGACGACCGATCCGAACCTGTACTTGCCATTGGGCGCGACCGGCATCGTCAGATCGCCCTCCCGCCGTTCGTGATCGATCAGCAGCTGGGGGTCGTCGATGACCGCGAACGGGTAGCCGCTTTCCCCGAGCGCCGTGTCGAGATCGGCCCGCTCGGCCACTATCTCGTCGCTTTGGAGGTAATCGCCGGGCTTGATCCCGAAGTCGCCGCGAAGTGCCGGGCCGTCCGAAGCGCTGGTAAGATTGCCCAGATCGATGGCCCCGTAGGTGTAACGCTCGCCCGGGATCACATCGAAGCGCACCCTCGCGCGGTCGCCGGCGTCATCCTCGCCGGCATCGATCGCGCTGATCGATCGCACCACGCGGCCGTCGTAATAACCATAGACGCGCAGGAGGTTGGCGAGCAGCGTTTCGTCCTGCTTGGCCCGCGCCCCGAGCTGGGCGAGATTATCGGAATCGCTGTCGAGTTGCTTGATCGTGGACAAATCGGCGAACCGGTCGACGAAGTCCCCAGTCGCGGAAAAGGGCGGTTCTTTCTGCGGGAAGCCAAGGATCAGATCGTCGCTGATCCGTTCGGTCTCGGCTTCGCTGAAGGCGAGCTGCGGGCCGGTCAGCTCAAGGTCTGCATACTGGACCTCCTCCCCCGGCTCGAGCTCCTCCAGCGGTGGCAGGTCCAGGTCCTCGGGCCAGGCGAGTGCGGAGCCATCCAGCGCCATGGTCGGCGAATCGGGATCGATCGCGGCTGCGCTTTCGGTTTCGCTGGTGCCCTGCTGGGCCCATTGCTCGGGATTTTCGACCGCCGCGTCGGGAATGAGATCTTCGAGCGAGAGGCCCGTGCCTCCGTCCTGCGCGAACGATGGCATGGGGAGGAGCGAGAGTGCGACGCCGGTCAGCAGGCCGGGGACGACCGGCCCGGTGCGCCGGTCAGGCGATGACGCGATATTCCGCGCGCGCCCCGTCCTTGCCGGGCATGCTGGGGCGGATGCCGCCCTTGCGAGGCTTGGTCGCGGCAGCGATGAGGCGGCTGTGCTCATCATCGCCGATGCGTTCCCACCCGGCACGGGCCAGCCGCTCCATGGGGCGGAAACGGACCTTGTACTGCATCCGGTCGGACCCTTCGACCCAGTACCCCAGGTAGACGAAAGGCAGGCCATGCTCCGCAGCGCGGCGAATATGGTCGAGGATGATATAGGTCCCAAGTCCCGAACGCGCCTCTGCTTCAGGGTCATAGAAGCTATAGATCATCGACAGCCCGTCACCCTGGAAATCTGTGAGGCAGGCACCGACCAATTTGCCCGGTTGCGACCCTACCCCGGGTTCCCGATATTCGATGACATAGCTGGATACCGGGGAGTGTTCCACCATATCCGCAAAGTCGCTTTCCTCCATCTGCGTCATGCCGCCACCGGGATGGCGTGCCGCGAGGTAGCGCTGGAGGAGTTCGTATTGTTCGGGGGTCGCCCAGGGGCGGCATTCGCTCGCCACCAGATCGTCATGCGCCTTGAGCGTGCGCTTCTGGCTGGAGGACGGCTTGAATTCATCGGCCACCACGCGAACCGACACGCAGGCCTGGCAATCGAGGCAGCTGGGGCGATAGGCGACGGTCTGGCTCCGGCGGAAACCGATCCGGCCCAGCGCTTCGTTGAGCTCGTCGGCATTCTCGCCGCGAAGCTCCGTGAACACCTTACGCTCGCTGCGCCCCGGCAAGTAAGGGCACGGGCTGGGCGCCGTCACGAAGAAGCGGGGGAAGCGTATCGGGGCAGTCACGCCAAAGCAAATCCTGTCCTGCGGTGAATCGAATGTCACCTGTTAACGGGATTTTATGCATGTTTCTCAGGCTGGGTGAAAGGGCTTTAACCACGATTCGGCGCGACTCGTCGCACAAGCGCCTCCTGACGGATGGTTAATGGGGCTGTCGCCTCATTCCAGCTCGAAGGTTTCGACCGAATATCCCTTGGCGCGCAGTGCCTCCACCAGCCTGGCGATCTGGTTGGCATCGCGCGCTTCGCACTCGATATCGGTATAGAGCCCCTTGGCCGGGAGCGAAGTGAACACGCGCTGGTGATGGATTTCGATGATGTTAACAGTGTGCGCGTCGAACAGGCCCATCACATTATAAAGCGCGCCGGGCCGGTCCTGGAGCGCAATCCTGAGCCGCGCCATCCGCCCGCTGCGCACCAGATCGCGCAGGAGGACATTGGCCAGCAGGCGGGTGTCGATATTGCCGCCGCACAGCACCAGCCCCACGGTCTTGCCCTTGAACCGCTCCGGATTGGAGAGTACCGCGGCCAGCCCGGCCGCGCCCGCGCCTTCCACCACGGTCTTTTCGATCTGCAGCAGCAGCGCGACCGCGTGTTCCAGCGCGCCCTCCTCAACCAGCAGGATCTCGTCGACCAGTTCGCCGATGATCTGCGCGGTGAACTCGCCCGGCGCCTTGACCGCGATCCCCTCGGCCAGCGTATCGCCGCCGCAGGGCAGGTCGCTGCCCGTGACGCGCGAAAACATGGATGGGAACAGCCGCGCCTGAACGCCGATGAGCTGGATGTCGGGATTGTTCGCCTTGGCCACCGTCGCCATGCCGCTCATCAGGCCGCCCCCACCGATCGGCACGACCAGGCAGTCGAGATCGGGGCGCGCCGCCAGCATTTCCAGCGCTACCGTGCCCTGTCCCGCCGCGACGATGGGATCGTCGAAGGGATGGACGAAGGTCAGGTCGCGCTCGCGCTCCAGCTTGCGGGCGTGGGCATAGGCCTCGTCGAAGGTCTCTCCATACAGTTCCACCTGCCCGCCGACACTTTCGGTCTGCATGACCTTCACGGTGGGGGTCGTGCGCGGCATCACGATGGTGACCGGCACGCCCAGCCGGGTGCCGTGATAGGACAGGCCCTGGCTGTGATTGCCCGCCGAGGCCGCGATCACGCCACGCCGCCGCTGCTCCTCGGAAAGTTGCAGAAGCGCGTTGAGCGCGCCGCGCTCCTTGTAGGCGGCGGTGAACTGCAGATTCTCGAACTTGAGCCAGATGTCGCAGCCCGCAATTCGCGACAGGGTTTGCGAATGCAGCATGGGGGTCTCGACGATCGCGCCCGCGATACGATCGGCGGCGGCGCGAACATCGGCAAGTGTGAGGCGATCGGTGGCGGACGAGGTGTCTGGGGCTGTCATTGCGCGGGCGGCTTAGGAGCGGGGGCGCGCGGGCGCAATCGCGCGAATGGCTTTGCCTCGCCCGCGCTTTCGCCTAACCCGGCCCGCATGAAGACCTTCGCCCTGGCCATGTGTGCCGCCGCCGCGCTGATCGCGCCCGCCCCGGCTCTCGCCGATCAGCTCATCGACAATGTCGAGGGAATTCGGCTCGACGAAGACGGCAAGATCGATCGATTCGAGGCCTTGCTCATCGACGATGGCGGCCGGGTGAAGGCGGTTCTCCATCGCGGGGACAAGAGACCGTCTGACGTCGATTATCGGCTGGACGGCAAGGGACGCACGCTCATGCCCGGCATGATCGACGCGCATCTCCATGTCATGGACCTCGGCCTATCCGCGATGCTCCTGGATCTCAGCGATACCAATTCGCTCGAGGAGGCGCTGGACAAGATAGCCGCCTTCGCCCGCGAAAATCCTGCAAGGCCATGGATCCTGGGCCGGGGCTGGAATCAGGAAAAATGGGGACTCGGACGTTTCCCCACCGCGGCCGATCTGGATGCCGTGGTTGCGGATCGCCCCGTGTGGCTGGCAACGTAATAACACCGGGTTGAATACCCGTGAGCAGCGGAGCGTGGCCAGGCGTCACGCCCAAATCGCCGAGGCTACCGCGAGCCGTCAACTGCTTAACGATACCGGAAAACAACGCTTTTTCCGCGCTAACGATTTCACATAGCATTGTAGACATGGACGTTATCTCCTTCCGTCATCAGCACTGCACATCGGCAAATACAAGCTCACCAATTAAAGCGTTTTGGCTTTTTCAATGGCGTCTTCGATGCTGCCCACCATATAGAAAGCATCTTCCGGCAGGTCATCATAGTCGCCAGCCAAAATGCCCTTGAAGCTACGCACAGTGTCTTCACGGCTCACATATTTACCCGGGTTGCTGGTGAACTGCTCCGCCACGAAGAAGGGCTGAGAAAAGAACTTCTGAATCTTCCGCGCGCGGAAAACAAGCTGCTTGTCCTCTTCAGACAATTCATCCATACCCAAAATAGCGATGATGTCTTTTAGCTCGCCATATCGCTGCAATACCTGCTGTGCATCCTGGGCAACTTGGTAGTGCTCTTCACCTACGATCAGTGGATCTAGCTGACGACTGGTTGAATCCAGTGGGTCTACAGCAGGATAAATACCTAAGTCAGTGATCGCACGAGAAAGCGTTACCGTCGAGTCCAAGTGAGCGAAAGT
>NZ_JBELMO010000060.1:0-20109 GCF_042095715.1 Qipengyuania sp. | reverse complement strand
GATCTATGGTCCTGGGCATCTATTACCTGTCGATGGAACGGCAGGAAAAGACGCCGGAATATCACGAGGAAGACGGCAAGAAGACCGAGAAGCTGCCCATGTTCTCCGACATGGCTGAAGTGCACCAGGCGCTCGAGACCAAGGCCGTTACGCTGCACACGAAGGTCATCGCCCGCGTTCCGCAGGCCGAAGAAGATGGCACGATCGTGATGAAGCGGTTCGAGACCACTCCGGGCCGCATGCTGATCGGCGAATGCCTGCCCAAGAACCACAAGGTGCCCTACGACATCATCAACCGCCTTCTCACCAAGAAGGACATCGGTGACGTGATCGACGAGGTGTATCGCCACACCGGCCAGAAGGACACGGTGCTGTTCGCCGATGCCATCATGACGCTGGGCTTCCGCCACGCGTTCAAGGCCGGCATCTCCTTCGGCAAGGACGACATGATCATCCCTGCCAGCAAGGACGGCATGATCGAGACGACCAAGAACCAGGTCACCGATTACGAGCAGCAGTATCAGGACGGTCTGATCACGCAGCAGGAGAAGTACAACAAGGTGATCGACGCCTGGAGCCGTTGCGGCGATCAGGTGGCCGAGGCCATGATGGAAGAGATCCGCAGCCAGCCCATCGGCGACGATGGCAAGCAGGCACAGATCAACTCCATCTACATGATGAGCCACTCCGGTGCGCGTGGCTCGCCAGCGCAGATGAAGCAGCTCGCCGGGATGCGCGGCCTGATGGCCAAGCCGTCGGGCGAGATCATCGAAACGCCGATCATCTCGAACTTCAAGGAAGGTCTGACCGTTCTTGAATACTTCAACTCGACCCACGGCGCCCGCAAGGGTCTGGCCGACACGGCTCTCAAGACGGCGAACTCGGGCTACCTGACCCGCCGTCTGGTCGACGTGTCGCAGGACTGCGTGATCGTCGAGGATGACTGCAAGACTGAGAATGCTCTGGTGATGCGCGCCATCGTTCAGGGTGGTTCGGTGATCGCCTCGCTCGGCGAACGTATCCTGGGCCGCACCACAGCCGAAGATATCGTCAACGCCGCCACCGGTGAAGTGATCATCAAGGCCGGAACACTGCTCGACGAACCTATGGTCAAGGAGATCGAGGACGCCGAGGTGCAGCAGGCCAAGATCCGTTCGCCGCTGGTCTGCGAAGCCGAACAGGGCGTTTGCGGCACCTGTTACGGTCGTGACCTTGCCCGCGGTACGCCGGTGAATATCGGTGAAGCCGTCGGCGTCATCGCGGCACAGTCGATCGGCGAGCCGGGCACTCAGCTCACCATGCGCACTTTCCACATCGGTGGTGCGGCGCAGCTCAACGAAACGTCTCACCTCGAAGCGGTGTCGGACGGCAAGGTCGTCTATCGCGACATGCCCACCATCACCGACAAGCGGGGCCGCATCCTGTCGCTCGCCCGCAATGGCGAACTGGCGGTGATCGATGCCGAGGGCCGCGAGCGCGAGATCCACAAGGTGCCCTACGGCACCGTGTTGATGCACAAGGACGGCGAGCAGGTGAAGGAAGGCGATCGCCTAGCAGAGTGGGACCCGTTCTCGCTGCCGATCATCACCGAACAGTCCGGCTTGGTGAAGTACCAGGATCTTATCGACGGCACGACCATGGAAGAGCGCGTCGACGATGCAACGGGTATCGCCCAGCGCGTCGTCACCGAAGTGCGTGCCGCCGGTCGCAAGAAGAAGGACGATCTGCGTCCACGCTTGACGCTCATGGGCGAAGGACAGAGCGACGACGGGGAAACCGAGGCCCAGCGTTACATGCTGGCCCCGGGCACCACGCTGTCGGTCGAGGACGGTCAGCAGGTCGAGGCCGGTGACATCCTGGCGCGTGCATCGCGTGAGGCTGCCAAGACGCGCGACATTACTGGTGGTCTGCCGCGTGTTGCCGAACTGTTCGAAGCCCGCCTGCCCAAGGACAATGCGATCATCGCCAAGATTTCCGGCAAGATCGAATTCGTTCGCGAGTACAAGGCCAAGCGCAAGATCGCGATCATTCCCGAGGAAGGCGATCCGGTGGAATACCTGATCCCCAAGACCAAGGTGATCGACGTGCAGGAAGGCGACCACGTGAAGAAGGGCGATACGCTCATCTCGGGGTCCCCCAACCCGCACGACATCCTGGAAGTCATGGGTATCGAAGCACTGGCCGAATACCTCGTGAACGAGATCCAGGAAGTCTATCGACTCCAGGGCGTGAAGATCAACGACAAGCACATCGAGGTGATCGTTCGCCAGATGCTGCAGAAGGTCGAGATCACCGAGGGCGGCGACACCACCTTGCTTCCGGGCGAGCAGGTCGACTTCGACGAGATGCGCGAAGTCAACTCCAAGCTCGGCAGGGGCAAGAAGCCTGCCGAGGGTAAGCCGGTGCTGCTGGGCATCACCAAGGCTTCGCTCCAGACGCGCAGCTTCATTTCGGCAGCTTCCTTCCAGGAAACCACCCGCGTGCTTACGCAGGCGGCGGTCGAAGGGAAGAAGGACACGCTGATCGGTCTGAAGGAGAACGTGATCGTGGGCCGTCTCATCCCGGCCGGCACCGGCGCGGGCATGAACCGCATGCGGATCACCGCCTCTGGTCGCGATGCGGCTCTGCGGGCGCAGTGGAAGAAGGCGCAGGACGCTATCATCGCTGCTCAGACCGCCGAAGAAGAGCACGAGGCCGAATTGGCTCAGGGTTCGGAAGCGGCGATCGGCGACGATCCGTTGGCGACAATGGAGGGGGAAACCCACGGCACAGATGCCGATGCGGGCGAGTATCTCAACCCCGAAGCGTCCGACAGCGAATAGATTTCGGTCTAACTCGAATTAACAACCCCGCCGGAGCGATCCGGCGGGGTTTTTTGGTTTTCACGGAGGCGAACGAAGCCCGCGGATATTTACGCTCGCTTAAGAGTATCTAAATTAATCTACGGCGCACGGTTGGAAGCTGATTGTTGAGAAATTCGGCAACTGAAGATGAAAGCTATCTCAGGCTGGAGCTATCGCGCCGGTTGCAGAGTTTCGCGCGCGCATCCACCTTCTCGCTTCTGACGTCGATCGCCACTATCGCGGTTCTGGCAGGCGCCTACGCCCACGGGGAAAACGCGTGGATGTTACTCGTCTGGGCTGGAGTCGCGGCTTTACTGGTCCTCGCTCGTCTTTACCTGGGACGCAGTATTCTCCAGCCGGACTCCTCGCTCGCCAGCTTGCGAAGGGACTGGCGCCGGACCAACTGGCTACTTTCGCTGGGAAGTACTAATTGGGCAATCGGGCTCGTCCTTGCGGCATGGGTTGGCGAGAACCGGTCTCCGGACGTTTTCGCCGCAGTCGGCGGAGCGATGCTGACCAACGTCCTTCTGCTCCATCGCACCACGCCGGCCGCTGCCGGGGTCCATGCGTTGGTGATTGCAAGCGCGCTTATCGCGGCGGAAGCGATCGCGGTCGGATGGTCGGCGTGGCCGCTCATGCTGTTGATCGCCCTTATCGGCGTCAGCCTGTTCGCAGCGATCAGGATCCAGGATCGGCAATTCGTGAAAGCCTGCCGGATCGAACACAAGCAGGAAGAGACCGAGAAGACGGTCCGGTTGCTGCTCAACGAGCATGAGGCGCAGGCCGCCGACTGGCTGTGGACGATCAGCCACGAAGGCGCCTTACGTGAGGTGTCTTCGCGCTTTGCCGACGTCGTCGGACTTCGTGTGGAGGATCTGGAGGGCCGGCACTTCCTCTCGCTGATCGAACCCGGCTTCGAGCGCGACCGATTGCGGCACTTCATCGAGAAGGGTGTCGCCTTTCGCGATGAACCCGTCCCTGTGACAGTAAACGGGGCCCTGCGATTCTGGCGCCTTTCCGCTCACCCGCGTTCCGATGGAAGCTTCACCGGGGTGGGTCGGGACGTAACCGAACAACGCGAGCTAGATGAACGCGTGCGCTATATGGCGTATTACGATCCGCTGACGGGTCTGGCCAACCGCCACCTCTTCAACCAGCAGCTGCGCGATGCCTTGTGCGTGCCCGATGAAAAGGTCAGGCACGTAGCGCTGCTCTTCCTCGATCTCGACGATTTCAAGGCCGTCAACGACACCCAGGGTCATAATTTCGGCGACAGCCTGCTGCGCGAGATGGGGGAGCGTTTGCGACGCGAAACCGCCGACGCGGGGCTCTGCGCGCGGCTCGGGGGGGACGAATTCGCAATACTCATTGAATCCGCGGCTGGAGACGGGATGCTGATAGAGCGCGCGCATCGTCTGCTTGCTGCCATGCGCGAGCCTTTCCAGATCGAGGGCCAGGTCGTTTACACCTCCACCAGCGTGGGCGGGGCGCGGGGGCAGGCGGGCGTAAACGCCGACGAGCTGATGCGCCGGGTCGACCTTGCCCTCTACGCGGCCAAGGCGCGCGGTCGGGATGCCTTCGCGATGTACGACGAGACGCTGGATCAGAAGGCGAAAGAGCGTAGCAGCATCCGCACCGAACTGACCGAAGCGCTGCAACGCAAGGAACTGGAGGTTTTTTACCAACCGATAATCGCTCTCGATAGCGGCGAGACCGTAGCCTACGAGGCTTTGCTGCGGTGGCGGCACCCCGCCCGGGGCCTGCTTCTTCCCGACCAGTTCCTCACGATCGCGGAGGAATCGGATCTCATCATTCCAATCGGCGACTGGGTCGTCCGCCAGGCTCTTGCCGATGCCGCGGAATGGGAGGGCGATTTCCGGCTATCCATTAATCTTTCGCCCAGCCAGACGCGGCATCTTCATTTGCTGACGACCGTCGAAGACGCTCTCGCCACCAGCGGCATCGCCGCAGGGCGGCTAGAGTTCGAGATCACCGAACACGTGCTGATCGAGGACGCCGCGGCCGGCGCCGCCATGCTGGAGCGGTTGCGTAAACTCGGTCTACAGATCGCGCTCGACGATTTCGGTACCGGATATTCTTCTCTGAGCTATCTGCGCCGCTATCCCTTCGACCGGATCAAGATCGACCGCACCTTCGTGGCCGACATAGAGACCAGCGACGAAGCGCGCGCCATAGTATCCACGCTCACCCGCCTCGCCGATGCGCTGGGCATGCGAACCACGGCGGAAGGACTCGAACGGCCCGGTCAGCTCGATCTGCTGCGCAAGCTCGGCTGCCATGAAGCTCAGGGGTTCTTCATCATGGAGCCCGTTCCGGCAGACCAGATAGCGTCCACGCTGGACCCTGGCGGAGAATTCGCAAGCGGCGAGAGGAAGATGGCCGAATATCGAGCGGCGCGAAAAGCCGTCATCCAGAAGCGCGACTCCCGCGTGGCGTGAACGCGCCCACTCGTTCGGTCCGCCTCGCCAAGAGCGCAGAGGCGCGCTATCGGCCCCTTCGCCATGACCACTGCCACCCGTTTCGCCCCCTCCCCCACCGGCCGCCTTCATGTCGGCAATATCCGCACCGCGCTGCATAACTGGCTGCTGGCCAGAAAGCATGGCGGACGGTTCCTGCTGAGGATCGACGATACCGATTCCGCGCGTAGCCGCGAGGAGTATGTCGACGGCATTCGGGCCGATCTGGATTGGCTGGGTCTCGATTATGACGGCGAGGAGCGTCAGTCGAAGCACCTCGCATCGTACGAGGCTGCGTTCGAACAGCTCCGCGCGGCGGGGCGCGTCTATCCCTGCTACGAAACCGCGCAGGAGCTCGAGCTGAAACGCAAGATCCAGCTCGGCCGGGGCCTGCCGCCGATCTACGATCGCGCGGCCCTTTCTCTCGGCGAAACAGAGCGCGCTGCGAAGGAAGCACAGGGGGAACAGCCGCACTGGCGCTTCATGCTGGATCACGGCGAGGGGATCGAATGGCAGGACGGCATCCGGGGCGCACAGCACTTCGACCCCGCCCAGCTTTCCGATCCTGTGATCCGCCGCGCTGGCGGAAGCTGGCTCTACATGCTACCGAGCGCGGTGGACGATCTGGAAATGGGTATAACGGATGTGCTGCGCGGCGAAGACCACGTGTCGAATACCGCCGTGCAAATTCAGATGTTTACCGCACTTATTGCTGCGCAAGATCATGCAGCACAAATGCCCCGATTTTCCCATGAGGCGCTGCTGGTGGGGCGGGAGGGCAAGCTCTCCAAACGTCTCGGCTCGCTATCGGTGGAGTCCCTGCGCGACAGCGGGATCGAGCCTTCCGCCGTGGTCGCCCTGTTGGCGCGGCTCGGCACATCACAGCCTGTCGAAGCCATTCTGGATCGACAGATCCTGATCGACAGTTTCGATCTCGACAGCTTCGGTCGTGCGCCCGCGCGCTTCGACGAAACCGAACTGGAGCGACTGAACGCAGCGGTGGTGCATCAGCTTCCGTTTGATCAGGTCAAAGACCGGCTCCCCCGCGATATGGACGAGGCGGGCTGGCATGCGGTCCGCCCCAACTTGGCAAGCGTCCCGGAAGCGGCGGACTGGTGGCAGATCGTAACCGGCCCGATCGCGCCCCCCGCGTTTACCGAAGAAGACCGCGCCTATCTGGCAGAGGCGGCTCGTTTGCTCGAATGGAGCCCGGAGCCGTGGCAAGCACTGACCAGCGCGCTCAAGGGTGCAACCGGGCGCAAGGGCAAGCCTCTGTTTCTGCCCCTGCGTCAGGCCCTGACCGGGATGGACCATGGCCCCGACATGGCGGAGCTTCTGCCGCTGATCGGAGAGGAGCAGGCGCGCGCCAGGCTGGCACGCGCCGCGGGATAATCAGCTCTCTCCGTTAGCCCGATATCGATCAGGCAGCGAAAGCCAGCCTCGAAGTGCGACGACGGGCAGCCCGCATGCCGCCGCCGATCATGCCGAACCCTAGTACCAGCATCGCCCAGGTCGCAGGTTCGGGAACGGCGCCGCTCGGCGTCGGGCTGAAGTCCGGGCCCAGCGTGCCGAGGTGGATTTCGCCGTTCTGCTGCATGCTCTTCACCACGGTGCTGCCCTGAACGTAGTTCGCCAGCTGAGCGACGGCGTTCGGTGCGAGGACGGATCCGGCGAAACGGGTCCCGACATTGAGGGTGGTCGCTTCGGAAAAGTTCCACAGCACGTTCTGGCCCAGCCCATTGCTGCTGCCCAGGAAGTTGTCGTTGAGCGTCACATTGGCGCCGGAAACATTGACGATGACGGTCTTCGCGCCGTTCAGGTTGAACTGGATTTCGCCGATGCTGTCGAGCTGCCCCGCCGTGATCGAGAACACCGCCTGACCCATGGAATCGGGCACCACGTCGAACGTGGCCTTGTTGAAGGCGAAAGTCGCGGCGTTGGTCGCGGACATGCCGGCAAGCGTGCTCGACAGGTCGCCCAGTGACTGGGTCAGCGCAGCCCCTTGCGCGGCGAGGGCACCGGCAAAGCTCGCGCCGAGATTGGCGTTGACGGTATTCTGGTTGATGTTCGTGTTCTTTACCTGGCCACCGGCATTCACTGTCTGAGGCGCGCCGTTGAGGTTGAAACCGCTGTACACCGTGCCACCGATATCGGCGCCCGAACCGTTATTGAGGTTCTTGTGTCCCCCGCTCACGTCCCCGACCACCGTCAGGCCGGCCGTGCCATTGGCAGAGCGTCCCGATTGCCTGATCGAGTAGTTCGACGAATTACCAGTCAGATTGCCACCGACGAAGGTGCGGCCTTCGACCTCAGAACTCGATGTCAAATTGCCCAGCACGATCAAGTTCCACTCGCGCATGGCGTCGAGGCCCGTGATGAGCGTGCCGGCAGAAGCCGGAGCCGGAACGAACGAAACGCAAAGCGCCGCAAGCGATGCGAGATAAAGTTTACGCAATTGAGGTCCCACCCTTTGAAAACGTCCGCGTCCGATATAAGTTTTTAATCCGCACTTGGCAATCGTTACTGGGCGTCGTGCCTTTGCTGGGCGACCGGCATTTCGACCCTGTCCCGATCTGGGTCAGTATGTATCGAGTTCGTTGCCCGTCAGGGTCACCACATGAAGCAAATTCGTCGATCCCGGGGTGCCGAATGGGACGCCGGCAAGGGCGATCAGCTTGTCCCCTCCCTTGCCCAGACCGTGGCGAAGCGCCATTCGCTTGCCCTTGGCGATCATCTCTTCGAAGCTGCCGATGTCCTTGGTCGCGACCGCATGAGCGCCCCATAGCAGACCGAGCCGTCGCGCGGTGGTGGGCGATGGGGTCAGCACCAGCATCGGCACGCTGGGACGTTCGCGTGCAACCCTGCGCGCGGTGGAGCCTGATCCGGTGAAGACCGTGATGGCCTTGATCGCCACCGTATCGGCGATGGTCATGCAGGCATGGCTGAGCGCATCGGCGGTGGTGCTGTCGGGCGGGGTTTCCAGAAAGCGGACCCGGGCGAGATAGGCCTCGTCCCGTTCCACCTGGATCGCGATCTTGTCCATGATGGTGACCGCTTCCTGCGGCCAGTCGCCCGCCGCGGTCTCGGCGGAGAGCATGACGGCATCGGCGCCATCGTAAACGGCGTTCGCGACGTCGGACACCTCGGCGCGGGTGGGCGCGGGGCTTTCGATCATGCTTTCCAGCATCTGGGTTGCCACGATCACCGGCTTGCCCGCCGCGCGCGCCAGATTGACGATCTTTTTCTGAAGCGGCGGCACTTCCTGTGGCTCCAACTCCACACCCAGGTCGCCGCGCGCCACCATGATGCCGTCGGCCATCTCGATGATCTCGTCGAGCCGGCGGACGGCGCTGGGTTTCTCGATCTTGGCACACAGCGCGCCCCGCCCGCCCATCAGACGACGTGCTTCGGCCAGATCTTCGGGCCTCTGCACGAACGACAGGCCGATCCAGTCGACGTTTTGGCTCATCGCGAATGCGAGATCGCGCCGATCCTTGTCGGTCAGCGCCGGGATCGGCACTTCGGCATCCGGGACGTTGACGCCCTTGCGATCGGAAATCACCCCGCCGACCTCGGCCTTGCATTCGATATGGTCGCTGTCGGCCGTCATCACCACCAGGCGGATCTTGCCATCGTTGATCAGCAGGCGCTGGCCTTTCTCCATCAGCCCGAACAGTTCGGGGTGGGGCAGTTGCACACGGGTTTCGTCGCCAGGCTCGTCGCTCCGGTCGAGCGTGAAGCGGGCGCCGTGCCGGATCAGGGCCTGCCCGTCCTTGAACTTGCCGACCCGCAGCTTCGGCCCCTGCAGATCCGCAAGGATCGCGATCGGGCGATTGAACTTGCGCTCGACAGCGCGGATCGCCTTGATCGTTTCGGCATGAATCTCATGCTCGCCGTGGCTCATGTTCACGCGAAAGGCGTCAGCCCCCGCCTTGAACAGCGCCTCCAGCATATCCTGATCGCGGCTGGCGGGCCCGACGGTGGCGAGTATCTTGACCTTGCGGCTACGCGGTTCGAACTTCATGGGCGGCTCTATGGCAGAGGTCCATGGCAGTTTGAAGGAGGATTGATTGGCCGGAACCAGCGATACGCTCGAAACCCTCGACGATGCGGTGGCCGCCGCCGCCTTTCGCCGATTGGTTCGCCACCTGAGGCAGCGGCATGATGCCCAGAACATCGATCTGATGGGCCTATCCGGGTTCTGCCGCAATTGCCTGGCGGACTGGATCAGGGAGGCGGGATACGAAGGAGACAAGGCGGCCGCGCGCGAACTCATTCACGGAATGCCGATGGATGAATGGAAGGACCGATATCAGTCCCCAGCCACGCCGGAGCAACTGGAGCGGATGGAAGCGAGCGTCGCGAAGAATCGCGTGGATTAGCCGAGAGGCGGGTTCACCCCTCGGCATCGGACCGCTATCGGCCCGGCCAACCGATTCTCACATCACCGGAGCTTTTTGAAAATGGCCGAGACCACAGACGACCGCCTGCGCCTTCTGATCGAGCGCATCGAACGCCTCGAGGAAGAAAAGAAGGGCATCGCCGACGACATCCGCGATGTTTACGCCGAAGCCAAGGCGGTCGGCTATGACGTGAAGATCATGCGCCAGATCGTGCGCCTGCGCAAAATGAAGCCCGACGACCGGGCCGAGATGGAGACCATCCTCGACACCTATAAAGCCGCTCTCGGCATCGGCTGAGGCGATGGGGCGCGCGCCAGATCCGGCGCTCGCTTAAAGTTAATCGGCGGAACCCTGCCGCCCCCCAGTCATAGGCTCTCTTGTACGCCTAATTCACGAGAGCCCCTATGACCCACGAGACCGACACCAAAGCTGCCTTCATCCTGGAGACGAAGGAAGAACCGCGGATGCCCGGCCATGAAAGCCGGATGGACGACAAGCCGGAGTGGCAGCCGCGCTATCCCGGCTCCGGGCGCCTTGATGGCAAGGTCGCCATCGTCACGGGTGCGGACAGCGGTATCGGTCGGGCCACCGCCATTCTGTTTGCGCGCGAAGGCGCCAAGGTCGCGATCGCCTATCTCGAGGAAGACGACGACGCCGAATTCACCGCCGCCCGCATCGCCGACGAAGGCAGCGAGGCGATCCTCCACAAGGGCGATCTCGGAAACCCCGAGGTGGGACGGGCGCTGGTGGAAAAGGTGATCGACAAATGGGGCCAGCTCGATGTGCTGGTCAACAATGCGGGGGAACAGCACCCCGACAAGGACATCACCGATATCACCGTGGAACAGCTCCAGCGCACCTTCCAGACCAACATCTTCTCGATGTTCTATCTGGTTCAGGCTGCCCGCCCGCATCTCAAGAAAGGCGCTGCGATCGTGAACTGCACCAGCGTGACCATGTATCAGGGCTCGGCCGGGCTTCTCGACTATTCCTCCACCAAGGGCGCGATCACCGCTTTCACCCGATCGCTGAGCGAAAACCTGATCGAGGACGGCATCCGCGTGAACGCGGTGGCGCCGGGGCCGATCTGGACTCCGCTCAACCCCTTCGGCGGGCAGCCGCCCGAAGAGATGGACGATTTCGGCGAAAACACCCCCATGGGTCGCCCCGGCCAGCCCAATGAGGTGGCCCCTGCCTTCCTGTTCCTGGCATGCGAGGATTCGAGCTACATGTCGGGGCAGGTTCTGCACCCCAATGGGGGGACCGTCGTCAACGGCTAGTCGCGAGGTCGATTGACGCGCCGCCGTGGCGCATTAGGAGATTCCCCGCTATCTTTCGGGGAGACGAGAATGCGAGCCCTTACATTGCCGTGCGCCGTGCTTGCGGCCGCGATCGCGACGGTGCCTGCCGCAGGTCAGGAGACGGAGGCGGCGCCCGAAACCGTCTATATCCATGCCGGCCATTTGCTGGCCGATCCCGCGGGGGAGCCGCGCGGGGCCAGCACGATCGTGGTGCGGGGAGACACCATTTCCGAAGTTCGCGACGGTTTCGCGCCCCCGCCTTCCGGCGCCCGGCTGGTGGACCTGTCGCAGGACTGGGTCATGCCCGGGCTGATCGACATGCACGTTCATCTGCTGGGCATCGGCGGCGATCCGCTACGCGCGCGGCTTTCCGCGCTGACCAGCGACGAGGCGGACGACTTGTTGATCGGCGTCGGCAATGCGCGCGATACGCTGATGGCGGGATTTACCACCGTTCGTGACCTCGGCGCCAGTGCCCGCCCGATCCGCGCCCTGCGCGATGCGATCGCGCGGGGCGACGTAACTGGCCCCACCATCGTCAACGCGGGCGAGCCGATCTCCGTCACCGGGGGGCATGGCGATCCGACCAACGGGCTGGCCGAAACCTTTGCCGACGCCGTCCACGCCCATGTGGTCAACACCTGCGACGGACCGGACGACTGCCGCCGGGCGGTGCGCCAGCAGGTGGCCCTGGGCGCGCAGGTCATCAAGTTCATGGCCACCGGCGGTGTGCTCTCCAATGTGGCGGGCGGGCTTGGCCGCGCGATGACGCCGGACGAGATGCGCGCCGTGGTCGAAACGGCGCACGAGCTGGGCCGCAAGACCGCCGCGCATAGCCACGCGGCTGCGGGCACGCGCGCCGCGGTGGAAGCGGGTGTCGACAGCATCGAACACGGCACCTTCATGGATGACGAGACGCTCGCCCTGATCAAGCGCAAGGGCACCTGGCTGGTCCCGACCATGCTGGCGGTAAACACGGTCACGCATCAGGCGGAAGACGGCGCGCTACCGCCCAATGTCGTCCCCAAGGTGCGCGAGGCCGCCGCCGCCGCGAACCAGAGCTATCGCATGATGGTCTCCTCGGGCGCGAAAATGGCGTTCGGCACGGATACCGGCGTTTCCAAACACGGCGAGAATGCCAAGGAGTTCGCCCTCATGGTTCAGGCGGGCATGACCCCGGCGCGCGCCATTCGCGCGGCAACCGTCGACGCTGCCGAGGCGCTGGGACGCAGCGATCGCGGTCGTATCGCCGCCGGCATGGTCGCTGACATCGTGGCGGTTGACAGCGATCCGCTGTCCGATGTGCGCGAGCTGGAAGACGTGGATTTCGTCATGAAAGGCGGGCACATCGTCCGCGAAGACTGAGAAGTTAGGAGAAGCAGAGCATGGCCGGACCCTGGAAGGACGCACGCGGGATTACCGTCACCACCACGCCCACGATTGAAGGACACCCGATCCAGGAGTATCTGGGCATCGTGACGGGCGAGGTGATCGTGGGCGCCAATCTGTTCCGCGATCTGTTCGCCAATATCCGCGATATCGTGGGTGGCCGCTCGGGCAGCTACGAACGCATCCTGTCCGACGCGCGCAAGCAGGCGATCGAGGAATTGCAGGCCGCCTGCGGCGAACGCGGCGGCAATGCGGTGGTGGGCGTCGATCTCGATTACGAAGTCATTGGCGATACCGGTTCGATGCTGATGGTCAGCGCCAGCGGCACGGCCGTGCGAACCTGACGTACGAAGGCGAAACTTTCATGCGCATTCCGATTCTCGCAGCTTTGGCCTTCGCCGCATTCGGCGCTTTTCCGTCAGCGGCATCGGCGCGCTGCCTGCTCCCTGCGGCAGGCGAAACGGCACGGGTCGATATCGCCGGGGCTGGCACCGGAGCCATTGTCCATACGCCCAGGGGCTACCGCGACGGGGGCACGCCGGTGCCACTGGTGTTCCTGCTTCACGGCAGTGGTGGCACCGGGGCGGCAATGCTGCGCGACAGCAAGCTGGCCGAGACTTCGGACGCGCAAGGCTTCATCCTCCTCGCGCCCGATGCCGGCATAAAGCTTGGCGCCGGCTTTGCCTGGAACATTCCCGGCGTGCCGACGGTCGCCGGAGAATTGCCGTCTCCGCAAGACCGTGACGATGTCGCCTTCATCGGGGCGCTGGCCGATGCTCTGGTCCAGGGCGGATGCGCGGATGGCGAACGGCAATATGTCACCGGCCTTTCGGGCGGCGGCCGGATGGCATCTTGGCTGGGGTGCGTGGCGAGCGACCGCTTCGCCGCCATCGCTCCGGTCGTCGGCCTGCGCGCGGGGCGGGCCAAACCCGAGGACGAAAGCGCGGTCGATCCCGAGACATGTCAGCCCAACCGCGCCATGCCGGTGATGGCCTTTGCCGGTCTCAAGGACAACACCAACCCGCTCGCGGGCGGCCAGGGGATGCGCTGGGGCTATTCCATGCACGCCGCCGAACAGCGCTGGGCGCAGCTCAACCGATGCATGGCATCACCGACGACGGGCTGGGTCGCCCGCGGCATTTACGAAGAGCGGTATGGCGACTGCGCCGACGGTTCCGAAGTCGCCGCGCGGATAGATGTGAACGGCGCCCACAGCTGGGTGGTCGACAATGACGCCATGTGGACCTTTTTCGCCCGCCACCGCCGTTCGGGCAACTGATATAGCCCCCGTAGCTACGGGCGCGAGGTTGGCGATGGAGGGGCTGCAGGCCGCATGCGGCGAACGCCGCGGCGCGCATGGATCTCGATTGTGAGGTGAGCGGCGATACTGGATCGATGCTGCTGGTCAGCGCCAACGGGACGGCGGTGACGGTCTGATCGCGCCGCCCCATGAGCCTTTACGAATCGATGCCCGCCGGAATGATCCCGGCGGGCGGAATTCGATCATCGCTGCATGAATTCCAGCAGATCGCTGGCAAGCCGGTCCGTTTGCGTCGCAAACACGGCGTGCGGCTCCCCATCATATTCGATAAGCGTCGAACCGGAGACCTTTTCAGCCACCTGACGGCCCGTCGCGTCGATGGGAACGGTCTTGTCCTTCGTCCCGTGAATGACGAGCGTCGGTACGTTGAAGCTGGCGAGATCGGGCCGAAAATCGGTGTTGGCGAATGCACCGGCGGATTTCAGCGTGGCCCACTGGGCGCTCATCATGGTCGTCATCCATGCCCACTGCTTTTCTTCATCGGATACCTTGTCGGTCACCCATCCGTCGCCATAGAAATCCTTGAAGAAGTCGGTGAAGAAGGCGCGAAAGTCCTTCTTCATGCCTTCCGTCATCTCGTCCAAGGTGGATTGCGGGACGCCGTCGGGATTGTCATCGGTCTTCTTCATGAAGGGAACGACCGAACTCACCAGGGCGACCCGGCTGACGCCCTTGCCCTGATGCCTTGACAGGTAACGCGCGATTTCGCCGCCACCCATGGAAAAGCCCACCAGCCCGACATCGCTGTCGAGCCCGAGCTCCTTCATCAGATCGGCCAGATCGTCCGAGAAAGTGTCGTAATCGTAACCGCTCGCCGCGTGGTCGGAACGGCCGAAACCGCGCCGGTCATAGGCAATCGCCTTGAAGCCGGCTTCGGCGAACTTCATCATCACCGGGTCCCAGCTGTCGCCCGACAGGGGCCAGCCGTGGATGAAGATTACGGGCCGGCCTTCGCCGACATGTTTGTAGCGGATGCGAGTACCATCGCGGGTTTGAAAAGAGGGCACGCAAGGTCCTTTCTGTATCGATGCGGTTCCCTCAACCAATCGCGCCTCATCGCTAATGTTCCTGAGTGCCGGCAATCCCGCCGTCGGCGACATTCGCGCCGCAATTCGCCCCGGTTGCCTCCCCCGGCATCCCGAGTGTAAGGGCCAAGCCATAGAGCGGCTCCGTCAGCGGGCCTCTCGCCAGAGCATCACTTTCGAAGGTTCCAATGGCCGGCCATTCCAAGTTCAAGAACATCATGCATCGCAAGGGCGCGCAGGACAAGAAGCGCTCCGCGATGTTCTCCAAGCTCAGCCGCGAGATCACCGTGGCCGCCAAGATGGGCATGCCCGATCCGGACATGAACCCGCGCCTGCGCCTGGCGGTGAATGCGGCCAAGGCGCAGTCCATGCCCAAGGACAATATCCAGCGCGCCATCGACAAGGCGACTCAGGCCGATGGCGAGAATTACGAAGAGGTCCGCTACGAAGGCTATGGCCCGGGCGGCAGCGCCATCATCGTGGAAGCG
This sequence comes from Qipengyuania sp., assembly GCF_042095715.1. GTDB lineage: Bacteria > Pseudomonadota > Alphaproteobacteria > Sphingomonadales > Sphingomonadaceae > Qipengyuania. The sequence goes on along the minus strand of NZ_JBELMO010000060.1, from coordinate 4,862 downwards.
CTGACCGACAACCGCAACCGCACCGCCACCAACATCCGCACGGCGTTCAGCAAGAACGGCGGCAACCTCGGCACCGAGGGCAGCGTGCAGCACGGCTTCGAGCGGCTGGGCCTGATCGAATATCCGGCCAGCGCTGGCGACGAGGAAAAGGTGCTGGAAGCCGCGATGGAAGCGGGCGCCGAGGATATCGAGAGCAGCGAAGACGGGCACACCATCTGGACCGCCGCGGAAGACCTTCACCAAGTCGCGGGCGATCTGGAAAAGGTGCTGGGCGAGGCGGAAAACGTCAAGCTGGCGTGGAAGCCCAATATCACGGTCGAAATGGACGAAGGCAACGCGGGCACGCTGATCAAGCTGATCGACGTGCTGGAGGACGACGACGACGTCCAGACCGTGTGGGGCAACTACGACATCTCCGACGACGTGATGGAAAAGCTGGGGTGATGGACCCGATCCTCCCCCACCGGGGGAGGGGGACCGCCCGCAGGGTGGTGGAGGGGCAGGTGCCTCCCCTTTCGACTTTCCATTTGCCTGAGACTTTGCCGCCCGTGCCCCTCCACCATGCTTCGCATGGTCCCCCTCCCCGTTCCGGGGAGGATTTCTCGTCTCCTGGCCGTTCCGGGGAGGATTTCTTGTCTCCCGGCCGCTGCAAGACAAATCCATGCTGATCCTGGGGCTCGACCCTTCGCTGTCCTGCACCGGCTGGGGCGTGGTCCGGGCCGAGGGCAGCCGCCTTGCCCATGTTGCCAATGGCCAAATTCCGACCGATGCGAAGGCTCCCATGGCCGAGCGGCTGGCGCATCTTCAGTCCGCCCTGGCCGAAGTGATCGCCGCTCACCGCCCCGACCGGGCCGCCGCCGAAGAGGTCTTCGTCAACAAGAACCCGCAATCCACGCTGAAGCTGGCGCAGGCGCGCGGCGCGGTGCTGGCGGCCTGCGGAGCGGCGGGGATCGCCGTGAACGAACATGCCGCGCGGCTGGTCAAAAAGGCGGTGGTGGGAACGGGCGCGGCGGAGAAGGCCCAGGTGCAGGCCATGCTGAAGGTGCTGCTTCCCGGCGCGCGGATCGCGGGCGCGGATGCCGTCGATGCGCTGGCGGTGGCCATCGCTGACGCGCATCTTGCCCCGCGCGACCGGGCCGACAAGACAGCGCGATAAACTTCTGTCCTACATGGGTTCGCGGCGTTATCCGGCTGCTATGAGCATTGTCATTTCTCCCCGTTTTCACAGTCTTTCTCGAGACTGCGACGCGGTGCTGCGCAGGGTTACAGCCGGGGCCCGCAAGGCGACGCCGCAAGCGTTCAAGGTGACGCGGCATTTCTCCAAACTGACACGAAATCCCCGCAAGGTGACGGCTTTGCACGCAAGGTTCCAAAACTATGCCCTGGACCGTGGTCCAAGCGGTCCATGTCTCGCCGCCGGAGGCGTGCGATGAGCGTTGAAATCTACGGCATCCCCAACTGCGACTCGATCAAAAAAGCCCGTAAATGGCTGGAGGAGCAGGGGCTCGACTACACCTTCCACGATTACAAGAAGGAAGGCGTCGATGCAGGTGCGCTGGAGCGCTGGGCGGACACCTGCGGCTGGGAAGTGCTGCTCAACCGGCGCGGCACCACCTTCCGCAAGCTGGACGAGGCGGCGAAAACCGACATCGACCGCGACAAGGCGCTTGCGCTGATGCAGGCGCACCCCAGCCTTATCAAGCGCCCCGTCGCCACCCGCACCGATGGGGACAGGGTGCTGGTGGGCTTCGCGGTCAGCGAGTGGGAGAACGCGTTTTGCTGAAATGGCTGCTGGCGGCGCTGGCGCTGGCCCTCCCCGCGCCATCGTGGGGGGCGGACGATTTCATCCTCATCGCGCATCGCGGCGCCTCGGGCGAGCGGCCCGAGCATACGCTCGCCAGCTACGAGCGCGCGATCGATGCGGGCGCCGATTTCATCGAGCCCGATCTGGTCCCGACCAAGGATCTGAAACTGGTGGCCCGGCACGATACCGAGCTCAGCGACACCACCGATGTCGCCTCGCGCGAGGAATTCGCGGGGCGAAAGCGCACCAAGGATGTCGAAGGACGGCTGGTCAGCGGGTGGTTCGCGGAGGATTTCACGCTTGCCGAATTGCGCACGCTGCGCGCCCGCGAACGGCTGACGCCGCTGCGCCCAGCGAATGCCCGTTTCGACGGGCTCTACCAGATCCCCACCTTCGAGGAGATCGTGGCGCTGGTGAAGGCGAAGGAGGCGGAAACGGGCCGCCCGATCGGCATCTATCCAGAGCTCAAGCATCCGACCATGCTGCTGGAACAGGCGGGTATCGACGTGGTGGACCTGTTCGCGGCCGCACTGAAGACCGCGGGGCTGGACAAGGCGGACAGCAAGGCCTTCGTCCAGGTCTTCGAAATTGCTCCGCTCAAGCGGCTGAACCGGCTCATCGACACGCCGCTGGTCCTTCTGATCGCGCCCGATGGCGGCCCCTATGACGAAAAGGGGCTGAGCTGGCTGGACGTCATGACACCCTCGGGCCTGGCGGAGGTGGCGACCTACGCCGATGGGATCGGGCCATCCATGGGCTATGTGATCGATGCGCAGGGGCAGCCCACCTCGCTCGTCGCCGATGCGCATGCCGCCGGGCTGAAGGTCCACCCGTGGACGCTGCGCAAGGAGAATGCCTTCCTGCCGCCCGCGCTGCAAAATCCCGGCGGGCCCGGAGCGCGTGGCAAATTGGGGGAAGCGCTGGCGCAGCTACGCGCGGCGGGTATCGACGGTCTGTTTACGGACGATCCGGCAGTGGTCGTTCCACTTCTGCGGCGCTGAGTTCCGCATCAGCCACCGTCTTGCCATTGCCGTCGCGCCGGGCGGCATATTCGCTCGGCGTCTCGACCTCGTCCCCCAGCGTGGCGCGCGAATAAAGCGCCACCCACAGCGTGTAGAGCACGATGGCGAGCGGCCCTGCAAAGAACAGCCCGAAGGTGCCGAAAACATAACCGGCCCCCAGGATCAGGAAGATATACCAGCCGGGCGGAACGGACACCACGCGTCCCGTCACCAACGGGGTGACGATATTGGCCTGCACCACACGCGCCAGCGCATAGGTCAGGAAGACACCCCACAGATTGCCCTCCCCCGCGGCGGCGAGCAGAAAAGCCGGCACCATGGCCACGATGGGGCCGACATAGGGAATGAATTCGGCCAACCCGCCCAGCAGGCCCAGCGCGCCCCACGCCGGCACGCCCGACAGATAGAGCCCGCCCGCAAACAGCGCGCCCATGACCATCATGGAAACACTCTGCGTCACCAGCCAGAGCCGCAGCGCAACGCCGATCTCGCCCAGCGTCCGGTCGGTCAGCGCGCGCCACTTGGGCGGGCTCATCATGGCGAGGCCCCGGCGATAGCGCGCCGGATCGGCGGCGAAATAGACGGCCGCGGACAAGATGATGATGAGGTTGAACAGGACGATCGCCGATCCGCGCAGGATCGATCCCGCCTCGTTGGTGAGCCAGGTGACGGTGGCGCGGTTCTGCAACGAAGAGAGCAGGAGCCTGCCGACCGGCCCGGTCTCCAGCCGGTTTTCCATCGCCCGCCAGGCACGCGGCAATTCGACGCTCAGCATCTCGGTCTGGAATGCGATTTCCGCGTAGAACAGATAGCCGAGCAGCCCCAGGGTGCCAAGGAGGATGAGAGTGGCGGCTGTCATCGCCAGCTTGCGGCTGAAACGGAGGCGGCGCTCCAGGAAACCCGCCAGCACGGTCAGCAGCACCGCCACCAGCAGTGCTCCGAAAGCGAGCAGCAGCAGATTGCGTACGAAGAACAGCACCGTCAGGAACATCGCCAGCATGACGAGCATGAAGGTGCGCCGGAGAAACGCGTGATCGTCCGGATGCGGGTAGAGAATCGGCCGTTTCGGCATGGTCAGCCCGCGTGGCGTGCCGAGAGGATAATGTCGAGCGACAGATCGTCGGAGAGATGCAATCCCCTGACGGGCGTTGCCGCAATGCCGCGCTGCGACACGATTTCCAGCCCCGCCGCTGCAAGCAGCTCGGCAAGCTCTTCCGGCGTGACGAATTCGGCCCAGTCATGCGTTCCGCGCGGGACCGCGCCGACGAGCTCCGCCCCCTCCACCAGCAAGGCGCGGCTTTTCAGCGTCCGGTTGGGTGTGGACAGCACCAGCAGGCCATCGGGCGCAAGACGCGCGGCGAGCTGGGCCATGAAGGCCCCCTTGTCGGCGACATGTTCGAGCACTTCCATCGACGTGACGAGGTCGAACCGGGCGAGTGCCATCCCCGATAGCTCGCCTTCGCGATAGTCGATGGACAAGCCCATCCGATCGGCATGGATCTGCGCTGCGGCGATATTCTCTCGCGCCGCGTCGACACCGGTGACCTCGGCGCCCAGCCGAGCCAGCGGTTCGCACAGCAGACCGGCGCCGCACCCGACATCGAGCGCCGTCTTGCCCGCGAGCGGCTTGCGGGCGCGCACGTCACCCTGCCAGTGCCGGTCGATGGCGTCGCGAATGAAAGCCAGCCGCACGGGATTGAGGCGATGCAGCATCGCCGAGGATCCCTTCGGATCCCACCAGTCCGCCGCCAGAGCGCCAAAGTGCGCCGCCTCTTCGGGACGGATGGTTGCGGTTGTTACAGTTGCATCGCTCATGCACGCTCCGTAACAGCCCCGCGCAACCACTTCCAGCAGGAGCACCACTTGGCGCGGATCGTGATGAAATTCGGCGGCACCAGCATGGCCGGGACCGAGCGTATCCGCCGGGTCGCCAATCTGGTGCGGCGGCAGGCCGCAAACGGGGACCAGGTGGCGGTCGTCGTCAGCGCGATGGCGGGCGAGACCGACCGCCTCGTCAACTTCTGCCGCGAGGCGAA
>NZ_JBELMO010000059.1:0-21517 GCF_042095715.1 Qipengyuania sp. | reverse complement strand
AAGCCGATCTGGTTATTGATGACGAAGTGCAGGCAACCGCCGGTGTTGTAGCCGCGGATGCCGGAGAAGCCGAGGCATTCCCATACGATGCCCTGTCCGGCGAACGCCGCGTCGCCATGGATCAACACCGGCAGGACCTGCTCGTGCTTCTTCAGATCGTCGCGGATCGCCTGCTGCGCGCGTGCCTTGCCCAGCACCACGGGATTTACCGCCTCCAGGTGGCTGGGATTGGGCACCAGGCTCATATGCACGCTGATGCCGTCGAAGCTGCGGTCGGTGCTGGTCCCAAGGTGATATTTCACGTCGCCCGATCCGCCCACATCGTCCGGGTTGGCGCTGCCGCCCTGGAACTCGTGGAAGATCACGCGATAAGGCTTGGCCATCACATTCGCGAGCACGTTCAGACGGCCACGGTGCGCCATGCCGTAGATGATTTCGCGCACGCCCATGGCGCCGCCATTCTTGATCACGGCTTCCAGAGCGGGGATCATGCTTTCCCCGCCGTCGAGACCGAAGCGCTTGGTCCCGACATATTTCTTGCCAAGGAACTTCTCGTACTGCTCGCCGCGGATGACGGCAGCCAGAATGGCGCGCTTGCCTTCTTCGGTGAACTGGATGGTATCTTCGGGGGTTTCGAACCTGTCCTGCAGGAACCGGCGTTCCTCGGTGTCCGAAATATGCATGTATTCGAGGCCGACCTTACCGCAATAGGTCTCACGCAGCACGCGGTAGAGTTCGCCAATCGTGGTCCATTCGAAACCGAAGACCCCGCCGACATAGACCTCATGGTCTTCCTGTCCGGTGAAGCCGTGCCATTCCAGCGTCAGATCCTCGGGCACGTCGCGGTGAGACAGGCCCAGCGGGTCGAGATCGGCGGCAAGGTGGCCGCGCACGCGATAGAGCCGGACCAGCAGCATGGCGCGAATGGAATCGTCCGCCGCGCGCTCGATCGCCTTGGGATCGGTGGGCTTGCCCGCCTTGGCGGAGGCTTCCTTCACCGCCAGCTTCATGGCGATGGGATCGAGGCTCTTGGTAAGCTCGTCCTCAGCCGAGACGTCGGAAACCGGCCAGCCCTTGCGCGCCCAACTGGGCCCGGGCTGCGGGCCTTCCTGGTCGGTCGGCTCGGGAAGGAAATCATGTGCTTCGTTACCCATCGGGTCACCTTTCAACGGAACCAATGATCGAGCGGCGCGGTCGGTCCCTCCCTCCTCGCGCGCCGCGCGTAAATCAGGCCAGTTCCTTCAGCATGGCGTCGAGCGTGGTGCCCAGTTCGGATGGGCTCGGGCTGACGCGGATGCCGGCCTTTTCCATCGCTTCGATCTTGTCCTCGGCCCCGCCCTGACCACCGGAAACGATCGCGCCTGCATGGCCCATGCGGCGACCCGGAGGCGCCGTGCGGCCCGCGATGAAGCCGACCATCGGCTTCTCGGTGCCCTTCTTCTTCATGTGCGCGATAAATTCGGCCGCTTCTTCTTCCGCGCTGCCGCCGATCTCGCCGATCATGATGATCGACTTGGTGGCGTCGTCGTGCAGGAACAGGTCAAGGACGTCGATGAAGTTGGTGCCGTTGACCGGATCGCCGCCGATGCCGACCGCAGTGGTCTGGCCCAGGCCGACCATGGTGGTCTGATGCACGGCTTCATAGGTCAGCGTGCCCGAACGGCTCACGACGCCGACCGAGCCCTTCTTGAAGATGGAGCCGGGCATGATGCCGATCTTGCATTCGCCGGGGGTCAGCACGCCGGGGCAGTTGGGGCCGATGAGGCGGCTCTTGCTGCCATCGAGCGCACGCTTCACACGCACCATGTCTAGCACCGGGACACCCTCGGTAATGGCGACGATCAGCTCCACCTCGGCATCGATGGCTTCCAGGATCGAATCCGCAGCGAATGGCGGCGGCACATAGATGCACGATGCGGTGGCGCCGGTGGCGTGGACGGCTTCCTTGACCGTGTTGTAGACGGGCAGGCCGATATGCTCGGTGCCGCCCTTACCCGGCGTCACACCGGCAACCATCTGCGTCCCGTAATCGAGCGCCTGCTGCGTGTGGAAGGTGCCGGTATCGCCGGTCATCCCTTGGGTGATGACCTTGGTGTCTTTGTTTACGAGTATGGACATTCGGACTTCCTTGGATTCAGCGCTCGAAACGAGGCCAGACTGCGCCGATGGCGCGTGAAACAAAAGCGATAGCAATTGGCCCGAGCAGGACAAAAACAGCGAAGAAAATCATCATTCCCGCAGCGAAACTTCCGCCGCTATCCCAGCCCGCACTTGTTTGCCCGGACATGGCCCAAAGACAGGTGACCGCAAAGATCGTTAGAAGAACGGTAGAGATAGCCAGCAACCCTTTTGTGGAAATACGCAAACCTAGCCACGCGAAGAGCGCTAACCACACGGCGATCGCAAACCAGAAAACGAGGGTCATCACGCCAGCGAGCTATCCAGCCCCTTGCACGCCTCCAGCAGTTCTTCGACCGCGTCGGTCGATACCTTGAGGTTACCCTTTTCCTCGTCCGACAGCTCGATCTCGACCACATCCTCGATGCCGTTCGCGCCGATCACGGCGGGGACACCGACATAGAGGCCGTCGACGCCGTACTTGCCTTCGACATAGGCGGCGCAGGGGAGGATGCGCTTCTGGTCGCCCAGATAGGCTTCGGCCATGCTGATCGCGCTGGTCGCGGGGGCATAATAGGCGCTGCCGGTCTTGAGCAGACCGACGATCTCGCCGCCGCCGCCGCGCGTGCGCTTGACGATCTCGTCGATGCGGTCTTCCGAAATGCCCTTGATCTTGGCGAGATCGTTGACCGGGATGCCGCTGATCGTGGTGTAGCTGGTGACGGGCACCATGGTGTCGCCGTGCCCACCGAGGACGAATGCGTTCACGTCCTTGACGCTGACGCCGAATTCCCATGCGAGGAAGGTCGCGAAGCGCGCGCTGTCCAGCACGCCTGCCATGCCGACGACCTTGTTATGCGGCAGACCGGAGAATTCGCGCAGCGCCCAGACCATCGCGTCGAGCGGGTTGGTGATGCAGATCACGAAAGCGTCGGGGCAGTTGTTCTTGATGCCTTCGCCGACCGCCTTCATCACTTTGAGGTTGATGCCGAGCAGATCGTCGCGGCTCATGCCAGGCTTGCGCGGCACGCCGGCGGTAACGATGACCACATCGGCGCCCGCAATGTCGGCATAATCATTGGTGCCGGTGATCTTGGCGTCGAAGCCTTCCACCGGGCCGCACTGCGACAGGTCCAGCGCCTTGCCCTGCGGCATCCCCTCGGCGATGTCGAACAGGACGATATCGCCCATTTCCTTCTTCGCGGCGAGATGGGCGAGCGTGCCGCCGATCATGCCGGAGCCGATGAGCGCGATCTTCTTGCGAGCCTGAGTCTGGGCCATAGGGGAGGGGGTGTCCTTTCCACGGAAGCGGGCCAGGTCTGCCACGAGCCGATATGGCGCGCCTCCCGCCCGCGGGGAGGGCTCGCGCCCGGCGAACACGAGGGGCGACCTAGGACGGGGCGAGTGCGATTGCAACCGCCAAAAACCCAAGCAGGTTCAACTATCTTTGCAAATAGTTCGCAATAGCTTTAGTGGTCAGCTCGCGTCCTGCAACGCCGTTCGCTGCGCCAGGTCATTGGCGGTGCGGCGGTCGAGCCTGCCGCAAATCTCCGACCAGTAACGGCAGGCCTCCATCTCTCCCGCCTTCCATGCACGCTCCGCCTGTGCGGCCGCTTCGGCCGCGGCGTGCAGGCCATGCTTGCCGAAATGGCGCAGCGCCGCGTAAAGGATGGGATCGACCGGGCGGTTGCTGCCGCCCGGATTGTCGTTCGCGGCGCGTCGGACCGCCTTCTTGGCCAGCGCGCGGGCGACGGGGGAATGGGCAGCAGAGCGGGCAGCCGCGAAATGTATGGACATGGATACTCCGGAAGAGTTCGTGTTGCTACGCCTCTATGGTTCGGTGCGCTAAACTCCGGTTCCATTTCAAGGTTTAGCGGCAGTTAAGCGCCTTGCGCCAACGCGGACCGGCGCTTATGGGCGCCCGCAGTCATGGGTTGGCGCGGGTTGCTCCGCGTCCGAAGAGGGAAGGAGGCTGAAATCCTCCGCTGCCCCCGCAACTGTGACCGGGGAGCGATCCCGCCATGTGCCACTGCCGCATGTCCGCGGTGGGAAGGCGGCGGGAAAGCGTCGATCCGGGAGCCAGGAGACCTGCCCGTGATGTCGCTTTTCGGCCGCGGGCGGGGTGTACCGACGGCAAGCGCGGATGGAGCAATTCCGCTCCCTCCCGTCATGGGCGACATGTGCTTGTGACTGGAGGTTTCGTGTTCAAATATCTGTTTCTCGCCTCGGCCCCCCTGGCCGCCTTGCCTGCCTATGCGCAGGACGCCCTGTCCGGGGAGGCCATTACCGTCACCGCGAACGGCCTTTCGACCGACGTCGGCAACACCGGCCAATCAGTGACCGTCATCGATCGTGACGAGATCGAGAACATCCAGGGTGCCGACATCACCCGCATCCTCACCCGCGCGCCCGGCGTCACCATCACCCGCAACGGCCCCATCGGCAGCTTCACCGGCGTCAATGTCCGCGGCGCAGGCTCGGAGCAGTTGCTGGTCCTGATCGACGGCGTGCGCGTGGCGGATCAGGCCTCGCCCGGCGGTGGCTTCGATTTCGGAACGCTGCTGGCCACCAATGTCGCGAGCATCGACCTGACGCGCGGTGCCAACAGCACCATCTGGGGTGCCGATGCGCTGGGCGGTGTGCTCAACGTCTCCACGCGCGGATCGGCCGGGCTGTCGTCCAGCCTGGAATATGGTGCGCGCGACAGCCTGACCGCGACGGCATCGGGCGGCGTGGAGGGCGACCGTTACTTCGTCGGCCTGACCGGATCGGCCCTGCGGACCGATGGCTTTTCCGCCGCCGCCAGTGGCACCGAGGCCGATGGCCTCAACCAGTTCGGCCTGGGTGGCAGCGCCTTCTTCGATGCGACTGACCGCATCGAGGTGTTCGCCAATGCCCGCTATGCCGAAGGGGATCTGGAGATCGACGGCTTTCTGCCCGATTTCAGCTTCGGCGACACGCTGGATACGCAGCACACGCGCCAATATTCGGGGGCAGTAGGCGCGACCTACTACGGCATGGATCTGACCCTGCGCGGTTCATACGGACTTTCCGATACCGAGCGCGTCAATCGCGACGGCGTCGGGGACACCACTTTTACCAGCGACGGCCACACCGACAGCCTGCAACTGCGCGGCGAATATCGCGCCATCGGCGGCCTGACGCTCGCCTTCGGCGGGGAGCACCAGTGGTCCAGCTTCGAAACCGATTCCGAAGACGGCGCGGATGTCTCCATCACCGGCGGCTATCTGCAGGCCGGCTGGATTCTGGGCGGGCTGGCTGCGCATCTTGGCGCGCGGGTGGACGATCACGAACTGTTTGGCAGCGAAGTCAGCTTCGGCGGCGATCTCAGCTATGCCCTGGGCGGCGGCTGGCGCATCAAGGGCAGCGTGGGCGAAGGCTTCAAGGCGCCGGCCCTCTATCAACTCTTTTCCGACTACGGCAATGAAGCGCTCCAGCCGGAACGCAGCACCAGCTACGACCTGGGGATCGCCTTGGGAGAGCGCAGTGCCGCGCGCTATTTCGCGGTGACCGGCTTCCGCCGCGATAGCGAGGATCTGATCGGTTTCGCCTCCTGCTTCGGCAGCACCGCGCCGCTGTGCGCCTCCCGGCCGTTCGGCTATTACGACAACACCGCGCGGGCGCGGGCGCAGGGCATCGAGGTGGAGGCAGGTGCCGAAATCGTGTCCGGCCTGCGCCTTTCCGGGCTGTACAGCCTGATTGATACCGAGGACCGCGCAACCGGCAACGATCTCGCCCGCCGACCGCGCCATTCCGCGACGCTGTTTGCAGACTATACGGCTGGGTGGGGTTCGTTCGGCGCAGATCTTCGCCTCGTCGGCGAAAGCTTCGACAATGCCACCAACACCCGCCTCCTTGCAGGCTATGAACTGGTGGACCTGCGCGCAGCCATCGCTCTCACTGCCGGGATCGAGCTGTTCGGCAGGGTCGAGAATGTCTTCGATGCCGATTACCAGACGGCCGCCGGGTATAATTCGCCCGGGCGCGGCGCCTTCATCGGAGTGAGGGGGCGGATGTGAGGGCGGCGCTGGCCGCGCTGGCGCTGGCGGGATGCTCCGGCACCCCCGCCGCGCCGTCGGCTGGCGACGCGCCGACCATCGTGAGCCTCAATCCATGCAGCGATGCGATCCTGGCCGAGGTGGCGGAGCCCGAACAGCTGCTCGCCATTTCGCATTACAGCCACGATCCCCGGTCCACTTCCATGGATCTCGCCACGGCGCGTGGCATCCCTGCCACCGGCGGTACGGTGGAAGAGGTGGCCGCGCTGGCGCCCGACATCGTGGTGGGATCCAGCTTCATGGCGCCCGCGACCCGCGCCGCGCTCGAGCGGCTCGGGATGCGGGTGGAAACGGTCGGCATGGCCGCGACGGTCGCGGATAGCGAGGCGCAGGTGCGCAAACTGGCGAAAATTGCGGGTCATCCGGATCGCGGCGAAGCACTGGTGCGGCGGATCGAGGCCTCCCTTGCCGTGCCGCCGGGCCCCTCGATCTCCGCAGCGCTGTGGCAGGCAGGCGGAATCGTGCCTGGCCGGGGCACGCTGATCGCCGACCTGATGCGCCATGCTGGCTTTGCCAGCTGGTCAGAAGCGCATGGGATGGCGCAGGCGGATTACCTTGCGCTCGAAACCATCCTTGCCGATCCGCCCGCGCTACTGCTGGTATCCGGCAGTGAGGCAGGGCAGGCGCATCCCGTGCTGGCGCGCCTCCCCGATATGGAGGTCGCCCGGTTCGATCCCGCGCTCACATATTGCGGCGGGCCCAGCATTCCGCGCGCGATGGATCGGTTGAAGAGATTGCGCGCGCATGTGCAGCCGACAGGTGGCGGACGAGCATGACCCGGCCCATACCGATCCTGCTGATCCTGCTGGCGATCGTCCTGCCGCTGTCCCTGCTCGCGGGCCGCGTGTGGATCGATCCGGCGGAGACGCCCAATGCCGCGCTGATCCTTGCCGATCTGCGCTTGCCGCGCAGCCTTCTGGCCATTGTCGTGGGCGCCGGGCTGGGCGCTGCGGGGGCGGCGATGCAGGGCTATCTCCGCAATCCGCTCGCCGATCCGGGCCTGTTCGGCATTGGGCCGGGCGCGGCCCTCGGGGCGGTGGTTGCGCTCTGGTTCGGCTACACGCACAGCGCGTGGCTGTTACCGCTTTTCGCGCTGGCCGGCGCGGGCGGCGCGATGGCGCTGCTCGCCGCAATCGCGGGAAGGACCGGTGGCATCGCCTTGTTCACGCTCGCTGGGCTCATGGTCGCCAGCCTTGCGGGCGCGCTCACCGCGCTGGCCATCAGCCTGGCACCCAACGCCTTCGCGATGGAGACCATCGTGATGTGGCTCAACGGCGCCCTGACCGACCGAAGCTGGCAGGACGTATGGATCGCCGCCCCGTTGATCGGCGTCGGCATCCTTGTGTTGCGCCTCGCCGGGCCATCACTCGATGCGCTCACATTGGGTGAGGCGGTGGCGCGATCGCTCGGCGTCAGGCCCACGCGCCTGCTGTGGTTGCTGGTCGCGGGCGTGGGTCTCACCGTGGGCGCGGTCACGGCGGTAGCGGGGATCATCGGCTTCGTCGGCCTTATCGTGCCGCATTTGGTCCGCCCGCTGACCGACCGCAGGCCTTCGCAGCTTATCATCCCGAGCGCACTTGCTGGCGCGTTGCTGGTGCTGATCGCCGACAGCGTGGTGCGCGTTTTGCCGCTGATGACGGAACTCAGGCTCGGCATCGCGCTCAGCCTGCTGGGCGCGCCGTTCTTCCTCTGGCTGCTGCTGCGGATGCGGAGGGGCGAGCTGTGACGCTGACCACCACCGACCTGACGATCAAGGGGCGGCTGGCGCATGTCGGCCTGACGCTGCAACCGGGCACGATCACCGCGATCTGCGGGCCGAACGGCGCGGGCAAGTCCACCCTCCTGGCGGCCCTCGCGGGGCTGGACGAGACGGCGATGGCGCATGTTGCGCTGGACGGAACCCCGCTTTCCAGTCTTCCGCTGCGAGAGCGCGCCAGGGTGATCGGCTTTCTGCCGCAGATGGCGGAAATCGCGTGGGATGTGCCGGTGCGCAAACTGGTTGAGCTGGGCCGCATGCCGCACGGCGATGCCCGGGGTGAACCTGTCGACGCCGCCATGGCCGCGCTGGACATTACCGATCTTGCCGCGCGCCGGGCGCAGACGCTTTCTGGAGGGGAAACCGCGCGCGTGCTGCTGGCGCGGGTGCTGGCGGGGGAACCGCGCTGGATTCTCGCCGACGAACCGCTCGCCGCGCTGGATCTTGCGCATCAGATCGCGCTGCTGCGCCATCTGCGCTCCGCCGCCGACCAGGGAGCGGGCGTCGTTCTGGTCCTGCACGATCTGGCGCTGGCCATGAACCATGCGGACCGCGTCGTGGTGCTGGACAAGGGGCATCTGGAGGCGGACGGCGCATGCGAAGACGCGCTCGACCAGCAGGTGATCGAGCGCGTCTGGAAAATCGCCGCGCGGTGGATCGGGGAACCCGGCCACCGCGCGTTGATCGTGGGTTGATTACTCGGTCGTTCCGGTCACCTTGCTGGCGCCGGCACCGTCGTCGGACGTGGTATCCGCCGAAGCGTCGCCACCCGTAAGCCCGCGTGCTTCAAGCAGCGGCTCGATCTGGGGATCGTGTCCGGCGAAATTGTTGAACATCTTGAAGTAGTCCATCGTCCCCCCACGGCTCAGCACGGTGGCGCGGAAGTGATCGCCATTCTTGCGGGTCAGTCCGCCATTATCGCGGAACCACTTGCGGCTGTCGTGATCGAGCATCTGCGTCCACAGATAGCTGTAATAGCCCGCCGAATAGCCGGTGGGATCGCTGAAGACGTGGTTGAAATAGGTCGAGCGGTAACGCGGCGGCACCAGACCGACTTCCAGCCCGGTTTCGGCAAGCGCCTTCTTCTCGAACGCATCCACCTCTGCCGGGGTGTCGATAGCGGCAGCTTCCTGTGCGCTCAGAGCGTGCCACTTCATGTCGAGCAGGGCGGCTTCCACGGTCTCGCCGAAGTCGTAACCCTGGTTGAACTTGCCCGATTCCTCGATCTTGTCGATCATCGCCGCCGGAATGGTCTCGCCAGTCTTGTAGTGCTTGGCATAGTTCGCCAGCACCTTGGGATCGGTGGCCCACATCTCGTTCACCTGGCTCGGATATTCCACGAAGTCGCGCGCCGTGGCGGTGCCGGACAGGGATTCGTATTTCTGATCCGCGAAGAAGCCGTGCAGCGCATGGCCGAATTCGTGGAACATCGTGTTCACATTGTCGAAGCTGACAAGCTGCGGCTGCCCGTCCGCGGCCTTGGGAATGTTGAGCACGTTGTAGATCACCGGCTTGTTGCCTGTACGATGGCTCTGCTCGACGAAGTTGCTCATCCATGCGCCGCCCCGCTTGCTGGGCCGCTGATAGGGATCGAAGTAGAACAGGCCCAGCTCGCTGCCGTCGCGATCGTAGACGGTGTATGTCCACACGTCGGGGTGATAGACGGGCAGGTCGGTACGGCGCTTGAAGCTCAGGCCATAGAGCTGGTTGGCGGCATAGAAGACGCCGTCTTCCAGAACCTTCTGGATCTGGAAATATTCCATCACCTTGTCTTCATCCAGATCGTAGCGTTCGGCCTTGACCTTGTTGGCGTAGCGATACCAGTCCCACGGCTTCACGTCGAAATTGCCGCCCTCCGCCTTGATCTGGGCGTTGAGCGCGGCGGCATCGCTGCGCTGCGTGGCGGCCAGCGCCGGGACCATCTGGCCTATGAAATCCAGTGCGGTCTTGGGGTTTTTGGCCATGCGATCGTACATGGCGTAGCTCGCCCAGTCCGGCTCCCCGAACAGCGCCGCCTTCTCCGCGCGCAAAGCGGCAATCTTGGCCAGCAGCGCGCGCGTGTCGCCCGTTCCGGCCACGCCATCGGCGCGGTGGATGCTGGCGTTGAAGATCTTCTCGCGCAGGGCGCGGTTTTCCAGGCTGGGCAACACCGGCTGCTGCGTGGTGTTCTGCAGCGCGATCGCCCACTGGCCGGGCTTGCCCTTCTCCTGGGCAAGTTTGGCGGCGCTGGCGATGTCCGCATCGGACATTCCGGCCAGCATCGCCTTGTCGGTGACGAAGATCGCGCCATCCACGGTCGCGTCGCGGACCTGCTGTCCGAACTGCGTCGTGATGGTGGAAAGCTCGGTGTTGATCGCCTTCACGCGCTCGCGCTGCTCCGGCGTCAGCTTGGCACCGGCATGAACCATGGATTCGTAAGTGTCTTCGAGCAGGGCCGCATCTTCGGGCGTCATGCTCATGGCGGCACGGTTGTCGTAAACCGCTTGCACGCGTGCGAACAGTTCGGGATCGAGGCTGATCGCGTCGGAATGGGCGGAAAGCTTGGGGCTGATCTCTTCGTCGATCGCGTCCAGGCGATCCGTCGTGTTGGAGCCGGTCAGCGCATAGAACACGCGGGAGACCCGGCCGAGCTCGGCGCCCGATTTTTCGAGCGCGACAATGGTGTTGTCGAACGTGGGCGCAGCGGGGTTGCTGGTGATCGCCTTAACCTCGGCACGCTGGATCGCCATGCCCTGTTCGAAGGCGGGAATGTAGTCGTCCTCGGAAATCTTGGTGAAATCGGGAGCATGGAAGGGCAGGGTGCTGTCAGCTGCGAAATAGCCGGTCGCCTGCGGAATATCGGGTGCGGCCATCGGGCTCGCCCCGGCCATCGCATCATCGTTCATGGTGGTGCAACCGGCCAGCGAAAGCGAAGCGAGACTGACTGCGGCGAGGAAACGGGTTGTCATGCATTTCTCCTGAGAAGCTTTCTCGAACCGGCTTGTTCCGAGTTTTGAAGCGCGGCGCCGGAAAGGATCTTTGGTAACCGGTTGGGCTTGAACAGGGGATGACCCGCTTTTGCAAGCCCTCATCTCTCGTGCATTCGCAGGATCTTATTCCGCCAGGCGATATCGGCGCACCGTCTCGTACAATGCGCCTTCGGGCCGCAGCGTGCTTTCCATCAGGTCGAACGCCTCGACCCGCCAGGGCGGCGATGCCAGTGTGCCGTGGGCTTGCAGGAACGGCAGCAGGGGGCCGCTGGCGGCATTGAGCCGGGCCAGCGTGATGTGGGGGGAAAACCGGCGGCTCTCGGGTGGCAGCGCCGCTCGCCGGCAGGCGCTTTCCACCCGGCGTTCCAGCGCGAGGAGCGGCTCCGATGGTGCCAGCCCCGCCCACAGGGTATGCGGTCGACCCTTGCTTTCGAAATGTCCCACGCCGCGCAGGGCAAGGTCGAACGGATCGGCATGGATGGAAGCCAGCGCCTGCGACAGGTCTTCCGCCTGCCACGCCTCGATCTCGCCTACGAAGCGCAGGGTCAGATGCAATTGCCCTTCGCCCTGCCAGCGCGCCCCGTCGATGCCGCCCTCCAGCAAGAGAAGCATGTCGATGATCGCCTCTGGCAGGCGGATGGCGACGAACAGCCGGT
This sequence comes from Qipengyuania sp., assembly GCF_042095715.1. Classification (GTDB taxonomy): domain Bacteria; phylum Pseudomonadota; class Alphaproteobacteria; order Sphingomonadales; family Sphingomonadaceae; genus Qipengyuania. Next base: position 9,939 of record NZ_JBELMO010000059.1, on the reverse strand, counting down.
GGCGCATCGCGGCAGGCTAGTTCTCCGCGATGCGCCCGCCAAGCGTCAGTGACAAATCAGGATGGATTATCCAGTCGTCAGGGAAAAGCGCATTGGGACCCGACGCTTCCTGAGCCCCGCTCCAACCGCGCCGAAGCCAAGGATCAACATCGCCCACGTACCGGGTTCGGGCACGGCAACGCCCGTTACGTCACCGCGAATTCGATAGCCAAGATCGTAGACATTTGCCTGGAAACCCGGGCTGTTACCGTAGAAGACCCACTGATTACTTGTTGTCTGCGGGCCTCCGTTGTCATAGCTGTTCCAACGCGATATCGCTGTCTGGAACGACACGCTCATCCAATAGCGCCCCGCCTGAAGTGCGAAGGGGTTGAAATCCACCCCCGCGATTTGCGAATTCGTGTCGAAAGGGTCGATCCGCTCGATCGTGTCGCCGAATTCGAGTAGATTGCTGTCAAAATTGGGATTTCCGCCGACATCGGTTTTTACTCGTACAGTAACGGACTGTCCGACCTGCACGGTACCGCCGGCAAAAATATCGAACCCCTTGATATTTGTGGCTTCGGACAGATCGAAGGCAACATAGAAATTCTGGCCGGACGAATAATTGAACCACGAACCATTGAACGTGCCTGAGGGTGTTTGATCGACGACTACCGCTGCGTTTGCACCGCCAGCAGACAAAGCCAGCGTGGCGGCAGCCGCGGCGCCTTTAAAAATATTCCGTCTCATGATTGTGAACCCTTCCCCGAAATCGAAACGAGGGTATCGGCGTACGCGGCCTATTCCGGCACGCTTCCCTCGACGTGCGTATTGAATAGTGAATGCTGCTTCGTCATACGTCATCTGATGTATGATGCTGCTTGCCGCGCCGATTTTTCGCTCAAATTCCCATGAGCCAGACTATCGACATCATAGCCTCGGCCTATCGCTCGCTTCATGAAGGGGAGGGGTACGACGCACTGATCGCCCATTGGCGCGCGCGGCTGGAGGCGTCTGGTGGATCCGATCCCGATCTCGACATCGGCGGACGCCAGCAGCTTGCCGCATTGGGCGCGTTGATCGAACGGATGCCCAAGCCCGTAGGGGTGGCGGGCATCTTTCACGCCATTGCCGATGCGCCTGGGCCGGCGGTGGTGCTTTCGCCCGAATTGCGCGTGGTCGCGGCGAACGAGGCGGGCCAGCGGCTGTTCGGCGCAAGGCTGGGCGCCACTCTCGACCTCGACTGGCTCGACGAGGACGGTGCCGAGACATTGCGGGCCATGGCATCCGGCGCCGATACGGCCCGGAACCGGCGGAATCTCGTGGTGCGAACCTATGGCCCGGACGGCACGGAAGGGCTGGCCGAACTCTTCCCGGTTCGCGACGAGCGTGTCGCAAGCATGTTCGTCGCGGTACGTTCGCTGGGCGTGGGCTGGGACGAAGGGGTCGATGCCCTGTTGCAGGAAGCATTCGGCATGACTCCAGGCGAATGCGAGATCGCCCGGCTGTTGTTCGAACACGGCGATCCCGGTGCCGTATCGCAAGCCCGTGGCACTGCAATCCGGACCGTCCGCACGCAGCTCCATCAGATTTATCAGAAGACCGGCTGTGCCGGGCAGGTGGATCTTGTCCGGATGCTGGCTGCGCTTTGCGCCCGCGCACGGGAACGTCGCTCGGTCGAAGGCACCATCGAGGACGCGCAGCCCGGAGGGTGGCGTGATCCGCTGGGGCGTGAAGCCTATTTCGAAGGGCCGTTCGGCCAACTCGCTTATAGCTGGATGGGCCGGGCCGGCGGGCGCCCCGCAATCCTGGCCCATGCGCCGTTCACGGGTTACATTCTCCCGCAGGCGGTCCAGAGCGAGCTGGAGAAGGCCGACATCCAGATCTTCGCGCCCAGTCGCCCCGGATTCGGCAACAGCGCCGCGACGGCTGCTGGCGATTCGGCGGAGGTGGGCGCCGCCGTGATCGGCGCGATGTTCGATCATCTGGGGCTGAATTCCGCGCCGCTGATCGGGCTGGTCAACGGGTTCGTGCCGGCGATCCGGTTCGCCGCAGATCAACCCGCGCGGGTCTCGCGCATTCTAAACCTCGGCGCCTGCCTGCCGCTCGATACGCCGGAACTGCTCGCCGATCTTCCGGCACACCACCGCGTTCTGCTCGATCTCGCGACGCGGTCGCCGCGCATGTACGACCTGGTTATGAAGCTGGGATATCGCATGGCCCGAGCGCGCGGGCCGGAGTTCATCCTTGCGCGCATGTATTCGGGCTCGACCGAGGACCTCGCCACAGCCTTCGATCCAGAGATCCTCTCACTTCTTATGGCTTCGGCTTCGCTGCTGATGGCGCAGGACCACAGCGCCATTTTGCGGGATTTCAGGCTGATAACCTATCCCTTCGGCTCACTTCTGCGCGCAGCGGGCCCGCCGATCGAGATGGTCGTCGGGCAGGCTGATCCGGTTTTCCCCTATGCCCGCGTGGCGGCGGAAGCAGCCAGCAACCCGCGCCTGACCGTGGTGCCCGTTGCGCAGGCGGGGCAGACGGTGGGCTTCGCCCGGCCCGACATCGCCTCCGCCGCCATCAAGCGGCTGTTCGACCGCTGACTTCCGGCACGACCCCTCTTGTCCCCGCCAAAGGGACGGGGCCGTGGCGGAGCCGCCTCACCAGATATGCACGCGCTTTTCCGGTGGGATGTACATGGCGCTGTCGGGACCGATGTTGAAGGCTTCGTACCAAGCGTCCAGATTGCGGACCGGAGCGATGGTGCGATAGCGGGCGGGGCTGTGCGGATCGGTTGCGACCTGATTGCGTAGCGCGTCCTCTCGCGCCTTCGCGCGCCATACCTGCGCATAGGCCAGGAAAAAGCGCTGATCGCCGGTCAGTCCGTCGAGAACCGGCGCTTCCTTGCCGTTCAGCGACTTGTGGTAGGCGTCCAGCGCCACCTGAAGCCCGGCGAAATCGGCGATGTTCTCGCCCATGGTGAGATCGGGGTCGATATGGGCGCCGGGCACCACTTCGAAGGCGGCGTATTGCTTGCCGAATTCCTTGGCTTCCGCGTTGAAGCGCTCTCCATCGGCCGCGGTCCACCAGTCGTTCACCTTGCCTTCAGCGTCGATCTTGCGACCCTGATCGTCGAAGCTGTGGCTGATCTCATGGCCGATCACCACGCCGATGGCACCGTAATTCACCGCCGGATCCGCGGCCGGATCGAAGAAGGGCGGTTGCAGGATCGCGGCGGGGAACACGATCTGGTTCAGCTGGCCGCCGTTGTAGGCATTCACCGTCTGCGGGCTCATGAACCACAGGTTGCGGTTGACCGGCTTGTCCAGCTTGGCAAGTTCATAGGCGGCGTTGAAGCGGCCGGATGCCTCCACATTGCCGTAGAGATCGTCCTCCGAGATCGTCAGCGCATCGAAATTGCGCCAGCTGTCGGGATAGCCGACCATGACCATGGTGTTTTCCAGCTTGGCGAGCGCGGCCTGCTTGGTCGCGGGGCTCATCCAGCTGTTCGCCTTGATCCTGTCGGCCATCGCCAGCTTTAGGTTGGCGACGAGGGCTTCCATCTTGGCCTTGGAGGCCGGCGGAAAATGCTCGGCGACGTAATCCTGGCCCACCAGTTCGCCCAGCGATCCGTTGACCAGCGAAACGCCGCGCTTCCAGCGGGGGCGGTTCTCGCTGACGCCCGAAAGCGTGCTGGTGAAGGCAAAGCGGCTGTCGACCATCTTCTTGGTCAGATAGGGCGACGCCTGGTCCGCCACGTGGAAGGCCTGCCACAGCTTGAGCGTTTCGAGCGGGGTCCGGTCATAGAGCGAGGCGAGGCGCTTTACCGCAGTGTTCTCGCTCACGATCATCCTGGCTTGCGGCTTTACCCCGAGCCCGGCGTAAAACGCGATCCAGTCCAGCCCCGGCGCGTAACTGGCGAGATCCGCCGATGAATAGGGGTTGTTGGTCTTGTCGACATCGCGGCGATCCGCGGGATCCCAGCTCAGCTGCGCGGCATAGGTCTCGAACTCCAGCACCTTGGCAGCCGCTTCGACGGGGTCCGGCGTCCCGATCGCCCTGAAGGTACGCACCATGTAATCGGAATAGGCCTGACGCTGCTCGGCGAAGTTATCGTCGAGGTAATAGCTCTTTTCCGGCAGCCCCAGCCCGCCCTGCGTGATGTAGAGCAGGTTGCGCGTGGCATCCGCCGTGTCGGTATCGACGTAGGTGTTGACCAGGCTGATGCCGAAGCGCCCGTCGGTATCGCCCATGTAGCGGGCCATGGCGCTCTTGTCGGAAATGGCACGGATATCCGCAATGTCGCGCATCAGCGGCGCCAAACCCACGCGCTCGACCGCCTTTTCGTCGGTGAAGCTCTTGTAGAGCCGGCCCTGCTTGGAACTGGCGGGGGCGCCCAGGATCAGGTCCTTGACCTGTTCGGTCGTCATTTCGCTCAGATCGTAGAAGGACCCGGTGCTCGCCCGGTCCGCGGGGATCTCGGTGCGGTCCATCCAAGCGCCGGAGGCATAGCGTTCGAAGTCGTCGCCCGGCTTCGCGCTCAGATCGCGCCCCGTCAGGTCGATGCCGAAGTCGCCGATCTGCGATTTGGCATGAACGACGATGTCGCTGTTTTCGCTGTTGTTCGCTGTGGCGTCCTGCGCGAGGGCGGGAAGGGCTGCGAGGGGCAGGGCCAATGCGGCACCGGCGGACAGGACGGTCCTGAAGCGAAACATGATGTGTCTCCGGATGTGGTAAGAGTCGCGCGCCAACGCACGCGTGCGCTGTTACGCCACGCCTCTTAACCCCATCGGGAAAGCCGGGTTCCACCAACTGCGTTCGGTCATCGACGAACTGCAATCCGCCGTCACGTTTAGCGTCGCGCGGGAGCGACCACGCGCCGCTCCCGGTTCATGCTCCGCAAATTTCCGACAGCGCGCCTCAGGCGGCGCGGCGGGTCTGCTGCATTCCTGCGGCGCCGTCGTCCGAACCCAGCCGGAACTGGCGGGTGATCCGCAAGGTCTCGTCGGCCTCCATGGCCAGCGTCCGGGCGGCGGCGCTTGCCTGTTCGACCATGGCGGCGTTCTGCTGCGTCATCTGGTCGATGCGGCCCATGTTCTGGCGCACGATGCCGATCTTCTCGGCCTGCTCTCGCGAGGATCCGGCGATCTTGCTGCCGCGTTCTGCCACTTCGCCGAGCCCTTCCAGGATCTGGGTAAAGGTCGTGCCGGTATTTTCCACCAGCACGGCACCGCGTTCCACCTGTTCCGAACTCTGGCTGATGAGGCGTTTGATATCGAGCGCTGCCTCGGCCGAACGCGCCGCCAGGGCGCGCACTTCGTTGGCGACCACGGCGAAGCCCGCGCCCGCCGATCCGGCTCGTGCGGCTTCCACACCCGCATTCAGCGCCAGCAGGTTGGTCTGGAAGGAGATCGCATCGATCACATCGGTGATGGTGCCGATCTCCTGCGCGGATTTCTGGATGTCTGCCATGGCGCCGATGGTCTGGTTCAGCACCTCGCCGCCTTCGCGTGCAGCGCGATGGCTTTCGCTCAGCCGTTCGGTCAGGAAGCTGGCGTCGTCGGCATTGTGGCTGACCCCGTCGGCCACCGAATTGATGGCGGCAGTCGCTTCGGCCAGTTCCGACGCCTGGCGCTCGGTCCGCTGCGCCAGATCGTCGGATGCGGAGCGAACTTCCTGCGCGCTCACATCCACCGACCCAGATCGCTCGGTCACTTGCTCCAGGGCCTCGGAAACCTTGCCGCGCATGACCTCGAAACTGGAAGAGATCGCGGCGAATTCGGCCGGCAGCGGGCTCAGCTTGCGGCTGAAATCGCCCTGCGACATCCGCTCCAGCGCAGTGCCCAAAGTCTCGATTGTGTCGCCGCGGTTTTTCGCCTCGATGTCGAAATAGGTCGACAGGGCGAGCGACATGTCCATCATCGCCATCTTCTGTAGCGTCTCGATCTGGCCGGACCTTCCCGGGATGGGAAGGCGCATCATGCGCGAGACGACGCGCGAGAGGATGCGCGCATAGGCGCCAATATATATCTTGGGTTCCAGACCGATGCGCGCATGCACCTCGCCGATGCGGCGCGCGCTGGCGAGATAGGCGGTATCGGGCTTACCGCTGAACATGAGCTTCCAATGTTCGAGCTGCTTGGACTTGGCCCCTTCCACCATACTGCGCGAGCTGAAAAAGCCTTGCGTGGCGGGCGTGGCGGCAACGAATTCGTAAAGGCCGTCCAGCGCGGCAGGCGCATGGCGCGCAATCGCGCGGCTGATAGCGGGAAAGCGTTTGATATCCTGATCGGTAACCGCGAACAGTCCCAATGATTCCTTGATATCGACTTTATTGATGCTCATTCGGAAGTCCCAATTCAGACAGCCAGGCTCGAAAACCGCTGGCGTTTGCTACCACCCCTTTGCACCTGTAGGGGAGGCGTGATGCACGCGTGCCTAATCGGGAATTAGGTATAGACCTCTAACCGCGTCCAGCAATTCGGGTCATCAACGGGCGCAATTCGTAGGTGGCGCTTTCGCAAAGGCATGAGGGTTAGATGCGCCAAGCTATACGCCCCTCAATGCGCGCCTTGCGGAGGGCGCAATTTTGAAATCATTTCCGATTGCCGGCCTATCGGTGCCGAACCGCGTTCGTGTTCGCCACGCCATGGCGCTGAAGTCACCCCACAGCGAACCCGGCGCTATGTCATCCGGACCGCCTCACGCGGGTCTTCGTAGCTCGCGTTCAAAAAGATCTGGGTCCTGCGTTCGCTGCGATAATCGAGGCCGCGGGCATAGGAGCCGTCGGCATTTGAATAGCGCAGTTCCTCCGCCATTGCCTCGTAATCACCGCGCGCGATGGCGTCATTCAGGCGGGGGCTCTTGGCGGACGAGACGTTCCCGGGACCCACATTGTAGATCAGATCGACGAGCGCATCGAATTCGTGCTGGTAAACGGGCAGACTGCCGAGGAGATCGTGTGCGTCCTTTTCGGCCGCGCGCAGATCGGCGTCGAGGAAAGCCCTTGTCTGTGCCTGCGTGATGCGATCCCCTACGCCGAGCCCGTCGCCGGGACGCACGAGATGGCCCACGCCGACGGTCGGATTGCCGGCGATGTCGCGATAGACGGTCCTGCGCATGCCTTCCTCCTCGACCAGCGCCTGGCGCATCTCGGCGCTCGCGCTCAGCAAGGTTGCGGGAATGCGCCTGTCGGAGCGCTCGGTGTCGGAGGAGGATACACCGCTGGCGTTGCCATCGAACGGGGCTTTGAAAGCCGGAAGGGCCATCGCCCCGGTGGAAAGCAAAAGCGCGGCGGCCTTACGTTTCGACATGGAAGGTTTGACCGAAAAGGCCCGCGATGCCGCGGCGCGTGCGCGTTTCAGTTCGCGGTCGCGGCGACGATCGCTGGTGGCTGAACGACTCGGACGATCATGGTCAAGCGGCGTGAAAAGATCGGCAACGCGGCGGCGAATGCGGGCGTCGGCAGGCGACCGATCGGGGCCGCGACCGGGCGGCGTTTGTGCGGTTTGCGATAATGTCATGGCTATACAGCCTCGTGTATCAACTTCGGTTGGTGGGGTGCGGCGATGTGCGTCTGCGCCCGAAGGCGGCGCGTGCCGGAAATAACCCCTGCTTACCTGTTCAACGCGTGAAGGGAGTGTTTGGTCCGGGCCGGAAAACCGGAGTCTTCGCGCCCCTGCCGGCAGGGCGGAAAAGCAGGGTTACACGGCATGGGCAGCGTGAGCGTGCATTGCAATTCGGCGGGGGGCGACCACATCGGGGACCAACCTTGTGGGTCGCGCCTCCGCGCCCCTTGACTCGCCAGAACGAAACCGGAACACGCCCCTTTATGGCCCTTACCACGATCAGCGTGCGCGGCGCGCGCGAACATAATCTCAAAGGCGTGGACATCGATCTGCCGCGCGACAGCCTGATCGTGATCACCGGGCTTTCGGGCTCCGGCAAATCGAGCCTGGCCTTCGATACGATCTATGCCGAGGGTCAGCGGCGTTACGTGGAATCGCTCAGCGCCTATGCGCGGCAGTTCCTGGAGATGATGCAGAAGCCCGATGTCGAGCATATCGACGGGCTGTCTCCGGCCATCTCGATCGAGCAGAAGACCACCAGCCGCAACCCGCGCTCCACCGTCGCGACGGTCACCGAGATCTACGACTATATGCGCCTGCTGTGGGCGCGCGTGGGCACGCCCTACAGCCCGGCGACCGGCCTTCCGATCGAAGCGCAGACGGTATCCAACATGGTGGACCGGGTGATGACCCTGCCAGAGGGGACGCGCGCCTATCTGCTCGCCCCGGTGGTGCGCGGGCGAAAGGGCGAATACCGCAGGGAACTGGCCGAATGGCAGAAGGCGGGCTTCACCCGCGTGCGGATCGACGGGGAGTTCTACCCGATCGAGGAAGCCCCCGCGCTCGACAAGAAATACAAGCACGACATCGAAGTGGTGGTCGACCGGATCGCGGTGAAGCCGGGGCTGGAAACGCGCCTGGCCGACAGTTTCGAGCAGGCGCTGAAGCTGGCCGAGGGGCTGGCTTACGTCGATCTGGCCGATACCACCGTGGCCGAAGCGCTTGCCCAGCGGCAGGACGTGCGCCCCGCCGTCATCGGGCCGGACGCCGAAAACGCCAGCCTGGACAAGGTCGGTTCGGGGAAGGCCGGTTCGGGGAAGGGCGGCGCAATGAAGGGCGCCGGCCTGCCCGACAACCGCATCGTCTTTTCGGAGCGGTTTTCCTGCCCGGTGAGCGGCTTCACCATCGAGGAGGTGGAACCGCGCCTGTTCAGCTTCAACGCGCCGCAGGGGGCCTGCCCGACCTGCGACGGGATCGGGGAAAAGCAGCTGTTCGATCCGCAGCTGGTCGTCCCCAACGAAGCGCTCAGCCTCAAGAAGGGGGCGGTCGTGCCATGGGCCAAAAGCAACCCGCCTTCGCCCTATTACATGCAGGTGCTGGCCAGCCTCGCCAAGGAATACGGATTCGGCCTCGAAACGCCGTGGGAGGGTCTCAAGCCCGAAAACCGCGAGGTTATCCTGTTCGGCACCAAGGGCAAGCGCGTGCCGCTGACCTTCAAGGACGGGCGCAAGGAATACACCGTGCACAAGCCGTTCGAAGGGGTGATCGGCAATCTCAACCGCCGCCTGCTTCAGACCGAGAGCGCGTGGATGCGGGAGGAGCTGTCCAAGTTTCAGACCGCGCAGCCTTGCGAGACCTGCGGCGGCAAGCGTCTCAATGAAAAGGCGCTGGCGGTGAAGATCCCCGGCGCCGACGGGCCGACCGATATCGCCACCCCAACCAAGATGAGCGTGGCCGACGCCAAGGACTGGTTCCTGGCGCTGCCCGACCATCTCAACGACACGCAGGGCCAGATCGCCCGCGCCATCCTCAAGGAAATCAACGAGCGGCTGGGCTTCCTCGACAATGTCGGTCTGGATTACCTCAACCTCGACCGCACCAGCGGCACGCTCAGTGGGGGGGAGAGCCAGCGCATCCGCCTCGCCAGCCAGATCGGCAGCGGGCTTTCGGGCGTGCTCTACGTGCTGGACGAGCCCAGCATCGGCCTGCACCAGCGCGACAACGACCGATTGCTGGAAACGCTGAAACGCCTGCGCGACCTCGGCAACACCGTGATCGTGGTCGAGCATGACGAGGATGCGATCCGCGCCGCCGACCATGTGGTGGACCTGGGCCCCGGCGCGGGCGTCCACGGGGGCGAGGTGGTGGCCGAAGGCACGCTGAAACAGGTGCTGAAGAGCAAGAAATCGCTCACCGCCGCCTATCTCAACGGCACGCGCGCCATCGAAATCCCGGAGAAACGGCGCAAGGGTAACGGCAAGAAACTGACCGTGCATGGCGCGCGGGCCAACAACCTCCACAACGTCACCGCCAGCATTCCGCTGGGCACCTTCACCTGCATCACCGGCGTCAGTGGATCGGGCAAGTCCAGCTTCACCATCGACACGCTCTA
>NZ_JBELMO010000058.1:0-21504 GCF_042095715.1 Qipengyuania sp. | reverse complement strand
TGCCCGGAAACGCTTGCTCTAGATGGGTCCGCCGGTAGATATTCTGAATTTCGCGCGTTGACGGTTTCCAGGTCGGCGCTGCTACCTCCCAGTAGGATTGGAGAAATGCCGCGTAGGTCGGCGTCTTGCGCCCACGCTGCTTCTTGTCGGCAGGGTTTTCACCAAGCTCAATGCGCAGGATAAGGCGTCGTGCGACATCCTTGGCAATACGCTCTGTTAGGATGGCAGCGTCACCAATAGTGATGAGCCGTTGCTTACCGCCCATCGTGCGCTGCAGAACATAGCTCTTGCGGCCCGATGGATGGACGCGCTCGCCAAAGCCGGGGAGCACGTAGTCAAATCTCGAGCGACGCTTGCCAGCCTCGCCCGGTATGACGCGCGCAAGCTCCTCTGCAATGATCTGCCTAAGGTCGTACTGGGTCATGCAGCCATCCCCATTGCACTTGCGAGATTGGAGCAGATGCGATCAGCGCTCTCCGCAATCGCCTCGTCAGCCAGATGTGCGTACCGCGCAGTTGTTTCCGGAAGCGCGTGGCCGAGTAGCTTGCCGATTGTCGCCAGCGGAATGTGCTGTGCAATGGCAACCGAGGCGAAGCTGTGACGCAGATCATGAAGCCGCACGTCGGGCAGCGCAGCCTTGCGCCTGATGCGATCCCAGTACTGACCGAGATTGATCGGAGCCTCGCGACGCATGGCAGGAAAGACCAGCAGCTCGTCGGCACGACGTTCCAGTCCCTCGAGCACTGCGATAGCTTGCGGGTTGAGATAAATCGTCTTTGGGCCGGTCTTGCTGTCAGGCAATTGCAGACGTGGTGGCTGGACATAACGCCAGCGTAAGGTCGCGATTTCCGAGACCCGAGCTCCAGTGTAGATGAGCATGAGCAGCGCCGGAATGACAAATGGATTGACCCCATCATGTTCGGCCAGAACGCGCCCCAGTCTTCGGTATTCAGAGGCAGAGAGGTAGCGCTCGGGCAGATCGCGTTTGAAGCGGGAGACGCCGCGGCACGGGTTGGAATTCTTCACCCGGTAGCCGAGCTTCTCGGCATACTGCATCATCACCGACATGATAGGGATGGCGCGGTTGAAGGTCCCTCCCCGCTCAGCCATGCTGTCTCGCCAGCGGTTGATGTCTCCGCGCTCGATCTTATCGACCGGCAGGTCACCGAACCTTGGCATGAGCAGTTGATCGATGCGCGAACGCGATGATCGCTGTGTCGCTGGCTTCCAATGCGGCGAATAATCCTGCCAGAACTCTTCGGCATAATCAGCGAACAACGGCACTCGCCTCTTCTCGGGCGCGGTAGGGAGGTCGGCAAGCGTTGCCTTGATGAGCAAACTGCGCGCGGCAGCGCGCGCGGCGGGCGCGCCCAGCGCACCTGCCGCCATCCCCGCGCAACCAAGTGTCACCATGCGCTGCACGCCTCGCGGACTATGCTTGACTATCCATGTAAGGTGACCCGACTTCCGTTTGCGAAGCCCGAAGCCGGGAAGTTCTGTGTCCCACGTAATACCGATGGGAAGCGACTTTCGACGAGCGACATGACCAGTCAATTTCAGCCTGAACGATGGCCTGCGAGGGGCTATGACTGAGCCTTGGCTACTATGCGATCGCTCACGTGTTGCCGAAATCGAACTTACTGTTTTATCGTGCTTTTCTTCCATTCATGCAGCTTAAGCTGCGTACGGTGTGCTTAAAGTCCGCTCCTTCACCCTACTCGCTGAGAGCACACCGACCGTAAGCCAGTCGCTCTCGGTATATAAGTGGTGGCTCAAAATGGGCCGGTTGCTGACTGTCTGCTTTGGGCAGGCAACCAATGCAAATCGGCCATTTTGCTTCCGACCCCATGGCAGACCACCCATGTATGCCCAGCACCTGTTCAATGGCAGCCGTTTGTCGTGTCTCTACAATACATCAGGTAGCAGAAGCCCATGAAGTTCATCACTCTCAATCGCGCCTCGACCCTTTCCGTTGGGCTGAGCTGGCCGGGTTTCCGGCTCGTGAAGCAGCAATGCCGCTCGACCATACGCGCCTAATCGATACTTCTCTGCGCTTGGCGCAGATGCCATTGCCCGCTTCGTTCGCGACGGCTTCGTCTGGGTGGGTGCTGCATTTTCATCCAAGGTGGCCGCAGAAGCGCGCGCGATCCTGTGGGTGGCCACGGGATGCGATCCCGATGACTCGACCACCTGGACCCGGCCCGTCTCGAGCGGTTCGATCAGGCTCCGTTTCACGAAGCGGCAAACACAACCGCCCTGCATACAGCATTCGACCAGCTTGTGGGCAAAGGTCGGTGGCTGCCGCGGGGCGGACTCGGAACATTTGCTGTTGGCTTTCCATCTGCCGAAGAACCTGGAGACGACGGGTGGCACATCGAGGTCAGCTTCGCTTATGAGAAGCCCGACTTCATGGAGTGGCGGGCCAATGTGCACCGCAAGGGCCGCGCCCTGTTGATGCTGTTCCTATTCTCGGATGTGGGTATTCACGATTCCTCAACGCGCATTCGGGTCGGCTCGCATATCGATACAGCGCGACAACTCGCACCGGCCAAGGAAGCCGGTCTGACCCTTCGAGAGTTGACCTCGGACGGATTCGCCGGATCGGCCCATCGCCTGGAGCAACTGGCAACGGGTCCGGCCGGCAAGGTGTATCTGTGCCACCCTTTCCTCGTGCATTCTGCATATAAGGATTACGGTAAGTAGCCGCGCTTCATTGCGCAGCCGCCACTGCTACCGCGTGAGCCGATCAGTCTCGAGCGTTCCGACAATAGCTACTCGCCGGTCGAGAAGACTATTCTGAGAGCTTTGGGCAGGTGACGCGGTCAGAATTTGACGCAAAGGCGTGTCTGCCAGCATGACGCGCCTTGCAAATTATATATTGCGCACAATATAATTGGATACTATTTATCCTGCTGTCTAACCGTAAGGAGCTAACATGAAAAATCTCTACAACACTCGCGTTAACGCCTATGGTGGCCGCGCCGGAAAGGTCAAAAGCGAAGATGGCATTCTCGAGCTCGACCTCGCTCTACCGAAGGAACTCGGTGGCAAGGGCGACGCGACTAATCCCGAGCAACTCTTCGCTGCTGGTTATGCGGCTTGCTTCGAAAATGCCGTGATCCATGTAACGCGGGCACAGACCGACAAGGTGGGTGACGACGACATTGAAGTCTCCTGCCAGGTCGGCCTCTTGCCGAATGGTAATGACGGGTTTAATCTCGCTGTCACACTGGATGTCGAAATTGCCGGGGTCAATCAGGCAAAGGCTGACGAGATCGTGAAGAACGCCCACGCTGCTTGCCCCTATTCCAACGCAGTCAGCGGAAACGTCGATGTGAAAATTAATGTGTTCGCCCAATGAATGACGGAGTGGCAGCAGCACAGGACCCGCGCGATCCCTTGTTGCTCGATCGACAGGTTTGCTTTCCCCTTTATGCTGCCACCAACCTCCTCAGCCGCCTCTATGGCCCTGTTCTTCGGGAGCTGGGTCTCACCTATCCGCAATATCTGGTCATGCTGGTATTATGGGAGAAAGAACCCCAGACGGTGGGCTCCCTCGGCGCGCGGCTTTACCTCGATAGCGGAACTCTCACCCCTCTGCTGAAGCGTATGGAGGCCGCCGGCCTGGTTCGACGAACACGCGATCCGGAAGACGAGCGCCGAGTGGTTATCGAACTGACCGAGAGTGGAAAAATACTGCGCAACCAGGCAGTGTATGTTCCCGAAACCCTTGCGAGGGGGCGCAAATCCGTAGGGATTGACGAACTGCGGGACAGCGTGCGCAGGCTTGTCGAACTGCTTGCGGAGCAAACCGGCTCGAAGAGGTGAAGCCTCTCAGCAGGTGTCGCACGTCTGCGAGGATTGCCTGTCCGATCTTCGTGGGGCGTCCACTGGGACGCTTGGCGATAGTCGAGCGACCTTGCGATGCAGTTCGTTTCCTCTCGCCCGCCCGCGTAAATGAGGACTGCCGACCCGACTTTACAGACCTATCTCGACCGCAATGTCGCCGGTGCCACTCTACTGGTGGCACCCGAGACCGGACAGCCAACATCGGGCGATCCGATCGAAATCGTCCTGACCGGCCCCGACATGTTGAAGCTGCAAGAGCTGTCGCAGGACGTGCAGGCGCTGCTGGAAGACGAGGTTGGCGTAGTCGACGTTCGCGACAATCTCGGCAGCATCAAAGGTGAGATCGCACTTCAGCCAAACCGCGAGGCTTTCCGATGAATCGGCAAGGTCAGAGACGTCGAGCCGTTCCACCGACCTGGCTCTTGCCGATATCCCGTTCAACCATGGCCGCCGCATTTCTGGAGAATGGCCAGGCGCGGACTCTGTGGCTGTCGGGCGTTCACCGGAGAAGTGCCACGAAGGCCGATGCCAAGATCCTTGCCGGACAGGATCTGGACTATTCGCTCGACCCCTTTGATGACCAGAGCTTCTACCGGTCGGCCGCGCGTTCGCGCAATGCCGCGCTGGAAGTTACCGTGGGCGTGTCGCCCAAGGCCTCGCGGGTCTGGCTTGGCAAGGCAAATTCAATCGAAGGGTTTGCCGCTTCGGCGGCGCTGCTCATCAACGCTGTCGCGGCCGCGAAGCAAGGAACCGCCGAGCCATTCCGCTTTCTCGCAACCCCGGTGCAGGCGCTCGACCCTGCACAAGTCAAAGGCGGATAAAGACCGAACCCAGGTCGCTTTGTTGCCACCGTTCGAGATGTCCTTAAGCCCAATCCATCTCCGTTAAGCCGACTAATCCTATTGTCCGATATGGGCATCGCTCCGACGCCCTCGAACCGACGTCCGCTTTCGGAACGTAGCCCTCAATGCTCGGATGACTGGGATGAGAGGGCGAAGCCGACCTGAGCGCATGCCATGCGAACATCTGCTTCTGGCGAACCGCCGAGTTGGTGGTTAGGACCGACATTAGAGTCGCAACCCGCCATTCCACTTTTGACCATCCAGTCTACGCAAGCGCCAAGCCCCAGACTATTTGTCGAAACCCGGGCGGATCGGCGTTTTCTACTTGGACAAGGCGATGCGGGTAGAGTGGGCAGGCACAATCGTTTATGCTAGCCAAAGTGAGCCGGTTCTGTACGAAGTCATTCTGCCGTCGAAATGTGGGATCGCGTCGAACTGCCTTTCTCCTCGCGCACCTGACCCACGAATTCGAGAAGAAACGCAGTGCTCAAACCGAACATGACGAGGCCGTTGGCAGCCACGATCGCAGACAGCAGCCGCACATCCTGCGAGAGGATAACGTCGCCGAAGCCTAGCGTCGTCAGGGAAACCGTTGCGAAATAGAGCCCCGGTTCCAGCGCTTCGAAGGCACCCAATACAATAAACAGGCCCGCCCAAATCCAAGCCGCCAGCGTGATAGCGAGCAGCATCCATATCGTAGAAGCGGCAAGAAGCAAGGTCGCTCCAAAGCGTGTTGTTCGCGTGCGAGGCGGCGTGAAGCGATCATCGACTGAGAAGGCTATTGCGGCAAAACACGCTTGCATGATGATGGTAAGTGCAACGGTCACCGTTCCGATCGCGAGTTGAGCGACGATACTCATCGTTGATGATCCTCAATTTTATCAATTTGATTTACTCCTCCGATTATTATCAGTCTGCAGTGGAGTCTCGCTCATTCTGAGCTTCTACCCGCCGACAACAGCACGACTTGCACATGCAGTCCTCGGCCCGGCTTGGACCGGAACGAGACGGAGCCGCCTATGGCTTCGGCAAGTCCGCAGACGATCGCTAAGCCAAGGCCGGCTCCGCCCGTCTGTCGATCGCGTGACGGATCGAAACGGGCATAGGCCGTGCCTAACGTCAGTTGTTGGTCGGGCGCAACTCCCGGGCCATCGTCCTCAAACGACCAGCAGGTCTTACCGCCATCCGAAACATTCCTTACCGTGACGGTCGAGGCGTGGCGCAGGGCATTATCGACGAGGTTATCAAAAATCCGTCCGAGCGCGGTGGGATCACCCAGCACATGGCTTGCCGGCGAAAGGTCGAGGCCGATGCGGTCCTCATCTGAATGCAGCGCCAATAGATCACCAGTCAGAGCCGTAAGGTTGACCTCCACCGTCGCCCAGACCGCGGCGTCGCTCTCTTTATAGTAAGAGGGCGACGCTGCGCTTCGTGAAAGTTTTGAGGTCAGGAGAGAGGCTCCCGACCGGCCCGTCATGGAGAAAACTCATGGGCTCCGCCGCGAACCCGAACTGCCCGATCATCTCGATATCGCACGAGAAACGCCGGACTCGTTACCGACCGGCGAGTTCGCGATTTTCGAGGATGACCCGGATGAAGCTGCGCGCGCATCGGCCTTGCGGCGACGGATGCAAGGGCTGGCGCGACAGGCCTCGCAACCCCGACGACGGCATTGATCTGTAGGAGATCGTGATGCGAAGCGTTACTAAGGGTTTATCGAGACGCTCGGGCGGCGGTACGCCTCTGGCAGAACATTGCTCGACGAGATTCCAGAGCACATTGAGCCGGGGCCATCTTCTGGACACTCCGATCACGATGAATCCGAAGGATACTGAAATATCTTTAGGTTCAAACCAATGCAACGAAGTTACTGATTTATAAGATATGCGCCAGCTTACCGCCCATTCGTCGAAAAGACGACGCCAGTGCGAAGTGCAGCCATCACGAAATCAAGTTCCTTGTCCAGGCTGACGGATTCGCTGCCATGATATTCGGGACCCATGCCCCTCAGTATTTCATAATTCGGCAAGGAGAATAATAAGTCGAAGACTATCTTAGCGATCGCCGGGAAGTCTGAGAACGCAATTTCTCCGTTTGCGTAGCCGTCCTTTAGAATTTGGTTCATAACGCCGGTAACGTCAGCCACGGCTTTGGCCCTGATCTTGTTCTGCAAATCGGGGCGGTAATTGGCAAGCCATGTCAGCAAGGTCTGTATGCCGCGGCCTTCTGCGGTGAGCGAGGCTTCTAGAAATTTATGCGCAACGGCTTCGAGGCGCTCGCGAATGGGGCCATTGGCAGGAAGAGTGCTCACCGGACGGATGTGCTTCGCAATACCATAGTCCATCGTCGCACATAGCAGTTCATCCTTGGATTTGTAGCGTGCGTAAAGTGTTCGCTTCGATACGTGGGCCGAAGCGGCGATCGCGTCCATCCGGGACGCATCGAGGCCTTTAGCGATAAATTCCTGCAGCGCTTCCTGCAATATGTGCTCGCCTAGTTTCTCGGCCTCCTCTTTTGAAGGACGACCGCCGCTTGAGGTTCTGCGGGGAAGTGACATCTATTCTCTCACTATTGCATTGGTTCGGCCATCTGATCTGCTGCCCAGTAGGACGAGGCCTTTGTGGTATGGCCAGGCAAAGCTCCGCAGCGGGCAACGCGGACTAATGATGCCCACATGAACGCTTGCCTGCCGCAACGGAAAACGGCATGGTACCGGTGAGTTTACTTTCTTTCATCGCCGGCGCCAGCAAAAATGGCCTTTCCCCCAAGGCAATCTCTCCGATCGATCAGTGAGCCGAGCTTTAGCGGTTGGAATGCAATCTCTGTCTTTCGTAGGTTCGTAGGGTTGAAGCCATTGCGGAACTGCGATGGCCAGCGCCTTCCAGATAATATCCCGATCGGACCGATATCGGTTCTCCGTCTTTCTGCCCTTTTATTGCTGGTCGCCTGCGCCGCCTTAACACCGGCTTCCGCTCAAATCGCTCCTGTGGCGGAGCCGATGGCCGAGCAGGCCGCTGAAGTGGCTACCGACCCTTTCGGTCGCGAGACGCCGCGTGGAACGGTGACCGGCCTGATCAGCGCCCTGGCGGCGAAGGACTACACGAGGGCTGCTCACTATTTCCACCTGTCTGCGGAAGAGGATGAGGCTCAACTTGTCGATCAAGGAGCGATCTGGGCCACCAAGCTGCAAGCCGCGCTCGACCAACAGGGGACGCTCCTGCCTTTCGGTGCCTTGTCGAACGAAGCGAGTGGGCGTCTCGACGATGAACTGCCGGCCGACACCGAAGAGGTAGGCAGGCTCGGCGGCGAGGAAAGTCTGCCGATCCTTCTCACCCGGACCGACAGCCCTGTCGGCAGCGAGGTCTGGGGGATTTCGCAGGAGACCGTTGAAGCTCTCGAAGCAGTGTCTGTGGCGGCGACAAATCCGGCTGAACCGGAAGACGGTGAAAGCGCCGAGGTGGCCGGAGCCCCGCTGCAGGACTGGGCTCTCTTGCTCGGGAGCGCAGCCGGCAGTTTCTTTCTCTACTGGCTTATATCGGCCGGACTTCTGGCCATCATGCGGCGTTTTGTGGCCGACCGCGAGAAAAGCGCGATCTACCGCTTCACGCAGGCCGCCTTGCCGCCGCTCAGCCTGTTTCTCGCAGTGGTGACCTTCCACCTGTGGACGGGCAGCATCGAGGCGTCCATCGTCGCGCGCCAGACCTTGCTGCGCTATATCGGTATCGTTGGCTGGGTAGCGCTTGCTTGGTTTGCGCTGCGCCTGGTCGATGCCATCGCACGCGTTGCTAGTGCCCGGATGGAACGCCGCCAGCGGCGGCAGGCAGTGTCGGTCGTCGTCCTGTTGCGGCGTACGGCAAAGATAGTGCTCTTCCTATTGGCGACGGTAGCGGTCCTCGACACGCTGGGGGTCGATGTGACCACGGGCATTGCCGCATTGGGCATTGGCGGCATCGCCTTGGCGTTAGGCGCACAGAAGGCCGTGGAGAATTTGATCGGCAGCCTGAACGTCATCGCAGACCGCCCTGTTCAGGTCGGAGACTTCTGCCGCGCGGGAGATATTGTCGGCACCGTAGAGGATATCGGTATGCGCTCGACGAGGATTCGCACGAATGAACGCACGCTCGTCACCATCCCGAACGGTGATTTTTCCTCCCGCGAGATCGAAAACTTCGCCAAGCGCGACCGCTTTCTCTTCAATCCCACGATCGGCGTCGAATACGGTATCTCCGCAGGCCAGCTGCGCCGGGCCGTGGAGATTATCGAGCAGATCCTGCGCGATCACCACCTGATTGAAAAGGATGGCCTCCGTGCTCGATTTGCTCATTTCGGCGAGAGCTCGCTGGATATCGAGATCTGGTCCTACATCATGGTTGCCGATTACGCGGAAAGCCGACTGATCCGGCAGGAACTGCTGCTGGCCATTTTCGAGAGGTTGAAGGCAGCCGGTCTCGCTATCGCCTACCCGACGCGGACGGTCCATTTGGTGACCCAGGAGAATGACGTCGGCGCGTAGGTCGCCGCGCCCAGATGGTATTCACAGCAGCCAATCGATCGGCGTTTTGCTGAGAAGGCGAGTGAGCACTCGCGACCACCATGTGGTTCCAGGCTCGGCCAGTTCACATTGACGGACATCGTCGCGCATGTCCATCCAGTTCAGTCGGCCTTTGTCATCCACGACGATTTTGTAGGAGCCGGACGCGATCATGGTATCGAAGGCGTGGTGCATCTGTGCCGCCAGATTCTCACTCTGGATGACGATCCCGAGCTCAGTATTGAGAGCGAAAGAGCGCGGATCGAAATTGAAAGAACCGACAAAGACCCGACGGCCGTCTACAGCGAACATCTTGGCATGCAGGGTGGCATTCTCGTTTGTGTTGCGCGGCGAAGGTCGACGCAGAGATTTGCGGGTGGTCTTGGGCCGGTCTCCAGGGGCAGGCATCTCATACAGACGCACCCCCGACTTCACGAGAAAATGCCGATGCTTTGCATATCCGGCATGAACCATAGCGACATCGGTCGAAGCAAAGGAATTGGTCAGGACGCGCACATCGACCCCGTTGCGTGCCATTTGCGCAAAGGCCCTGGCACCTGATGAGGTCGGCACGAAATAGCCCGAAACGACGAGCAATTCCCTTTCCGGTTGACCGATGAGACTCCTGAGGACGCTAGCCATGAGATCGCCTTGACGCGATTGTCCGAGAACCTTGGCGGGCCGATCGCTGACCAGCTCGACGGGCACCCATTCGAATTCAATCCGTCCGGCCCGCGCACGCTCAAGCAAAACAGATCCGGCGGCACGGCTTAGATAATCGGTCGCGGAGGGGCCGGAAACTGACCGCGTGAAATCAGTTGCCCCGCTTGCCGCGTACTGCTTCGGATCTTCCTTCACGATGCAGTCGATTTCGACTGCAGCGGGAAAATTCCAGAACGCATCGAAACATTCGGAGACTTCTTGCACCACCGCGCCTACGCAAAGCGCATCCACATCGGCAAAAATCCCCTGCTCTCGGTTGGCGAAGTACTCGTCTCCGACATTACGCCCGCCGACACAGGTTATCTGATTGTCGACTGTAAAGCTTTTCGAATGCATCCTGCGATTGACGCGGTGGAAATCCAGCAGGAAATCGAGCGGCTTGAAGTGTCGGTTTCGAAACGGATTGAAAATGCGGATTTCGAAATTGCGGTCGCTGGCCAGCCAGCGCAATTTGCGGTCGAGGCCGGGAATGCCGTTATCGTCAACCAGCAGACGGACCCGTACACCCCGCGCTGCCGCTCTGCGCAAGTCTTCCAGCAGGAGATTACCGGTCAGATCGTCGCGCCAGATGTAATATTGCAGGTCGATCGATCTTTCGGCCGCGGCGATGAGTCGAGAGCGGATGGCAAACGCGTCTATGCCGTCCTCGACAAGTGCAACGCCCGTCAGGCCGGGATGGCCCACCGCGTGCTTAGCGACACTCAAGCCGATTGCGGAAAGTGCCGTATTTCCGAACGCATGAGAAGCTGCGCGCTGTATCATGAACGGAGGGTGCCGGTCGCGCATCCGCGTTACGGTGCGCTGTCGGGAGGCGTTGTCTGCGACGGAACAGCAGGGCCAATGTCCGGTTCTGTTCCGGTTAGTGCAACCGACCTGTTGCACAGCTTTCTCGTCATCTCCCGGTCGCGAGTCGGGTCTGTCACGACCGCGCGACCCGAAGTCTGGCCACGCATCCCCATGAGACCGCAAGGACCGGGATGGTCGCCGCCTTCCGCTTGCGGATCGGTCACGGCCTGTAAGACACGCAAAGTGCCGTGCTCGGCATCGCGACACGCCAGCAGCACGCGCACGCCTTTCATCGCCAGGTGCGGGGCGATCTCGTAGCCGGTGCCGCTATTGGCGCCGTTAACGACGGCCGGCCGTCCGGATTGATGGGGGATATCGGAAAAGGCGAAGCTCATGCGGTATGTTCGTCCCGGTGCCATGACGGGCGCTAATCCTCGGAACTCGTCGTTTCGGGCACGGCTGATGCGACAGTGTCCGGATCCGACGATGGCGGACTATCCTGCCATGCCTGTGCCCGACCGCGCTCCACGCCATAGTCGAACAGCGTGCGCATATAATCCTGCTCGAAAAGATCGTGCTCGTCCGCGTCGAAGTCCTGCTCGATAAAGGTCAAGTGATATCCGGCGCCGGTCGATCTCGCCCAGACATAGGCCGAGGCCACACGGTCCTGGAGGCTGGAGAAGAGCATCACCTCAAGCGTCCGCTTGGCGATGCTGGAGAGACCTGCTTCGATCAGCTCGAACTCGCCTGCCATCTTGCCGTTGACCAGCAGATACAGCTCCGTTGGGGACTGGCTGTCCCGCAGGATCTGGTCGTTCGCGACCGGCGGAGCGGCCATCAGGGTCGCAATGGTGCCGCCATCGACATGGAGTTCGCTGATTCGCTCTCCCTGCGCTTCCATCTCGATCAGCACCGGGGGGAACTGCACCGGGACGGAGCTGCTGGCGAGCAGGATGCGCCGGAAAAGGGCATAGCGACCGGGCGCATCACCGGCCGCGATCGCTCCCATGTCCCAGATCGCATTGCCGGGGCGGTCGAGGCTGACGGTGCCGACGAACAGGCGCCGGCCCTTGCGGTGCTCTTCGCCGATGGCATCGATCACCGCATCAGTGGCGAAGCGGGCGATTAGAGCCTCGAGCGGCCCGGTCGTCGCGACGCTGGTCGAGAACGGGATCGCCAACGCGAAGCGGTCCTTGTAAATGTCGTCGGGCGTGATCTCGGTATAGGCGCGTTTCAGCTCGTCGTCGTAGTCCGGCCCGAGCAGCGCGAAGGGGGCGATGAGAGCCCCGGTGCTGACTCCAGTGACCACGGCAAATTCAGGTCGCTTGCCGGTTTGCGACCATCCGTTGAGAAAACCCGCACCATAGGCCCCGTCATCCCCACCGCCCGACAGCGCGAGCACGCGCAGTGGCTCGCCCGGCGGTGGCGGGGCGATCGAGATCTGTGTCAACAGGTCGGGGGAATTGGCCCAATGGCGGATTTTCGGCGAATCCGGCGCGTGCGCGGCTTCGATCTGCGCGGCCTCGAACGGTTGCCGGTCGAAGCTGGCACAACCGCCAAGCAGCAATGCGGGGCCGAGCACTCCCAGGACGAGCGTTCGCACCAGGTCGATGGCCTGTCCCGGCATCATGGTCAGGCGGAGTTCTTTACGGGTTCGCATCGCCATCCTTCTCGGAAATCTCTGGGGGATCAGCCTCCGGCGCGTTCCAGCTTCCGCCGAGCGCCAGATTGAGCGTGACGAACTGCTCGCGTTCCATGCGCTCGATCGTCGCCAGATCGCTGCGCGCAGTGATCGCCTGCTGCCGGATCTGCAACACGTCAAGCAGGCTGCTTTCGCCGACCCTGTACCGCAGATCCTCGATCCTGAGCGCTTCCTCTATCTCGCGCACGCGGATGACGGCCGCGTCCCGGCGGCGGCGAAGCACCACGCCGCTGTCGAGCGCGGTTTCCACCTCCTCGAAAGCGGCCAGCGCGGCGCCGGCATATTGCGCGATCGCCGCGCGCAGTTCGGCATCGGCAATGTTTTCGCCGGCAGCCAGCGCGCCGCCCTGGTAGATCGGCGCCGCGACATTGCCGCCAATGCTGAACAGGGTCGCGGTAGGATCGAAGATATTTTCAAGGGCGTCCGACACCGCGCCCGCCAGCCCCGTGAGCGACAGGCGCGGCAGGCGCGCCTTGCTGGCCTGGTCCTCGGCATGCAGTGCGGCGGCGACGCGCCGCTCGGCCGCGACCAGATCGGGCCGCCGCTCGAGCAGCGTCGAAGGCAGCCCGGCAGGCGGCGGCGTTGGCATGGGCGGCAAGTCAATTCCCGAGGCGAACTCGGCCGCGGGATAGCGCCCGACCAGTAGTTCGAGAGCACGGATCGCCTCGCGCCGCGCGCCCTGTGCCCGTGCGAGAGCCTCGCGCGCCTGTTCGAGATTGGCGCGGATCAGTGCCAGATCGCCATCCATCGCGACGCCCTCGCGGACCTGCAGACCCACCAGGCGATGCAGATGTTCGAGCGTATCAACCGCTTCCTCGGCCAGCCCCACCTGCCGCGAAGCCTCGATCGAGACCAGATAGGCGCGCGCCACGCCCGCGGCAATCGATTGCCGGGCCGCGAAATAGTCGGCGCGGGCAGCCGCCTCGTTCTCGAGCGCGGCATACCAGCCATCGCTGATCCTGCCCCACAGGTCGATTTCCCAACTCGCCTGCGCCAGTCCCAGAAAGCTGGTGCTGTCATATTCGATGCTGGACGGCACCGGCAGTCCGGCCTGCCCGCCGATTTCGATATCATCGATCTCGATATGGCTGCGCGAACCCAGGCCGACCGCCTGAACGGCCGGACGCAGCCCGGAACGCGCCTGACGGGCAAGTGCTGCGGCGCGCTGGACCTGCGCCGCGGCGGCCTGAAGATCACTGTTCTTCTCCTGCGCTTCGGCCACGAGCGCGGCGAGGCGCGGGTCGCCGAAGGCGGCGACCCATCCGTCCGCGACCGGCCCTGCGGCATCGGCGACTGCCCGCCAGCGTTCCGGCAAAGGCGGCAGGGCCGCGCGGGCGGGTGCGACCGGACCATCGCCGACCCTGTCGGGATGCGAGCAGCCTGACACCAGCATCAGGCCGAGCAACATGGCGGTGAGAGGGACGATGCGCATGGTTCAACTTGCCCCCTGTGGCTCGGCTGCGGTCTCGTCAGGGCCGATCTTGAAGAAGATTGCATAGAGGACCGGCACCACGAACAGGGTCAGTACCGTCCCGAAGGCCAGCCCGAAGGCCAGGACCACGGCCATCGCCTTGAAGAAGGCGTCGAACAGCAGTGGGATGACGCCGAGTACCGTCGTCAGCGAACTCAGGATGACCGGGCGGGCGCGATCATAGGCTGCCTCAATGATGGCATCGAAACGCGGTTTGCCCTCGCCGATCTCGATATCCATCTGATCGACCAGCACGATCGCGTTCTTGATCAGCAGGCCCGAGAGCGAGAGCACACCGAGAATGGCGATGAACTCCATCGCTATGCCGGTGAAGAGCAGGCCGATGGTTACGCCGATGATCGCCAGCGGCACGATCATGAAAATGATCACCGGCTGGCGCACTGCGTTGAACAGCACGATTACCACCAGCACCATGCCGATGACACCGAGCGGGACCACGCCAATCAGCGAATCGATCGCCTCGGTGCTCGTTCCTTCCTGGCCGTCCCATTCGAAATGGTAGCTGGAAGGCAGTTCGATCGCCTCGACGTCTCCGCGCACGCGATCGAGCAGACGGTTGGCGGTTTCGCCCGGCGCGGGATCGGCCTGGGCGTTGATTGCCCAGCGCTGATCGATCCGCTGAATCTGCGAATGACGCCAGCGGGTCTCGAAACCGTCGATCACTTCCTGCAGCGGAAGCGAGGCGCCGCTGGCGCTGAACACCTGGATTGCTTCCATGTTCTGCGCGTCGCGCGTTTCGCTTTCGGGCGAGCGGGCGATGATCGGGATCAGGTCGTCGCCCTCGCGGAAGACGCCTATCGGACGGCCCGCGAACGTGCCCTGCAAGGCCTCGGCCACGTCCTCGCGGCTGACGCCAAGGCGACGCGCGCGCGTTTCGGAATAGAGCGGGTGGATGACCGGCACCTGCTCGCGCCAGTCATCCTTCACGAGGATGGCCGCTTCGTCCTCGGCGAAGACATCCTTGGCCTGCTGCGCCAGGCTCTGCAGAACCGCCGGATCGGGCCCCGAAAACTGCGCCTCGATCTTCGAGCCGCCACCCGGCCCCAGTTCGAACAGCCAGACCTTGGCGCGCGCTTCGGGGGCGTTCTCTTGCAAATAGGCATGCACATCTGCCTGCAGCCGCTCGAGCGTCGAGGCGTCCTCAACCCGCAGGATCATCTGGCCGAAGGAGGATGTCGGCGCCTCGGGCTGATAGACCAGCTTGTAACGCAAGGTACCCATGCCGACCACGGTCTGAACGTCAGTAACGCCGTCCATCGTCGCCAGATCCTCCTCAATCTCCTCCAGGTCGGCATTGGTCCGCTCGATATCGGTGCCCGCAGGCAGCCAGTAATCGACCATCAAATGCGGCGTGGTGGAGGCGGGAAAGAAACCCTGTTCCACGAACGCGAAGCCCACAAGGGAGACGGCGAACAACCCCCCGGTCAGGCCCATGGTACGCCAGCGATGGCGCAGCGCGCGCGCGAGCCATTCGCGATAGGCGGTGCCGATCCGGCCGGCTTCGCGCTGCGGGGCGGCCTCGTCCTCGAGACCGTCGTGGCCTGCATCGAATCCTGTCTCCCGATCAGTGCCGGAAGCGGCAGCATCCTCCTCCTTCTCGAACAGCCAGTTGGCGAGAAAAGGCGCTACGGTGACCGCGAAGAACCACGAGAACAAGAGCGAGATCATCATCACCCAGAACAGGTGATTGGTGTATTCGGCGACCTGCCCGGGGGCGAGGCCGATCGGGGCGAAGGCGATGATGCCGACCAGCGTGCCTCCTAGTAGCGGCCACAGCATCTGGCCCACGATCGCGCGCGCCGCCTCCAGCCTGTTTTTGCCCTGCTTGAGGCCGACGAGCATCCCCTCGACCACGACGATGGCGTTGTCCACCATCATTCCCAGCGCGATGATCAGCGCGCCCAGCGAGATGCGGTGCATCGGTATCCCGCCGGCATTCATCCCAGCCAGCGTCGCCGCGACGGTGAGCATGAGCACGGCGCCGATGACCACGGCCGAGCGCCAGCCCATGAAGATCAGCAGCGTGACCACCACGATGACGAGCGCCGTCGCGACATTGATCACGAAATCGCCGATCGCGTCCGACACCACCTTGCCCTGGTGGTAGAATTCGTGGATCTCGATGCCGATCGGGCGGTCGCTCTCGCTCGCGCGCAGCTTGGCTTCGATCGCCTCGCCGACCTCGACCACATTTGTGCCGGTCGCATTCGAGATGCCCATGCCCACCGCCGGCCTGCCATTGTAGCGCAGGATCTGCATCGGCGGATCGACATAGCCGCGCGTCACGCGGGCCAGATCGCCCAGTCTCACGACCGCGCCTTCCTGGCCGGTCATCACCGGCAGATCGCGCAATTCCTCGACCGAATCGATCTCGCCGGTGGGAACGATCTCCAGACGCTGGTCGCCGACGCGCACGCTGCCCGCTGCGACGACGGAATTCTGCTGTGCTAGATCCTGATAGACGCTCTGCACCGACAGCCCCAGCGCCGCGACCCGCTCGCGCATGATCTCGACATAGAAGGCCTCGCGTTGCTCGCCCGACAGCACCACCTTGCCCACACCCTCCACACCGCTCAGGTCGGTGCGCAGCTTTTCGGCATAGTCGTACAGCTCGGCCGGCGAATAACCATCGGCGGTTAGCATGTAGAAGATGCCGAAGACGTCGCCGAAATCGTCGTTGACGATCGAGGGACCTGCCCCGGGCGGAAGCAGCCGGGCGGCATCGGCCACGCGGTTGCGCAGCTTGGTCCAGACGATCTGGAGCTGTTCCTTGTTGCGCCCGAACTCGTACTTGATCTCCACCTCGATGCGCGACTGGCCCGCCTCGGAGGTCGAAACAATCTCCTTCACCTCCTGCATCTGCCCGATCTCCCGCTCGAGACGCTGGGTGACCTCGGTGGCGACCTCCATCGGCGATCCGCCAGGATAGGGTGTTACCACGACAGCGCGGCGGATGGTGAACTCGGGATCCTCGAAGCGCGGCAGCGACCCATAGGCCGCCATCCCGGCAACGATCGTCCCGATGATGACGAGCAGGATGAGCAGGCGATTCCTGATCGAGAAGACGGCGGGATTAAACGACATGGCTCAGTCCCGCTCGTAGGGGCGGACTTTCATCCCCTCTTCGAGATTGGCCACGCCAGCAGCCACTATCAGGTCTCCGCGGCCGATGCCGGCAGTTACAGGCAGCATTCCGCCTGCTCCCTTGCCTACGGTGACGCGGCGCAGCGCGATGGCTCCCGTCCTGCGGTCCACGCGCCAGACGAATGTCTTTTCGTCACGCCCAACGATCGCTTCCAGTGGCACAGCCGGCATCTCGGCATCATCGGTATCGAGCTCGACATGCAGTGTTCCCGTCATGCCCGGCAGGATCAGCGCGCCGGAAGGCGGATCGAACAGGAACGTCGCCTCGTAGGTGAGCGACTGACGCGTGGCGTCGGTGGCGAACGAGCCGAACCGGGCCGCGAACCGCCTGTCGGGAAGACTGTCGAGCGCGATCGCCGCGTTGATCGGGGCCCGCTGCTCGGCATTGGCAACGATGGACGAGGGAACCTGGACCACCACCTTGGCGGAACCGGCGGTCTGTAAGGTCACGACCGGCTGCTGCGGCGAAACATATTCGAACGGCTCGGTCAGTCGCCTGGCCACGCGGCCCGAAAAGGGCGCCCGCAAGACGGTCTTCTCCAACTGCTCGCGCGCATTGTCAAGTTCGGCTCGCGCAGTGTCGCGCTGCGTTTCGCGCTGAACGTGCACTGCCCGCGGAATCGCGCCTTCGCCGACCAGCGCGTCGGCGCGGCGGAATGCATCCTGTGCCGCCTCGTACTGTTCGCGTGCCTGGACGAGCTGGTTGCGCGCGATGGTCTGGTCGAGCTGCGCGATCACCGTGCCGGCCCTGACGAAATCGCCCTGGTCCACCGTCAGCCGGACGATCTTGCCCGGCACATCGAAGGTTAGATCCGAAGATGTGCTTGCCTCGATGATCGCGGGAAACTCGTAAGTCCTCGCCTGACCGCCTGCCGCCACGGTGTAGAGTTTGACCGGACGCCGATCGGCCTCCTCCGGAATGGGAGCATCGTCGCAACCTGCAACAAGGCATGCGAAAATTAGCGAAACGAATATGCGCAGCATGAAGAATTTGGGTCTGAAAATGGTTCGGCGCGAATCAGACTTTGACATGCGCCCAAAATGAAACGAATAAGTTTACATATCATCGCTCGTCGCAATAGGAAGACCCAATTGCAAGGCCAAACGCTTTCGCTGAACCTGTCTCATCCCGAATCGACGAACCGCCCCCGGGTCGTCATCGTCGGCGCCGGTTTCGGCGGCATGGCTGCGGCGCGCGCTCTTCGCGGCAATGCCGCGGAAGTGACGCTGATCGACCAAACCAATCATCACCTGTTTCAACCGCTGCTATACCAGGTCGCGACTGCGGCGCTTTCCCCGTCCGATATCGCTACGGCCACCCGTGTGCTGATGCGCGGCGGGTCAAACCTAAGTGTGTTGATGGCGGAGGTTACAGGCGTCGATATCAGGGCGCGCTCGGTGCTGCTGCGCGATGGGCATCGGTTGCCATACGATTATCTCGTACTCGCCACGGGATCGGCCTCGAGCTTTTTTGGACAGGACAACTGGCGCGAACACACGCTGGTTCTCAAGACGATTGAGGATGCGCTTGCCATCCGCGCGCGGTTGCTGGAAGCGTTCGAGCGGGCCGAGCAGTCGACCGACGACGCAGAGATACGACGCCTCCTGACCTTTGCTATTGTTGGGGGCGGCCCAACTGGCGTGGAACTGGCTGGGACCATCTCCGAACTCGCACGCGCGACTTTGGCGCGCGATTTCTCTCGCATCGATCCGCGCGACACGCGTGTGGTCCTATGCGAGGCGGGCGGCCGTTTGCTGTCGGGTTTCGATCCCGCGCTTTCGACCTATGCGACCGAAGCTCTAACCTCGATGGGGGTGGAGGTGCGGATTGGCACGGCCGTCGAGGCAATCGATCCCACCGGCGTGGTGCTCGGTAGCGAGCGGATAGATACCGGAGCCGTGCTGTGGTGTGCCGGCACTGAGGCCCGTCCGGCTGCTGAATGGCTTGGAATCGATGGGGTCCGCAACGGGGCTGTAACGGTCCGGTCCGATTGTTCGGTGCCGGGTCATCCAAACATCTTTGCGATCGGGGACGTCGCAAGTTTCGAAGCAGGCGGCGACGAGCGCTTGCCGGCTCTTGCACCAGTTGCCAAGCAGCAGGGCACATATGTCGGGAAGCTGCTCGCGGCCCGTATCGCCGGTCGGCGCGAGCCCGGCGCCTTCCGCTACCGCGACTATGGTACCATGGCGGTGATCGGGCGCTCGCGTGCGGCGGCGCAATTCGGCAGGCTCCGGCTCACGGGATTTCTCGCCTGGCTGGTCTGGTCACTTATACATTTGATGCTGCTTGTGGACTTTCGCAGCCGCCTGGTCGTCTATGTCAACTGGGCTTGGGCATGGTTTACTTACGGACGCGGGGCGCGGTTGTTGACGGGATCAACCACAAGCGATGCCCGGCAGCCGCCGCTCAGCGACCCAGAAAGCGGGCGGCCCGATGACAAGTAGCGGTCTCAGCCAATATTCAAATAGTTGACCATGATGAAAGCATGCTCCCGCACCGCCATCTAGGACCATTCGAAGGCTCGCCTGGCCTCGCTATCCATCACCTGCAAGTTGTCGCGACCTAGCTTGCACTTGATCGCAGGAAGCGCTCGAAGCCAAACCGCATCTAAGATCAGCGTATCTGTCTTTGGCGTCGATCTACCTCAGTTGACTAAGCAGCGGTAGGCATGGCGGTCGCATGAAGACCGAACGGCTTCGGCGACACTACGTCATAGCTCTCATCTTCCCTGGAAACCCGGCTAGCGGCGAAGATATCGCGTTTCAGCTCACCATAACGGGTTTGGAGGAGGAGCTCTTCTATCGTGGCATCCTGCTGTTCGCGCTGGATCAGGCTTTCACCGGAAGGAGACGGTTCCTCGGGTCGATTGGGGATGGGGCGCGGTCCTGTCGTGCTTCCTGTTCGGATTGGCACATGCCTGTGGCTTCTCGGACGACAGCTTTGCCTTCGATCCCATCACGATGGCGCTGACGGCAATCCCAGCCTTTATCGCGGTCTGGCTGCGTTTGCGCACCGGAAGCCTGCTCCTGCCGGTTCTGCTTCACAATTTCGGCAATTCGCTCTCGTTCATCGTGTGAAGATGTCTTCCCGGAATGCCCGCTTCCGGGATCAGCATTCTGCCCGTAAAATGACCGAATTTGGGGCGCAAAGCCGACATCGTTCTTGTTTGATGGCCGCCCGAAAAGCGGCGACGAAATCACCTTGCCGAGCGTTAACGGTCGCCCGACTCATGTGATGAGAACCGCTTTGCGAGGCGCGCGCTGGCTCCGCTTTGCGCGGCGAGCTTAGCCCCATAGCGCATTACCGTTGCTGGATCGCGCCAGCGATAGGCTTGCATGATCGCGGGCAGCCCCTCCCCCGCCGCAAAATTGTCTTGAGCCACCCCGACCCTGATTGAATGGCTCGAGATGTCGCTCACCCACCGCTCTAGCCGTTGTTCGCTCATTTCGCCCAGCAGTCCTTTCGCATGCGCCGCGCGCACCATCCTACGGTATATCAGCGTGATACTGTTAGGATGCATCGGACGATTGCCGACCCGGCTGACCGATCCGTCGAAATGCACCTCGACCCGCCGCAGCAGCGGTCCCGAACGGATATCGACCGCCTTCTTCCAGACGCGGATAGCCTCCATCGTTCTCGGCGACAGATAGGCATAGGCGCCCTCCCCTTCGGTATCGGTCTTGCTCGAGGGGATGAACAGCACCCCTGCCCCGCCCTCGCCCGCCTCGATATGATCGATCTCGATCGCCACCAGTTCGGAACGCCGGCAGGCGGTGTCATAGGCGACCCGCAGGAGCGCCGCATCGCGCACGCCCAGCCAGTCGCGGCGGCAGGCTTTCAGAAGATGCGCCAGGCACACGCCCGTAGGCGGTCCGTCGAGATCGGCGATATCTCCCTTGTAGCGGATCCCCTTTGCCTGGCGCTGGCGGGTGCCACGCGCACGGCGCATGGCCTTCAATTCGAGCTTCACCAGCGGTGCCGCGGTCGGATCGGTCAGCCCCGCCATCCTATAGGCCATTCCGACATGGACGAGATAGCGCGCGATTGTCGCGGGCGCGCGTCTCTTGATCGGGGTGCGCAGCCGTCGCTCGGTTTCCAGGCCGCCAAGCGCCCTTACCCAATCCGCAACCAGTCGCGCGTCCGCTCCCGGCGCCCGAACTCCATTTACCCGACACCATTCGTTCCATAACGCAAGATCCGACAGGAACGCGCGTTTGGTATTGGCCGCCCAAGCGCGAACCGCCGCGTCGATCACGGCCGGATCGATCGCCGATCCAGCACCGCCGAGCGCGGCGACGGTCGCGACCACGGGTTCGCCCTTTCGGTCCGCAAGTTCGTTCGACAAATACGCGGGGACGCCGTTTGGAGCGATTTCGGAAGCCATTCGACGGGCTTGCGCACATTTCCACCATCTGTCTAGTAGTGATAAGCAGG
>NZ_JBELMO010000057.1:0-21661 GCF_042095715.1 Qipengyuania sp. | reverse complement strand
CCTGCAACCGGCTGCACATCTTGGCGAGCGCCTCCTCCGCGACGCCGATGGTGCGCATGCAATGGTGGATGCGGCCCGGCCCGAGGCGGCCCTGCGCGATTTCGAACCCGCGCCCTTCGCCCAGCAGCATATTGGTGACCGGGACGCGCACGTCCTTCAGTTCAACTTCCATGTGGCCGTGCGGGGCGTCGTCGTATCCGAATACCGGAAGGTGGCGCAAAATATTCACGCCGGGGGTGTCGATCGGCATCAGGATCATGGATTGCTGGGCGTGGCGCTGGGCGCTGGTGTCGGTCTTGCCCATCACGATCGCAACCTTGCAGCGCGGATCGCCCAGCCCGCTCGACCACCATTTGCGGCCGTTGATGACGTATTCGTCGCCATCACGATCGATCCGCGTCTCGATGTTGGTGGCATCGGAAGACGCGGTGAAGGGTTCGGTCATCAGGAAGGCGGAGCGGATCTCGCCGTTCATCAGAGGGGTGAGCCATTCCTCCTTTTGTTCGCGCGTGCCGTAGCGGTGGAACACCTCCATGTTTCCGGTATCGGGCGCGGAGCAGTTGAAGACTTCTGAAGCGAAGCCGATGCGCCCCATTTCCTCGGCACACAGCGCATATTCGAGATTTGTGAGGCCGGGGCCTTCGAACTCGTAGCTTTCATCGACATGGTGGTGGCCCTCGTTGCGCGGGGGCATGAACAGGTTCCAGATGCCGGCGGACTTCGCCTTGGCCTTCAGCTCCTGGACCACGGGGATCACCTTCCACCGGTCCCCTTCCGCATCCTGCTCGTTATAGGTTTCCACCGCGGGGCGGATATGATCGTCGATGAAGCTCTTCACCCGGTCGCGCCAGTATTGCTGGCGTTCTGTCGGTTCGAAATCCATGGCTTTTCCTCTTTCTCTCTTGCGTTCTGTTCGTTCGAATCTGTCGGCGCACGAACTGGCAGATGGCCCGCCGCGCGCCAAGGGTGAAATCAGGGCGGGGTCATCGTTGCGTCGATATCGCCGCGCGCCGCCTTGTCGAGCGCGGCGACGCGGGCCTCGTGATCGGCGCGGCTGATCGGGAAGCGGTACAGGAACCACGCCGTCGCCACTGCCAGCACCAGAGATACCGCCCCATACAGCAGGATCATGGTGGTCAGGACCTCCTCTCCCACTTCGCCCGGCTGCGCATTCGCGGGCAGTGCCGCCAGCGAAATGATCTGGCCGGAGATGAAGATGCCCATGCCGGTGGCGCATTTCTGAACCAACCAGTTGCCCGAATAGAACGATCCTTCCGCGCGCCGGCCCGTCCGTTCCTGAAAGGCCTCCACGATTTCGGCCACCATGGATGATGCGGAGATCATGGTAACGATCCCGCAGGTGTTACCGATCGCAACGAAGGCGTAGTAGGTTGCGGTGGACGTCAGCGTTCCGGTTTGCGGCCACAGACCCAGCAGGTAGAAAACATAAGGCGCATAGGCGATGGTGAAGGCGAGCAGCGCCGCGAAGGCGGCCGTGCGCGGCTTGCCGAAGCGGCGGTGCAGCGGGCTGACGACCAGGAACATGATGAAGACGCTGACCGCCAACGCGGCCGGATAGACGCGGAAAGCGGTGGCATCGAAGCGCCACACATAGGTGTTCACATATTGCGTGATCGAGAAGGTGAGGCCCTGGCTGACGTAAGCTGCAAGCGCCCCGCAGGCGAAGATGACGAAGGCACGTTCGCTGAAGGCCTCCCTGATATCGGCGAAAGCGGCGCGCCAGCTGAAGGGCGGCGGCTTTACCGGGGGGAGATGCGCCACGGTCTTGTGCAGCCCGGCGGCGGAGCCGATGACGGACACCACCATCACGCAGGCGCCTACGATGCCCCAGCCGGTATAGCCCTGCGGACTGAGGATTCCTCGGGGCCCGACCATGAACACGAAATAGGCCAGGATCATCATCAGCAATCCGCCCAGCCATCCCATCATGTAGCGATAGCGGAACAGCGTGGTCCGCTCGTCGTAGTCGGCGGTGATTTCCGGAAGCAGCGCGACCGAGGGAACCTCGCAGGCCGACAGCATCAGCCTGACGCCGATACAGATCCCCAGCAGCCCCATGAAGCTTGGCGCTTCCCCTCCCGGCGGGCTCCACAGCATGACCCACAGGAACGCGAGCGGGATGGGCGCGGCATAGAGCCAGGGCAGGCGGCGCCCCCAGCGGGTGTAGGTGCGGTCGGAGAGATAGCCGAGCAGCGGATCGACCAGCGCGTCCGCGATGAGCGCCAGGCCCAGCGCAGCGCCCACCTCGCCCGCGTCCATCCCGAGCACCTGATTGTAGAAGATCAACAGGAAGAAGGAGAACCCGCTATCCTTGACGCCGAACGCCATGGCTCCGGCCCCCTGGATCAGCTTGATCCGGGTCGGCACGGGCCCTTTGACGAAGCTCACGCCTGACAAACGCCGGCCTCTTCGGGGATTCGCATTCGGCCTCTCCTGCCCGTTGCGGGTCGCCAGAAGCTTAGGGGAGCTGACGTTCGCGTCAACGTAAACCCGCCCGACGCTACGGCATGGCGGTTCGGCGTGTTCGCCCTTGCCGAAGGCCCGCGAATCGCCTTAACGTAAACGTAAAGCAGCAACGAAGAGAGGAGTCGTCGCGATGGCCGATGGCATGAGCGCACTGGAGAATTTCCGCACCGAGACCCGCGCCTGGCTGGAGGCGAATTGCCCGCCCGAGATGCGCCAGCCCGTCGAGACCGACGAGGATGTGTACTGGGGCGGCCGCAATGCGAGCTTCAAGAACGATGCGCAAAAGCAGTGGTTCGAAGCGTGCCGCGACAAGGGCTACACCGTTCCCGGCTGGCCCAAGGAATACGGCGGTGCCGGGCTGACTCCGGCAGAGGCGAAGGTTTTGCGCGAGGAAATGGCGCGCATCAACGCACGGCCGCCGCTATCGAGCTTCGGCATCTGGATGCTGGGCCCGGCGCTGCTGCACTTCGGGACTAAAGGGCAGAAGCAGCGCTTCCTCAACGAAATCGCGCGGGGTGAAATCCGCTGGTGCCAGGGCTATTCCGAACCCGGCAGCGGGTCCGATCTCGTCTCCATGCAGACCTTTGGCGAGGACAAGGGCGATCACTGGATCGTCAACGGCCAGAAGATCTGGACCAGCTATGCCGATCAGGCCGACTGGATCTTCTGCCTGGTGCGCACCGACAAGGCGAACAAGTATCAGGGCATCACGTTCATGCTTTTCGACATGGAGAACCAGGGTGTCACCACCAAGCCGATCAAGCTGATCAGCGGCAACAGCCCGTTCTGCGAAACCTTCATGGATGATGTGAAGGTGCCCAAGAGCTATGGCGAGGACATTCCCGGCTATGTAGGCGAGATCAACCGCGGCTGGGATGTGGCGAAATATCTGCTGGGTCACGAACGGGAGATGATCTCCGCCACCGGTGGCGGCGACCGGGCGACCTCGCTCGGCGCGGTAACCAATCGCAAGGGCGCGCTCGACCCGGTTCTGCGCGCGGAAATGGCGATGTTCGATGTCGATGCGCTGGCCTTCACCGCGATGAGCGAGAAGTTTCTCGACGAGGTCAAGGTGGGCAAGGGGCATCCCGCGCAGCCCAACATGCTGAAATATGCGGGGACCGAGCTCAACAAGCGGCGCCACGAACTGGTGATGGCGGCTGGCGGAAGCCGTGCGCTGGAGTGGGAAAGCGAGGATACGCAGGGCGGAAAACCGGCGCGCAGCTGGCTTCGCACCAAGGCCAACAGCATCGAAGGCGGCACGTCGGAGGTGATGCTCAATGTCATTTCCAAGCGCATTCTGGAGCTGCCCGGCGCCTGATGGGGTGTCGATCGGTCGCTTGAACACGCATTGATTTTCAACGTCGCGGCGCGAACGCGCGACGATCACGAGAGGAACGGGGCGAAATGCCGCTATATCACAACGACGATCAGGCCATGCTGGCCGAGACAGCAAGCCAGTTCATGGCCGAAGAAGGCGCCATCGCGAAACAGCTGCGCCACTGGCGCGACCGCGACTGCAAGGACGGTTTCGGCCACGGTCTCTGGAAGCAGATGGCGGAAATGGGATTCACCGGCCTGCTGCTTCCCGAAGGCGACGGCGGCCTCGGCATGGGCCATGTCGAAGCGGGCATCGTGCTGGAAGAGATCGGCCGCAACCTGACGCCGTCACCGTTTCTCACCACTTCGGTGCTGGCGGGGACCGCGCTCGCCGAAGGCAGCAATGACATGAAGGACCGCTGGCTGCCGGGACTCATCTCCGGCGAGCATGTCTATGCCGTCGCCATCGACGAGGGACCCAAGCACCGCCCGGAGAAGATCGCCACCCGCGCCGAAAAGGCGGGCAACGGCTTCCGCCTTTCGGGCGCCAAGGATTTCGTGCTGCATGGCGCCAGCGCGGACATGCTGGTGGTCGCGGCGCGCACATCGGGTTCCGATGGCGATGCGGACGGCATTACGCTGTTCGCGGTGCCGAAGGATGCGGATGGCATGACCCACGATGCCGTCCGGCTGGTGGATAGTTCCATGGCTACCCACACCAAGTTCGACGGGGTCGAGCTGGACGGCGATGCCGTGATCGGCGAGGTCGATGGCGGGCGCGAAATCCTCAACAAGGTGCTGATGGCAGGCCGTGTTGCCGCCTCATCCGAAGGCGTGGGCGTTGCACGCGGGGCGATGGATCGCACCGTGGATTACCTCAAGCAGCGCACGCAATTTGGCAAGGTGATCGGCGAGTTTCAGGCCCTTCAGCACCGCGCGGCGCACCTCTATTCGGAAGTCGAGATTGCCCGCGCCGTAACCATAAAGGCCGCACAGCTTCTGGACGCCGGAAGCGAAAAGGCGGACCTGATGAGCTCGGTCGCCAAGGCAAAGGTCGCCAAGGCTGCGGGCCTGGCGGTTCGCGAAGGCGTGCAGATGCATGGCGGGATCGGCATGACCGACGAATACGACATCGGCCTGTTCATGAAGCGGGACCGGGCGCTGCAGGAATTCCTGGGCGACCAATATTACCATGCCGGCCGCGTTGCCGAACTAAGCGGCTACTGACGATAAAACTCCTCCCGCTTGCGGGAGGGGGTACAACGGAGAGATAAGAACCATGACCCTCGAAGACCTTTTCAGCCTCAAGGGGCGCGTGGCGCTCGTGACCGGTGGCAGCCGGGGCATCGGCAGAATGATCGTGGAAGGTTTCCTCGCCGCCGGCGCGGAGCGCGTCTATATCACCGCGCGAAAGGGCGGCGAACTTAACGAAACAGCCGAAGAACTGGGCGCCAAGGTCGTGCCGGTGCAGGGCGACATCTCGACAATGGAGGGGATCGAGGACCTCGTCGGCGAAATTTCTTCGAAGGAAGGCAAGCTGGACATCCTCGTCAACAATGCCGGCGCGGCCTGGGGCGCGGATTATCTCGAATTTCCCGAGCAGGGCTGGGACAAGGTCATGGACCTCAATGTGAAGACGCCGTTCTTCCTCACGCAGAAGCTGCACTCGCTCCTGTCCGCCGCCGCCAGCGCCGATCGGCCCGCCAAGGTCATCAACATCGCCAGCGTGGATGGATTGCGCATCAATCCGTGGGAAACCTACAGCTATCAGGCCTCCAAGAGTGCGCTGATCCAGCTCACCCGGCGCATGGCTGCCCGGCTGGTGAAGGATCACATCTACATGACCGCCATCGCACCGGGTGCCTTCCCGTCCAACATGAACAAGGTTGCCCGCGACCACGGGGACCAGTCGGCCAAGGGTATTCCCAACAAGCGTGTGGGGGATGCTTTCGACATGGGCGGCAGCGCAGTCTATCTGGCAAGCCGCGCGGGCGACTACACCATCGGTGAAACGCTGACGGTGGATGGCGGTATCGTCAACGCCCACCTGCCGACGCATTTTGCGGATCCCGCCGGGGGCCTTTGACCTCATCCGCCGATGGCGGAGCCAGCGTGATCATCCACCAGTCCGGCGGCGCACCGAACCGCATCGGCACCGATGAGGTGCCGATGCCGCCGGACGCCACCGTGACCATGCCCCGCACGCGCCCCAGCCCGCAGCGCATCGCCTTGGGATAGGAGCGCCCGCGGAGAAGCTCCGTGGGATAGATTGCCCACTGGGCAAGGTGCAGCACGGTCTGCCCGCAATGGGTATGGCCATGTAGCATGAGAGGCGTCGGTCGCGGGATGAACCGTTCCGTAAAAGGGGCGTGGGTAACGACGATGGGGATACCGCCCAAGGCTTGCGCCTCGACGAAGGCCAGCCCCGCCTTCGCATGACCGCTGGTGGAATCGTCGACACCGGCAAGCACGAAGGGCCCCATCCGTGCGGCCGAATTGGCCAGCACCCTGATGCCAGCCTTTTCGAGCGCCGAGCGGACCGCATCGGCTCCGGTCCAGTGATCGTGATTGCCAAGCGTTGCGAACACGCCAAGCGGGGCCTTAAGCCGGCTGAGCGGTTTGACCAGCAGTTCGGGCCGCGCAGCGGGATCGCCGATTTCGTCTCCGTTGACGAAATCCCCCGCAATTACGATTGCGTCGGGCTTCGCCGCAGTGACCGTCGCTATTACCCGCTCGAGCCGTTGGGGCGGGGTGGAGGCGTTGCCGACGTGGATATCACTCAGCAATGCCAGCCGCAGGGAAGGGGTTTCGGGTGGCAGGTCGGGAATGATGATGCGCGCCTGGCGCAGCAGGGGCGCTTGGTTCGCCTGTGCCCGGCCATGCGAGATCAGTGCCGCAACCACCAGGATGGCAGCCGCCGCCAGAAGGATCGCAATGATACGCCACCGGTGCCTGGCGGCCATTGTCAGCTCATCAGTTCGCGCACGAACGGGATCAGCCCGGTCTGCCGCTGTCGCTTGACGCGCTCGGCATGCAGGATCTCCCGCACCTTGGCGAAGCAGGTACTCACATCCTCGTTGATGACCACGTAATCGTAAGCGTCCCAGTGGCTGATCTCTGCCCGGGCGCGTTCCATGCGCGCGTCGATCACGGTCGCATCGTCGGTGGCCCGCGATTCGAGCCGGCGACGCAATTCGGCGATGCTGGGGGGCAGGATGAAGACGCGCACCACGTCCTGCTGGTCCTTCTGGTAGAGCTGCTGCGTCCCCTGCCAGTCGATGTCGAAAAGGAAGTCCTGCCCGTCTTTCAGCGCGGCACGGATATGTCCCTTGGGCGTGCCGTAGCAATGGCCAAAGACCTGCGCCCATTCGTAGAAGTCATCCTCTTCCACCATCCGGTCGAATTCGGCCTGGTCCACGAAATGATAATGCACCCCGTCGATTTCGCCTGCGCGGGGCGGGCGGGTGGTGGCGCTGACCGAGAGTTTTATTTCCTCGTCAGCATCCAGCAGCATCCGGCTGATAGTCGTCTTTCCCGCGC
Source organism: Qipengyuania sp. (assembly GCF_042095715.1). GTDB lineage: Bacteria > Pseudomonadota > Alphaproteobacteria > Sphingomonadales > Sphingomonadaceae > Qipengyuania. Next base: position 14,314 of record NZ_JBELMO010000057.1, on the reverse strand, counting down.
CCGAGGGGGAGGACAAGATGAACAGCAAGCCGCGCCGCGCCAGCTGGTCGGCGGTTTGCGAGGGATGGGCGGCGGTATCGAGCGAAGCCATGCGCGCCTTTGCGGCAGGTTCGCAGGCGAAATCAAGGGCGGGCTTACTCGTCCCGCGCCTGCTCAAGCAGATCGCGATCGCCTTCATGCTTGCTATGGCGGCGGCCCTTGCGTCGATCGAACAACGTCTTCGCAAGCGCTCCGCCGCCGACGACGATCGCGCCGGGCACGCTGCCGGTCGCCACGCGTGCCAGCGCAAAGCTCGCCAGCGTCTGCCCTATGCTCTTGTTGTTGACGATGTCCTTGGCGGTCTGCTTGCCGTAACGACCGCGCAGGAAACCTTTTTCGATCGATCGCCTGACGATATAGGACCCGGCACGGATCGCAACATCGGCAAGCATTAGGTTGGTCGCCGGATTGTCGCTCGGGCCGGGCACACCCTCTGTGCGCTTTCCGCGTAGCTTGCGTGATTCACGGACGGTCTTTCTGACCGCCCTGGCGCCCTGTCTGGTCAGTAGTTTGGTCATCGTAAGCCCCCGATTCGCACCACCTCGGCGCTGCGCGCCGGTGGTTACTTCTTGCGGCCGAAATCGACCGTGACGACATTGGAGCCGTCTTCCGATTCAACCGCCGGAACGTCTGCCTGTTCCATTAGATCGTTATTGGGTTGATCGGTGGGAGTGGGCGACATGTCGGCTACCGTCGCCTGGAACTGCAATCCGAAATCGACCGCGGGGTCCACGAACTGGGTAATCGCGGCATAGGGCACCACCAGCGTGGCGGGTATCTGGTTGAAACTCAGCCCCACGCTGAACAACTCGTCTTCCACCGTCAGATCCCAGAACTTGTTCTGGAGTACGATCGTCATTTCATCGGGGAACCGTTCGCGCAGAGATGCGGGGATGGAAACGCCCGGCGCGTGGGTCTTGAAGGTAATGTAGAAATGGTGATTGCCGGGAAGTTCGCTCCCGCCGGCAACGATTTCCCCTAGGACGCGGCCCACCACGGCGCGCAGCGCTTCCTGCACGATGGCATCATAGGGGATCAGGCTGTCGGGCGTCTCGTCGCTCATGATGCGCTAGGTGGCGGGGCTACGCGACATGGTCAAGCGAGAATGCTTGCGCGCCCCGCACGGCCGCGTGTAGCGCGCCTGCCATGCGCACCGGACGGATCGAGCGAAACACGGCGGAAACCAAGATCCTTGTCGAGGTCAATCTCGACGGGACCGGAACTTACGACGTGGCGACGGGGATCGGTTTCCTCGACCACATGACCGAACAGTTTGCCAAGCATTCGCTGATCGATGTCACCATGAAGGTCGATGGCGATCTTCATGTCGACCAGCATCATACGACCGAGGACAGCGCGCTGGCGCTCGGGCAGGCGATCACGCAGGCGCTGGGGGACAAGGGGGGCATCGCCCGTTACGGCGAGGCACATGCCCCGATGGACGAGACGCTGGCGCGCGTGGCCCTGGACATATCGGGGCGGCCCTACCTGGTGTGGAAGGCCGGTTTCACGCAGGAAAAGCTGGGCGAATGGGACACCGAGCTGATCGAGCACTGGTTCCAGTCGGTCGGCCAGACTGCCGGGCTGACCCTGCATTGCGAGCTGCTGTACGGCACCAACAATCACCATATATGCGAAGCTCTTTACAAGGGCTTCGCCCGCGCCATGCGCGCCGCCGTGGCGATCGATCCGCGCAAGCAGGGCGCGATTCCCAGTACCAAGGGGCAGCTTGGTGGCTGAGGTCGTCGCGCTGGTCGATTACGGCGCTGGGAACCTGCATTCGGTCGAGAACGCGCTGAAACGCGTTGGTGCGAAGGTAAAGGTGACCGCCGATCCCGAAGTGCTGCGCGCCGCAGACCGCATCGTGCTGCCCGGCGTCGGCAGCTTCAAGGCCTGCGCTGAAGGCCTGCACGCTGCAAGCGGCGCGGTGGAGGCGATGCACGAGCGTGTGTTCGTGGGCGGGGCACCGTTTCTGGGCATATGCGTGGGCATGCAATTGCTGGCCTCTCAGGGGCTGGAGCATGGCGAGACGGCAGGGCTCGGCTGGATTGCCGGTACCGTCCGCCTGATCGAACCCAGAGATGGCAGCGTGAAGGTGCCCCACATGGGCTGGAACGACGTGGCGCGTATGCCGCACGTCAAGCCGGGCGGGGTGATCGAGAATGGCGAAGCCTACTTCCTGCATTCCTATCACTTCAAGCCCCGCCATCACGAGGATGTTATCGCCATGACCGATCACGGGGGGGGACTGGTCGCGGCGGTCGGCCGCGCCAATATGCTGGGGGTCCAGTTCCACCCTGAGAAGAGCCAGGCGTTCGGTCTCTCGTTGCTGGAACGGTTTCTGGAGTGGCGCCCATGAGGTATCTGGCATGATCGTTTTTCCCGCCATCGACTTGAAGGGCGGCCAGGTCGTGCGGCTGGCCGAAGGCGATATGGCGCGCGCCACGGTTTACGGCGACGACCCGGCAGCGCAGGCCATGCGCTTCGCAGAGGCCGGGGCACGGCACCTGCATGTCGTCGATCTCGACGGCAGCTTTGCCGGACGGGCGGAAAATCGCGCCGCGGTGGAAGCAATCGTCTCGACATTTCCTGGCCATGTCCAACTGGGCGGCGGGATCAGGGCCCGCGAGGCGGTGGCAGGCTGGTTCGACCTTGGCGTGTCCCGCGTCGTCATGGGCACCGCCGCGCTTACCAACCCGCAGTTCGTCAAGGACATGGCCGCTGAATTTCCTGGCGGCATCGTCGTCGCGGTGGATGCGCGAGACGGCATGGTCGCAACCGAGGGCTGGGCCAGGGCGTCGGACGTGCCCGTCCGGGATCTTGCCCGCCGGTTCGAGGATGCCGGGGTCGCCAGCCTGCTGTTTACAGATATCGGCAGGGACGGGCTGCTCAAGGGCGTCAATATCGACGCGACGCTGGATCTGGCGCGCCGGGTGGATCTGCCGGTGATCGCAAGTGGCGGGGTGAGGGGGCTGGACGATATCCATGTGCTTTCGCTTCATGCCAAGGAAGGTATCGAAGGCGTGATCACGGGCCGCGCGCTCTACGACGGGCGGCTGGATTTGGCGGCGGCACTGGCGATGGCCGAAAGGGCCGTCGCGTGACGGGGCTGATCGTAACCTTTGTTGGTATACTGTGCATTGCATTGGTCTCCGGACAGGTGGGCATCATCAGGCGCGCACTTAACGACGAGCGTGCCGGTATCGGCCGCTTCACCTATGCGAAGGGCACCAACCCAGAGCTTTTCTGGTTGATTTTGATTGTCGAAATGAGCGCGCTCGTGACGGTGACCGTATATCTGCTTGGCCTTGCATTTGCGGTCTTGCGATGACCGTCCGCATCCGCGTCATTCCCTGTCTCGATGTTGCCGAAGGGCGCGTGGTGAAGGGCGTCAATTTCGTCGATCTGAAGGACGCGGGCGATCCGGTGGAGCAGGCGCGCGCCTATGACCGGGCCGGGGCGGACGAGCTGTGCTTCCTCGACATTTCCGCCAGCCACGAGGGGCGCGGCACACTGCTCGATATCGTCAGGCGGACCGCTGAGGTCTGCTTCATGCCGCTGACGGTTGGCGGCGGGGTGCGCAGTGCCGAGGATGCACGCGCACTGTTGCTTGCGGGCGCGGACAAGGTGGCCGTCAACAGCGCCGCCGTCAGCCGCCCCGAACTCGTCGCCGAGATTGCCGATCGCTTCGGCAGCCAATGCGTTGTCGCCAGTGTGGATGCACGCGCGGCGGTCAGCGGCGATATTCGCGGTTGGGAAGTGTTTACCCACGGCGGGCGCAAGGCAACCGGCATCGATGCGGTGGCACACGCGATCCGCCTGGCAGAGCTTGGCGCTGGCGAATTGCTCGTTACATCGATGGATGCAGATGGGACCAAGGACGGCTACGATGTCGAACTGACCCGCGCCATTGCCGATGAAGTGGGCGTGCCCGTGGTTGCTTCGGGCGGCGTGGGAACGCTCGATCATCTGGTCGAGGGGGTGACACGCGGCCACGCCAGCGCGGTTCTGGCCGCATCCATCTTCCATTTCGGCCAGCATACCATTTCCGAAGCGCATGCGGCCTTGCGCGCGGCGGGCCTTCCGGCAAGGGTCTGATCGATGGACACCCTGGCGCGCCTTGAAGACACTGTGATCCGGCGGCTGACCGCCGATCCAGGTTCCAGCTATGTTGCCAGCCTCCAGGCGCGCGGGCTTCCCGTGATCGCGCGCAAGCTGGGCGAAGAAGCGGTCGAAGCCATCGTTGCCGCGCTATCGGGCAGCGAGGAAGAGCTGGTGGGTGAGGCGGCGGACGTGCTGTTTCACCTCACCGTCCTTCTCGCCGCCAAGGGGGTGCCGCTTGCCCGCGTGATGGCCGAACTCGAGCGGCGCGAGGGGACATCCGGCCTCGAGGAAAAAGCCAGCAGGAGCAGCTGATGCCGATCGATCCGACCCAGCCTTACGACGACCAGAATATTTTCGCCAAGATCCTGCGTGGCGAGATCCCATCCACCCGCGTGTACGAAGACGACTGGGCTATCGCTTTCGAGGATATCAACCCTCAGGCCGAAATTCACACCTTGATCGTTCCCAAGGGCGAATATGTCAGTTGGGACGATTTCTCTGCCAAGGCGTCGGATGCGGAAATTGGGGGATTCGTGCGCGCCGTGGGCGAGGTTGCCCGGCGCAAGGGGCTGGTCGAGCCCGGCTACCGTCTGCTCGCCAATGTAGGCAAGCACGGCGGGCAGGAGGTGCCTCACTTGCATGTGCATCTTTTCGGGGGGCAGCCCCTGGGGCCGATGATCGCGCGCTGATCAGGTCTTCCCGGTCGACGCGCCAAAGTTTTCTTATACAGCCGTCTACTCGGCGGATCCGCTCGCCCGCCCTTCGCCACGCCATAACCATCGATAGCTTGCCAGCCGAATCCGCCCTCCGCTAAAGGCGCGCGCCATGGCGACCGTCCCCAACTTGCCCGATGGAGTGTTAGATGGTCCCCGCCATCTCTACGCCGTGCGCGTCTATTACGAGGATACGGACCTGTCCGGCATCGTCTATCACGCCAATTACCTGCGCTGGTTCGAGAGGGCCCGTAGCGATCTTCTGCGCCGGCTGGACATCGACCAGCGCGCCGCGATCGAGGACGGGGAGGGGGCCTACGCGGTCAGCGAGCTGACGCTAAAATATCTGCGGCCCGCCAAGCTTGACGACGATGTCCTGATCGAAACCCGCTGCACCGAAATGCGCGCGGCCAGTTGCCGGATGAAGCAGCGGGCCCTGCGCGGCGATGAACTGCTGGCGGAGGCGGAATTGCGCGTCGGCTTCGTCGCGCCGGACGGGCGCCCGCGCCGCCAGCCGGAACCATGGCGCGCCGCCTTCGCTACCTTCATGGAAGAGACCCCAGCCTGATGACAATCGACCTTCTTGCCGCCGCAGTGGCCGCGCCGTCCCGGCTCGATCCCGTAACCCTTTTCATGGACGCCGATATCGTCGTGAAGCTGGTGATGATCGGGTTGCTGCTGGCCAGCGTCTGGGTGTGGACCATCATCGTTTCCTTCTCCCTGCGAATGGGCAGCTTGGGCCGGCGCACCGCGCAATACGAAAAGGAATTCTGGGACGCGGAGGATTTCGACGCCTTCGCCCGCCAGCGCGGCAATGGCGAGCTGCCCCCTGGCCGGGTGGCGCGCGCCGGTGTCGCCGAGTGGCGGCAATCGACGAAGGCGGGCGTTACGGATCGCGAGGGCACCCGTCAGCGACTGGCAGGCGCCATGAGCAGCCAGGTCGCGGCCGAAGCTGACGAACTGGCGGAAAGGCTCAATTTCCTTGCCACAGTCGGCTCGGTGGCGCCCTTTGTCGGTCTGTTTGGTACCGTGTGGGGTATCATGAACAGCTTCTTCCAGATCGGGCAGCAGGAAAGCAGCAGCCTTGCGGTGGTGGCTCCCGGAATCTCGGAGGCGCTGTTCGCCACCGCGATCGGCCTGTTCGCGGCCATTCCGGCGGTGATCGCGTACAACCGCTTCAGCCATTCCGTGAACCGCTATGAAAGCCGGCTCCAGCGCTTCGCCGATCGGCTGCACGCCAGCTTCAGCCGGCAGCTGGAGGCCTGAGCCGATGGCGATGGGCCTTGCCACGCGTTCGCGCCGCGGATCTTCCCGGCGCACTCCGATGGCAGAGATCAATGTGACGCCGTTTGTCGACGTGATGCTGGTGCTGCTGATCATCTTCATGGTCACCGCGCCGCTTCTGACCGCGGCCGTGCCCATCGATCTGCCCGACAGCCGCGCCAACCCCATCGATTCCCCGGCTCAGGCGGTGACGATCAGCATCGATGAACAGGGCTATGTCTATATCGACGATGTCCAGGTGCGGGTCGGGGGGCTTCCCGATGCGCTCGCGGATCTGCCTCGTACCGGAACCGGTCCGGACATCACGCTGAGAGCGGACAGGTCGCTCGATTATGGCCGCGTCATGGCCGTCATGGGCGAACTGAACCGCGCCGGGCTCAACCGCATTTCCCTGGTCACCATTGGTTCATCGGCGGCTCCATAGCCGATGGCCATGGGAAGGACCTTGAGACGCGAAGAACGCATCGGGCTCGGCATCGCCGCAGCGCTGCATGTCGCGCTGCTGGGTGCCTTCCTGTATCAGCCGACCAGCCGGGTCGACATGTCTCCAACCCAGCGCATGACGGTCAATCTGGCGAGCGAAGTCGGCCTGGAAGCGACGGCGCCCGAACCCGTTCCGGAAAGCCGCGCGGCTATCGCACCGACCATCGCCGATACGCCCGAGCCAGCGGCAGAGCCTGCCGAAACGGTGGCCGAACCGCAGCCTCAGCCCGCGCCGCAACCGCGCATCGAGCGCCCCGTGACCACGCCCGCCAGACCCAAGCCAGCCGATACCAGTCCGCGCCGCCGGCCCGATGCACCCAGCAGGACAGCGCCCAAGCCGGCGCAGAAGAGCACAAGCACCGCGCAGCCCAAACCCGCGCCCAAGAGCGGCGGAACGCGCCTCGGCGACAACTTCCTCGCAGGCATGGGCGACAGCGCTTCGACCAGCGAAACACGCGCTCCGGCAGCTGCTTTGGGGTCGTCAGAAAAGGCGGCGATCGGGCAAGCTATTGCGAGGCAGCTTAAGCCGCATTGGCAACCGCCTAGCGGCGCAGATGCCGACCAACTCATCACTAAGGTCCGCTTCCGCCTAAACCGCGACGGGAGTCTTGTCGGGAGGCCCGAAGTGGTCGGACAAAGCGGTGTTACCGATGCAAATCGGGCGCAGGCCGGGCGTCACGGCGAATTGGCGGTACGTGCGGTGCAGCTAGCCGCACCCTTCGACCTACCTGAACAGTATTACGACGGCTGGAAAACAGTGACAGCCGCGCTTGATTGGAGGCTCTCGCAATGACGAAAACCATCGCACTCGCCTTGGCCATGCTAGCCTTGCCGGCGGTGGCCCAAACCTCAAGTCCCAATAGCGATTTGGGGGAAAGGCTCCCCCAGGAAGGGGCGGTTGAGGCCACAGAAAGCGGCGATGAAGGCCTCTCAGTCACGGTTTCTTATGAAGGCAATCTGGAAGACCTCAGCATCGCGATTCCCGCTTTCGCAACGGACCGCGATGCGCCGACCCCTGCCAGCACGTCCGGCACGGCGGCGCTCGGCGTGGAACTGGCCAAGGTGATCACCGGCGACCTGCGCAACAACGGCTTGTTCAAGCCGACCGGTCCGGATGCTTTGCCGAAGCCGAGCTATGCCGACATTACGGCGCCGACATATCCGACCTGGGGCAATCGGGGCGCGGAAATGCTGGTTCAGGGCTATGTCCGGGCACAGGCCGACGGGCGACTGGCGGTCGGCTGCTATGTTTACGACGTACAGCTCCAGAGCCCGCTGGCGCGACAGGGCTGGATCGTCTCCCCTCGCGAATGGCGACGCGCGGCACACAAATGCGCCGATCTGGTCTATTCGCGCCTCACCGGCGAAAGTCCGTTTTTCGACAGTCGCATCGCCTATATCGCGGAGACCGGTCCCAAGGATAAGCGCATCAAACGCCTTGCGATCATGGACTCCGATGGCGCGAACCACCGTTTCATCACCAGCGGGCGCGCCACCGCGCTGACGCCGCGCTACTCGCCGGACTACAAGAAGCTCAGCTATCTCAGCTATGTGGACGGCAATCCGCGTATCTATGTCTACGACATCGGCACCGGCAAGCAGACGCTGGTCGCACAGAGCAGCAACCCGACCTTCGCTCCGCGCTGGAGCCCGGACGGGCGCTGGATCCTCTATTCCATGGCCGTCAACGGCAACACCGACATCTATCGCGTATCGTCCAGCGGCGGGCAAAGCACCCGGCTGACCGACGGCCCGGGGATCGATGTTGGTGGTTCGTACAGCCCGGACGGCAGCCGCATCGTTTTCGAAAGCGACCGCTCCGGCGCGCAGCAATGCTACGTCATGAACGCGGATGGATCGAACCAGCGCCGCATCAGCTTCTCGGGCCGCTGTGCCACGCCCGAATGGAGCCCGCGCGGCGACCAGATCGCCTTTACCAACGCCAGCACCTTCAACGTTTCGGTGATGAGCCCCAACGGCCAGAACGTGCGCGTTCTGACGCGCGGCTGGCAGGACGAGGCACCCACCTGGGCGCCCAACGGCCGCATCATCCAGTTCTTCCGGACCGAGCGTGGCACATCGGGCAAGGCGCAGCTCTGGCAGGTCGATCTGACCGGCAAGAACCTGCGCCAGCTCGATACGCCAGTGGGAGCATCCGACCCGGCGTGGGGACCGATTCTGCCCTGAATGGGTATGAACAAGAGGGGTGTGGGCAACTGCCGCGCCAACAACGACACGATAACCAGGAGGTTTTGCCGATGAAAATTCGTACCACCGCCGCCCTTCTCGTCGGCACGGCGGCCCTTGCCGCCTGTTCGAAGAAGGCGCCCGAACAGCTTCCCCCCGCGCCGCAGCCGGAAGCAACCCAGTCCCCCGTTACCCCCACGCAGACCGGGCCTATCGTCGGTTCGCAGGCGCATTTCACCGATGCGGTGGGCGCCATGAATACCATCGTCTATTTCGATACCGACAAATACGACATCGACAGCGAGGATTCGGCGAAGCTCCAGACGCAGGCGCGCTATTTCTCGCAATATCCCAACGTCAATTTCACCGTCGAAGGCCATGCCGACGAGCGCGGCACCCGTGAGTACAACCTTGCGCTGGGCGAACGCCGTGCGAACGCTGCCAAGAACTACCTGGTCAGCCTGGGCATCCCGTCCAGCCGGATTCGCGTGGTCAGCTATGGCAAGGAACGGCCCATGGCGCTGGGTTCGGACGAACAGGCCTGGGCGCAGAACCGCCGTGCCGCTACTGTCGTGATCGGCAACTAAGCGCGAACAAGCACTTCGATCAGGGACCCGTGGGCAGCAGGGCCGCGCTTGTCGCGGCCGCCCGCGGGTTCCGCGGTCATCATCGCCAGAGCCATTGCCGCCGTGGCAAGGACGCTAAGGGTTGCGGCAATGGACAGGGGCTTGCTCATGATGATCCCTTTGGATCCGAACATGTGAACATCAGGTTGCGATGCAACATTTCTCTTCGAAACCGATTGCATGGCCTTGCACCCAGCGCCAGCGCACCTAGACTGATAGCCATGTTCAATCGACCAACGACTTATGGCTAAGCCCAGACGATCCGTGGACTGGGGCTTTCCCCGGTGGCGCGGCTACGAAGGTGGCCGCGAAGCCACCACCGTGCGCCTGTGCGATCGCCATGGATGCGACGAACCCGGCGAGTGCCCCGCGCCCAAGGCCCCCAACAGTCCCGAGCGCTGGATGTTCTGCCAGAAGCACGCCGCCGAATACAATCAGAAGTGGGATTATTTCGAAGGCCTGGACAAGGCAGAGAAAGCCGCGCGCACCAAGGCCGAGCAGAGCGAGAATGCCGGTTACGCGGAGGCGCAGCATTATGGCTGGGCAGGTAGCGGGGACGGCAGCCGCAGTGCCGACGAAATGCGCGCACTAGACGTGCTGGGCCTGGAAGCGGATGCCGATTTCGCGATGATCAAGAAGGCCTGGCGCGAAAAGGCCAAGGAAGTTCACCCCGATGTGAAGCCGGGTGACGAAGACGCTGCCAAGGCTTTTCAGGCTTTCTCGCTGGCCTATGAAGTGCTGAAGCAGGCCGAGGAACGGCGCGAGTGGCGGGGCTAGTACAAGGTTCGATAAAGCGCGACTGAGGGGTGACGAGCATGTTGGGATTGATCGCGTCCGCCGCTCTTGCTCCGGCATCGCCGCAAACCCCGCCCCCGATCGTCACCGTGCCGATCCATCGGCCGGCCACCACCGTGGTACAGCAGCAGTTCGTAACTTGGCATCCCGGGGACGCGCGCTGCGATGGCGCTACGGAGGTCTCGGTGACAGTAAGACGGCCTTACAATGAAATCGTATGGGTAGGTGTCGCGACGCCTCGCCCGGTAACAATGCAATTCGCCGTGGATGAAAGCGGTAGACCGCTCTCGATCCGCCAGGATGACCCCGTGCCTGGCTACCGCGCCAACCAGATTTCACCTGCCTTGGCGGCCAGTCGCTTCGCACCGGGGCCGGCGCGGCAGAACTGCACGATCGTTTACACTCCCAAGCTCGACAGCTTCGACGATGTGCCCATTCCCGAACTCGCTTCCTATGTCATTACCCAGCAGAAACCGCGCCTTCCCAGACCGGGCTTCGACAGGCTGCGCGCGGGCGACGAATGCCGTCGCAAGACGCAACCCCTGGTCCAGGTCTTGCCGGACTTTCAGAGCATCGCCGCCACTCCGGGTGTGAGCGACTGGGCGCTCGTCGGTTTCGATGTGACAGCCTCGGGCGAAACGCGGAATGCGCATATTCTGGCAAGCACGGGCAATGCGGAACTGGGTCAGGCGTCCGTCACGGCAATCTCCAAAAGCCGGTACAATGCAGGCGAAGCGCGCAGCGGTTGCAGCTATCCGTTTTCGCGAAACGCGGGCGAGCTGCCGGCGCCGGTCATGCCCGATAAGCCGGATGCAGGCCGGGAAGACCAGTGCGAGGCGCTCGACTGGGCGCAAGGGCCGCGCCTCGTCTATCCCGATCTCTATCGCAAGCGGTCGATAGAAGGGTGGGCCATCCTGAAATACGATGTCGCGCCATGGGGCGCCATCGGGAACGTGCAGATCCTGGACGCCCAACCCACACAGGACTTCGGTAATGCGGCGAAGGCCATGCTCGAACGCGCCAAGAAGGAGGCCGGTACGGGAGCCACGGAATGCATGACCCGCGTCCGCTACGAAATGGCGCGAGATGAGATGGCCGTGGCCGGGCAGGACGACGAGGAAAGTTAGGCGTTGGCAAGCCGAGCAGCGACCGCAGACGCCAGTCTCTCGCCCAATTCAGGCCCTTGTTCCGGGTACAGATAGGGTTCGATCATCTCCGCCTCCATCACCGCCAGGGTTTCTCCCTCGAGCCTGATCATGTCGATGCGGGCATAAAGCGGCGCTGCGAAGGGAAGGGCGGCCATCACCGCTTCGGCCTGCGCCAGTTCGCTCGCGCTTGGCTCGAAGTTGACTTCAGCGCCGCCATAGATCGACTGGATGCGATACTCCCCCTCGGCCGCCGTCTTGCGGACGCCGTGGCTGAATCGGCCATCGATGAAGACGAAAGTGAGTTCGCCTTCCTGCTCGATCACGGGAAGGAAGGGCTGGATCATGGCGGCGTGGCCCATCCGCCAGTCCGCTGCGGGCAGGCTGTCCCGGGTGAAGCGATGCTGCCCCTCTGCCCCGGCGCCGACCTGCCTTTTCACGACTACGCTTTTGGCGGAAAAGTGGTCCAGCGCTTCACTGATCGCGGCGCGATCGGGGTCGGGATGCCAGAGCGTGGGGATGGTAGGGACGCCGGCCTCCGCAAGATCATCTAGATATCGCTTGTCCGAGTTCCAGACCACGATTTCCCAATCGTTGAAAACGCGAATGCCTGCGGCATCAAGTGCTTTCAACCGGTCCAGAAACGCACTCTCGTGATCGTGATAATCCCATGGTGTCCCGATAAGCGCGGCGGCGCATCCCGCGAAATCTTCCATGGGTGCGCGCCAGTCTATCTCCACCAGTTCCAGCCCGGCAGCATCGAATGCGGGGCGCAGCGCGGCAACGGAGATGTCATGCTCGAAGGCATCTCCGCGCCGCAGGGGCGATCCCGGTAGCGTGCCCACGCAGGCCAGATAGGCGATCCGGCTCAGACCTGCTCCAGCGCCTGTTCGAAATCGGCAATCAGATCGTCGGCATCTTCGATACCGATGCTGATGCGAACCAGATTGTCCCCGATGCCCAGTTCCGCCCGGCGGCCTTCGGCAACGGACAGATGCGTCATGGATGCGGGATGGCTCGCCAGGGTTTCCGTACCGCCGAGGCTCACGGCAAGCTTCGCGATCTTGAGCGCATCCAGGAAGCGAAAGCATTCCGCCTCGCCGCCCTTAAGAAGGAGGGAAAACGTGCTGCCTGCGCCCAGGCAATGTCGGGCGTAGATGTCCTTCTGCCGATCATCCTTAATCATGCCCAGATAGCCAAGTCCATCGACCTTCGGGTGTGCGGCCAGGTACTCGCAGACCTTGGCGGCATTTTCACCCGCGCGGCTCATGCGCAACTCCACGGTTTCCAACGACCGCAGCAGCATCCAGGCAGTATTGGGGTCCGCGATGCCGCCCATGGTGTTGCGCAGGCTGCGCACCGGGTCCATCCATTTCCTGGCGCCCGCGATGCTGCCGGCGACGAGGTCCGAATGGCCGCCGACATATTTGGTCAGCGAATAGACCACGATGTCCGCGCCGTGATCCAGCGGGCGCTGCCACAAGGGACCAAGGAAGGTGTTGTCGATCGCGATCGGGCAAGACCAGTCGAGAGCGGCGTCGCGCGCCTCCTTCACCGCCTCGATATCGACGAGCGCGTTGGTCGGGTTGCCGGGGCTTTCCAGATAGATCATGCAGACCTTGCCACCCTGGCTGGCGGCCTGCGCCTTTGCCTTTTCCAGCACGGCATCCAGCTGATCGCGCTTGGCACCGGCGGGAAAATCGACATAGGTCACGCCGAACTTGGCCAGCACCTTTGCGACGAAACCCTCGCTTGCCGCGTAAAGCGGGCCGGAATGGACGATGACGTCACCCTGCGACGCATAGGCCAGCATCAGCACGCAGATCGCGGTCATCCCGCTGGAAAAGCTGAGCGCATCCTCCGCGCCGTCCCAGACCGCCAGGCGATCTTCCAGGATTTCCTGATTGGGCGCGTTGAAGCGCGAATAGACGAGGCCGTCGGCGCCGCCGGGGCGCTTGCCTGTGATGCCTTCGAAATGGCGCTTGCCATCGGCGGCGCTGGGGAAGGCGAAGGTGCTGGTCAGAAAGATCGGCGGCTTCAGGCTGCCTTCGGACAGGACAGGGTCATAGCCATGCCCCATCATCAGCGTAGCGGGCTTCAGTTCGCGACCGGCGATCTTGGTGACTTCCGGGCGGTCCGCCTTGCGCGGGCTGGTGGGATCGATGTCGTGGTTGGCCATGGTAGGCCTCCTTCCTGAGATGTCGCGCCCCCAGGAAGGCGGGGGCAAATGGCGGCAACCGCGACGCCCGCTCCTAACCTCCGCAGGAACGCTTCTCCGCCGGTGCCGATGACAGCGCCGCGACTAGCCATAGCGCGGCGTTGTTGCAACTAGGCGAAGGAGCGGATCGTCCACACCAGCCCGACGATGAGGAAAGCCCCGGCCAGGTCCAGAACCAGACCGGCGCGGACCATGCGGCCGATGGTGATCCGGTCGCTGGACCAGGCGATGGCATTGGGGCCAGTGCCGGCGGGCAGCATGAAGCCCCAGGTCGCGGCAATGGCGGCGGGCATGGCCAGCAGCATGGGATCGACATCGAGAGCGACGGACAGGCTGGCAACCACCGGCACGATCGCACTGGCGGCGGCGACATTGCTGGCGAATTCCGTAATCAGAATGACCAGCGCAGTCACCATCAGCGCGAGGGCAATGAGGGGCAGCGATCCCAGCGGGAGGAGGACCTGCCCCAGCCAGTCCGCAAGCCCGCTCGTGCTCATCCCCGCAGCCAGCGCCAGCCCGCCGCCGAACATCATGATGACGCCCCACGGCGCCCGGTCCGCCTCCGGCCAGGTGAGCATCGGCCGCCCCGTCCCGTCGGGCAGAAGGAACAGGGTCAGCCCTGCCGCCACCGCGATGGTGCCGTCGGTCAGCGCGCCCTCGGGCACCAGCGGCACGATGAGCGGCTGTGCCATCCACAGGACGAAGGTTATGGCGATGACC
>NZ_JBELMO010000056.1:0-22504 GCF_042095715.1 Qipengyuania sp. | reverse complement strand
GTCATCACCGTTCCTGCCTACTTCAACGACGCGCAGCGCCAGGCGACCAAGGACGCCGGCCAGATCGCGGGTCTCGAAGTGCTGCGTATCATCAACGAGCCGACGGCTGCGGCGCTGGCCTATGGCCTCGACAAGGAAGACGGCAAGACCATCGCCGTATACGACCTTGGCGGCGGCACCTTCGACATCTCGGTCCTGGAGATCGGCGACGGCGTCTTCGAAGTGAAGTCGACCAACGGCGACACCTTCCTGGGCGGCGAGGACTTCGACACCGCGATCGTCGAATATCTCGCGGACGAGTTCAAGAAGAAGGAAAACATGGACCTGAAGACCGACAAGCTCGCTCTTCAGCGTCTGAAGGAAGCTGCCGAGAAGGCCAAGATCGAGCTTTCGTCTTCGGCCCAGACCGAAATCAACCTGCCCTTCATCACTGCGCGCATGGAAGGTGGCAGCACCACCCCGCTGCATCTGGTAGAAACGCTGACCCGCTCCAAGCTGGAACAGCTGGTGGGCGATCTTATCAAGCGTACGCTGGAACCGTGCAAGAAGGCGCTGGCCGATGCCGGGCTCGACAAGGGCGGTATCGACGAAGTGGTCCTGGTCGGCGGCATGACCCGCATGCCCAAGGTGCGCGAAGTGGTCGAAGAATTCTTCGGCAAGAAGCCCCACACGGGTGTGAACCCCGATGAAGTCGTGGCCATGGGCGCCGCCATTCAGGCCGGTGTTCTTCAGGGCGACGTGAAGGACGTGCTGCTGCTCGACGTGACCCCGCTGTCGCTGGGTATCGAGACGCTGGGCGGCGTGTTCACGCGCATGATCGACCGCAATACGACGATCCCGACCAAGAAGACCCAGACCTATTCCACCGCGGAAGACAATCAGAACGCGGTGACCATCCGGGTTTTCCAGGGCGAGCGCGAAATGGCGGCCGACAACAAGATGCTCGGCCAGTTCGATCTGGTCGGCATCCCTGCCGCCCCGCGCGGCGTGCCCCAGATCGAGGTCACCTTCGACATCGACGCCAACGGCATCGTGAACGTCAGCGCGAAGGACAAGGGCACCGGCAAGGAGCAGCAGATCCGCATCCAGGCCTCGGGCGGTCTCAACGAGAGCGACATCGACCAGATGGTCAAGGATGCCGAGAAGTTCGCCGAAGAGGACAAGAAGCGCCGCGAAAGCGCCGAAGCCCGCAACCAGGCAGACAGTCTCGTCCACGCGACCGAAAAGCAGCTTGAAGAGCATGGCGACAAGATCGACTCCGCTCTCAAGAGCGAAGTCGAGACCAAGATCGCGGCGGTCAAGACCGCGCTCGAAGGCGACGATGCAGAAGCGATCAATTCGGCGGCTCAGGACCTGACCCAGTCGGCGATGAAGATGGGCCAGTCGATCTACGAACAGGAACAGGCCAACGCTTCCGCCGCTCCGCAGGACGGCGCAGCCGCCGGGTCCGAAGGTGGTTCGGAAGAAGACGTGGTCGACGCCGAATTCTC
The DNA here is from genome assembly GCF_042095715.1 of Qipengyuania sp. Taxonomy (GTDB): domain Bacteria; phylum Pseudomonadota; class Alphaproteobacteria; order Sphingomonadales; family Sphingomonadaceae; genus Qipengyuania. The sequence continues at coordinate 21,014 of NZ_JBELMO010000056.1, read as the reverse complement.
GGAAGTCGACGAAGACGCCAAGGGCTGAGACGCCAGATGATAAACCCCCCGCCGCCGGTGTCCCTCGGGAGCGGCGGCGGGTAGGGGATCAACTATGCCTGCTACAGAAATAGATTTTTACGAAACGCTGGGCGTTTCCCGAGACGCCGATGGGGCGACGATCAAGTCGGCCTATCGCAAGCTCGCCATGAAGTATCACCCCGATCGCAATGCGGGGTGCAAGGAAAACGAGGACAAGTTCAAGGCGGTGTCCGCCGCCTACGAATGTCTCAAGGACCCGCAGAAGCGCGCTGCATACGACCGCTTCGGCCACGCCGCCTTCCAGCAGGGCATGGGCGGGGGAGGCCATGGTCCTCAGGATTTCGGCGATATCGGCGATATCTTCGAAACCATCTTCGGCTCTGCCTTCGGAGGCGCGGCCGGCCAGGCGCAGTCGCGCCGCGGCGCCGACCTGCGCTATGACATGGAGGTCACTCTCGAAGAGGCCTTCCACGGCAAATCGACCGAGATCGAAGTCGAGATAAGCCAGACCTGCGAAACCTGCCATGGCTCCGGCGCCACGCCGGGCACCGGCACCCGCCGCTGCAACCTGTGCTCGGGATACGGCAAGGTCCGCGCCAAGCAGGGCTTTTTCGTGGTCGAGCGCGCCTGCCCCAATTGTCATGGGCGGGGCGAGGTGATCGAAAGCCCGTGCCGCGACTGTCGCGGAGAGGGGCGGGTCGATGCGCCGCAGACTTTGGCGGTGGATGTGCCGCCCGGTGTCGACAGCGGCACACGTATCCGGCTTTCGGGCAAGGGCGAGGCTGGTCCACGCGGGGCGCCGCCGGGCGATCTCTACATCTTCGTCCATGTGAAGCCCCATTCGATCTTCCAGCGCGAAGGCACCACCTTGGCCACCCGCGTGCCGATCACCTTCACTACGGCTGCATTGGGCGGCACGATCGAGCTCCCTGGTATCGACGGTGAGGCGATTTCGCTCTCCATCCCGGTTGGGCTCCAGTCTGGCAAACAGCTCCGTCAGCGTGGGGCCGGGATGCCGGTATTGCAGGGCAGGGGTCGCGGCGATCTGGTGGTGGAGATCGCGGTGGAAACGCCGACGCGGCTGAGCAAGGAACAGCGCACGCTGCTGGAACAGTTTCGCGAGCTGGAAACCGGCGAGGAATGTCCGGAAAGTCTCGGCTTCTTCGACAAGCTCAAGGGTGCGTTCGGGGCGTGAGCAACAACGGGCGACCTGCCGTATTGTTCGTCTGCCTGGGCAATATCTGCCGCTCGCCGCTGGCGGAGGCTGCCTTTCGCCGGGAAGCGCGCAAGGCCGGACTTGATATCGAAATCGACTCCGCGGGGACGGGTGACTGGCACGTCGGCTCGCTGCCGGACGAACGCTCCCAAGCTGTCGCGATGGAAGCGGGCGTGGATATTTCCGACCAGCGCGCCAGACAGCTTACTCAAGACGATTACCGCCGGTTCACGCATATCTTCGCGATGGACGCGCAGAACCTTGCCGACATCAAGGACAGGGCACCTGCCGATGCGACAGCCTCGATTGCGCTTTTGATGGATGTCGTCCCGGGCCGAGAAGGTGCCAGCATCGCCGACCCCTATCACGGCGGCGAGGAGAATTTCGCCGATACGTGGGAAGATGCGACCGCAGCCGCCAAGGCGCTAGTCGGCAAGCTATCAGGCAGGACAGTTTCGGAGTAGCATCCGGCTCTCACCCCCCCGCGTTCCCGTCAGTTAAGCGACTTCGATTCCAGCACTTCTGTGCGGATGCGGTCGATCAGCCGATTTCCGAGGTGGCCGGAGCCTGCTTCGTCATCCAGAATGGCGAGAAAGAGTTTTCGCTTGATCCTGCGGGCCTCGTCCGACTTGTTCTGCACGTCAGACGTCGACAGTACGAGATCGACCATCCGCTCCGCCCCGTGCAATCGGCCCCATAGGTAGTCGTTTTCGCGATAGGCGCGACTGAAGAATGCGCCGAAATTGTAGAATTCGGTTCCGCGCAAGGTGGCTGCGGTGCCGCCCTCGCGGATGCTGCGCGCGTCTTCGGGACTGATGCGATCGACCTTGACCGGGTCGAATTCTGTCAGGCTTTCGTTGTGCGTCAGTACCAGGGTGGCCGTGTCGTAAAACGGAAAACCCAGATATGTGAGCAGCATGCGCCGCTTGAGATTGGCGGGCATGGTCTCCAGCGCATTGGCCAACATCACTTCGGCCATATCGTCCACTTCGGGTAGCAGGCGCCTTTCCCCCAGCAGGTCCAGCGCCGTTCCCGGATCGCTGACCGCGTCCTTGGCCACGCCGGCGAATTCGGGCCCCAGCGCACCCACGTCCTCGCGCTCGAAATAGAGCGACAGAATTTCGTAGATCGCGTCGCGAGCCTTCTCCAGCGCATCGTCGGGAATGTCGGGGTCGCGTTCCCAATCCCTCGCCAGTCGGCGCGCGAGCAAGCGGAGCCGTCTGATGCGAAAGGCGATGTCATGCGCTCGCAGAAATGCAATCGCGTCGGCTTTGAGACCCTTGCCACCGCCGAGCCCCAGCGCATCCAGACCGCGGCGGCTCAGCTCCTCGCGCAATGCCCCCTCCACGATCCCTCGGTCGCTGGGGCCGAGCCCGGTACCCGCCTCGCACAATAGCTTGGCGAGACGGGCCAGAATGCCCGCCATCTTGGCCTGGGAATAGGCTTCGAAGGCATAGCCTGCCTGCAAGGCCGCCGCCTGCTGCGCCCGGGAGCGCCAGGTGCGGAGGCGCCGGGGCGTGGGGCGATCGAGGAAAAGAGTGCGACCGAACAGCCTGTCGACAGCTGCATCCACTTCCGGACGAAGCGTCGCGAGCAGCCGCTGAAGGCGCATCGCTTCCCGGCTCTGCGCGTCCAGTTGCTCGAGATTATCGCGGATGGGCTGTTCGCGGGGGATGGTGGAAAGGGAGCCGAAGATCGCGGCGAAGAAACCTACCGGTCTCGCGTCTTCCCGAGAATCCTCGAAGCGGTGCGGTCTCGGATCGATATACACGAACCTGCGGTCGACCTCGCGCTGCGCCGGGCGGCCTTGCAGGGCGGCAATCGCGCCTTCGAATGGTTTGTTGACCAGCACCGATCCATCGATGAGTGCCAGCGCATCAAGCCGGTCCTGTGCTCGCTGCATCGGCAGAACCCGTGCGATGAAGGCGTCGCGACCGATCCACTCGCGCCCCGTGCGCTTCGCCAGCGCTTCCATCTCCGCCAGGGTCGCGGGGGGAAAGGCGCCGGGAAAACTTGCCGTGGCGCGCGCCGCCAGGACCAGGGAGAGCGGATCGGCAATATCCAGTCCGCTGACGGCGGGTGTCTTGCTGGAAAAACTGATCGGAACGCGATGTTCGCTCTCTTCGGCCACCGGCGGACTGTGCAGCCTCAGCAGGGAGAGATAGCCGCGAAAATCGGTCGCCGTGACGAACAGATCCAGCGGATGACCGGGAGGGAGCAGCGGAGGCTCCGCGGGTGCATCCGCCATCGCCGCGAAGGCATTCTCGAGCAGACCCGCGAAGCCCAGGCCCGAGAAGGGCGGGGCAAACCAGCGACCGCGCATGAAGCGGCTGACCTTGGCGCGTACTTCCGCGCGCGTCTCGGGGGCCACGGTCTCGCTCACTGCATTGCCGGGGCGGTTGAGCAACCAGCTCGCGAAGGGCTGGGCCCAGAATTTCGCGAACCGCCAGACCGGCCTGGCATCTTCCGCAGTCAGCTTGTCGACATCCGCATTCGACAGCCAGAGATCCGTCAACGGCTCGAGCGATTGGCCTGAATGGATGGCCTGCGCCAGAAACACCGCATTGATCCCGCCTGCGCTCGCCCCGCTCAGAATGTCGGGCAGCACGCGAAGCTTGAGGTCATGCTCGTCGCGCAGCTTTTCCAGAAGTTCGCGATAAACGGCTTCGGCCCCGGTTTCCGCCCCTCCGCCGCCGTGGAACGCGCGGCTCGCGCGGGCGAGATGCCACAGCTCCTTGGTGACCCCGTGCATATAGACCGCCAGGCTGACACCGCCGTAGCAGACGAGTGCGATCCGCAATTCCTTCTGCCGCATGCAGCGCTTGTGCCAGTTTGCGCCTGCAATGGCCAGTGGGGGATCTGGCTTGCTTTATCGAAATGTTCTTTTAATGTTCCTTTTGGTAATGGGCAAATTGGAGACGCCGGGTGTTAAAGGGTAGTTGTTGCTGCGGCTCGGTTCGCTTCCATGTCGCAAGGCAGCCCGCGATGATGGCCACCTGTCATTGCTCGCGCTGTCGCAAGGTGGGCGCCGCGACGTTCATCTTTGTGGAACGAGAAGACTTTACGCTCGATTCCGGTGCCGCTGATATCGCTTTCTACCGACCGGAAGAGGGCTACAGCTACACTCGCAGCTTCTGCGCTCGGTGTGGCACGGCGCTTGGCGAAATGGGTGGTGAGAGCGAAAGTTTTCCGATCCCGGCCAATTGCTTTGACGACCCTCTCGACATGAGTGTGCGCTTCTACGAGTTTGTGGCCGAGAAGCCCGATTGGCTGCCGATCTGCGATGGGGCCAAGCAGTTCGACAGGCATCCGACGAAGGGCTGAGAATGGCGAAGCCGAAACGCAAATATGTCTGCCAGGCCTGCGGCTCGATCTCCCACCGCTGGCAGGGGCAGTGTGCCGACTGTGCGGAATGGAACACTCTGGTTGAAGATGTGCCCGCCACCGTGTTCTCCCAAAAGCACGATCTGTCGAGCGGTGGCAGGCGGGTGGAATTCGCAGGATTGAATGCGCCTGGTGAATTGCCCAAGCGCCGTCCCACCGGGCTTGCGGAATTCGACCGCGCGCTCGGCGGGGGGCTGGTGCCCGGTTCGGCGGTGCTGATGGGCGGCGATCCGGGAATCGGCAAATCCACGCTGTTGCTTCAGGCCGGCGCCGCCATTGCAAGGACGGGTGCGACCACGGTCTATGTGAGCGGAGAGGAAGCGGCGGCACAGGTGCGCCTGCGGGCTTCCAGGCTTGGCCTTGGCGATGCTCCCGTGCAGCTCGCGTCGGCGACGAATGTCCGCGATATTCTCACCAGTCTCGGCGCGATGGAGCCGCCGGCCCTGCTGGTGATCGATTCGATCCAGACGATGTATTCGGACACCATCGAAGGAGCTCCGGGCACGGTCAGCCAGGTGCGCGGTTGCGCGTTCGAGCTGATTCGTTTCGCCAAGGAAAGCGGGGCGGCGCTGGTGCTGGTGGGGCATGTCACCAAGGACGGCTCCATCGCCGGCCCCCGCGTGCTGGAACACATGGTCGACGTGGTGATGAGCTTCGAAGGCGAACGCAGCCACCAGTACCGCATCCTGCGCGCGATCAAGAACCGCTTCGGCGCCGTGGACGAAATCGGCGTTTTCGCCATGGCGGGCGCGGGGCTGGAGGAGGTCGCCAACCCCAGCGCGCTGTTCCTTTCGGGCAGGGACGAACCGCTTGCCGGCAGCGCCGTATTCCCGGCGATGGAAGGCACGCGGCCCATGCTGGTCGAAATCCAGGCTCTGATCGTGCGCCTTCAGTCGGGCGCCACCCCGCGCCGGGCGGTGGTTGGCTGGGACGGGGGTCGGCTGGCCATGCTGCTGGCTGTGCTGGAGGCGCGCTGCGGTCTCAACTTCAGTTCGGCCGAGGTCTATCTGAACGTCGCGGGGGGATACCGGCTTTCGGACCCGGCCGCGGACCTCGCGGTCGCAGCCGCTCTGGTCAGCGCCCTTGCCGACCGCGCGCTACCCCATCGCAGCGTCTGGCTGGGAGAGGTGAGCCTGGCGGGAGAGGTCCGCCCGGTCGCGCACGGTGCGATCCGCTTGCGCGAGGCGGCGAAACTGGGCTTCGGTTCTGCCTATGGGCCAGCGATGGAAGGCGCAACCGGTTCGGACCTGACGCATAATCGCATCGATCAACTGTCTAAGCTCGTTGACCGGGTGATGGCCACGCCATAGATGGTCGTCGGGTCATGACGGGTTTCGATTTCATCGTACTGGGCATCGTCGGCATAGCTGCCGTGGGCGGATTCATGCGCGGTTTCGTGCAGGAGGTCGTCTCACTTGCCGCGTGGATTTTCGCCGCGCTTGCGATCCGCTTCATCCACACGCCGTTGACGGCGCAGCTTTCGGAATATCTGGGCGCGACCATCACCACCGCGATCCTCGCCTTCGCGCTCCTCTTGCTCATCCCCTATGCGGCGATGAAAGTCATCGCCAACAATCTCGGCAACGCGGCGCGATCGTCGGTGTTAGGGCCAATCGACCGCGTACTCGGCTTCGGCTTCGGAGCGCTCAAGGGTATGCTGGTCGCGGTCGTGGCGTTCTCCCTGCTCGTGCTCGGCTACGATACGGTCTGGGGTTACGGCGGCCGTCCCAGCTGGATCGTGACGGCGCGCAGCTATGAACTCGTCGATGCAGGATCGCGCAGCCTGGTGGAGATCATTGCCGAGCGCCGTCGACATCTGCGCGAGGGCCAAGATACCGAAGCACCATGAGCGCGGTTCCGACGACGCTCTACACGCCGCAGATCCTCGCCCTGGCCGTCGAACTCGCCGACTCTCCGCTGGCTAGCGGCGCTCCTCTCACCGCCGAAATCGGGGCCCAGCCATGCGGCAGCCGTATCGCGATCGGCCTGTATCAGGATGAAGATGGCGCGGTTTCCGACGTGGGGGCCCGCGTAAGGGCATGTGCCATCGGCCAGGCGGCAGCAGCGCTGTTTTTGCGCAGTGTGAGGGGCCGTGGCTATAACGATATCGCGGAGGCGCTGGCGGCGCTGAAAGCCTGGCTGGCCGACCGGGGCAGCGCCCCCGACTGGCCGGACATCGAGATCCTGGAGGCCGCGCGAGCCTATCCCGCGCGCCACGATGCCATCCTCTTGCCGTGGAAGGCGGCTCTTGCGGCGCTTCCCAATCCGGCGGTCACGAATTAGACCTGCCTGCGCGCCGCGAATTTGAAGAGACGGGCCGGACGAAGGGGAGGGCAGGGCATGGCAACCGCCGCCGCGACACAGGGAAGTCGCGAACCGAGTGCGAAGGAAATCCGGCTGGTCATCGCCGCGTCCAGCGCGGGGACGATCTTCGAATGGTACGATTTCTTCATCTACGGCACGCTGGCTGCCCTGATCGGACGTGCGTTTTTCCCCAGCGGCAATGAGACGCTGGAACTTCTGCTGGTCTGGGCAGGTTTCGCGGTCGGCTTCGGCTTCCGTCCCCTCGGCGCCATTCTCTTCGGCTATCTGGGGGACAGGCTGGGCCGCAAATACACCTTCCTGGTCACGGTCACGCTGATGGGCATCGCTACGGCAGGCGTCGGCCTGATACCTTCGGCCGCAACCATCGGCATCGCGGCGCCGATCATCATCATCACGTTCCGCATCATCCAGGGCCTGGCGCTGGGCGGCGAATATGGCGGAGCCGCGATCTATGTCGCCGAGCACGCCCCGCCGGAAAAGCGCGGGTTCTATACCAGCTTCATTCAGGCCAGCGTGGTCGGCGGCTTCGTGCTTTCGATCATCGTGGTGCTGCTGTGCCGCGCCGCGATCCCGCCTGACGATTTTGCCGCCTGGGGCTGGCGCGTCCCGTTCCTGCTCTCCATCGTGTTGCTGCTCATCAGCTTGTGGATGCGGCTGAAGCTGTCCGAAAGCCCGGTGTTTCAGGCAATGAAGGCGGCCGGCGAGACGGCGGGCAACCCCTTTGTCGAAAGCTTCACATATCCCGGCAACAAACGCCGGATCTTCGTGGCGCTCTTTGGCGTGGCGGGGGTGCTGACCGTGATCTGGTACACCGCCTTCTTCTACGGCCTCTCCTTCCTGCGAGGCGCGATGCGGATGGACGAAGGCGTAACCGAAATGGTGGTGCTGATCGCCGGGCTGATCTCGATGAGTTTCTACGTTCTGGTTGGAAAGTGGTCCGACAGGGTGGGGCGCAAGAAACCGATCATTATCGGTGCGGTGGCGACGCTGATTTTCCTGTTCCCGATCTTCTGGGGGCTCGGCGCGCTCAGCAATCCGGGGTTGGCCTCCAGCGCCCGGTCCGCGCCGGTGGTGGTCGAAGGGGCTGCTTGCGATTACGACCCCATCGCAAGCGAACAGGACACCGCCTGCGGCCGCCTGTTGTCCGATCTCACTGCATTGGGGGTCAGCTATTCGATCCGGGAGGGGACGCCAGCCACGAATACTCCCGCCGAAGCCTATTCGGTGCGGCTGACTGCGGGATCGGAGAGTTGGTGGCCTGAAGCCGTCCAGGAAGCAGAGCGGCGCTCGGTTCTGGAGGAGTTTCTCGGCAATCAGGGCTATGATTTCAGCAGGCAGACCCCGCCGCTGCCCAATCTTATCGGCATTATCGCCCTGCTTTGTGCGCTCGGCCTGCTGTCGGCGCTGACCTATGGCTCGGTGGCGGCGCTTCTGACCGAGATGTTCCCGGCGCGCATCCGCTATTCTTCCATGTCCATACCCTATCACATCGGCGCGGGATATCTGGGCGGGTTCCTGCCTCTGATCGCAGGCTATATCGTCGCGTCGACCGGTAATGCCTATGCGGGCCTGTGGTATTGCTGGGTGGTTATGGCCTTCGGCCTGCTGGTTGCCTGGTGGGGCCTGCCCGGCGGACCGCCGCGCGATTTTTCCGATGGCGAGAATCCCCATTCGCCGCCGGTTGCTCCTTCGCTACCGTGATCCGATGACTGCCGTGCCCCCGCCGCCGATTTTGCGGCTGCGTATCGATGAGACAGCACTGGCCGCGAACTGGCGCGCGCTCGACCGCATGAGCAGTCCGGGCAGGGCGGGGGCCGCTATCAAGGCCGATTGCTATGGCCTCGGGATCGACCGCTGCCTTCCGGTGCTGCGCAACGCCGGTGCTCGCGATTATTTCGTCGCGCATTGGCAGGAGGTGCCGCGCGCCCTTCGACATATCGAGGGTCCGGCTCTTTCCGTCCTCCATGGACCAACGAGTGCGGAGGAAGCCCGGTTCGCTCGCCAAACCGGGGTAAGGCCCGTCATCAACTCGTTGAGACAAGCCGCGATCTGGTTGGAAAGCGGGGGAGGGCCATGCCACCTGATGGTGGATACCGGAATCAACCGGCTGGGGCTGGCGCTTCGCGAAATCGGCGATCCGATAGTTTCGCAACTCGAAACCGTAGTGTTGATGAGCCATCTGGCCTGCGCCGACGAGGCCAGCGAGATGAACCCGCAACAGCTTGCCGCATTCCGCGATGTCGTCGCGGCAGTTCCCCACCGCTACGCGAGCCTGGCCAACAGCGCGGGAATTGGACTGGGCCCGGATTATTGCTTCGACCTGACGCGGCCCGGCCTGTCTCTCTACGGCGGTGTCCCCTCGCCGGCACTGGAGGGCGTGGTCCGGCAGGTGGCTTTCCCGGAGGCGCAGATCATGATGGTCAGGGATCTGTCGGCGGGAGACAAGGTGGGGTACAATGCAACCTTCACCGCCCCCCGCCCGATGCGCGCAGGGATCGTGTCGCTGGGTTACGCCGACGGGATCCTGCGAGCCTGGCGCGGCTCGGCGTTTCAGTCCGGAGACCGGCAGCTTCCCATCCTTGGCACCATTTCCATGGATATGATCGTGATCGATCTTTCCGCCGCTCCGGACCTGTCGGAGGGGGCGTGGGTTGAACTACCCTATCACCTTCCCGTTGCTGCGCAGCAAACCGCTCTTTCCCAATATGAATTGCTGACATTGCTGGGCGATCGTTTCGGTTGAGGACTGCGTGTTGCGCCGCAGCTATCGCAAGTGCTAAGGCAGGGCGGAACGGGGAGAGATTCCGAATGGCCAGAAAATCGAACGATGGCGGGCCGACCGTCATCAAGAAATACGCGAACCGCCGCCTCTACAACACCGGCACATCGAGCTATATCACGCTCGACGACATCGCCGAGATGGTTCGCGACGAGATCGATTTTCAGGTGCTGGACGCCAAGAGCGGCGAAGATATCACCCACCAGATCCTGGCGCAGATAATCCTCGACCAGGAAAGCTCGGGCGAAGCGCACATGCTGCCGGTCAGCTTCCTGCGCGATCTTATCGGCATGTACGGCAATTCGGTGCAGGCCATGATCCCCGGCTATCTCGAAGCCAGCATGGCCAGCTTCCGCAAGAACCGCGAGGAGCTTACCACCGCCTGGCAGCAGGGACTTTCGGCCAATCCCTTCGCCAAGATGGCGGAAACGAATATCGCCATGATGCGCGCCGCGGCGGAAGCCTTCATGCCCGCCGGCAAGGGCGCGCCTGCGCCGAAGCCGTCCGAAGGAGACGATCTGTCCACCCTGCGCGAGCAGATGGCGGAAATGCAGAAGAAGCTGGACCAGCTTTCCAAATAACCTAAGCGGGCGTCACCATCGCCCCACCCCGTTCGCAGGACAATTTCCGTGGCCCAGATCCGCCATGCGCTTTCGACGAAGCGCGCCGACGACTTCGCCGCCTGGTATCAGGAGGTCATCACCGCCGCCGACATGGCCGAGGAATCGGGTGTGCGCGGCTGCATGGTCATCAAGCCGTGGGGCTGGGGCATCTGGGAGCGGATGCAGCGCCTTCTGGACGACCGCATCAAGGCGACCGGTCATGAAAATTGCTATTTCCCGCTGTTCATCCCTCTCGCCAATTTTGCGCGGGAGGCGGAGCATGTCGACGGCTTCGCCAAGGAAATGGCGGTCGTCACCCATCACCGCCTGATCGCGGACGGGAAGGGCGGGCTAATCCCCGATCCCGAGGCGAAGCTGGAAGAACCCCTGGTGGTTCGCCCCACCAGCGAGACCATCATCGGCGATGCCATGGCGCGCTGGGTGCAGAGCTGGCGCGATCTGCCATTGAAGCTCAACCAGTGGGCCAATGTCGTGCGCTGGGAAATGCGCACCCGGATGTTCCTGCGCACCAGCGAGTTCCTATGGCAGGAAGGCCATACCGCCCACGCGGACGAGGCCGAGGCGAAGGAGCATACGCTGCGCATGCTCGAAGTCTATCGCGCCTTTGCCGAGGAAGATCTGAGCCTGCCCGTTGTGGCGGGCGAGAAGCCCGAGAACGAGCGATTTCCCGGTGCGGTCGAAACATGGTCGATCGAGGCGATGATGCAGGACGGCAAGGCCCTCCAGGCCGGCACCAGCCATTATCTCGGCACCAATTTCGCCGAGGCGAGCGGTATCCGCTATCAGGACAAGGAGGGCGCGCAGGCGCTTGCCCACACCACCAGCTGGGGCGTGTCCACCCGCATGGTCGGCGGCGTGATCATGACGCATGGGGATGATGACGGATTGCGCGTACCGCCTCGCATCGCACCGTGGCAGGTCGTGATCCTGCCCATGCTGCGCGAGGACGAGGGCGATGCTGCGCTGATCGAGTATTGCGATGGCCTTCGCGCCGCGCTTGCCGGGCAATATGCGCTGGGCGAACCTGTCCGCGTGCTGCTCGATACCAAGCCGGGCAAGGCGGCTCAGAAGCGCTGGGACTGGGTCCGCAAGGGCGCGCCCGTCATCGTCGAAGTGGGCGGACGCGACATGGACAATGGCGTCGTCAGCCTGCTGCGCCGCGATGCGCTGTGGAACACGGACAACGGCAAGCCCGCCTTCCAGACGCCAACGCGCGAAGTTGCCGGCCAAACCATCCCCGGCATCTTGGCCGATATGCAGGCAGCGCTCTTCACCGAGGCGCAGGAACGGCGCGAGGCCAACATCACGCGCGGCGTCACCGATTTTGCCGAGGTCGAGAAGCACTTTGCCGCCAGCGCGACATTCCCCGGCTGGGTCGAAGTGCAGTGGTCCAAGCCGAGCGGCGCGGAGCTCGACAAGGTGGTGGAGCGCCTCAAAGCGCTGAAGCTCACCATGCGCAATGTGCCCATCGGCGCGGTGCCGGTCGACGGAACCTGCATCTTTACCGGTGAACCGGCGGTGGAACGCGTGCTGCTGGCCAAGGCTTACTAGATCGGCAGAACTTGCTGAATTCGCGCAAGGGGTTGTTCGACTCGCATTGGCGCGCAACAAGGTGGGTATGAGAAAACTCGCCGTCGCGCTCGCCCTCCTGTCGTCCCCTCTGGCTGCCCAGACTTCGCCGGATGGAAAGGTGTCGGAGGCACGGCTGAAGGCGGATGTGGAACGGCTCGTGGCGTTCGGTACGCGGCATACGCTGTCGAGCCAGACCGACCCGAACCGCGGAATCGGCGCTGCGATCGATTGGGGCGCCGACACCTTCCGTGCGATCGGCAGGGAATGCGGCGGCTGCCTCCAGGTGGTCCTGCCCGAGCGGATGGTGACGGGGGACCGCATCCCAGAACCTGTCCGCCTGCGCAACGCGGTCGCCATCCAGCGCGGCACCGAACGTCCGAACGAGGTTGTCATAATCCAGGGCCATATCGACAGCCGCGTTTCCGACGTTCTGGATTTCGAAAGCGATGCCCCCGGCGCCAACGACGATGCCTCGGGCACCGCTCTCGCGATCGAGGCGGCCCGTGTGCTGTCGAAGCAGAAATACCCCGTCACCATCGTCTATGCGCTGCTGTCCGGTGAAGAGCAGGGTCTTTTCGGCGGCAGGCTCCTGGCCGATTACGCCGAAGAGCAGGGGTGGACCGTGAAAGCCGTGCTCAACAACGATATCGTGGGCGGGTCCTGCGGATCGGATGGCAAATGCGACGATACGCATGTCCGCGTTTTCAGCGAAGGGCCGCGCTTCGACCTTACGGACGGCACTCGCGCCGCGCAGCGCCGCAACGGCGGCGAAAACGACAGCCCGAGCCGCAATCTTTCGCGCTTCGTCGCCGGTATGGACAATGATGCGCTGGAGGTCAGGGAAATCTGGCGCACCGACCGCATGGGGCGGGGCGGCGACCAGATTCCTTTCCTTGAGAAAGGCTATCCCGCAGTCCGCTTTTCCGTCGCCATCGAGGATTACGAACACCAGCACCAGGATCTGCGCACCGAAGACGGCACGGTTTATGGCGACACGGTGGACGAGATGGACTTTCCCTATCTCACCAAGGTCACCGCGCTGAACGTGCGGACCGCCGCAGCCCTCGCCAGCGCGCCCATGCCGCCCGCCCCCACCGCGCAGGCGGCGGTTCGCACCGACACGCTGGTCGAATGGAATGGCGTGCCCGGCGCGCTGATATACGAAGTGGTGGGCCGCCGCACGAACGCTGCGGACTGGACCGAGAACTTCGCTATCGTCGCTTCCGAAACACCGAGCGGTACCGGCCCGGTTACTCCCGCAACCCAGCGCAAGTTCAGCGCGATCATCCCGGTTCGCGGTGACGACTGGCTGATGGGCGTACGGGCCTGTGCCGCAGGAGGCGCTTGCAGCCCGGTGGCCAGTGCGGTTCCCGGCGGGCAATTCGCGCCGATTTCCGCGACAGAGGGTGACAGCGACTAGGCCGATCCCCATATAGGTCGACATGCAAAACAAGAAGAATGGGGCGAAACGCCCGCAACGCGCCGAGGGACTGCCCTCGCGCGAGCAGATACTCGAATTCATCCAGAACGCCGACGGACCCGCGGGAAAGCGCGAGATTTCCAAGGCATTCGGCCTCAAGGGCCAGGAAAAGATCGCGCTCAAGGCGCGGCTCAAGGACATGGCCGAGGAAGGCCTGATCGACGGCAAGAAAACCGCCTATCATCGCATGGGCGGCCTGCCCAAGGTCACCGTGCTGAAGGTCGTCGCCATCGAGGATGGCGATGCCATTGCCGAACCCGAGAATTGGGAACCCGATGACGGCAAGGACGCCCCGCGCCTGACGCTGGTCGAGAAGAAGAGTCACGCCGCCCTGAAACGCGGTGACCGGGTGCTTGCCCGCACGGAGGAGACGTCCAAGGGTTGGCGCGCTTTCCCCATGAAGAAACTGCCCGCCCGGACCGAAGGGCTGATGGGCGTCGTGGAGATCGACAAGGCTGGCAAGGGCTGGCTGGCCCCGGTGGACAAGCGGGTTCGCAATTCCTCCCCCATCGCCGATCTTGGCGGGGCGGAAGCGGGCGAGCTTGTGCTGGCCGAGCGGGTTGGCAAATCGGACCGCAGCGGCGTGAAGGTGGTCGAGGTGATCGGCGATCCGCTGGCCCCAAAGAGCTTCAGCCTGATCGCCATCGCCAAGCACGGCATCCCGCACGTCTTTCCCGAAGAGACGCTGGCAGAGGCCAACCGCGCCGCCGATCTGCCGCTGTCGCATGAAGACCGTGAGGATCTGCGCGATCTGTCCATCGTCGCCATCGATCCTGCGGATGCGCGCGATCACGATGATGCGATCTGGGCCGAACCCAATGGCGACGGCGGCTATCGCGCCGTGATCGCCATTGCCGATGTCAGTTTCTACGTCCGGCCCGGCGGCGCGCTGGACAAGGAGGCGCGGAAGCGCGGCAATTCGGTCTATTTCCCCGACCGCGTGGTCCCCATGCTGCCGGAAATCCTGAGCGCCAACGTCTGTTCTCTCGTCGAGGGCGAGGACCGGGCGGCGATGGCCTGCCACATCACCATCTCGCCGCAGGGGAAGGTCACCAAGTGGCGCTTCACGCGCGCCATCGTCCGCATCGCGCACAACCACGCCTATGAAGATGCGCAGGCCGCGATGGACGGAGAAAATCCGCCCGAGCATCTCAAGCATCTGTGGGATGCCTGGAAGCTGCTGAACAAGGCGCGGGTCGAGCGCGACCCGCTGAACCTCGACCTGCCGGAGCGCCAGGTGAAACTGGACGACAAGGGCAAAATCTCCGAGATCGCGCTGCGAGAACGGCTCGATGCGCACCGGGTGGTGGAAGATTTCATGATCGCGGCCAATGTCGCCGCCGCCAAGGCGCTGGAGGCGAAGACCGCCCCCGTCGTCTACCGCATTCACGAAACCCCGAGCCGCGAGAAGCTGCTGGCGCTGCGCGAATATCTCGCCACGCAGGACCGCAAGCTGGCGCTGGGGCAAGTCATTACGCCGGGCATCTTCAACCGCATCCTGAAGGATATTTCAGACGAGGCGGAAAAGGCGCTGGTGATGGAGGCGGTGCTGCGCACGCAGATGCAGGCCTATTACGGGCCGGAGAATGCGGGCCACTTCGGTCTCGCGCTTGGAAGCTATGCGCATTTCACTTCGCCGATCCGCCGTTATGCCGACCTTCTGGTGCATCGCGCGCTGGTGGATGCCTACAAGCTGGAGCAGCCCAAACCGAAATCGGACCTGCCCGAGAAGAGCGGGCTGGCCGACCGGGACCGCTCCAATCTCAGCCAGATCACCGATGCCATCAGCCAGACCGAACGCCGCGCCATGGAGGCAGAGCGGGACACCATCGACCGCTATGTCGCCGCCTATCTGGCCGAGCGCGTGGGCGAGACCTTCCAGACGCGCATCACGGGTGTGCAGGGTTTCGGCTTCTTCGCCACCATTCTCGGGCTGGGCGGCGACGGACTGGTGCCCGTCAGCACGCTGGGCCGCGAGCATTTCCGCTATGACGAGGCGGCGCAGGCGCTGATCGGCGAAGACAGCGGCACAACCTACAACACCGGCGACAGGCTGGAGTTGAAGCTGGCCGAATCGAACCCGCTGACCGGCGCGCTCAAGTTCGAAGTTCCGGGCAGCGAAGGCCGCGGGATCGAGCGCCGGGGCGACCGGCCACCCCCACGGCGCAAGCCATCGCGGTCAAAGGGGGGCGACGCCAAATCGGGCGACAAGCCGAGCAAGGGACCGAAGAAGGGCCCGGGGAAGGGCGCAGGAAAAGGCACTAGTGCCCCCCGCCAGTCGCATGAGCAGGGCAAGCGTGGCCGCCCCGGCAACATTCGCCATCAGGGGCGCGGCAAGAAGCGCTGATCAGGCGCCCCGTTCGGCCAGCGAATCGATTTCCGCCGTCTCCAGTCCGCCGGGGATGATGTAGAGCGGGCAGGGCAGCGTTCCCGCCGTATGCGCGAAATGCGTGACCAGCGGGCCGGGCGATCCATCGGCATGCGCGCCCAGCACCAGCGCGGCGATGTCGCCGTGTTCGTCCAGATATTTGCGGATCACCTCGTTGGCGTTGCCGGGTCGCACGGCGATGGTGGGCATCTTGCCGCTTTCGGCGAAGATGTTCCCCGCAGCCGCATTGGCCATCACCTCCGCCCGCTCCGCCGCCTCGCGCTCGATGGTGGCCTGCACTCCGCCAAAGGCGTTGAAGTTCTGGCGCGGCACCAGCGCCAGGATATGCACCCGCCCGCCGGTTTCGCGCGCCCGGATGGAGGAGAAGCGAAGCGCGGTCTTGGCTTCGTTCGTCTCGTCCATCACAACCAGATAAATTCGCATCGTTTTCCCCGTTTCTCCCCAGGCGCGATGTATCTGGAAACGCATCGGGTCTGCAAGAAACTTGCGCGCGGATCGTGTTTTGGCCAGACGGGGGCGCAACCGCCTCCCCAGCGAAGGACCATCGTCTACCCATGCCTACCGAGATCAAGATGCCCGCTCTGTCCCCCACCATGGAGGAGGGCACGCTCGCCAAATGGCTCGTAAAGGAAGGCGACACGGTAAGCGCCGGCGACATCATGGCCGAGATCGAGACCGACAAGGCCACGATGGAGTTCGAGGCCGTGGACGAAGGCACAATCGCCCGGATCGACGTGGCCGAAGGTACTGAAGGCGTGAAAGTCGGCACGGTGATCGCCGTGCTGGCGGGTGAGGGCGAGGATGCCAGCGATGTGGCGGACGCCGCCCCCGCCAAGGACGAAGCGCCCAAGGAAGAAACCGCCAAGCAAGAGCGCAAGGAAGAGGTCGAGGAAGAGAAGAAGCGCACCGAAGAGCCCGCCCCGTCTCCGTCCCCGGCGTCTGGCTCCAAGAGCGCCGCGCCCAAGCCGGACGGGGATCGCATCATCGCCTCCCCGCTCGCCAAGCGGATCGCCGAACAGCAAGGAATCGATCTCGCCGGCGTGACAGGCAGCGGCCCCAATGGCCGCATCGTGAAGGCCGATCTCGATGGCGTGAAGCCCGGCAAGGCCGCCGCGCCCGAATCCAAGCTCGAAAAGCCAACGACCGCGGTATCGGCCGAAGGCACGCCTTCCTCCGCGCCCACCTCGATCCCCGATTTCGGAATCCCGCATGAGGACGAGAAGCTGGGCAATGTCCGCAAGGTCATCGCGCGCCGCCTGACCGAGGCGAAGCAGACCGTCCCGCATTACTACCTCGCTATCGACGTGCGTCTGGATGCTCTGCTCAAGCTGCGCGGCGAGCTCAACAAGGCGCTGGAGCCGCAGGGCATCAAGCTCAGCGTGAACGACCTGCTGATCAAGGCACTGGCCAAGGCGCTGATCCAGGTGCCCGATTGCAACGTGGCCTTCGCGGGCGAGACACTGCGCCGCTATTCGCGCGCCGATATCTCGGTGGCGGTGGCCGCGCCCAGCGGGCTGATCACCCCCATCGTCACCGATGCGGGCAGCAAGTCGGTCGGCGCCATCGCGGCAGAGTTCAAAGGACTGGTGGACAAGGCGCGCGAGGGCAAGCTTCAGCCGCAGGAATACCAGGGCGGCACCGCCAGCCTCTCCAACCTCGGCATGTACGGGATCAAGCAGTTCGAGGCGGTGATCAATCCGCCCCATGCGATGATCATGGCCGTCGGCGCGGGTGAGAAGCGGCCCTATGTCGTCGACGATGCGCTCGCCATCGCCACCGTGATGACCGCCACGGGCAGCTTCGATCACCGCGCCATCGACGGCGCGACGGGCGCGGAACTGATGCAGGCGTTCAAGGCGCTGGTGGAGGCACCGCTGGGGCTGGTGGCTTGAGGACTCACGCCGATCCAATCTCCTCTCCCCTTGCGGGAGAGGAAGGGGCCCGCCCGCGCCAGCGGGTGGGAAGGAGAGGGGGCAGGTCTAGCCTCCTCGATCTATCGAAACGCAATCGCAGGAACCCGACGGACGCGGAACGCAAATTATGGTCGCTGCTGAGAGGCAAGCGGCTTGGCGGCTGGAAGTTCAAGCGGCAGGAGCAGATTGGTGATTACATCGTCGATTTCGTCTGCTTTGGCGCGCGCCTTATTATTGAGGCCGATGGGTCCCAACATGCCGAGAGTTCCGAGGACGCTATGCGAACAGCTTGGCTGGAGGGCCAAGGTTTTCGCGTGATGCGCTTTTGGAACAACGAGATCCTCGGCAATCCAGAGGGTGTGGCAACTGCCATCGACGAAATGCTGCCCCCTCTCCCCAACCCCTCTCCCGCAAGGGGAGAGGGGCTATGACTGACCCATCCCCCCTCATTCGCGCCACCGCGATGCCTGCCGACCTCAACCCCTATGGCGGGGTGTTCGGAGGCTGGCTGATGGCGCAGATGGCGCTTGGCGCCGGAAGTCTTGCGAGCCGCGTGGGGCAGGGCAAGGCGGTGGTCGTCAGCGCGACCGATTTCGCCTTTCCCGGCGCGATGGCAGTGGGTGACGAGCTCAGCGTCTATGGCGAGATCGCCGAAACCGGCACGACCTCGCTCACCATCGCGGTCGAGGCCATCGGGCGCGAACGCAATGGCGAGGCGACGACCAAGGTCGCGCAGGGCATCTTCAAATTTGTCCTGCTGGACGATGACAACCGCCCGCGCGCGATAGGGGAAGCGGCCATGCCGATCAGCGCCGAGAACGATGGCTGATTATGCTGTCCTACATGGCCCGCGCCGTGCCATTCTCCCTCGTATGACCACTGTTACATCCCTGCAAATCCTTGCCCCTGAGCTGCCTCGCAAGGTGACGCCCGGGCTGCACAAGGTGACAGCGATCCTGCGCAAGGTTACGCCCGGCCCGCGCAAGGTGACGCCCATGCAGCCAAAGGTGGCGCGCAAATCCGGCAAGGTGACGGGTTTGTGGGCAAGGTTACAAAACTTCCCCCTGGACCGTGGTCCAAACGGTCCATGTCTCTCACGAATCGATAGGTAACACGGACGAATCATGGCTGAAAATTACGACGTCATCGTGCTTGGAAGCGGCCCCGGCGGCTATGTCGCGGCGATCCGCTGTGCGCAGTTGGGTCTGAAGACTGCTATCGTGGAACGCGAACTGCTGGGTGGCATCTGCCTCAATTGGGGCTGCATCCCCACCAAGGCGCTGCTGCGTTCGGCGGAGATCCTGCATTACGCCCAGCACGCCAAGGATTACGGCCTGAAGATTGCCGGTGCTATCGAGGCCGATCTGGAAGCGGTGGTGAAGCGCAGCCGCGGCGTCGCCAAGCAGCTCAATCAGGGCGTCACGCATCTGATGAAGAAGAACAAGATCGCGGTCCACATGGGGGAGGGCACGCTGACCGGCCCCACCAGCCTGACCGTGAAGGGTGACAAGGGTGAGGAGAAGCTCACCGCCAAGCATGTGATCGTCGCCACCGGCGCGCGCGCGCGTGACCTGCCTTTCGCCAAGGCCGACGGCAAGCGCGTGTGGACCTACCGCACCGCCATGACGCCGCCCGAAATGCCCAAGAAGCTGCTGGTCATCGGCAGCGGCGCGATCGGGATCGAATTCGCCAGCTTCTACAATGACATGGGCTGCGACGTGACCGTCGTGGAAATGCTCGACCGGATCGTGCCGGTGGAGGACAAGGACGTGTCCGCTTTCCTGGAAAAGAGCCTGACCAAGCAGGGCATGACCATCATGACCGGCGCGGGTGTCGAGGACCTGAAGGTTAGCGACAAGGGCGTGAAGGCCAATATCAAGGACAAGTCCGGCAAGGTCAGCGAAACCGAGTTCAGCCATTGCATCACTGCCATCGGCATCGTGCCGAACACCGAGAATATCGGCCTTGAAAAGCTGGCGGACATGGATCGCGGCTTCATTCAGATCGACGATTACGGACGCACCAAGTCCAAGGGGTTGTGGGCCATCGGGGATTGCACCCCCGGCCCCTGGTTGGCGCACAAGGCCAGCCACGAAGGGGTCACCTGTGCAGAAGCCATTGCCAAGGAACTGGGCAACAAGGACGTCCACCCCCATCCGCTGGACCGCAACAATATCCCCGGCTGCACGTACTGCCACCCGCAGATCGCCAGCGTCGGCCTGACCGAGGCCAAGGCGAAGGAAGCGGGGCACGAGGTGAAGGCAGGCACCTTCCCCTTCATCGGCAATGGCAAGGCCATCGCGCTGGGCGAGGCTGAAGGCTTCGTGAAGACGGTGTTCGATGCGAAGACCGGCGAACTGCTGGGCGCGCACATGGTGGGCGCCGAAGTGACCGAGATGATCCAGGGCTATGTCGTGGGCAAGACGCTGGAGACTACCGAGGCGGAACTGATGAACACGATCTTCCCGCACCCGACCATCAGCGAAAGCATGCACGAAAGCGTCCTGGCCGCTTATGGCCGGGCGCTGCACATCTGACCGCCGAACATTGGGGGACCATTCGATGCCGCGCCGCATGATATCCGCCGCTATGCTTCTCATCGCGGCAGCGCTGCCGCAGGGCGCGGCATATGCGGAAACGACTTACATCACCGCCGACCGCATGCTGGATGTGGAGAAGGGGCGCTATGTCGCCGATCCGCTGATCGCGGTGGAAGACGGGCGCATCACCGGCGTTGCGACCGGAGAGGCGCCAGCTGGCGCGACTGTCACCGATCTGGGCGCGGTGACCATCCTGCCCGGCCTCATCGACATGCATGTCCATCTGGATGGGCGGCCCGAATACGGCGGCTATAGCGCCCTCCAGTTCACCGATCGGTTTGCCGCCTTTCTCGCCGCCGCCAACGCGCAGCGGATGCTGAAGGCCGGTTTCACCACCGTGCGGAACGTGGGCGACAGCGATTACAACGTCGCCGGGCTGGATCAGGCGATCGAGGAAGGCTGGCTCCCCGGCCCGCGCATCGTGAACGCCAATTATGCGCTGGGGGCGACGGGCGGCCATTGTGACGAGACCTTCCTGCCGCCCAGCTTCAACCGCAAGAGCCCCGCGGTGGGCGATACGCCGGAGGAACTGCGCCGCCGCGTTCGCGAGCAACGCAAATACGGGGCCGAGGTGATCAAGGCCTGCGCCACCGGCGGGGTGTTCAGCCGCAACACGGTGCCGGGAATCCAGCAGCTCTCGCAGGCCGAGCTGGACGCCATCGCGGACGAGGCGCATTTCTGGGGTCTGAAAGCCGCGGCCCATGCTCATGGC
>NZ_JBELMO010000055.1:0-22510 GCF_042095715.1 Qipengyuania sp. | reverse complement strand
CGCTGATGCTGGCGGTGGCGATGATCATCTACGCCGATCGCAAGATCTGGGCGGCCATCGCGCTGCGCAAGGGGCCTAACGTGGTCGGGCCCTTCGGCTTGCTGCAAAGCTTCGCGGACGGCCTCAAGGTCTTCCTCCAGGAAACGATTATTCCTTCGGCCGCGAACAAGGGCATCTTCCTGATCGCGCCGATCGTCACTTTCACCGTGGCGCTGATGGCCTGGGCGGTTGTGCCCTTCGGCCCTGGTGCGGTGCTGGCGGATATCAACATCGGCCTGCTCTACATCCTCGCGATCAGCTCGCTGGGGGTTTACGGCGTGGTGATGAGCGGGTGGGCGTCGAACTCCAAGTACCCGTTCTTCTCCGCCATGCGCGCCGCCGCGCAGATGATCTCCTACGAAGTGTCGATCGGCTTCATTCTGGTCTGCGTGATCCTGTGGGCCGGCACGACCAATATGAACGGGCTGATCCTTGCGCAGAAGGGGCACATCTTCGGGATCATCAACGGGTTTGTGTTCAACCCCCTGCTGTTCCCGCTGTGGGTGATGTTCCTCATCAGCGCTCTGGCCGAAACCGCGCGTGCGCCCTTCGATCTGACGGAGGCGGAGAGCGAACTGGTCGCCGGCTATCAGACCGAATATTCCTCGATGAGCTTCGCGCTGTTCTGGCTGGGCGAATACGCCAACGTGCTGCTGATGTGCGCGCTCAACGCCATCCTGTTCTGGGGTGGCTGGCTGCCGCCGCTCGATATTCCGATCCTTTATGATTTCCTCTTTACCGCGGGTATCACGGCAGCATTCTGGCTCTTCGCCAAGATTCTGTTCTTCTTCTTCATCTTCAGCTGGGTGAAGGCGACCGTTCCGCGCTATCGC
Organism: Qipengyuania sp.; assembly: GCF_042095715.1. Lineage (GTDB taxonomy): Bacteria > Pseudomonadota > Alphaproteobacteria > Sphingomonadales > Sphingomonadaceae > Qipengyuania. The sequence continues at coordinate 21,638 of NZ_JBELMO010000055.1, read as the reverse complement.
TATGACCAGCTGATGCGTCTGGGCTGGAAGGTCTTCCTGCCGCTCAGCCTGCTGTTCGTCGTTCTGATTTCGGGTTGGCTGATGTTCACTCGCTATGGAGGTGTCGCGTGAGCGTCGCGCAACTGGTCAAGTCGTTCACCCTTTGGGAATTCGTGAAGGCGCACGCCCTCACGCTGAAGTATTTCTTCAAGCCCAAGGTGACCATCAACTATCCGTTCGAAAAGAACCCGCTCAGCCCGCGTTTCCGCGGAGAGCATGTGCTGCGCCGCTATCCCAATGGCGAGGAGCGCTGCATCGCGTGCAAGCTGTGCGAGGCGGTGTGCCCGGCGCTCGCGATCACCATAGAAAGCGAACCGCGCGAGGATGGCAGCCGCCGCACCACGCGCTACGACATCGACATGACCAAGTGCATCTATTGCGGCTTCTGCCAGGAAGCCTGCCCGGTGGATGCCATCGTTGAGGGCCCGAACTTCGAATATTCGACTGAAACGCGCGAAGAACTGCTCTACGACAAGGCGAAATTGCTGGCGAACGGGGACAAGTGGGAGCGGGCCATCGCCGCGAACCTTGAAGCCGATGCGCCCTACCGCTAGGCGCGCGGCAACCGGCCCCGGGGACACATGATTCAAGCATTCGCCTTCTACCTGTTCGCGGCCCTCGTGGTTCTGAGCGCGGTCTTCGTGATTACCGCGCGCAATCCGGTGCATTCGGTGCTCTGGCTGATCCTCGCGTTCTTCAACGGGGCGGGGCTGATGGTGCTGGTGGGTGCCGAATTCATCGCGGCGCTGCTGGTCATCGTCTATGTCGGCGCGGTCGCGGTGCTGTTCCTGTTCGTGGTGATGATGCTGGACATCGATTTCGCCGAATTGCGCGCTGGTTTCGTGAAGAACTTCCCGCTCGGGCTGCTCATCGCGCTGGTCCTTCTGGCTGAGCTGACGCTGGGCATCGGCGCCTGGACGCTCGGCGGGATCGATCTGGGAACCGCTGCTGGCGATGCTGCGCCCATCATTGGCGCCACCAACACCGCCAGCCTGGGTGCAGTCCTTTACCGCGACTATCTGTTCCTGTTCGAAGCTGCAGGCATCATCCTCCTCGTCGCGATGGTCGGGGCGATCGTCCTTACCCACCGCGAAGGGCGTGCGCCCCGCGGGCAGCAGAACATTTCCAAGCAGGTTTCGCGCCGGCCCGACGAGGCAACGGTCATGCGTCAGCCAACAGTCGGTGAGGGGATCGAGCTGTGATCGGCATCGAACACTATATCTTCGTGAGCGCGATCCTGTTCGTGCTCGGCGTGCTCGGGATATTTCTCAATCGCAAGAACATCATCGTCATCCTCATGGCGATCGAACTGATCCTGCTCGCGGTGAATCTCAATCTCGTCGCCTTCAGCGCCTTCCTGGCGGATCTGACCGGGCAGGTGTTCGCCATGTTCGTGCTCACCGTCGCTGCGGGCGAGGCGGCGATCGGGCTTGCCATACTTGTGATCTATTTCCGTGGCCGCGGCACCATCGCGGTCGACAGCGTCGACCGGCTGAAGGGATAAGCCGCGGTGAATTCAATCCTTCTCATCGTTTTCCTGCCGCTGCTGGCTGCCATCGTGGGCGGGCTAGGCAACCGCATGCTGGGTGCCCCGGTGGTCAAATCCATCACGACTGGCGCACTCTTCATTTCCTGTGCGCTGAGCTGGCCGATCTTTCTCGCCTTCGTCGCCGGTGGCGCCGAAGCGACCGTCGTGCCGGTGCTCCAGTGGGTGCGGTCCGGCGATCTGGCCTTCGACTGGGCTCTGCGTGTCGATACGCTGACCGCGGTCATGCTGGTGGTGATCACCACCGTGTCCGCGCTCGTCCACCTCTATAGCTGGGGTTACATGGACGAGGACCCGGATCAGCCGCGCTTCTTCGCCTATCTCAGCCTCTTCACCTTCGCCATGCTGATGCTGGTGACGGCCGACAACCTGGTGCAGATGTTCTTCGGATGGGAAGGGGTGGGCCTGGCCAGCTATCTGCTGATCGGGTTCTGGTTCCGCAAGCCCAGCGCCAATGCCGCCGCGATCAAGGCCTTCGTGGTCAACCGCGTGGGCGATCTGGGCTTCATGCTCGGCATCTTCGGCACTTTCCTGGTTTTCAATACAGTCTCGATCCCTGAGATCCTGGCGGCGGCACCGGGAATGAGCGGCGCGTCGATCGGTTTCCTGGGTTACCGCGTCCACACGATGGACCTGCTGTGCATCCTGCTGTTCGTCGGCGCCATGGGGAAGTCGGCGCAGCTGGGCCTTCACACCTGGCTGCCTGACGCGATGGAGGGGCCGACGCCCGTCTCCGCGCTTATCCATGCCGCCACCATGGTCACCGCTGGGGTGTTCATGGTCTGCCGCCTCAGCCCGATGTTCGAAACCGCGCCGGTGGCGCTGACGCTGGTGACGGTGATCGGTGCGGCGACCTGCATCTTCGCCGCCACGGTCGGAACGACGCAGTGGGATATCAAGCGCGTCATCGCCTATTCGACCTGTTCGCAGCTCGGTTACATGTTCTTTGCGGCAGGCGTCGGCGCTTACGGCGCGGCGATGTTCCATCTGTTCACCCACGCTTTTTTCAAGGCACTCCTTTTCCTCGGTGCCGGCAGCGTGATCCACGCGATGCATCACGAGCAGGACATGCGCTATTATGGCGCGCTGCGTAAGCACATCCCGCTCACATTCTGGGCGATGATGGCCGGCACGCTCGCCATTACCGGCTTCGGAGTGTACGACCTCCATCTCGGGTTCGCCGGCTTCTGGTCGAAGGACGCCATTATCGAGGTGGCCTTTGCGCGCGGGACGGAAGCGGCAAGCTTTGCTTTCTGGATGGGCGTGTTCGCGGCGCTCCTGACGAGCTTCTATAGCTGGCGCCTCGTGTTCCTGACCTTCTTCGGCAAACCGCGCTGGGCAGCAAGCGAGCATATCCAGCACGCAGTGCACCATGGGCATGACGAGCCGGATGAGGCGAACCCGGCCGCGCAGGAAGATGCAGGCCATGACGTGACTCACCACGTCCCCGATCCGGACCATGGTGACGGGACTGCGGGCTATCATCCGCATGAAAGCCCGATCACCATGCTCATTCCGCTAGTCGTTCTGTCGCTGGGAGCGATTGGGGCCGGCCAGATATTCGCGCCAAGTTTCCTGGATAACGAGGGCTTCTGGAATGGCTCGCTGTTCTACAACGAGGGTCTGATCCACGCCATGCACGGCGTCCCGGGCCTAGTGAAATACGCAGCCTTCATCGTGATGGTTCTGGGCTTCCTGATCGCTTGGTATGGTTACATCCGGAACACGCGCTTCCCCGGACAGGTCGCGGAACAGCTCGGCCCGATCTACCGCTTCGTCTTCAACAAGTGGTATTTCGATGAGCTCTACAATTTCCTGTTCGTCCGCCCTGCGTTCTGGCTTGGCCGCCAATTCTGGCAACGGGGCGATGTCGGGCTGATCGACCGGTTCGGACCGAACGGTGCGGCCTGGATCGTCGCGCAGGGCGCTGGCGCGGCCAAGCGTTTCCAGTCCGGTTATCTCACCAGCTACGCGCTGATCATGCTGCTCGGCCTCGTCGCCGCCATCACCTGGGTGCTGTTCTGATGGGGTTTCCCATTCTCTCGCTGATGCTTCTGATCCCGCTTGTGGCGGCGATCGCATGTCTGTTTCTTTCCGCACCCGCAGCGCGCCTAGTCGCGCTGGTGGCCTCGCTCGCGGACTTCGTTCTGGGCATGTTGCTCTGGGCGAATTACGACGTCGGTGGGGCACAATGGCAATTCACCGAAAGAGCGGATTTGTTCGCGGGCTTCAGCTATGCCTTGGGGATCGACGGCATAGCCTTGATGCTGATCGTGCTCAGTGTTTTCCTGATGCCGATCTGCATTCTGGCCAGCTGGGAAGCGATTCAGAAGCGTGTCGGCGAGTACATGGCCGCTTTCCTGCTGATGGAGACACTGATGATCGGTGTCTTCGCAGCGCAGGACCTCTTCCTGTTTTACATCATGTTCGAAGCAGGCCTGATCCCGATGTATCTGATCATCGGCGTATGGGGCGGCACGAACCGCATTTATGCCAGCTACAAGTTCTTCCTCTACACGCTACTCGGATCCGTGCTCATGCTGATCGCGATGCTGTGGATGGCGAACACTGCGGGCACCACCGATATTCCGACGCTGATGGCCTACGACTTCCCGGCCGAGGCGCAAACCTGGCTGTGGCTTGCATTCATGGCCAGTTTCGCGGTGAAGATGCCGATGTGGCCGGTCCACACCTGGCTTCCCGATGCCCACGTTCAGGCGCCGACTGCGGGCTCGGTCATTCTGGCGGGCGTTCTGCTCAAGATGGGCGGTTACGGCTTCATCCGGTTCAGCCTTCCGATGTTCCCCGACGCCAGCGCGCAGTTCATGTGGCTGATCCTCGGTCTCAGCATGGCTGCGGTAATCATCACCAGCCTCATCGCCCTCGTCCAGCACGACATGAAGAAGCTGATCGCCTATTCCTCGGTAGCCCATATGGCGATCGTCACGGCGGGCCTCTTCGCCTTCAATCCGCAGGGCCTTGAAGGGGCGATGATCATGATGCTGAGCCATGGTCTGGTGTCGGGTGCGCTTTTCCTTTGCGTGGGCGTAATCTACGATCGGCTGCATACCCGCGAGATCGACCGTTACGGCGGGCTGGCCATCAACATGCCCCAATACGCGATCTTCTTCCTGTTCTTCACCATGGCCAGCATCGGCCTTCCCGGGACGAGCGGCTTCGTCGCCGAATTCGTCAGTCTCGCGGGCGTTTATCAGGTCTCCAGCCTGGCCACGTTCGTGCTGACGACCGGCATCATCCTGGGTGCCGGTTACATGCTCTATCTCTATCGCCGCGTAGCCTTCGGGGTTCAGAAAAACGCCGATGCCGCCGCGATGCTCGATCTCAATGGACGGGAATGGGGTATGCTTGCGGTCATCACCGCCGCTGTTTTGTGGATGGGGATCTATCCGGAAAGTTTCATCGCTCCGATGCGCCAGGATATCGCCCTGCTCGATGCTCGTCTGGCCGAAGCGGCACCTCAAGGTGACGCACGCCCCGTGCAGGGCGAACCCCGCGCCTATCCTGCGAATGCGCTCGCAGCGCATGAAGCCGGGGAAGGGGAGGCACACTGATGGACTACGCCAACTCCCTTTACCTGACGAGTGCCGAGGTGGGGCTTTCGCTGGCCGGGCTCGCACTTCTCCTCCTGACGGCCTGGACCGGACCTAAGTCCGCGCGGGGAATCACGATTGCCGCAGTGGCCGCCTTGTTCGGCGCGGCGATTTTCACTGCCGGGGCATTGTTCGACGGCGACCAGATGTTCGAGGCATTCGGCGGTCTCTATCGGGTCGATGCGTTCGGAAGCTTTGCAAAGACGCTTATCTATCTCGCCACAATTGCCTGCCTGATCGTGACCCCCCGCTATTTCATCGAGCGGGACGCCTATCGGGGAGAATACCCGGTCCTGATGCTGTTTGGCGCGGTCGGCATGGGAATGATGGTCTCCGCCACCGACCTCATGACGCTGTACATCGGTCTCGAGATGTCGAGCCTTGCCAGCTACATCTTCGCAAGCTTTCTGCGCGGCGACTGGCGTTCAAATGAGGCGGGCCTCAAGTATTTCATCCTCGGCGCGCTCGCGTCCGGGATCATTCTTTATGGCATGAGCCTGATCTATGGGTTCGCGGGAACCACCGATTACACCGGGATCCGCATCGCCTTCGAAGCCAGTTTCCCCACCGGAGCGCTGTTTGGCGTGGTGTTCGTGCTGGCCGGCCTGGCGTTCAAGATCGCTGCGGTGCCGTTCCATATGTGGACGCCGGATGTTTACGAAGGCGCACCCACTCCGGTGACGGCATTCTTTGCCAGTGCTCCCAAGGTCGCTGCCGTGGCCATGCTGATGCGCATGGCCCTCATCCCGTTCGGCGGGGAGGTGGATGCCTGGCGGCAGATCGTCATATTCGCCGCTCTTGCGTCGATCGTGGTGGGTGCCTTGGGCGCGATTGGACAGCAGAACCTCAAGCGGGTGCTGGCCTATTCCTCGATCAACAACATCGGCTTCCTCCTAATCGGCCTGGCTGCGGCTACGCCCGCGGGTGCGAGTGCAGTGATGATCTATCTCGACATCTATGTCGCGATGACGATCGGCAGCTTCGTGGCGCTCCTTATGCTCCGGGACGAGGATGGACGGCCCCTGGAGACATTTGCCGATATCGCCGGTCTGTCCACCACCCGCCCAGGCCTTGCCTGGTGTATTCTGTTCCTGATGTTCAGTCTTGCCGGTATTCCTCCCTTGTTCGGGTTCTGGGGCAAGTTCGTTGTATTTCAGGCCGCGGTCCAGGCCGACCTGGTTCCGCTCGCAGCGATAGGCATTGCCGCCAGCGTCATCGGGGCGTTTTATTACCTGAAATTCGTCAAGGTGATGTTCTTCGACGATAGCGAGCGCGTGCCAGAGCGGCGTAGCCCCGCCGGGCACTGGGCCGTGCTTGTCGCATGTGTGCTTGTCATATCGCCGCTCGGCTATCTTGCGACGCCGTGGCTGGGTCAGGTCGCGGACAAGGCGGCGGCCGCGCTCTTTATCGCCGCTTGATAAAATACGTCTCCGAGACCGGTTCCACCAATGCCGACGTGATTGCGGACCTGCGCGATGGCGTGCCGCTGCGCGAAGGCGCATGGCTGGTCGCCGACCGGCAGAAGGCGGGGAGGGGCCGGCAGAACCGGAAATGGTTCGATGGGTCCGGCAATTTCATGGGCTCCACGATGGTGCGGCTGCATCCGGGCGATCCGCCTCCGGCAAGTCTTGCGCTGGTTGCCGGTCTCGCCCTCTATGAAAGCGTGGTTCCACTTCTTCCCCAGCCGGCGCCCCTGCGGTTGAAATGGCCTAACGACCTCACTTTTTCCGGTGCCAAACTGGCGGGGATCCTGCTCGAAAGACAGGGCGATTTTCTGGTCATCGGGATCGGAGTGAATCTCGTCTCGGCACCTGCGATCGAAGGGCGCGAAACCGTGGCGCTCGCGCGATTGACGGCGCCGCCGCATCGTGACGCTTTCGCCGCGTCGCTTGCGGGATCGCTCACGCGCGAACTGGACCGCTGGCGATCTTTCGGGCTGGAACCCCTACTGAACCGATGGCAGGCCGCCGCTCACGAGATCGGTACGCGATTGAACGTTCAGGCCGCGGGCGAAGGCCAGCAAGAGGGGACTTTCGCCGGCCTTTCGGACGAGGGCGCTTTGCAGCTTCGCTTGGCCGACGGAACCTTCCGTGTCATTCATGCCGGCGACGTGTTTTTTGCACAAAGGGAAGGCTGAGCGATGCTTTTGGTGGTGGACGTTGGCAACACCAATGTGGTGTTTGCCCTGTTCGAAGGCAGGGAAATAAAGACCCGCTGGCGCATTGCCACCGAAGCACGGCGCACGGGCGATGAATACGCCGTGTGGCTTCTTCAACTCCTTTCGATCGAGGGGTTTGGTCGCGGCGATATCCACCAGATCATCGTCGGCTCGGTCGTTCCGCGGGCCGTCCATAATTTGACCGTGCTGGCCCAGAAATACTTCGATGTAGAGCCCATGATCGCCGGACATGGCACGGCAGACTGGGGCATCGCGGTCGATGTCGATGAACCGCGTTCGCTTGGTGCCGACCGGGCGCTTAATGCGATAGCGGCGCATGCGAAATATGAGGCGGATCTGATCGTCGTCGATTTCGGCACGGCAACCACTTTCGATGCGATCGATTTCACCGGAGCTTACAAGGGCGGCATCATTGCGCCTGGTATCAATCTCTCTCTCGATGCGTTGGTCGGGAATACGGCGAAGCTTCCGCGCATTGCGATCGAGGCGCCGCGTTCCAAAAGCGTGATCGGGACCAATACCGAAGATCAGATGCTTATCGGCGTGTTCTGGGGCTATGTCGCGATGATGGAAGGACTGATCGCCCGCATGAAGCAAGAAATCGGTCGCCCATGTAAAGTGGTCGCGACCGGAGGGCTGGCGATCCTGTTCCACGACCACACCGAACTGTTCGACCATGTGGACAGCGATTTGACACTGGAAGGCCTGGCGATCCTCGCCGAACGCGCCGAACGGAGGGCCTTGGCCACGTGAAGAAGAATTTCGCTCCCGAAGACGAACTGCTTTTCCTGGCCCTCGGGGGGTCGGGCGAAATCGGGATGAACGTCAACCTCTACGGCTGTCGCGGGCGCTGGTTGATGGTGGACCTGGGGATGACCTTCAGCGGGTATGAATATCCCGGAGTCGACCTCGTCTTCGCGGACCTCGCCTTCATCGAGGAGCGGGCGGACACGCTCGATGGAATCGTCCTCACCCATGCGCACGAAGACCATATCGGCGCCATTCCCTATTTCGCAGCGGATTTGGGCGTGCCGCTGTTCGCCACGCCGTTCACCGCCGAACTGATCCGGCGCAAGCTGGAAGAGGCGGGGCTCCTCGATAGCGTAGAACTCAATGTTATCGAACCGGACGACGGAGCCTTCCCGGTCGGACCGTTCGGCATCAGATACATCCCGCTGGCCCACTCCATCGCGGAGGGTAATGCGCTCCTGATCGAGACTCCCTTCGGCCAGATCTTCCATACCGGGGACTGGAAGCTCGACGAGGATCCGATCATCGGAGAGCCGACGACGGAGGAAGAGCTAGTCGAAATTGGTGATAGCGGCGTCCTGGCGCTCGTGTGCGACAGCACCAACGTCTTCAATCCCGCGCCCAGCGGCAGCGAGGGCGCGGTCTATCGTGGCCTGCTGGAGGAGGTCCAGCGACACCCCGGCAAGCGGGTTCTGGTCACCACATTCGCCAGCAATGTCGCCCGGCTTCAGACGCTGGGCGATGTCGCCAGGGAGACCGGACGACAGATTTGCGTGGCCGGGCGGTCCCTCGATCGGATCATCGAAGCGTCGCAGGAGAACGGCTATTTGCTCGATTTTCCCGAACCGGTAGATTTCGATACCGCGATGAGCCTTCCGCGCGGCGACCTGCTAATCCTGGCAACGGGGGGACAGGGCGAACCGCGCGCTGCGCTTTCGCGAATCTCCGAAGAAAACCATCCCCTGGAATTGTCGTCCGGCGATGTGGTGCTTTTTTCGAGCCGCCAGATTCCAGGCAACGAGCTTGCTATCGGCGCGGTGCAGAACCGGCTTGCCGCACGCGGCATAACCATGGTTACGGACCGCCAGAGCGAGATTCATGTTTCCGGCCATCCCGGCCGGCCAGAGCTCGAAGCATTGTATGGCTGGCTGCGCCCGGAAATCCTGGTGCCCGTCCATGGAGAAATGCGGCACATGCAAGAGCAGGCGCGTCTCGGCCGGGCGAGCGGCATCGCGGAAGCCGTCGTGCAGCAGAACGGCGACATGGTTCGCTTGGCGCCCGGTGCCCCGGGCAAGATCGCCGAAGTCGGGGCCGGCCGCCTGATCCTCGATGGCGATCTGATCGTTCCGGCCGATGGCGATGCGATTGTCATGCGCCGCAGGCTCGCCCGCGATGGTGTCGTCATCGTGGTACTCGAAACCGGCGGTGCGATGCAGATCGAGACTATGGGCCTGCCTCTGGACGAGGATATGCCTCGGTTCATTGCCGAAGCACAAACAGACATCGCAGCTGCCCTCCGGCGCCTGAAAGGCGCGGCTCGGCGCGATCGGGCCGAAATTACCGAAGCGGCCCGTCTCGCTGCGCGCCGTGCGGCCAACCGCTGGTCAGGAAAGAAACCGCAGGTTCGCGTAATTCTTGCGGGAGGTCTGGTTTGAGCTGGACCTCCGTTGTTGCTATCTACTTCCTGTTCTGGGTGATGTGCGCCTTCCTGCTCCTGCCGTTCGGCGTGAAGACACACGAGGAGTTGGGAGAGGAAAAGGTGCCCGGCCAGGCCGACAGCGCGCCCGCAAATTTCCGGCCCGGCCCCCTGATGCTGCGGGCTACCGTGTTGGCGGCGATCGTTACCGCCCTTTATGTATGGAACTACAGCGCCCGATGGATCGGGATCGAGGATCTCGACGTCACCCGCTGGTTCGCCTGACCTACTGGCGCAGGCGTTTGATGCCCTGGGCAAGCGCCACGTAGAGTTTCCCCATGTCGCTCGACAGCAGGGTAACGCCCAGCGCGTGGCCATCGCGCGTCGAAAGCATGGTCCGCAACATCGATTCGAAGTCGTGAATATATCGGCTCACGTGCTCCCGGAATTCGTGATCGCTTTCGTAAAGATCCGAAATGACGCGCGCTTCCGAATTGTCGATCAAGCGCACCGCGCGCCGCGTGAAGATCCCCCGGTCGCCCTTGAGATAACTCGACCATGCGGTGTCGGTCACCTCGGTGGAGAGCGCCTTGGCGATATCGATCGAATGTGAATTGAGGCTTTCCGTGATGAGCGCCACACGGCGTGAGAAATCGCTGTCGACCTGTTCTTCCACCTGTTCGCGCGCGCGCGCGGCACGCGATTCGAGGTTGACCGTCAATTCATGCACACGCGCCAGCTGGTTGCGCATCTCCGCCACCGCTTCCCGGGCCGCCTCGGTAGATTGCACGGTCGCTTCATCCAGCCTGGCCAGGCTGTCTTCGGTACGCGCCTCGATCGCGCGATCGATTGCCTGCGCGCTGCTGTCCGCCATGCGGTCGGCAAGTGCCGCCACCCGCGCTTCGTTCCCGGCTTCGATCTCGCCGAACAGGGCAGCTCCAGCCGCCCTCAATTGGCCAAGGCTGGATGCCATGGCTTCGACGGTTCGCTCGATATGCTCTCTCTCGGTGCGATCCGCCTCTGCCGATCGTTCGCGCAGCGCTTCGATGGCGGCGCCATGGCTCCGCTCGAATTCTGCGATGGCGACGCGGCCATCATCCTTGATCCTGGCGATGGCGTCGGACAGTGTATTGCCTACCGTTTCGGCGAGCGCTCGGCTGTCCTCGTCCGCGGCTGAAAGCTGGACACGCAATTCTTCCAGTACCGTCAGCTGCTCTTCGGTCGTTCCGGACAGCCTTGCCCGAATAGCGTCCAGATCGACCATCACGTCCCGACCTGCCTGGTGCATCCCCGAAAAGCCGCTGTTGATGTCCCCTGCCAATCGATTTGCTTCGCTCAGGGTTTCCCTGACCGCTTCACTGTCACCGCGGGCATTGCCAAGCTTGGTCTCGAAATTCTCGATCGCAGTGGGAAGCTCGTCGCGGCTGTGCTTGGCGGTGGCCTGGATGATTTCCAGCAAGCGAACGCTCGCATCGGTCAGCCTCGCCAAGGCACCTTCCGCCTCGGCCAGATCGTTCGCATGCGTGCGGACCGTGTCCGAGAATGTCCGGGAATTGTCGGAAAGCGACGTTCCGGCATCGCCCGCCCGTTCCGCAATCGCAACCACATGTCCCTCGATGTCCGCAAGCCGTGCGGCCAGCGTTTCGGCCGCATCGCCAAGGCCTGCGATATGGGCCATGTGTTCGGCGTAGCGATCGGATATTTCGCGATCCAGCTCTTCGCCACGCGCGACGATACGCAAACGGGCAGCATCCTCGGCGGCCTCGAACGCATCATTTCGGGCATCGACCCGGGCCTGAAATTCCCGATCACGCTCGATCATGCGGGCATCGATTGCTTCTGCTTCGGCAGTTAATGCAGCCAGCTTTTCCTGAGCCTTGTCGAGTGCTCTCTCGTCCAGAAGAGCGATCTCCTGCAAGGTCGTCTCAAGGCGGCGGTGCAGATCGGAAATCTGCCCTTCCCAGACCGTCTTTGCAGCCTGTTCACCGGCGCGCACCGCGGCTGCGGCGTCATGCGCCTCCTGCTTGAATGCGGCTATCCGGTTGCGCATCGCGGCAAGCGCAGCGACCTCCTCCAACTGGCGCGCATCATGTGCCGCAACCAATTCATCCCGCAGGGTCTCGCCACGCTGGCGCATTGCGGCCAGAACTTCCACCTCGCGGGCATCCAGATCGGCCCGGTGGCCCTCCAGATCCTCGCGCAAGGCGCTTAGGCGGGCGGCGTTGTTTTCATCGATATCCTGCGCAAATCCGTCCAGCTGGTTCAGGGCGTCTTCGATCCGCTTCTTCAGGGATGTGACTTGCCTTTCGCTTGCCTCGCCGAATTCGTTGAGGCGCGCGAATCCGCTGACCAGATCGTCAAGCTGCGTTTTTGCTGTCCGACCCGCTCCACCGATCTGATTGGATACATCGCGTGCGGAATTGGCCACCACCGGCAGGTGATCGCGAAGCTGCGTCATGTTATCCAGAGCCGTTCTGCTCACGCCCGCGATGGCGTCGACCTGGTCACCGTTGCTGACGACCAGATCCTGAAGCTTGCTTGCATGTTCCGATATCTTTTCCGCAGCGGCTCGCCCGAGATAGTCCAGTTCGCGCGACTGCGCGGCAAGGAATTCGCGCGCGAGACTGAGTTCGCGGTTCACGACGGTCAACCGTGCCTCGAGCAGGGCCGACTCATCGGAAAGCGCCCGCGCCGCATTTCCGAACCGCGATGCTTCCCGCGCCGAACTGCGCATGCCGATCAGCCAGGCGATGCCGATCAGCAGAGGCGGAACCGACCAGTCCGCGATCCAGCCCGTCCATTCATCGATCGAGGCGCCCTGGGATATTTCGGCCCAATGGGTGAGCGCGAACAGCGCTGTCCATGCGGCAATCAAAAGCAACGCAACCAGAGCGATCGCGAAGGGCCAGATCGGGCGACGCGGGGTCTCCACGTCATAATCGTCGGCAAATTCGTCGCTGGTCACATGTTCCTGGCCATCGTCCGCCAGCGTGGTTTCCCGATCGACACTATCCGCCTCGGCGGTGTCCGTCGCCCCCTCGCGGCCATCAATGGCGCGGATGTGCCTGCCTTCGCTCATCGCGAGGTGATATACGTTGCGAGGCGAAGGTTAAACCCGTTTTAACCGAGCGCGCGTACGAGAGTCCGCGATGGCATATGAATCCGGAACATTTGAAGCGTCGCTTGCGGTTGCTGCGGGCGAGGATTTCGCATTGCTGGCCGAACTGCGGCTTGCTTATCTAGAAAGCGCTTCGCGCCAGCTCGATCTGCTGCGCCGCTCGCGATGCGATGCCAACTGGCAGGTCGCCGCGCTGCGCCTGCAGGGCATCGCGGCGAGTTTTCAGGATCACGAACTCGCCAGTATTTCGCGGGACGTTGTGACAAGTGCTCCAGGCGATCCCTTCGTGCTTCGACGCGTTGGCCAGCATCTCGACAAAATCGGGGGACAGGCGCTCATTTAGCAGGTCCGGGCTATTGGAGCGGGCGCGATGCCCGCGTTAAAGGTGGTGGGCCCCCGCCAGCCGCCGGAATTCCGCCTTGCGAACTGCCTTGTTGTCCGCCTTGCCCGACCCTCGGACAGGGGGCGACGAGAGGCTTGCGTTTCGTAGGTTCGCCGGCAAAAGCGTGCTCGCGCATCAGATCGACTGCGCGGCGATTCTCGGTTGCCAGAGGGCGATTTGCATCGTCACCGGATTGGGGCAGGAAGTCGCCGCGGCGCGCCGATATGCGCAGGAAGCTGGATTGCGGTTCGAAACCGTCAGCAAGAATCTGGAACTGGCGGCGCTGATCACCGCAAGCGATGAGCTGCTGGTTTTTGCCGATGGCATCCTGCCTGATCGCAGCGTCCTGGTAGACAGCTTCGCGAACGGGAGGGCAATCCTGTCGTTTCCGGCGGAACAGGCTGTGCCGCTCGGCTTCGAACGGATCGATGCATCGCGTGCATGGAGCGGCGCCATGCTAATCCAGGGGGCGACGGTAAGCCGCCTCATGGACCTGCCCCCTGACTGCAACGTTGTGTCCTCCCTGCTGCGGATCGCCCTGCAAGGCGGAGCGGTGCTTGCGGAAGCGAAGCCGGACGTCCTCGAAGAGGGGACCTGGCTTAGCAGGGTGGATCGTGGAACCACGGACGCGAAGCAATGGCTGTGGATTACCAGACAGGTGAAACCCGCGTCATTCCGTGCGCCGGTGATGGCCATGATCGAACGGATCGGTTTGCGGCTTGCGCATGACATGGAGAGCGAGAAGTGGTCCAATGTGCCAGTCACGTCGAGTCTCGTGGCGCTTTTGGTAGCAGTGCTCGCAATCGCGTGGGGGTCCGTGGTGGCAGGCCTTGCCGCGCTTTTCGCCGCCAGCGCATTCTTGACAGTATCAGACGTTTTCCACCGCGTGCGCTCGCTGGGGGCGATTGACCGCTCGTCGGCTCGCTTCGTTGACGCCGTCGCGGTCGGGCGCGACATCATCCTCGCCATCGTACTCGCAGCGGGTGTGCAAACCGCCCCCTCCTGGTTGGAATGGTTCCTTGCGCTGATGGCCGTAGGTTCGCTGTATCTGGGGTCGAAGGCCGCACAGCCAAACTGGCGCGAAACATTTGGCGACAGGCCGCTCGTGCTGGTTGTTTTCCTTGCCGCCTGGGTCCTCGGTTACCTTCTGGAGAGTGTGGCGGTCGTTTCATTACTCGGGGTGGCAGCGGCGCTGTTGGCCAGCATTTCGAAGCGCGCTGGAGATAACGGCGAATTAACCATGTGACGCTAGACACTCTGGCAATGATCGGGCCAGGCGCCACTCCGCCGTCGGACAATGCCGACCAGCATCCTCTGCGCGCTGCCTGCGCGTTCGGGGACGCGGTGCTTGCGCAAAACCAGCGCGCCTTGGAGCATCTGCTGCTTTCCCAAGACCGTTCGCCGGTGAGCGAAAGCGTGGTCGTTCACGTGCAGGCGATGATTGCGAGTTTGGCACGCGCTCTTGTTGGGACGCGGATCGAATACGAGGGATCTGCCGCGAGGCTCGAAACACAGCTTATTCGTCAGGAGGAGATACGCAGCCATTGTCACGCACTGGCCCTCGAGTGGCGCCTTACCAAACAGCTCGAGGGGGTCATCGGGATTGACCCGGTTCTGACACCCTTGCTTCAGCAGGCGATTTCTCACGGCAATACGACAATTGCCGGCACCGCGATGGCTGCACTCGCGGCGCAAGCGCGCTTCGCCCAATCGCAAAGCAGGATGGAGCTTTCGCCTTTCGAACTGCCCGCAGAGCTCTTTCATCTTGCGTTTCTCGTTGCGCGCGATTCTGCGTCACCTGCGGAGGTTGAGAATTTCGGCACTAAGGAAGCCCGGCTGCGATCTGATTATGACGAAGGCAACAGCCGCCTCGCGCTTCTGGCACAACTTGCCAGCCAACTGGATGAGCCGTCAGCGAAACTTCTCGACATTCAGCAGACGGGCGTGGCGCTTTGGCTTGCGACGCTATCGTTGCGTTCCGGCGAAACCCGCGAGCAGATTTCGTTTGCAACGGTTGAGCCTTTGCTGGGCCGCTTGCTTTTGACGCTCAGAGCGGCGGGAGCGCTGCCGGAGGAAGCGGAGGCACAGGCTCTATTGATCGCCAACGATGCGTCCCTGCCGCGGGGGCTGCACGAAGTGGGAACGCGAGAAGCGGCGCAATGGCTGGCCCAATCGCGCGGAACCTCTTTGCAATGAGCATCGCAGCGTCGGAATATCTGGCCCGCGGTGCGGTTACCGAGGACGGCGTGTTCGAAACCGATGACGAGCTACTTGCGTCGATTCAGATTGCTTGCGGAGGTCGCGTCGGCGGCCAACTGGCCGTGCCGGAATTGAGAAGCCTCGTGGAAAAGGCGGATGCGTACCGGCTCCGCCTGTCGCGCCCTTTCACCGCCACCGGCGTCAACATACGCTTTTCCGGTTGGGTGGAAATCAATCCCGCTCGCGCTGCCGATAACTCTTGCGAAATCCGCCTCGTGTCCTGCCGGAGCGAGACGCTTAACCACACGGAGGATTATGAAGAGGCGGAACGGATCAAGCGCGAACTCAATCGAACGCTCCCTGAGTTCGTAGCTCGACTGGATCCGGACCAAGGCGTTATGACCACCGATACGCAGGCGCGTGACCTTCTTGGCCTCGCTAGAGAGATGTGCGCCGGCCCCATCCGACCCTGGACCGATTTCGTCACGGTTTCAGGCGCGCTTTACGATCAGCCTCTTCACTGGCGTCTGCTGGATGGCGCAACATGTCGGATTTCGGGGTCCGAACGCCCCTGGACGGCTTGGCTCGAACCTCTGGGTGTTCCAAATCCGGGAAGTGGCGGTTTCGTACTGACCCTCGTTTCCTCTGTCGCGCTGCAGCGATCAGATAGCGACGAGTTCGAGGAGAGCGAAACATCGCTTCCCGCCCTCACACAAGATCTCGCGCCGGCGATACGACAACCGCTGAACAATATCGTGGCGAGCGCTGAAGCGATCCAGATGAAACTCGCGGGACCACTGGCCGATATCTACAGCGGTTATGGAGGCGACATGGTCGCTGCCAGCGAGCACCTTGAGGGATTGCTCGAGGACGTCGTCGATCTGGAGGCTGTGGAAGCTTCCGAATTGATTATCGAGGTTGAGACCATCGATCTCGGCAAGGCGGCGCGGCAGGCTTGTGGTATTCTGGGTGCGAAAGCTTCGGCGCGCGATATCTCTCTGGTTCCCCCGGGCGCCAGTGAGGTGCTGCTAGGGAAGGGCGATTATCGGCGAGTTCTCCAGATCCTTATCAATGTGATCGGGAACGCCATCGCCTATGCACCCGCAGAAAGCCAGGTCTGGGTCCGGCTCGACCAGGATGATGGCCGGGCAATGGTCACGGTGGCGGACCAGGGCCGGGGCCTCACCAACGAGGAGCAACGGCGCATCTTCGATAAGTTCGAACGTCTGGGGCGCAAGGACGAGGGAGGAAGCGGCCTGGGACTCTATATCGCATCGCACCTTGCGGATGCGATGGACGGTACGCTTTGCGTGGAGAGCGCCCCGGGGCACGGCGCCAGATTCACACTGAGCCTGCCCTCAGCCGAATGACTATCGGCGCTTGCGCCGCGCCACCCCGATAAGGACGAGGCCGAACAGCGCCGTCAGGCTTCCGTACGCTATCCAATCTTTTTGCGCGAGCATGAAGCTTTCGGCGGGCCACATGATGATGCCGGCGCCCTGGAGAGCCCAGAAGACGCCGGCGACAACCAGAAGTGCGCCGATAAGATTCAACGCACTGCGCATACTCAGCGCTGCCCGATCGGCACGTAGTCGCGTTCCGTCGGACCCGTGTAAAGCTGACGCGGACGACCGATCACCTGACCGGGATCGGAGATCATCTCGTTCCACTGCGCGACCCAGCCCACTGTGCGAGCCAAAGCGAATAGCGCAGTGAACATGGTTGTCGGGAAACCGATGGCCGAAAGGATGATACCCGAATAGAAGTCAACGTTAGGGAATAGCTTCTTTTCCCTGAAGTAATCATCGCTCAGAGCGATTTCTTCCAAACGAAGCGCGGTTTCGAACACCGGATCCTTTACCTTCAGCGCTTCGAACACTTCGCGAACGGTTTCCTGCATGACGGTCGCACGCGGGTCGTAGTTCTTATAAACGCGGTGCCCGAATCCCATCAGACGGAAAGGATCGTTCTTGTCCTTGGCCCGCTCGATATAATGCGGGATGCGGTCGGGGGTGCCGATCTCCTGCAGCATATTGAGCGCCGCCTCGTTGGCGCCGCCGTGCGCGGGGCCCCATAGGCATGCAATCCCGGCCGCGATGCAAGCGAACGGGTTCGCGCCGGATGAGCCGGCAAGCCGAACCGTTGAGGTCGACGCGTTTTGTTCGTGATCGGCATGGAGGATGAAGATGCGATCCATAGCCTTTTCGACGGCAGGATGAATCTCGTATTCCTCGGCCGGTACACCGAATGTCATCCGCAGAAAGTTGCCCGTGTAGCTCAGGGAGTTGTCGGGCTGCAGGAAAGGCTGACCGATCGCGTACTTATATGCCATCGCCGCGATGGTGGGCATCTTGGCGATAAGCCGATGGCTGCTGATCTTGCGATGCTCTGGATCGGAAATGTCGGTGCTATCGTGATAGAAGGCGCTCAGTGCCCCGACGACGCCGCACATGATAGCCATCGGGTGCGCATCGCGGCGAAAGCCCTGATAGAACTGGCGAAGCTGATCATGCAGCATCGTGTGCCGGGTAATCGTGTAATTGAAGTCGTCGAGTTCGGACTGGTTCGGCAATTCGCCGTTCAGAAGCAGATACGCCACTTCGGTGAACGTCGAGTTTTCGGCGAGTTGTCCGATCGGGTAGCCGCGATGGAGAAGGACACCTTCCTGCCCATCGATAAAGGTCAAGGCGCTTTCGCAGCTCGCGGTCGATTTATAGCCGGGGTCGTATGTGAAGCAGCCGGTGTCGCCGTAGAGCTTGCGGATATCGATAACGTCCGGGCCGCAACTGCCCGAAAGGACCGGGTAGGTGACATCTGCGCTACCGACTTTGAGTTTGGCTTGGCTGTCGGCCATATTGGGGTCTCCGTTATTAATCAGCGTGTTCCGGAAGAAGCTTGTGCGTCGATCCGCGCAAGGGCTTCTTCCCGTCCCAGGAGGACCAGTACATCGAAAATTCCGGGCGAAGTGGTGGTCCCGGTCAAGGCTGCCCGCATGGGCTGCGCGAGCTTTCCAAGGCCAAGTTCCAGGCGCTCTGCAAGGGCCTTCGTAGTGGCTTCCAAGCTATCCGTTGTCCAGTTCTTTTCCTCGTGCAGAACCTCGGAAACGGATACCAGTATCGCTCGGCCCGCATCATCCAGCAGCGCTCGTGCCTTATCGGTCAGCGGCAACGGCCTCGTCGCGAATAGAAAGCCCGCATTTTCAGTCAGTTCGTCTAGGTTCTTGGCGCGGACCTTAAGCACCGGCATGGCCTGTTCAAGCAGCCCCTTGTCCACCGGACCGTCGATGCGGCGGGCTACCAGATCCGCAAGCCTCGCGTCGTCCGCTTCGCGAATATAATTCCCATTCAGATTCTGCAGCTTCTTGATGTCGAAGCGCGACGGGCTCTTCCCCACACCATGCAGATCGAAAAGCTTGATCGCCTCTTCGCGCGTGATTTCCTCCCGGTCGCCATGGCCCCAACCAAGGCGCAGCAGATAATTGAAAAGCGCTTCCGGAAGCACGCCTTCCTCATCCCGATAAGCCTCCACGCCCACCGCACCGTGCCGCTTCGATAGTTTTGCACCGTCTGCCCCATGTATGAGGGGCACGTGCGCATAAACCGGCTGAGGCCAGCCCATGGCCGTTATGATGGGAAGCTGGCGGAATGCATTGTTGAGATGATCGTCACCGCGGATCACGTGGGTGACCCCCATGTCGTGATCGTCGACGACGACGGCCAGCATATAGGTGGGGGTACCGTCCGCGCGCAGCAGCACATAGTCGTCGATCTCGGCGTTCTGAACGGTGACGCGCCCTTGAACTGCATCCTCGATGGTGGTTTCGCCTTCAGTCGGAACCTTGAGGCGCACGGAAAACGGCGCACCGGCCGGTGCTTCCGACAGATCGCGATCTCGCCACCGCCGGTCGTAGCGAAGAGGAAGCTTCTTCGCTCGCTGCTCAGTTCTCATGGCCTCGAGTTCTTCCGGGGTCGCGAAGCACTTGTACGCGTGCCCCGTCTCGAGAAGCTTCATTGCGACTTCCGCATGCCGACCGGCCCGGTCGGACTGAAAGACCGGAGGGGCGTCATAATCGAGCCCTAGCCATTCGAGCCCGTCCAGGATCTTGTCGATTGCGTCCTGCGTGGACCGCTTGCGATCTGTATCTTCGATACGCAACAGGGCTTTGCCTCCGTGATGCCTCGCGAACAGCCAGTTGAAGAGAGCGGTGCGGGCGCCGCCGATATGGAGATAGCCAGTGGGCGATGGGGCGAACCGGGTTACGACCTGCGTTGCTCCCGGGGTCGCGGTTTCGCTTGCCATCTGGCTCTCGTTCCTTTCCATATCGGATCATGGCGACGCATGATGCGCCTTTCGTGCCGCTGGGGGAGGCCGGGGCCTTTCCCAATGCTGCATCGCAGCGCCAATGGCAGCGCCCGCGCGGATTGTCCAGTTTCGCCGATAGGGCGGAAAGCTATTTGGCGAAGGCCGGGCACGACCGCGGTCCATGGCTCATCGTCGCATTCGCAGCAGGAATCGCGGCCTGGTTCCAGCTTTCGAACGCGAGCGAATGGGTCTTCGCGATGGCATTGGTCGCGGGTGCCGCTGCGACGGCCTGGCTCCATTGGCGCCGCGACGAACACAGGGAGTTGCTACGCACGTGGTCGTTGCGCTTGCCCTGTGTTTCGCCGGGGGGGTTGCCGCGATCCTTCTGCGATCCGAGATAGTTGGCACGGAAGCGATCGAGCGGCCATGGATCGGGCGTATCGAGGGGCGTATTCTTGAGCGCGAGGAGCAGCCAGCGCTCGATCGTGTGCGGCTTACGCTGGCCACCCGCGAACCGGTTACGGGCCGAGCAATAAAAGTCCGTCTCAACATTCCGCTCGACAAGGACAGGGACGGCTTGACCGAGGGCGCGGTTATCCGAGTCGGGGCAAGATTGATGCCTCCGGCGCCGCCGCTGGTCCCCGGGGCTTACGATTTCGCGCGGAGGGCATGGTTCGAGGGGCTCGCGGCGACGGGCGCTACCTATGGTCCGATAATTGTCACGGAGGCCGGGAAGCAAGGCTCGTCGGTCGCGCGCATTCAGCGAGCACTCTCTACGCATGTAAGGGCTCAGGTCGAGGGCCCTGCCGGCGCAATTGCCGCCGCATTCGCCAGCGGCGACCGTGGTGCCATCGGCGATGACGACGAGGAGGCGATGCGCGATGCCGGGCTGACGCATCTGCTTTCGATCAGCGGGGTGCACGTCAGTGCCGTCATTGCCGCTGCCTATCTGCTCTCGATAAGGATATTGGCGCTTTTGCCCTGGTTGGCTTTGCGTGTCCGATTGCCGCTCCTCGCGGCTGCGGTCGGAGCCCTGGCGGGTGTCGGCTACACTCTTCTCACCGGCGCCGAAGTGCCCACGGTACGCAGTTGTCTGGGGGCAGGCCTGGTACTTTTCGCGATTGCGTTGGGCCGTGACCCGCTCTCGCTCAGACTAGTCGCTATCGCCGCGGGCATCGTGCTGCTTCTCTGGCCGGAGTCGCTGGTCGGACCTAGCTTCCAGATGAGCTTCGCTGCCGTGCTTGCGATCGTTTCACTGCATGGCGCCGCACCGGTTCAGGCATTTCTTGCGCCGCGTGAGGAAAGCTGGCTAACGCGCATGGCGCGGCGACTAGTGATGCTTTTCGCGACAGGGCTGGTCATTGAAGCCGTTCTGGCGCCGATCGTCCTGTACCATTTCCACCGCTCAGGCATTTACGGTGCCTTCGCGAATGTGCTGGCGATCCCCCTCGTCACGATAGTCAGCATGCCGCTGATCGCCCTGGCGCTCTTTCTCGATCTGCTGGGGCTTGGAGGCCCGGTCTGGTGGCTGGCGGGTCTTTCGCTCGAGTGGCTCCTTGCACTGGCGCATTTCGTAGCGGACAGGCCGGGTGCGGTTCGGCTGATGCCGCAGATCGGCACCGGGGCGCTGCTCATCTATGTAGCCGGAATGCTCTGGCTCGCGCTGTGGCGGGGAAGAGCGCGCCTGCTGGGTCTTGCCCCCGCCGGTGTGGGAGTGATCCTGATGGCGCTTTCCCCCGTGCCGGACGTGCTGATCGCGCGCGATGGGCGCCAGATCGCCGTGACCGAACCAGACGGGCGCCTGCTCGTCCTGCGCGACAGTGCGGGATACGTCCTCGACAATATGCGGGAGGCGGCCGGGGTAGATACCGATCCC
>NZ_JBELMO010000054.1:0-23076 GCF_042095715.1 Qipengyuania sp. | reverse complement strand
ATGAAGCGGGACCCTGCCGCGATCCTCGCCGCCTGGCCTGGGACGCATCGGCCGATGCTCCTGTGGCTCTTGTGCGAGTAGCCTTCGGCCATGTGCCGCAAGCCGGTTGGCGGAGGTCCGGGCCTCTTGGTCCGGGCAGGGGTGTGAACCGCTTCCGAACTGTTCGAGCGCCGTGCCTTGCTCCGGCCGCGCCGACGAGCCTTGCGACCCGCCGAGGGATGGGTGAAAGTGCCAGCTTCGCGCTTCCCGACCTTCCGTCTGCCCCCCGCGCAGAGCGGAAGACAGGGGCGGACGTGTAACCTATATGGTTCTTTTTGTCAAGGTTGGGAGATGTAGGACTGGCGCCCGGCGGGTCCTATTTGGGACGCAAAAACCGGGCCTTCGATCATATAGCCGAAAAGCGTTCGATATCGGCGATCCTGCCTGACACCACCAGTTCGTCGTCGGGGAAAATAATGGTGTCCGGGATCGCGTGAATGAAGTTTTCGCCTTCGCGTTTCACCCCCACGACCGTGACCTCGTACTTCTTGCGGCACTGGCTGGTGACCAGCGGCAAGCCCACGATCGGTTCGGGGGCCTTGAGCCTGGCGATAGCGAATTCATCCCCGAAACCGATAAAATCGAGCAGGCGTTCGTTGAGCAGATGCGCGACGCGCTCCCCCATGCGCTGTTCGGGAAACACGACGTGCTGCGCCCCGGTCCGTTCGAGAATGCGAGCATGCTTCTCATTCGTGGCCTTTGCCCAGATGTTCGCCAGGCCAAGATCGGACAGGGCCAGCACGGTCAGCACACTGGCTTCGATATCGGTTCCGATCGCGACCACGGCGGCGTCGAAATCGGCCACCCCCAGTTTTTCCAGCGTGGCCATGGCCGTACAGTCGGCCTCCACCGTCCGTGTTAGTTCACTTGCGAAATCGTGGACCAGGCGCTCATCGACATCCGCGCCCAGAACTTCGTGACCCATGCGTTCGAGCGTTTGCGCCACCGCGCCGCCGAAGCGGCCCAGCCCGACGACGAGCACTGGCTTGCGATTTTTATCCGACAATCGGGTTCTCCTCGGGATAGCGATAGGGCCGCTCGCGGTTGCCCAGCGCGAGCGCGGTCGCGACCGTTATGGTTCCAACGCGGCCGATAAACATGAGAATGCACAGCACGACGAGCGCCGATGGCGGCAGATTGGCCGTAATCCCGGTCGACAGACCCACCGTGCTGAAGGCGGAAATGCATTCGAACAGGATATCGCCGAGGGGAATGTCGGATATCGAGGCGATATAGGTCGTCGCGGCGAAGACCAGCGCCGCCGCAAGCACTGCCACCGACAAGGCCTGCCGCTCGATCGCCCGGCCGAAGCGTCGCTGGAACAGCCCGGCATCGCGGCGGCCAAGCACCTCGGACAAGACGATGGCGAACAGCACGAGAAAGGTCGTGATCTTGATGCCGCCCGCCGTGCCCGCGCTGCCGCCGCCCACGAACATCAGCAGGTAATTCATCATCAGTGTCTCGTCATGAAAGGCACCGACGTCGAGGCTATTGAATCCCGCCGTCCGCGGCATGACGGAATGGAAACCGGCATTCAGCAGCTTCGCGCCAACGCCCATCGGCGCGAGCGTATCGGGATTGCTCCACTCCATCGCCAGAATGGAGAAGAAGCCGACGGCCAGCAGGGCAGCCGTGCCTGAAATGGTGATCTTCGTGTGAAGCGACCATCGCCTCCAGCGCAGGCGGTGTTGCCGGATATCCTGCATGACGGGAAAACCAAGGGCCGACACGATCACGGACACCATGATCGGAACGAGAATGACGGGATCCACCTGAAAGCTCATGACGCTGTCGGAAAAGCTGGAGAAGCCGGCGTTGTTGAAGGCGCTGATCGAATGAAACAGCCCATGCCACGCGGCTTCGGCAGCGCTCATATCGTATCCGGCGGCAAAACGGATCGCGAGCACCAGTGCCACGGCCGCCTCCATGGCGACGGTAATTGACAGGATGAGTTTCAGGACCGACGCCGCGTTTCCGGTGTCCAGCAGGCTGCGTTCCACCTGCGTCGCCATCCGGTCGCGTAGTCCGAACCCTCGTCCTGCCATGAGGCCGAAGAGGGTTGCCGCCGTCATGATGCCGAAGCCGCCGATCTGAAACAGGATCATGATCGTCGCCTCTCCGAAGCGCGACCAGTAGACCGGGGTGTCCACCACGATGAGCCCCGTCACGGCCACTGCCGAGGTCGAGGTGAAAAAGGCAACGAGCAGCGGTGCGCGCGAACCGTCCGCCGTGGCGATCGGCAGACTGAGCACGATGGTTCCGACCAGTATCAGGGCCAGGAAAAGCAGAGGTATAAGGCGAATCGGATCGCGCGATGCGAACATGGATCGGCCCATGCTCGCAGGCTCATGATCGGTAAAGCGGGAACGCGCGCCTTGGGGGCACGAGGCTCCCAAAGTCCGTGGCTAGCTAGGGACCCAGCCTCAGCTCTGGCGGCGCGACATGAAGGCGAGGCGTTCGAACAGCATCACGTCCTGTTCGTTCTTGAGCAGCGCCCCGTGCAAGGGGGGAATCGCGCTGTGCGGGTTCTGGTCCTGCAGGACTTCCACCGGCATGTCCTCGTTCAGCAGCAGCTTCAGCCAGTCGAGCAATTCGCTGGTGCTGGGCTTCTTCTTGAGCCCGGGCACCTCGCGGATTTCGTAGAAGACGTCCATCGCCTTCTTCACCAGCTGCTTCTGGATGCCGGGGAAGTGGACATCGATGATCGCCTGCATGGTCTCGCGATCGGGAAACTTGATGTAGTGGAAGAAGCACCGGCGCAGGAAGGCGTCCGGCAGTTCCTTCTCGTTGTTGGAGGTGATGATGACGATCGGGCGTTCCTTCGCCGCGATGGTCTCGTGCGTTTCGTAAACGTCGAACTGCATGCGATCGAGCTCGGTCAGCAGATCGTTGGGGAATTCGATGTCCGCCTTGTCGATCTCGTCGATCAGCAGCACGGGAAGCTCGGGGCTGGTAAAGGCCTCCCACAGCTTGCCCTTCTTGATGTAGTTGGAAATGTCATGGACGCGTTCGTCGCCCAGCTGGCCGTCGCGCAGGCGGGCCACGGCATCGTATTCATACAGGCCCTGATGCGCCTTGGTCGTGGACTTCACGTTCCATTCGATCAGCGGGGCGCCCATCGCTTCGGCGACTTCGGCGGCCAGCACGGTCTTGCCGGTGCCCGGCTCCCCCTTGACCAGCAGAGGCCGGCGCAAGGTGACCGCGGCGTTGACCGCCACCTTCAGATCCTCGGTCGCCACATAGCTGCTGGTGCCTTCGAAACGCTGGGTCATAGTTCGTCCTGTCGCCTGTCCTGTCGGTTTCCGTTTGCAATCGGTTAGGGGGCGGCAACCGATTGGGCAAGGGTTGCCCGCTCAGGCGGCGTCGAGCGAAGCTATCTGCCCCTCTAGCCCGCGTGCGGCGCGGAGATTGAGCCACGCGACGAAGGCGAAGAAGGCTACGGTTCCCGCCATCGGTGCCCACACGCCCTGGATGGCGACCGTCCAGCCCCGGGTCTGGGCTACGCCCACGATGACCGTCGCATAGATGGCGGCCATGCCGGGCAGCAAAGGTGCGAGATAGCGCTTCGGCACCGCGCGCAGAAGATCGCGTTGACGCACGTACTGCGCACGCAGGTGGTCGCGGCAACTGACTTCGGGTTCTCGGCGCAGGTTCAGGCCGTCCTTGAACAGCCAGCCTATGATCGCCAGCGTGCCCGCGATGATCATGGTACAGCCTGCTACCATCCCCCACATACCGATGTAACCCGCAGCAATGGCTCCGGTGGCAAACAGAGGGATGATCAGCCCAGCGGCGGCGAATTCGATCAGGTTGCGGCGGCGGATCGTTCGTTCGAAACGCGTGGCACGCGCCGCGCACCGCTGGGGATCGTCAAACGCAGCATCGGTGGCGATCGCATTCCAGCCATCGAAACCCTTGTCGTCAGTCATCGGAAGTCTCCTTGTGAGGATCGGTAAAGTGGGCGGACAAAAGCGATTTCAGGCGATGCACGCGGGTGGAGACGGCATCGGCGCTGAGGCCGGTCACCTCGGCGATATCCGCTCCCGTCTCCCCCTCCAGCCACAGCAACATCACTTGCCCGTCCAGGGTGGGGAGCACCCTGATCAGAGCGCGGGCGCGTGCCAGGGCATGGTTTTCGGCCGCGTCCGCCTCCGGATCGGCAGGGCCGGGCAGCTCGTCGATCTGTTCCAGTGGGACGGGTGCCGGTCGCCGCGACGCGCGCAGCCGATATTCGGCCGCGACGTTGTGCGCGACCCGATAAACCCAGGTCTTCAGCGCGCACTTGCCTTCGAAGCGCGCGAGGCTGCGCCACAGTTCGCAATGGATATCCTGTTCGAGCTCGCGCGCGCTGTCCAAGTCGCGCTCCATCGCCCGCGCGAGCCGTGCGATGGCAGGGGCAAATTGCTTGCCGGCCTCGCGATAAAGGGTGTCCTGTTGTCCTGCCATGCTCCATTAGTCCGTCCGCGCCGGGATTTCTCACGGCGTGACCGATTTTTTTGCTTAAGCGGGAGAAGCCGCCATGCCCACCCAGACCGTCACCATTCCCACCGCGCGCGGCTATACGCTCGCGGGATCGCTGGAAGAGCCCGTGGGGCTGGTCCGCGGCAGCGCGATCTATGCCCATTGCTTCACCTGCACCAAGCAAAGCCGCGCCGCAGTGGAAGTGTCGCGCGCACTGGCGCGGGAAGGAATCGCGACGCTGCGGTTCGACTTTTCCGGGCTGGGCGGCAGTGGCGGCGATTTCGGCCGCGCGGGCTTTGCCAGCGATATCGAGGATCTGATCGCCGCCGTCGGTTACCTGTGCGAAAGCTACGGGGACGGGGTGCTGATGGTGGGCCACAGCCTGGGTGGGGCGGCGGTGCTGGCGGCGGCGGAGATGCTGGAGCATGGAAAGGCGGCGGCGGTCGCGACCATAGGCGCTCCGGCGGACGTGCCGCATGTGCTGGGCAATATCCACGGCGACCTCGCCGCCATCGAGCGCGACGGATCCGGCGAGGTCGAAATCGGCGGACGCCGCTACAATCTCTCACGCGAGTTCCTGGAAAAGACCGAGACCATCGATCTGCTGGCCGAGGTGGCGCGCCTGCGCGTGCCGGTGATGCTGTGCCATTCGCCAACCGATGAAACCGTGGGGATCGAGAACGCAGGCCGGCTGTTCGAGGCGGCCAAACATCCCAAGAGCTTCCTCAGCCTGGCGGGCGCGGACCACTTGCTGCTCGATCCCGCCGACGCCGATTTTGCCGGGAGGATGATCGCGAACTGGGCGCAGCGTTATATGCCGCTGCGGGAAAACTGGCCGCTGCCCGAGGACGGGGTCACCATCGGCTCGGGCAACGGCAGGTTCGGGGTGGAGGTCCATACCCGCAGCCATGCCTTCGTGGCCGACGAACCGCGCAGCGTGGGAGGAGACGATGCGGGCCCCACCCCCTACGATCTGCTGCTGAGCGCGCTCGGCACCTGCACCGCCATGACCATGAAGCTCTACGCGGTCCGCAAGGGCTATCCGCTTGACCACGTCCGCGTGGACGTGCGGCACGAGCGCGATCACGTTCCTGACGGGGACTGCCATGAACAGGCCATGGAAACGGGTGACAAGGTGCAGGCGCTGTATCGCAGCATCGCGCTAACCGGCCCGGACCTGACCGAAGAACAGCGCGCGAAGATCGTGGCCATCGCGGACAAATGCCCCGTCCACCGCACACTGGAGGGAGAATTGCATATTCATACGGAAGAGGGGGCGGGGTAGACCCGCCGCTGCCTCCAGGAAAAGTGGTCCCGCCGGGGTTGAAGCTTACGCCGCGCGGCTGCGGCGGATTGCCATCCGGAACGATGTGCCGCGCGGGGCGGCAATGTTTTCAAGCTGGCTGTCGAGCGAGCGGGTGACCGCATTGACGATCCGCATGCCCATGCCGCTGCCCGTTGCAGGCGCCGTCGCGTCAAAGCCGCTGCCATCGTCGCTGACGCTCAGCGTGTAGCCATCGCCGGCCTCGCGCAGCTCGATCAGGATCCGGCCCCCGCCACTGTCGGCAAAAGCGTATTTCGCCGCGTTGCTGACCAGTTCATTGACCACGACCCCCACCGATACCGCCTGATCGGGGTTCACCTCGATATGATCGGCCTGAAGTTCGATGGTGAGCGGTCTGTCCGCCTTGTCGAGGCTCATGCGCAGTTCCTCGACCAGTGTCCCGAGATAGTCGTCGAGATCGATGGTCGACAGATCTTCGCGGGTGTAGAGCCTGTGATGAACCTTGCTGATCGCCTGGATGCGGTTCTGCGTCGCCTCCAGCGCATCGCGCGCCCCCGCGTCCTGAGTCTGCCCCGCCTGCATGGCGACGAAGCTCAGCACCATCTGCAAGCTGTTCGACACACGGTGATGAACCTCGCGCACGAGCATTTCGAGCCGCTCGTTCGCGATCCTGAGATCGGATTCCGCCTGCCGCTTCTCGCGTTCAAGCTGATCACGCAGAAAAGCCTGGCGGAACCGGCTCGCCAGCAGATCGAAGAAGCTTTCGCCCACCGTCTTGACCACGAAATCGGAGGCCCCGGCGTGGATCGCGTCCACGGCCATGGACGTATCGTCGTTACCGGTCACGAAAACGACCGGGGGCGGATCGGGCAGGGCCATGATCTCGTCCAGCATTTCACGCCCGCTCTTCTCGGGCATGTGATTGTCCACGGCGACAAGATGGAAGCCGCCCTCTTTCAAGAGCGCCATGCCTTCATCGGCCCCGGCGGCGGTGGTCACCGAGAAGCCACGCCTTTCCAGCGCCCGTTCGACGAGACGCCGCAGACCGGCGTCGTCGTCGACGTATAATATGCGATTGACCGCGTTCAGGTGTTCGCCTCCGGCACCTGGATCACCGACAGGAACAAGCCCAGCTGGCGGATGGCATCGGAAAAGCTTTCGTAATTCACCGGCTTGGTGATGTAGACGTTGGCGCCCAGATCATAGCAGCGCTCGATCTCCACCTTGTCGTCCGTGGTAGTCAGCACCACCACGGGCGTGCGGTGCAGGCATTCGTGGCTCTTGATCTTTTCAAGGATCTGCGTGCCGCTCATGTCCGGCAGGTTGAGGTCCAGCAGGACCAGCGCAGGTCCGCTATGGCAGGGGCCGGCAGGATCGTCGAACAGATATTCGAGCGCCTTGGTCCCCTCGACGAAGTGGGTAATGTCGTTGCTGATCCCGGCGCGCCGGATGTTTTTCTCGATCAGGCGGGCATGGCCTTCATCGTCCTCGATCATGATGATCGAGACAGGGTTGTGAGACATCATAATCAGGCCGGCTCCGCTGCGACAAATCGTTCCGGCAAAATCAACGTGAATCGCGCGCCCTCGCCAAGCTGCGATTCGACATTGACCGTGCCTCCCAAGCGATAGGCGAGGGCGCGTACATTTGCCAGCCCCAGACCTTCGCCAGGCTGGTCTTGTGTACCGGCACGCCTGAACAGATCGAAAATGCGATCGTGATCTTCCGGAGCGATACCGCGTCCGTTGTCGATCACGGCAATTTCGACCCTGCCCATGCTCCGGCGCCCTTCGACCCGAACCTCGCCCGCGCGGGCGGGGCTGAGATATTTGAGAGCGTTCTCTATCAGGTTCGACAGGATCTGCTCCACCGCGATACGGTCGCTTTCGAGGGGCGGGATCGCGTCTACGCTGACAGTGGCGCCCGCATCGTCTGCGCGCTGCTTCATGGTGGAGGCAACCGCCTTGGTGAGCGCAGTCATGTCGAGCTGCTCGGGATTGAGCGTTCGACGTCCCTGGCGCGACAGTTCGAGGATCGAATTGATGAGCCGATCCATTTTCTCGGTCGATGTGCGGATGAACTCCAGCGCTTCCGGCAGATCTTCTTCCACCGCTAGCCAGGCATCCTGGTTCTTGAGCTCGGGATGATCGTCATAGAGCTTCGTCAAATAGCCGTGCAACGTCTTGCGCGCGGCATCCATTTCCGCGGTAAAGCCCAGCACGTTGACCAGCGGAGATCGCAGATCGTGGCTGACGATATAGGCGAAGCGCTGTATTTCCGCATTGGCGCGCGTCAGTTCGGCCGTGCGCGCCTCCACCGCGTCTTCCAGTCCTTCGTTGGCACGCTGCAACCGGGCCTGTGCTGCGGTGAGATCGCGATTGTAGCGGGTCACCAGCACGATGACCGCGATCATCACGAGCACCAGGAGGGCCAGCGAACCACCGGCGGTGATATAAAAGGATTGCAGCGAATTGAACTGGTTGCGGGACCGCTGGATGAGGAGACTTGCCTCGATATCGTTCATGCCGGCGATGACTTGGCGAATCCGCCGGGTGATTAGCGTGCCGGGTTCGGAATCGAGATCGGCAGCCTGCAATTCCGCGCGGGCGGCGGCGGGCGAGGCGAACATGGCGGCTAGCATTGCACGGCGCTCTGCGCTCAGTTCTTTCAGAACACCGACGTTTTCGAGCTGCTCCGGATTGTCCGACACCATGCGTTCGATCACGGCCAGAGTGCGGTCAAAATTTTCCTGGGTGGTACCCAGATTGCTACGGAAGACGGGGTCGGGCTGGATGATGAAGCCGCGCCGGGCGGTCTCGATCCGCTCGGCATATCCGTTGAGGGTGCCCAGATCGTTCTGAACCTCCAGCGTATGGTCGACCAGTTCGTTGTCTTCGCGGGCGGACGTCATCGTCTGGACGGCGGCGATCAGCGTGACGACCAGCATCAGCGCGCCAAGCGCTACCAGCGCCGCGATGATCTTGCGGCCACGCGATTCGTAGCGCTCCTGTGCGCGAGCGAAACCTTCAGGCATCAATCAGATCCCGGTCCAGCTCGCCAGCGCGGTTCTGGATGAAGTTGAAGCGGTGTTCGGGATTGCGGCCCATAAGCTGGTCGACCAGTTCCTTTACCATCGCGCGCTGTTCGAACTCGGGCGGCAGCGTAATGCGGATCATGCTGCGGCTGTCGGGTGACATGGTGGTCTCGCGCAATTGCTGCGGGTTCATTTCGCCGAGACCTTTGAAGCGGGAAACCTCCACCTTCTTTCCCTTGAACACGCTCGCCTCCAGCTCGGCGCGGTGCGCCTCGTCGCGCGCATAGCGGCTCTCCTTCCCCGCCGTCAGCCGATAAAGCGGCGGCTGCGCCAGATAGAGATGACCCTGGCGCACCACCTCGGCCATTTCCTGGAAGAAGAACGTCATCAGCAGGGTGGCGATATGCGCGCCGTCGACATCGGCGTCGGTCATGATCACGATGCGATCGTAGCGCAGGTTTTCCGGGTCGCAGTCCTTGCGCGTGCCGCACCCCAGGGCCAGGATCAGGTCGGCGATTTCCGCATTGGCGCGGATCTTGTCGGCGGTCGCGCTGGCGACGTTGAGGATCTTCCCCCGGATCGGAAGAATCGCCTGCGTCTTGCGGTCGCGCGCCTGCTTGGCGCTGCCGCCCGCGCTGTCACCCTCGACGATGAATAACTCGGTCTCGCCCGATCCTTCGCCGCTGCAATCGGTCAGCTTGCCGGGCAGGCGCAGCTTCTTGGCGTTGGTCGCGGTCTTGCGCTTGACCTCCCGCTCGGCCTTGCGGCGCAGGCGCTCGTCCATCCGCTCCATCACCTGGCTCAGCAGCGCCTTGCCGCGATCCATGTTGTCGGACAGGAAATGGTCGAAATGATCGCGCACCGCATTTTCGACCAGCCTTGCGGCCTCAGGGCTGGTCAGGCGGTCCTTGGTCTGGCTCTGGAAACTCGGTTCGCGGATGAAGATGCTCAGCATCACCTCGGCGCCGTTCATGATGTCGTCGGCGCTGATATCCTTTGATTTCTTCTGCCCGACGAGCTCTCCAAAGGCGCGCAGTCCCTTGGTGAGCGCGGCGCGCAGCCCCTGCTCGTGTGTGCCGCCATCTGGCGTTGGCACGGTGTTGCAGTACCAGCTTGTCGATCCTTCGGACCACAGGGGCCAGGCGATCGCCCATTCCACGCTGCCCTGAGATACGCCGTCGTCGCTGTCCGGAAAATCCTGCTTGCCGGCGAAGGGCTGGGCGGTGGCACATTCGCGGGTGCCGATCTGTTCGGCGAGATGATCGGCGAGGCCGCCGGGAAACTTGAACACCGCCTCTTCGGGGACCTCTTCCGAAGCGAGGGACGAAGCGCATTTCCAGCGGATTTCTACGCCGGCAAACAGGTAGGCCTTGGACCGGGCCAGCTTGAACAGCCGTTTGGGGCTGAACTTGCGGTCGCCGAATATCTCGGTGTCGGGGACAAAGCTGACCGTGGTACCGCGCCGGTTGGGGGTGGGCCCCAGTTCCTGGATCGGGCCCTGCGTTTCCCCGCGCGAGAACTCCTGCGCGTAGAGCTGCCGGTCGCGGGCCACTTCCACGCGGGTTTCGCTGCTCAGCGCGTTGACGACGCTGACGCCCACGCCATGCAGGCCACCGCTGGTGGCATAGGCCTTGCCGGAGAATTTGCCGCCCGAATGCAGCGTGCCCAGGATCACCTCCAGCGTGGACTTGCCGGGGAACTTGGGATGCTCTGCCACCGGCATCCCGCGCCCGTTATCGGCGATGGTGATGCGGTTGCCTTGATCCAGCCTGACCTCGATCCGCGTGGCATGCCCCGCCACCGCTTCGTCCATCGCATTGTCCAGCACTTCGGCAACCAGATGGTGCAGCGCCCGGTCGTCCGTCCCGCCGATGTACATGCCCGGGCGTCGGCGCACCGGCTCCAGCCCCTCCAGAACCTCGATGGAGGAGGCATCGTAATCGCCGCTTGATGCCGGGGTGTTGGCGAAAAGATCGTCTGACATTCGCAAGCTATGCGTTGGGGCAGGTTGCGCGGCAAGATGCCTCAGCTTTTTTTGCATAGCACTTGGCCGGGCGAACCACCGACAACCCCCATTGCCGCGCAAGTAAATTGCCCAAAATCAAATAATTTTTCGCAGAACTTGCCAGATCGTGGTTAACCGGTATCAATAACTGACATGAGTCGGCAGTCAGTCGACCGCATAGGGGGAGTTCGTAAGCAAAAAGGGTATTTAACCAAAGGGGGTTTGCACATGAAAAGACTTGCACTTAGCGCTATGGCTACTTTCGGCGCCATTGCCTTACCAACGGCAGCCAGCGCAGCCACACTCGTCGTCGATGTGACCGGAACCGAAAGCTACGCGGCCTTCGGCTCGCCCAGCAACACGGTCCGCACCTACGATATCGGCGCGAATTCGCGGATCACGGGGGTTTCCTACAACGTCACGATCACAGCGCTCTCGCCCAGCTGGCTGTCAGAAGCCAGGCTAGCATTTACAAACACCAACCTCGACGGTGTTTTTCTGACACCCGGATTTCAAGATACCGATTCAGGTACGATGACCTACGTCAGTTCTGCGGATCTAGTGGCTCTGGATCTGGACTTCGCCGTAGCTTCCGACGGTATCCTGCGGCTGGAATATTACGAAAGCTTCACCGACGGACTGTCGCCGGATGCAGTCTGGGATAATGGGACGATTACCTTTACCTATGAGGCACTGGCCGAAGGTGTGCCCGAGCCATCGACCTGGGCGATGCTGATCCTGGGCTTCGGAGCGGTCGGCGGAGCCATGCGCAGCCGGCGTCGCGTGAACATGCAGGTGTCGATGGCCTGATCGAAGGCATTGCCCTGAAATGAAAGCCTCGCCGGTCGTCCGGCGAGGCTTTTTGCTATCGTCGAAACTCCAACCCGATCGCGCGATAGCAGATGCGACGGCAAGCAATCAGGCCGCGCAAGATCGCGACCTCACGGCCATTACTAGAACCGTGAGGGGGCCTGATCGACCACGGTCACGCTGCCGTTGCGCACTTCGCGGACCTCCATCGCGCGTTCGACGATACCATCCCGGCCAAAGCGGAAAGCGCCGTCGAGGCCCAGAAATCCGCCCGTATCGCGCAGCTTGTCGAGCGGGAAGGGGCGCCCGGGCTTCCAGTCTCTGGCGATATTGAGCGTCAGCAGAACGGCATCGTATCCCAGAGTGGATATCCTGTAAGGGGCGCCGCCAAAGCGCGCGGAATAGCTGTCGGAAAAGCGTTTGTACCGGCTATCCGAAACCGCCGAGAAGATTGCCCCCGACAACGCATTGCTGCGCGCGACCGAGGGGTCACCGCTCCACAATTCGGTGCCGATCAGCTGAATGCCCGGCGCCCGCAACTCCGCCGCGCCCTGCTCCGCCAGGCGCGGTCCGTCGGCCAGCAGAACGCTGTCGTAGCCCCCGCGCCCGCGCAATCGCCGCGCCGCGCTGACCACCGAAGTATTGCCCCGCGCATAGGTTTCCGATCCGGATACCCGGCCGCCATGGGTCGCCACCGCAGTACGTAGCGCCGCCGCCGCACGGGCGCCGTATTCACCCTCCGGCGCCAGGATCGCGAAGCTCTGCGATCCCTTGTCGCGGGCGTATTCCACGCTCCGCGCGATCGACTGTTCCGGCATCTGACCCATAAGGAACGCGTCGATGGAAGCCGCCTCAGTGTCGTTGGAAAAGGCGATAACCGGCAGGTTGGCCGGGCGCGCTACCGAGAGGACCTGTGACACATTATCGCCCATCAGCGGGCCGAGGATGATCTCATTGCCGTCCGAGACCGCCTTCTGCGCCGCCGCTCGTGCGCCGCCTGCGGTGTCGTAGGTGGTGATGCGCAGGTTGGATGCATTCGTGTCAAGCAGCGCCATGGTGCTGGCATTCGCGATGGATTGTCCGACCGCCCCGTTCGTGCCCGTGGTCGGGACCAGCAGAGCGACCCTGTGGCGCTCCTGATCCGCCGGCAGTCCCGTGGCCGAAGGCGTGGGCGTGGGGGTGGTTTCCACCGGACCGCTGGTTTGCGCTCCCTTGGGTATGACCGCGCAGGCCCCCAGAAACATCGATAAACCGCCCACGGCCAAAGCCCGGCGGGTGATAGCCATTGCCCTCATACTTGCTGCGTCCCTTGTCCCTGGTCCATGAAGCCCGGTGTGAGCAACAACGCCCCGCCTGACGGCCCTCTTGCCCCCGGCCTCTACATCGTGGCAACGCCGATTGGCAACTTGGGTGATATCACCTTGCGCGCGATCGAGACGCTGCGCCGCTGCGATGGCGTTGCCTGTGAGGATACGCGGGTCACGGGCAAGCTGCTGAAGCATCTCGGCATCTCGAAACCGATGTGGCGCTATGACGATCACGCCGAACAGCGCGATCGGGAGCGGCTGATCGAATCGATGCGTACCCGCGCGGTCGTGCTCGTCAGCGATGCCGGCATGCCGCTGGTAGCCGATCCGGGCTTTCGCCTGGTCAACGCGGCGCGCGGGGAGGGGATAGCGGTCACGGTCATCCCGGGTCCCAGCGCCGTGATAGCCGGTCTCGCGCTATCGGGTCTGCCCAACGACCGCTTCCTGTTCGCCGGGTTTCTGCCCGCCAAGGACAAGGCTCGTCGCGACACGTTGGAGGCGCTTGCAGGTATCGAGGCCACCCTCGTGTTCTACGAAACGGCGCCGCGCCTGCTCAAGTCGCTGGCCGCCATCGGGGAGATCATGCGTTATCGTGAGATTGTGGTGGCCCGGGAGTTGACCAAGCTGCACGAGGAATGTCGGCGTGGCCTGTCGGCAGGCCTCATCGCCTGGTACGAATCGCATCCTCCCAAGGGGGAGATCGTGTTGCTTATCGGACCGCCGGAGGATCACGGTCACGAGGAGATCGATCCCGACGCTTTGTTGCGCACGGCGCTGGAGGCGATGAAACCCTCCCAGGCCGCCGCGCATGTAGCGAAGGCCACCGGCCTCGAGCGGCGCGCGCTCTACGCCCGCGCGATGGAGTTGCAGCGCGAGTGAAGCGACAACTGGCCGAACGAAGCGGTCGCGAAGGTGAGCGCAGGGCAGCTCTGTGGCTGCGGGCCAAGGGCTGGTCGGTGCTGGCGAGCAGGGTGAAAACGCCGCGCGGGGAAATCGACCTGGTGGTCAAGCGCGGCGCCATCGTCGCCTTCGTCGAAGTGAAATGGCGAAGGAACAGGTCAGATCTGTACCTGGCGATCGACGAGCGACGTCTGGCGCGTGTCGCCGCTGCTGTCGAATGCGTGGCCCATGAGTATGCGCAAGATGGCGAGGACATCCGCATCGACGTGATCCTCCTTGCGCCCGGCACGCTCCCTCGCCACATCGCCAATGCCTGGATGCCCTAGGGAGTTAGCATGAGCTTGCGCATCGCCGTACAGATGGATCCTCTTGAAACCATCAAGATCGCCGGGGATTCCTCCTTTGCCCTGATGGAAGCCGCGCAGGCGCGTGGGCACAGCGTGTTTCATTACGACGTCGGCAGTCTTGCGTGGGAAAGCGACGGTTCGCCCGGTGGCCGCATAACCGCTCACGCCGCGCCGGTGCGTGTCCAGCGCGTGGAAGGCGATCATTTCTCCGCCGGGGAGCGCCGCCGCATCGATCTTGCCCGCGACATCGACGCTGTCCTGATGCGGCAGGACCCGCCATTCGATCTCGGCTACATCAGCGCCGCCTTCCTGCTTGATCGGCTGAAGGGCACCACTCTTGTGGTCAACGACCCACGCGAGGTCGTGAACGCCCCGGAGAAGATGTTCGTGCTCGATTACGCACGGTACATGCCCCCCACCATGATCGCGCGCCGTCTCGAGGATGTCAGGGCATTCCAGGAAAAGCATGGCGCGGTGGTCGTGAAGCCGCTTCACGGCAATGGCGGCAAGGCCATCTTCAAGCTCGACGCGGACGGAACGAACCTGTCCGCACTGTTCGAGGTCTTCAACCAAACCTGGCCCGAACCGCATATGGTCCAACCCTTCCTTCCGGAAGTGGCCGAGGGCGATAAACGCATCGTGCTGGTCGACGGCGAATTCGCCGGGGCCATCAACAGAAAGCCGGGGGAGGGCGAATTCCGGTCCAATCTGGCTCAGGGCGGATTTGCCGAAGCCGCCGGTCTTACCGCGCGGGAGGAAGAAATCTGCGCAGCGATGGGGCCGGAACTCAAGCGTCGGGGCCTGGTCTTCGTGGGCATCGACGTGATCGGCGGCAAATGGCTCACCGAGATCAACGTCACCAGCCCCACCGGCATCATGGCGATCGACCGGTTCAACGGCACCGACACCCCCGCCGCTCTGTGGGACGCGATCGAACGGCGCCACGCCGCGATGTAACAAAAGCGGGTGTCGCGCGTTGCGGGGGAATGGATGCCTTTATCGCTTCACTCGTAGCCAAGCTCGGCCTGCTTGGCATCGGCGTTCTGATGATGCTGGAAAATGTCTTTCCGCCCATGCCGTCCGAAGCGATCATGGGCGCGTCCACCCTCGCGATAAGGCAGGGAACGCTGTCCTTCTG
Source organism: Qipengyuania sp. (assembly GCF_042095715.1). GTDB lineage: Bacteria > Pseudomonadota > Alphaproteobacteria > Sphingomonadales > Sphingomonadaceae > Qipengyuania. Next base: position 7,750 of record NZ_JBELMO010000054.1, on the reverse strand, counting down.
GCCCGTCCTGATCGCGGCCACAATGGGGACGCTGGTCGGCAATTACTTCTGGTTCCGCATCGGGCAGAAGCTGGGATATGAGCGGACCAAGCCCTTCATCGAACGCTGGGGACGGTGGCTTACCGTGGAGTGGGAAGATGTTGAAAAGGCGTCCGTCTTCTTCCGCAAGCACGGCCACTGGGTGGTTCTGGTCTTGAGAGCTACGCCGTTCATGCGCACGATGATCAGCCTGCCCGCCGGGCTTGCTCATATGAAGCTCTGGAAATTCATGGTCTTTACCGCGATCGGCGCCGCCGCATGGAATGCTCTATTGATCGCGGGAACCCACTGGCTTGCGGACACTTTCGGCGCCGACAGCAATATCGTGTCCTGGCTTCTGATCGGCATTCTTGTCGTCGGAGTGCTGGGATATCTCTGGAGGCTGGCGACCTGGAAGCCGCGAGCCCAGCGCTGATCGCATTAATCTCTGCGCTCTCTGGGGTGCGCCATGCGAAATGTCTCCAGGAGCTTTGCCGCATCCACCTTGGTGTAGATCTGCGTCGAAGCGAGGCTCGCGTGACCGAGCAATTCCTGAAGACTGCGCAGGTCCGCGCCTTCGCCCAGCAGATGAGTCGCGAAGCTGTGCCGTAGCGCGTGGGGAGTGGCCGTATCGGGCAGACCGACCATTTTGCGAGCCCGTGCCACCGCCTTCTGCACCATCCCCTGTGAAAGAGCGCCCCCGCGCTCCCCGCGAAAAAGCGGCCCATCCTGGGTCAGCGGATAGGGACACGCCGCGACGTAAGCTTCTACGGCCTCGCTAACCACCGGAAGGATGGGGACAACCCGCTGTTTGCCGCCCTTGCCGGTTACCCGCAATACCGCGCCAAGGGGGAACTCGTGGCCGGTCAGCGACAGAGCCTCCGATATGCGCAGACCCGAACCGTAGAGAAGGAAGAGAACGGCGCGATCCCTTATGCCCGTCCAGGATGTCGGCTCAGCGACTTCATCGGCCAGCGCCATCGCCTCGTCCGGGGTTACCGGGCGGGGAATGCCCTTCTTGACGCGGGGGCCGCGCATGCGTGGCGCAGTGGCGCCTTCCATTCCGCATTGCTTGCCGGCAAATCCGATGAAGCCCTTGAGCGCGGAAAGTTCGCGAGCGGTCGAGGTGTTCGAAAGACCATCGGATCGCCGTGCCGCCAGATGGCTGCGAAGGTTTTTGGCGTCGATCCGGCTCACCTCGCGCCAGCTGCACGGTTCGTATCGGTCGAGCAATCGCGCCGCCGCTGCGACATAGGCGCGCACGGTATGCGGCGAGCGCCTGCGCCCGTCGAGCAGATGCGCGTGCCATTGTTCCAGGAAATCGGCCTTGGTCACGCGGGCAAGCGCTCGCTCGCGATGATTTCCCCCAGCAGGGCATCGAGCACCGGCATCCCGCGATCGGTTACGGCGATCCTGCTGCCCGCCCTCTCGAAAAGCCCGTTTTCCTGGTGAATCGCCAGCTTGCGCATGTCGACCAGATGGTCTGCGGGGATCGCGAACCGATCGGACAACGCCGCAAGATCGATGCCCTCGGCCAGTCGAAGACCCATCATCAATGCCTCTTCCGCCTGTTCGCGAGCGGGCAGGGCGCGTTCCACGCTCAGACCACTTCCCTGCTTAGCTATTGCCGCGAGATAGTTTTCCGGCTTCCGGTGGCGCTCGGTCGCCAAACCGGCCCGCCTCCCATGCGCCCCCGGTCCCACGCCAACGTAGTCGCCGTAGCGCCAATAGGTGAGGTTATGGCGGCTCTCGCAGCCGGGGCGGGCGTGATTGCTGATTTCATATGCGGGCAGGCCGGCACTGCTGGTGATATCGCGGGTCAGCGAGAACATATCCGCCGCGGCATCGTCGTCCAAAGGTATAAGCTCGCCGCGCCGAACGTCCGTGGCGAAGCGCGTACCCGGCTCGATCGTGAGCTGATACAGCGACAGATGTTCCGTTCCGAACGACAGCGCGTGATCGAGTTCCGTCTGCCAATCCGATGGCGATTGGCCGGGGCGGGCGTAGATAAGATCGAAGGAAACGCGCGAGAAGCTGCGCTGCGCGATCTCCAGCGCCGCAATGGCCTCGGCGGAATCGTGCAGCCGGCCGAGCATGCGCAGCACGGCATTGTCGAACGACTGAACGCCCAGCGAGACTCGGTTCACCCCGGCCAGCGCCAGGGATTCGAACTTCGCGGCCTCGACTGACGAGGGATTGGCCTCGAGCGTGATTTCGCAGTTCGGAGCGACGGGCCAATGGTCGCCCACCGCATCGATCAGCTCCGCCACCAGCCCCGGAGGCATCAGGCTCGGCGTGCCGCCCCCGAAAAACACGCTTCCCACCTCGGCATTCGGCAACAATGCGGCCTCGTGGGTCAGATCCTGCAACAGCGCGCTGCGCCACGCAGCCGTGTCGATCCCGTCCCGCACATGGCTGTTGAAATCGCAGTAGGGGCATTTTGCCAGACAGAAAGGCCAATGAAAATAGAGGGCAATCCGGTGCTGGGCGCTCATCGAAAATTCACTACCTGATTGGCATTTTGGCTTGCGTGGGTTTGATACGCAGATTCTACGGCACAAGTCGTGCCTTCTTGCTGCTTTTCAGCATGGGTGCCGCTGTAACGGCAAAGGCCGATCCAGTCGATACGAGCGGCTTTGCCGAAATTCCGCACACGCAACCGGAAGCGAGCCCTCAGGAACGCCTGCTTGCCCTCCACAACTCCGAAAGGCAGAGCCTCGGCCTCCCCGCGCTGACCTGGAATTCGCAACTGGCGAGGGACGCTCAGGGTTGGGCGAGCCAACTTCTCAAGCGCGGCGCGCTTCAGCATGCCACGCCTTCGGATCGGAAAGGCCATGGCGAAAACCTCTGGATGGGTACCGCCGGTGCATGGGACGTTGCGGGCATGGTGGAAATGTTTCTTGAAGAACGCCGCTATTTCCGCGAAGCCGCATTTCCCGACGTTTCGCTGACCGGTAACTGGACCGACGTCGGGCATTATTCGCAGATCATCTGGCGCGAGACGCGCGAAGTGGGTTGCGCGATCGACAGCGGCAACGGAATGGATGTGCTGGTGTGCCGTTACTATCCTGCCGGCAATGTCTTCGGCAGAACTCCCTACTGACCGAATTGTTCGGAAACCAGCTTGGCAAAGGCATCGGCGCGGTGGCTGATGCGGTGCTTTTCTTCGGGGTCCAGCTCGGCGAAGGTCCGGTCCGATCCTTCGGGCACGAACACCGAATCATACCCGAAACCCATGGTTCCGCGCGGCGGCCAGGTGAGCGAGCCCGGTGCGCGGCCTTCGTAGACCGCGTACTCTCCGTCAGGCCAGGCGAGCGCCAGAACGCAGTGAAAGGCGCAAGAGCGCGGAACGTCCTTGCCCATGCCCTGCAGCAGCCCTTCGACCTTGCCCATTGCCATAAACCAATCGCGTCCGGGCCGCCCTTCGAACCACTGCCGTTCCGCCCAGTCGGCGGTGTAGACACCCGGGCGCCCGCCCAGCGCATCGACGGAGATGCCGCTGTCGTCGGCCAAGGCCGCCATCCCCGAGCCTTCCGCCGCCGCCCGCGCCTTGATCAGCGCGTTTTCAACAAAGGTCGTGCCCGTTTCGGCCGGTTCGGGCAGCCCCAGCGACGACGCGCTGATGCAGCGAACGCCATGCGGCTCGAGCAGGGCCGAAATCTCTTTCAGCTTGCCCGCATTATGCGTGGCAATCACCAGCGAACCCGAACCGAGGCGTCGTGTCATCCCCGCACCGCCGCGCCTTGCGCTTCGAATATCCGGTCGCAGCCCATCCGCGCCAGACGCAGCAGACGAAGCAGGGCTTCCTCGTCATAGGGAGCACCTTCGGCGGTGGCTTGAGCCTCGGCGATCTTGCCCCCTTCGATCAGGACGAAATTGGCATCGGCCTCGGCGTTCGAATCTTCTGGATAGTCCAGGTCGAGCACCGGTGTGCCCTTGTAGATCCCACAGGAAATCGCCGCGACCTTGGCGGTAATCGGATCATCCTTGATGGCACCCGACTTCATCAGCCCGTCGACCGCGAGCCGCAACGCCACCCATGCGCCGGAAATGGACGCAGTGCGGGTTCCCCCGTCGGCCTGAATCACGTCACAATCGAGCACGATCTGGCGCTCGCCCAGCTTCTTGAGATCCACGACGGCGCGCAGGCTGCGCCCGATCAATCGCTGAATTTCCTGGGTTCGACCCGACTGCTTGCCGCGCGCCGCTTCACGATCGCCGCGGGTATGCGTTGCGCGGGGGAGCATCGAATATTCACCCGTAACCCAGCCTTCTCCCTTTCCGCGCAGCCATGGCGGAATGCGATCTTCGACGCTAGCAGTGCAAAGCACGCGGGTGTCGCCGAAAGAAATCAGGCAGGATCCCTCCGCATGGCGCGTGAACCCGGTCTCGATGGAGATAGCGCGCATCTCGTCGGGTGCGCGGCCGGAAGGTCTCATTGTATACTCCTGGATTGTCGGGCCGCATGAAAGCGCCCTGCGTCGCCCTGCCTGTGCGCCAAGGGGCTTGAGGCCGCAAGGGCATCGGCTACATAAATCCCATGGCTCCCACACCGCTCCCCGACCTGACCGATCGCGCCCGCGAGATTTTCCGGCGGGTAGTGGAGGGATATCTTGATAGCGGTCAGCCGGTCGGTTCCAAGGCACTTTCAGGCGAAGGCGGGGTAAATCTTTCCCCTGCCTCGATCCGCTCGGTGCTCGCCGAACTGGAAGGTCTGGGCTTGCTGGCCGCGCCGCATACCAGCGCAGGCCGGATGCCGACCGAAAGCGGTTTGCGGCTGTTCGTGGATGCGATGATGCAGGTGGGCGAGCCGAGCGAGCACGAACGCACCGCGATCGAGCAGCGGCTGAATGATTTCGGGCCGATCGAGCAGGCTCTCGAGAAGACGAGCACCCTGTTGTCGGACCTGTCCGGCGCGGCGGGCGTGGTCATGGTGCCGAAGCGCGAGCCGCGCCTTGCGCAGGTGCGGCTCATGCGGCTTGCTCCGGGCCGGGCGCTGGCGGTGCTGGTGGGCGAAGATGGCGCGGTTGAAAACCGGCTTTTCGAGACGGCTCCGGACGATGTCTCTCTGGACCAGGCAACGAATTATCTTCAGGATCGCTTCGCCGGCAAGACGCTGGGCGAAGCCGCCAGCGCTGTCGCCGCGGAGATTGCGAGCGGGCGAACCGCTCTCGACGCGGCCAGCGCCGATCTGGTCAGCCGAGGTCTGGCGATATGGAGCGAAGATGCGGCCGAACGGCCCGTTTTCATTGTGCGCGGTCAGTCGAATCTTCTCGACGCCAATGCATTGGGCGACATCGAACGGGTGCGCTCGTTGCTCGATGAGCTCGAGAATCGCCGTGCGCTGGCAAGCCTGCTGGAGCGCACGCGCGAGGCCGATGCGATGCGGATTTTCATCGGCAGCGAGAACCGCCTTTTCTCCTTATCGGGATCGTCGGTCATCGCCTCGCCCTATCGCGACCGGGAAGGTCGTGTCGTGGGCGTTCTGGGCGTCATCGGTCCCACGCGGTTGAATTACGCGCGAGTCGTGCCCATGGTGGATTTCACGGCCCGACAGCTGGGCAAACGATTAGGATAAGGTGGATTTTCGCACGTGATCGAAGACACGAAGGAATCGCAGCAGGACGACGCCGTCGCCAAGGAACTGGACGGTGTTCCGGCCGACATGATCGACGACGGGGATAACCCGGAAGAGGGCGGCGAAAGCCTGTCCGATGCGCTCGACAAGCTGAAGGGCGATCTGGATGCCGCCCGGCAGGACGTGCTTTACGCCCGTGCGGACATGCAGAACCTGCGGCGCCGCATGGAAAAGGAAGTGCAGGACGCCCGCAACTACGCCGCAACCGGCTTCGCCCGCGATGTTTTGAGCGTGGCGGACAATCTTGGCCGGGCCATCGAATCGGTCCCGGAGGATCTGCGAGAGGATGAACGCATGAAGCGTTTCATCACCGGTATCGAAGCCACGCAGCGAGAACTGGACAAGGTTTTCAGCCAGAACGGTATCACGCGCATTGCTGCCACGGGAATGCCACTGGACCCGAACCAGCACCAGGCGATGATGGAAATTCCGACCAACGATCATGAGCCCGGTACGGTGGTTCAGGAGATGCAGGCCGGTTACATGATCAAGGATCGTCTCCTGCGCCCGGCCATGGTCGGTGTCGCGAAGAAGCCCGATTGATCTTGCGGAGGGGAGGGATGCGGACAGTGGGGCCGGTCTTCGCGCTGGTTGCCGCTTGCGCGTTCGCCAGCCCGCTCGCAGCGCAGGATAAGGGAGCGGACGCAAGGCTGGAAGCACTGGCGGATGCCTATCAGGATTATCGATTGGCCGAATACGGGCTGATCGAGAACGCCGATGGCACGACCGACCAGGGGCCGAAGTTCTGGTCTGCCACCCCCGAAGCATTTCAGGCGCGGGCACGCCACGCGAAAGGAATGCTGGCGCAACTCGAGACCATCGAGAAAGCCGATCTCTCGCAGACTGCGCGCACCGACGCGACGGTCCTGCGGACCCTTCTGGAAACCGAGATTGGCGATGCGGCCTTCCGCGAGTGGGAGATGCCATTCAACTCGGACAGCGATTTCTGGAGCTATCTCGCACCGAGCCAGGGTTTCGACACTGTCGAGGAGTATGAGAGATACATTTCCCGCCTACGGGATTTGCCACGCTTTTTCGATGAGCAGATTGGCAATGCCCGGACAGGGCTGGCACGCGGTTTCTCGGTTCCGGCGGTGACGCTTGCGGGGCGGGACGCATCTATCGCGAGCTATGTGGTAGAAGATGCGAGGCAGAGCCCGTTTTGGCGACCGCTCGCCGATATGCCCGCGCGCATAGGTGCCGAGGATGCCGCGCGGCTGTCAAAGGACGCCGAAGCAGCGATCGCTGACAGCGTCACCCCTGCGTTCGCCGAGTTGCTGGCGTTCTATCGGGACGAATATTTGCCGAAGGCGCGCACCACGCTCGCGGCCGATGAAATGCCGAACGGCGCGGATTACTACCGCCAGCAGATCCGCGAATACACGACGCTGGATCTGGGGCCTGAGGAAATCCACGATATCGGTCTGGGCGAAGTGGCGCGCATTACCGAAGCCATGAAGGTGATCAAGGAAGAGGTGGGCTTTGACGGCACTCTTCCCGAATTCGTGACCTTCCTGCGGAGCGATCCCCAGTTCGTGGCGCGAACGCCGGACGAACTCATGGGCGTGTCATCCTATGTCGCCAAGCGCGTGGACGGTCAGCTCGACAGGTTTTTCGGTTTCCTGCCCCGACATCGCTTTACCATCCGGCCGGTCGATCCGTCGATCGCACCCTTCTATACTGCGGGTAGGGGCGGGTTCGATGCCTGCCAGATGAACACCTACGACCTGCCATCCCGTCCGCTCTACAATATCCCGGCGCTTACGCTGCATGAATGCGCGCCGGGGCACAGCTTTCAGATGAGCCTTGCCGTGGAGCGCCCCGATGCCCCCCGGTTCCGGCGTCGGACCTATTTCTCGGGCTTCGGGGAAGGCTGGGGCCTTTATGTAGAATATCTCGGCAATGAGATGGGCATTTATCGCACACCCTACGAGCGCTTCGGTCAGTTGAGCTACGAAATGTGGCGCGCCGCGCGGCTGGTGATCGATACGGGCATCCATCATTATGCTTGGACCCGCGAGCAGGCGATCGATTACCTCGCCCAGCGCACTGCTCTGTCGCAGCGCGAAGTCGAGACCGAGGTCGATCGCTATA
>NZ_JBELMO010000053.1:0-25034 GCF_042095715.1 Qipengyuania sp. | reverse complement strand
CGCGGGGTGGAGCAGTCCGGTAGCTCGTCAGGCTCATAACCTGAAGGTCGTTGGTTCAAATCCAACCCCCGCAACCACCATCAATTTGAAAACATGAGCGAAATTCGCCCCGCTGCTTACAGTGGGGCTTTTTGCGTCCCGATCAGTAAGCAAATAGGAAGCAGATTTTGCCGGCTCAAACATGGTTGAGGATTTCGTCGGCCGAGGTTCGCGCCTGCGCTCACTCAGCGAGCTAATGCATGCAGGCCAGCTGAATGGTCAGCTTTGCGGACTTAAGTAGATCTACAAACGGCCTAGAACTTCTCTTGGAAGCTGCCGTCGTAAAAGACCAGCGTGTATGGCAGCAAGCTTCATCGTGGATGATCTGATCGCACAATAAATAAGCAAGCTAGCGGAGATTTAGCATTAGGCGGTTGAATCGCTCACGCCCGCTATGCCGGTCTTTGGGGCGAGAGCCTGGCGAAAGTCATATTGGCCAGAGAAGCGAAGTTCGCCACCCCCGATGCTCCAAGCTCCGGCTCTTTGAAAATACCTCGCTTGGAAGAATAACGCGAATTCAGCGCAGTCGCTTACCTTCAGCGTTCCAAACTTCCAGTTCGCCAAGCTCAAGAGCTCGAACACCTGTTTCAATTTTTTCGAGATCGCCCACGATCACCCATGTCATGCTGTCAACCGCAAGGTATTGCTTAGTCACGTCGGCTATCGATCCGGGCGATAGGGCTGCGTATTCTGCGGGTAGTCCCGAAAGCCATTCGTATGGCAGGCCTAACCGATTAATATGCTGCAGATAGCTGACTACCGCGCCGTTTGTTTCCAATCGTCCGGGCAGTGCAAGAACCTCGCCATTGCGGATCAGCTCGAGCTCCTTGTTTGTCGCTGGATGATCGTTGACTAAGCCAGCTATTTCATTGCGGATTTCCTTAAGCGCCTCCGCAGTCCGATCGGTCTGGATGCTCGTTGCAAGGGTTAGGGACTGCGGACCGAGGCTGCCGGAAAGGTAGCTGTTGGCGCCATAAGTCCAGCCCTTATCTTCGCGCAGGTTCATGTTGAGTCGCGCGTTGAAGCCGCCGCCGAGCACGTCATTCATCGCCGACAGGATGAAGTCACCCTTGTGGAGGGCGCTAGGCATGGTCTGTCCGACCCGGATCACCGACTGGATTGAGCCTGGCCGATCCACGAGGATCACACGCGAGGCGGCAGGACGCGGAGCGTCGCCGATGGCCTTCTTGCCTGAAGGCACTGGCGGTGCCTCCCAGGTGCCGATCGAAGCCTCGAGCAGTCGCGTCAGTTCCTCGATGGTCGTGTCCCCGGCAGCGAACACAGTGGCGTTGTCCGGTCGGATCCACTTCTGGTGGAACGCGACAAGGTCGTCCCGCCCGATGGAGCGGATCGCTTGTTCCCTCCCGGCTATGTTGGTTCCGTACGCATGGTCCGGGCCGTAGAGCGCATATTGGAACGTGCGCTGGGCGATGCTGTCCGGACTGCTCAGAGACTGTGAAAGGCCGGAAAGCGCATCGATACGATGCTTTTCAATGTCGGCTGCGCGAAATGCGGGATGCATCACATAATCCGCCCAGAGATTTACCGATTCCTTCAAGTTTCGGGTCGTGCTTGAGAGAAAAAAGGTCGTTTCGTCCGCGTTACCCGTCGCGCCTATGCGGGCGCCCAGATTCGCTTGCCGCTCGGCGAATCGAATTGCGTCGACGTTGCCCTGTCCGTAGTCCATCACACTGCTCATGAAGCCGAGAACGCCGCGGCGGGCGCTATCCTCCGCTGCCGAACCCGCATCGAACACCATCGCCATCTCTACCAATGGGACGGCGGTCCTGCGCGCCAGCTTGACAGTGATGCCGTTTGACAGGGTAGCCGTTTCCATTACCGGCATGGTCAGATCGGGCGATTGGCCGTCCGGCGGCATTGAGGTGCGGTCCGCCTTGGCGGCGCTAGCTTTGTACTGGCCGAAGGGAAGGACATTGAGCTGGTAGGAAGGCTTTCCTAGCCACTTCCGCGCCGCGATAGCCGCTTGCTCTTTCGTCACTGCGGCGAATTCGCGCTCGCTGATCGCGTACAGGGCTGGGTCGTTCGCGAATATCAGGCCGTCGGCAAGCGCCATGGCCCGTACGTAAATGGATTCAAAGGCGCGGGTGTTGTCAGCAAAAGAGGTGGTCTTGGCCCGCGCGATTTCCTCAGCGGTCGGACCGTTCGCCATGTAGTCCGCAACGACCTCATTCATCGCAGCTTCGGCAACTGCCGGATCGACACCATCCTTGAGATAAGCGTCCACTTCGAACACTCCGGCAATCGCCATCGATTGGTAATTGGCCGATGCCCCCGTCGCGATGCCCTTCTCGTGGACCAGCTTGCGGTAGAGGCGGCTGTTCTTGCCGCGGCCGAGAACATATGCGGCCATCCGCAAATCGGCGGTGTCCGGGGTTGAACGACCCGGTACGACCCAGGCGCGAGAAACCGCGCTCTGCGGTACGTTGTCCAGCATCGTGTCCCGGCGGTCGGCGGACAATTCGGGGACCCATCGGTTCACCCGCTCGGTCGGGGGACCAGGCGCGATCTCGCCGAAGTATTTCTGGACCAGTTCGCGCGCCCGCTCCGCCGTGATATCACCTGATAGCGAGATGACTGCGTTCGACGCCCCGTAATATTGCGCAAACCAGCTGCGCACGTCCTCGAGCGACGCCGCGTCGAGGTCTTCCATCGAGCCGATCACGCTATCGTGATAGGGGTGCCCGGGCGGAAAGAGTGCCGCCATCTGCCAGTTCGCAGCCCGGCCGTAAGGACGGTTTTCGTAAGTACGCTTTTCGTTCTTAACGACGGCTCTCTGCTCATCGAGCTTCGCCTGCGTCGTCGCGCCCCGCATATATCCCATGCGATCGGATTCCAGCCACAGCGCTCGCTCGAGCCCGCCAGTTGGTACGATTTCGAAATAGTAGGTCTGATCGAGCGAAGTCGCACCGTTGACCGCCGATGCCCCGATTTCCTGAAGCGCCGGAAACCATTCATCGTCCCGGTGCTCGGACCCGTTGAACATCAGATGCTCGTAAAGGTGGGCGAAGCCGGACCGGCCCTCCGGCTCATTCATTGCCCCAACACGGTACCAGACCGCGATCGCGACTTTCGGAGTTGAATGATCTTCGTGCACAACCACCTTCAGACCGTTGTCCAGTGTAAACTGTTCGAACGGCACCGCTTCCTGGGCTGCTAGGGGCGCCGCGACCGCGAGCAGTGCGGCAGCGGCGAAATAACGGGCAAGCTTCATCGGTAACGACCTTCGGGTTATGTGAGGGGCAGCCGGCAGTTGTGCGCGCCGGATCGATATCAGCGGTAGATCGCCGTTCAGAACGTCAAAGAAATGCCGGCCTTCAAGCTACGCCCGCCCAGATATGTCGCGCGAGCGAAGTAGGCTGGAGCGCCCAACTCTCCCCCGAAGGTGGTTTCCACATCAGGATCCATCGTCCCATTGAGAAGGTCAGCCGCCTCGAAGAAGACCTTGATGTCCCCAAAGGACGGACGAAGGTAGTACGCCACCCGCAAATCCAGTGTTTCGACCGCTTCGGTGTAGACACTAAGACCCCGCGGTCTGAATGCCGACAACGCGCGCGACTGGTATCCGTAGGTCAGGTTCGCATCGATATCGTACTTGTTGTAAGTCAAGGCGGCGGTACCAGAGTGCTTCGGCTGCTGGGTGAAAGGCAGGCCGGAAAATTCGAAAACGTTATCGTCGGGGGGTCCGAAGGCCCAGTTGTAGCGGTCGGTCCGCGAGCTGTCGGTAAACGTATAGTTGACGTAGATGCCGAGCCCGCCCAGCGCGCCGGGCAAGAAGTCGAACCGCTGCTCGGCCTGAGCCTCGAAGCCCCATAGTTCGGCAATTTCGTCGCTGTTTACCGGGCTGCCGCCGGTGATGAAGGCTGAGCTGGGGTTCGCCGGATCGAAATATGGTGGTCCGTTGAAGTAGGCGTAGTCGGGCAACGTCACCGCGGCGAGTGTCGCCGGCCCGTTGGTGATGTTGGTCTGCAGGAGGTTCTGGATGCGTTTGTAGAAGGCACCCACCTTGAGCACGCCAACGCCGCGATACAACTCGGCACTGATGTCGAAGTTGTGCGTTCGTGCAGCTTTCAGATCAGGATTTCCGCTGTTGATCTGCAAAATCGGTTTCACACCTTCGGGCCCGGGTATGGGGAAGTTGATGAACGAAATCCGCGTCTCGGACGAAAGCTGTCCGATCGAAGGGCGCGCCACCGACAGGAAGTATCCGCCGCGGAAGATGAGCTTATCGGTAGCGCGGAAGTTGAACAGCACGCGCGGCAGAAAATCTTCCGACACCGCTTCCTCGGTCACGAGCTGCGTGAACTGGTTCTGGAAGATCAGATCTGACCCAATTCCGCCTCCGTTCGCCGGCAGGATCGGGCCGATATAGACGGGGAAGCTGAGGTTGGTCGCCGAGAACTCTGTGCGGTTGTAGCGCACGCCGCCGACGATCTCCAGCCGACCGATGTCGACTCGTGCCTGGGGCATAAGCCGCGTAGGTCGTCTCGAGGGTATTTTGCTGATCCTGGCCTTCCACCGGCGCGATCGGCGTCAAGGTGAGGCCGGTCCCGTCGGAAGCGTATTGCTGAAGGTTCGCCGCGAACTCACGCACCGCCGCTTCGCTGAGTGTCGTGAAGCCGGGGAAGGAAATCCCGATGCGCGTCAGGTCGGACGTAGTGAACGACAGGCCGAGCGCTGATGCTGGGATATTACCGCCGATCTGCGAGCGCATCCGATCGTCGCGAAAGCGGGCGCGCTCGTAATAGCCGCCGAGCTCGAAATAGGTCAGCGGACCGGCGTTTGCATTCCATCGAATGCTCGTGCTGGCCGTATATCGGTTGTTCGAGCCGGTTACTTCGTCGACCTGCCCGCTGGCGTTCTGAATCGTGAAATTAGTGGGATCATTGACTAGCGCCCAGCCGGCGTTGCTTAGCAACGGCAAGGGTATGCCGTTGCCCGTACGCGGAGCGAACCCGGTCAAAATGCGGCCCGTGCGCGGGTCTACCGCCTCCGGGAGGAAAAGCGTCGCGGTTGCATCGCGATCGGGCGACCGGAACTGCTGAGTGAGTGTCGCTGGCTGGGTGACCGCGCCATGCGCATAGCCCGCCATATATTTCAGCTCAAACGGTCCAAAGTCGCTTTTGCCGCTGAAGCTGTAGGTATCGGTTACCTGCTTCACATTGGGATCGTATGTGTAGGATTGTGAACGGATGATCCCTGCATTTCCCGGCGCGAGATTCAACCGAAGCTGAGCGTTCGGCCCCTCGCCGGGAATGACGGCGTATTGCGCGCGCGTGCCAAACGTATCGGTCAACGAGAAAGTGTCACTTGTCGTTTCCGAGTGCTGGAACGAGAACTTGAGATTGGTGTGGGTGCCGACCGCCCACTCGCCTGAAAGGGTGGCGGCGAGGTTTTCGGTCGCGACGTGAGAATAGGTCGTATTGAGACCGTTCGTGTAAGCTTGATCATCACCCTCTGCGAAGGGAAAGGTGAGCAACGGATTGACCGCTTCGAGCTGGGTTAGCGGTTGTCCGTTGGCATTGAGAGGCAGTGCGCGACCGAATTGCAGCGATCCACCATTGCCCCCGACGTCGTACCCGATCGATCGGTTTGAATGCTTGCGATATTGGACGGACGCGCTGAGGCCAACGTTTTCGCTCGCCCCGAACCTGCCAGAAACTGTACCGGAAGCAAGGAAGTCGTCGGCGAAGTCCTTAGGCTTGAGTCCCCCTTCCACCGAGAGGCTGGCATAACGGCGAGGGCGATCCAGCGGGGTCAGCGTTTCGATCTCGATCAAGCCGCCAGTACCCGAGCTGTCTTGGCTGGGCAGCAGCGACTTATGAATTGTAATCTTGCCCACTGAATCCGCCAGCAGGTTGGACAAGTCGGCGGAGCGCGAAAGCCCGTTGCACACTGGCAGGTTAAGGCCGTTGAGCTTGATCGCGTTCATGTCCGGCTCTAGGCCTCGAACAACAACGTTGGTGCCATCGCCCGTAACGGCGTTGCGCTGGAACGAGATACCCGGTGCCCGGCGCAGAGCCTCGGAAAACGTGGTTCCGGTGAAGCTGCCCAGGTCGTCGGCAGCGATCACGTCGGAGTTGTTCTCGGCACTGCGCTGTATGTTGAGTGCCGTCGCGCGCGCGCTCCTCGACCCGTAGACGATTATCTGTTCGCGCTGGCCAAGCGCGAAAAGTGCCGAAGCAGTGGAACCGTTCTGCACGACCACGGTCTGCTGGCTGGGCGGAAAGCCGAGATAGGAGACGTCCAGCGTGTAGGATCCACTCTTGACCGACTGAAAGCGAAACTTGCCTTTCTCGTCGCTGCGCGCCTGCTCGCCGGTCTCAACTATCGTGATGAGCGCCCCCGCCAAATCGCGATCGGTCGACGCGTCGACCACGCTCCCCTCGATGCTGCCGCGTTCTCTGCCCAATGTACTGGACGGCGACGAAGTAGCACCCTGTGCCTGAGCCCCCCCACCACGTAGACATCGGCGCCGGTTTGGCGAATGGGCAGTCCGCTACGGCCGATGATCCGCTGCAATGCAGCCGTCACGGAGAGATTGCCTTTGACCGCCGGCGACCTGAGCTCGCCAACCTCGCGAGGATCGAAGATAACGGCGGCGCCGCTTTGCTTGGCGACCACCATTAAAGATTTGTGCGCTGGTTGCGCGGGCATATCGAACCAATAGACGGCGTTCCTAACCCCTGCTGGCTCCTGCCGGGCGGTGGCCGGTTGAGCACTCGCCAAAACAATTAGACTGGCTGCACTTGCAATGGCGGCTCTCGTAAATTTCATCTTTGCCCTCCGAGATGAATCTAGTTCGTCTCTCCCCGAGCACTGGACGAACGGAAGAGGGCAAATCCGACATCGTCGCGAACTTTTTATTCGTGAGTGCCCATTTCAAATTGGCTGAGGACAAGTGTTTCGCTGTCCTGCGCAACTTTCAGATGGTGCAGCGACGCAACGGCAGTAGCGAAGGCTTCGGGCTTGCCGATTTCAAACACACCGGACACCGTGAGCGAACTGGTCCTGCTATCTTCGAGTTCGATCTTTCGCACGGCGTAACGGTTTACATCCGCAATAGCTTTCGGAAGTGGCGTATCGTCGAACACGATCTTGCCCTCACGCCAAGCCGTTACCGCATTCATTGAAGGGCGGTCGACATTCGTTGAGCCCACATCTGCGAGTATCCATCGCTGCCCTGGTGTCAGTACGACCGGCGGGCGGTCCGTTTTTTCGAGCGACAAAATGGCGACACGGCCCTCGAGCAGGGTAACGCTGGTCTCGTAAGGCAGTTTGCGAACCACGAAACTTGTCCCGAGAGCTACGATTCTTTGGCGGCCAGCATCGACCACAAATGGGCGGGCGGCATCGTGCTCGACATCGAACAGCACCTCGCCGTGATCCAGCTTAACGGCCCGGAGGTCGCTCGAAAAACGAACCGCAATCTCGCTTGCCGTGTTGAGCGAAACGCGCGATCCGTCTTCGAGACTCGCGACTTGTTGCGATCCAACGGAAGTCCGCAGTTCGGAAGCCCCCGGCGACAAAAAGAAGTAGAGCGCGCCGAGCAACGCGGCAAATGCGAATCCGGCCAGAGCTACTATCCCTCTGCGAGTTCGCGAGAGGCTGGGAGCCGGTTCCGTATCTAGTGGCTTTGAGCTTTCGTCGTATTGGACAGCCCCTGGTATCATGTCCCAGATTTCGGTTGATCGCTCGAAAGCCTGGCGGTTGGCCAAGTCGTCGTCGAGCCAACGGCGCAGGCCGTCCCGGCTTGATTCCGACACGCTTCCCGACTGTATCCTGGCGATCCAGGCCGCGGCTTCCGCTTCTGCGCTCGCGGGTTCCCGGCGCTCCATCACCAGCCGTCCATCCAGCGTGTCAGTTGCAGCGTAGCCCGCGCGACTTGCTTCTCCACAGCGGCGACGGTCATCCCCTCGCGTCGTGCGATCTCTGCGTAAGGCAATTCCTCGATGCGCCGCAACAACAGAATCCGGCGCGTGCGATCCGGCAGGGCTCGGATCCCCGCTGCGGCATGGCGAAGACGCATCTGCTGCTCGACGATCTGTTCCGGTCCCGGAGTTGCATCCGCTATCGAAAACAGATCATGCTGCGCGACCGACCTTAGGGGGCCGGCACCCCGTGATTTGTCGATTGCGAGATTGATGGCAGATCGCACAAGCAAAGCTTCGCGCGACCGTACCTTGTGCGTGCGTTCATACTCTTCAACCTTGATGAGAGCTTCCTGCACACAGTCTTCCGCATCTTCCCGCGACCATCCCCGGCTCATTACCGCTTGCCGCACCCTTGCAATCAAGTTGGGCAGTTCGGGCATAGATTCAGGTGCGCTCCTTCAATTTGAGACGATCCAGAGAGGAAGATCCGACAATTAATAAATGGGCATTGGCTAGCGGTATAGCCGACGCCCCTTTATCGTATGCAAAGCGATATCTTCTTGAGATGTCTCCTGCGCCGTTGATCCCTATCAACCAACGCCGATCGCGTCTGCTAATCGCCCCAATCACGGACATTCGCCGGAACGGTCACACGTTTTTGACTGTCATTCCACTCATTTGATAAGCTACCGTTCACATGGGTCGGGCGCGAATTAAATCCATGCCCATTCCCGTAATTTACTCGGAGACATAGCCAAAAAATCGTCTCGCAAGCGGCGATCTCTATCGATCCGCGACTTCCGGAATTTCGCTGACCACCACCTCATCTGACTGCCGGTCGATTGACCACATTGTTCGTTCGCGGGACCGGTCCCACGAAATTGCTTGCCCGCCCGTTGACATACGGACTGTGGCGAGGTGGTCTAGCGTCGATCCCGCTGCTGGTCGCGCCAGGATGTAAACTTCTCTTCGGTCATGACCGGTAACATAGAGGAGGCCATCCTCGCCCCAGACGCCGCCGGAGGTGCTATAGGGTGCAAATCGTTCGAGCACGCTGTCCGGAAACAACCAGCTCTGGTGGCGGACGAAATCATCATCGTATTGCACCATCACCGTATAGCGATGGCCCCTGTCCGCCTCTCCGCCCCGTCCGTCGTAGTTGGCGAAGCCAGCCCACCAAAACCCGTCGTGCCGGGTGAACCAGGTGATCGAACCGATGCCAGGACCAAGGCTTCGGCTGCGCAGATGCTCAAGCGTGATTGCGTCGAACCATTCGAGCGAACTCGCCATGGGCACGCGTGGATAGTTCGAATGCGCGCAGACGAGTTCGTTACCGTCAACTTCACAGGAATTGAGATGCTGGAAGACCCGGGTGTCACCAACCCATTCAGCGCGTCTCTCACCCGTGGCCCGATCGTATGCAGTGATGCGGTTGTTGTCGACGGCATAGAAAAGCTCAGGTCCCACGGCGACACCCTGATGGGCTTCCTTGGCGCTATAGCGCCGTATCTCTCGCGCCGCGGGCTCCTGAGCCTGTGCCGCCGCAGAGAGAAAGAAAGCACCAAGTGCTATTGCGAAGGCGAAATCAGATAGCCCCCGCATTGTCAGAACCGCGCGCTGATGCCGAAGTCGGCATTGATGCCGTAGATCTGCCGCGAATAGGTTTGCTCCGGCACGGTCTGATAGAATGTCAGCGTCGCGTCCGTCAGATTGGAGCCCGAGGCGAAAATCTCGATATCCGGCGTAATGCGGTAGCTGATCCGCGCATCCACCATGAAGCGGTTTTTATTGTATATGTCGGATGCCGTGCTGCTGCCGATATTGACGATGTAGTCGTCGCGATAATCAAAGGCGAGCCGCGCCTCGACCGGGCCTTTCTCGAAAAACAGCGCGCCCCCGGCGATGATATCGGACTGACGGAAAAATGGGATGTCCTCGTTCTCGCGACCCGGCACGGTGACGCTAGAATCGACATAGGTCACGTTCGCCGAGACGCCTAGTCCATCGAGGGGTGCCGGTAGGAAGGTGAAGCGCTGAACGACATTAGCCTCTATCCCAAGAAGTTCCCCGTCCGTGGCGTTCTGCGGTTGCGAAAGGGAGGTAAGCGGTATGCCTGCGAAACTGACATCGCGCACGGTGCGGGTGAAGATCGGGTTCTCAATATATTTGTAGAAACCGGCCACCGAGATCACCGAATCGGCAGCGGGATAGATCTCCACCGACAGATCGAGACCAGTCGAGCGAAATGGCTCCAGATCGGGATTCCCTGCTGTCCCGTCTCCGCTATCTTCCTCGAAAGTTGGAACGATAGCATCGTAGTTCGGCCGCCCCAGTGTGTTGGTATAGGCCGCGCGCACCAGCAGTTCGGGGGTGGGACGGTAGGTGGCGTGTATGCTTGGCAGGAAATCAGTGTACTCCCGGTCGAACGACAGGGGAACGAGGTCCGACGGCTCCAGCTTGCCGTTGCCGTTGGTGTCGCGGATCGCGAACGCGTCGTATCGTCCGTCGGTGTGCTCCACCCGCAAGCCGGCGATCATCGTCAGGTTCCCAGCCGTGCCATTGACCATAGCATAGCCGACCGTGATTTTCTCTTTGATGCGATAATCCAGCGACCGCTCGCTTACGGTGGTGCTTACCGAATTGAGAGCAAAGCGATCCGGATTGGCTTCAAAAAAATCGATGATCCGATCGTAATCCAGAAGCGAACCGTAGCGATACTCGCCCTCGTAAAAATCTTCGGGCGGCGCGAGGATCGCATCGAATCCCCCCGGTGTAATCCGCGAAGCGGGAAGGAATTCGGATTGCGTGTTATCGCGCGTTTTCGTGCGATCGATATACTTGGCGCCGAATTTCACGAAGGACTCTCCCGTATCGCCGAAAGCGATCCGCATGTCCGCGCGGGCGGTATGCAGATCCTCATCGATCTGCTCGCGCCGCAGGCGAATGCGGCGCAGTGGGAAGCTTGCCTCGTCGAACAGGCTTGGATCAATATCGACAAGGAGTGGGCGGTCCGATGTCAGATCGAGCGTCGCAAATTTGCCGGTAGCCGAACGGAACTCGATATCGTCGCGGATCGGCGTGTGCTCCTCAGCGTGCGCGTAGGTATAGTTGAGCTCCAGCTGAGCGTTACCGAAGCTGAATTCGCTTCCCGGTGAGATGTTGTAGAGCCGCTGGGTCTGCTCGTTCTGACGAAACTCCCGCGTGGCTCGACCGCCGCCGAACCTGATCTGATCGGGCGCGGGAAAACTGACAGGCGCGGCGAAGGAGAAGTCGAACTGGTCGCGCTCCTCCACATCGGTAAACTCGTTATAGATAGTGCGCAGATAGAACCGCAAGTTCGGATCCGGCCGCCAGTCAAAATTGGCAATGGCGCCGATGCGTTCGCGCTCGATGCGGTAGTCATAAAGGCGATAGGCGGTGGGAGTCGCGACGCCGCCGATCGTGGTCCAATTAATCGGTTCAGCCAGATCGCTGTCGATGAAGCGCTTGAAATAGCTGCCCGCCACGACAACGCCGAAGCTCTCGTCCGCGCCGAAACGGCGACCATGGGTGGCACTGCCGCCGAAACCCAACTTGTCCGACTTGCCATTGTAGGCGCCGCGCGCGCTCAGGAAAGTGAACGGCGCCGCGCGGTCGAACGCGGTCGGCGTGACGATGTTTATGCTGCCGCCCACGGCGTTGGCATCATAATCAGGCGTCACCGCCTTGATTACTTCGATCGCAGCGACGAGATCCGAAGGGATCGTGTCGAGGGCAACGCGGCGCCCCTCCGCTTCCGGGACGCCAACCAGGTTGCCATCGACCGTGACTTGGTTGAGATTGGGATCAACCCCGCGGATGACGACGTAGCGCGGCTCGCCCTGATCGATCTCGACCGATACGCCGGGAAGGCGCTGAACCGCTTCGGCGGTGTTGTAGTCCGGCAGTCTGCCGATGCCATCAGAGGATACGACATCGGAAATGACCGGGAGAGCTCGCTTGCGTTCGATCGCGAGAAGGCGGGACGCGCGCGCTCCGGTGACAACGATCTCAGCCCCGGTATCTTCCCCAACGAGAGAAAGGGTGCCATCCGCTTCGACGACACCTTCATCGGGCACGACCACCTGAAGCGTCGTGCCATTGTAGCCAGGGTGCTCCACCCGAAGTGTATACTGGCCGCCTGCAAGGCCTTCGAACAGATAGCGCCCCGCCTCGTTGGTCGTCGCGGTGCGGCCGGTTCCTTCCGCCACGATTCGTGCGCCTTCCACCGGTCGCTCCAAAGCCACGCTCGTGATCGTCCCCTCTACGTCGCCGGCGAAAGCGACAGTTGAGAGTGCGGTCGTGGCGAGGGTGATTGCGCGCAGTAGGACGCGCGAGATCGGTCGATGGGTCATGGGATTTGCTCCGTCAGGGTCGGTCGAGCGCCTAAGAGCCCAAAGTTACCCCTCGGCGTCTTCGCGAGGACAGTTTGCCGACAAGGGGGAGAGGTTGTGTCGTAAAAACATCATCTTCCCGGCCTAGCCAAGGGATAGAACGGAGGCATGACAAATGATCCTTTCCCGCCGCGCAGTGCTCCAGGCCGCGACGCTCCTTCCCGCGCTGGGCGCCCTTCCAGGTTCGCTGCTGGCAAGTCCGGGCACCGGTTTTACGCACTCGGTTGCCAGCGGCGATCCGGACGTATCGAGCGTGCGGCTGTGGACCCGGTTCGTGGATGAATTGCAGACCAGCGAACTCAGGATAGAGGTTTCCACCACCGAAAGTTTCACCGCGCCGATGCGCGTCGCGACGTGCCTTGCCGGGCCGGAAACAGATTTCTGCGCGCAGGCCCGGATCGGCGATCTCGCCGCGGGGCGGACCTATTTCTATCGGTTCATTGGGCCGCGAGGAGAAGTATCTCCGATTGGACGGACACGAACCCTTCCAACAGGAGATGTCGATCGCTGCCGCATCGCCGTAGTCTCCTGCGCCAATGCGACGTCTGGATGGTTCAACGCCTACGAGCACGCGGCGGCGCGCGATGATATCGATCTCGTCGTCCACTTGGGCGATTACATCTACGAATCGCCAGTCGATCGCTCCGATGCTCTAGCCGGGCTGGCCCTAGCACGCGGCATCGAGCCTCTGGGGGAAACGGTTAGCCTGCTCGAATATCGGCTGCGCTATGCCAGCTACAGGGCCGATCGGGCGCTTCAGGAACTGCACCGATTGCATCCGATGATCGTCATCTGGGACGACCACGAAACCGCGAACAACAGCTGGCAGAACGGGGCGAGCAATCACGATCCAGACGAAGGCCCTTGGGAGGCGCGCAAGCGTGCCGCATTGCGGGCCTTCTATGAATGGCTTCCGATGGAGCGCCAACCTTACGCCACCTACCGGATCGGCAACCTTGCGACTCTTTTTCGCCTGGAAACCCGGCTTGTCGCTCGTTCGCAGCAGCTCGACAGCAAAGCCGCTCTAGTAGGCCAAAAGGATATGGCCACTGCCGTAGCGCAATTCGTTCGAGGGCCGCTGGCTGATCCAGCGCGAACGATGATGGGAGCAGAGCAAGAGGCTTGGCTTGCGCGAGGAATGGCAGAATCGAGTGCCGTCGGGGTCGGGTGGCAAGTGTTATTGCAGCAGGTAATAATGGCTCCGACCCGTCTGCCAAAGATCGATTCAACTTGGTTTCCGCCAGGCGTCGAGATCAGCGAGGAGCAGCAACGCGAACTGGCACTCGGCCATCGCCTGAGCGACGCTGGCGTGCCCTTTGGCCTCGATCGTTGGGATGGCTATCCCGCTGCGCGTGACAGGTTGCTCTCGGCGGCATCGGAAGCCGAAGCGGACCTTGTCGTCCTGAGCGGCGACAGTCACAATGCGTGGGCTTCCGATCTATCCCATCGAGGCGCCCCGGCCGGTGTAGAATTCGCGGTGCAAGGCGTGTCATCGCTCGGCTTGGAAAGACGCTTCGGCGGCAATCCCACACATATCGCAAGGGAGTTTCAAAGCGCAAATCCGGGCCTCGCATGGTGTGATACCAGCCAGCGCGGCTATATGGACGTGGAGTTCACCAGCAGAGCGGCGACCTCTACCTGGCATTTCCTGCCGTCGCGGAGCGAAAGATCGACCCGGATACTGGGCAAAACGGCGCTATCGGTGCAGCGGGGATCGAATCTCATTGCGCGGTAATGACTGTTTCGGCCGTCCCAATCAGGCCTCTCAGCTGCTGGCGGCTTTTTACTGCTGACGACCACGAGCCGACAGTCCGCTGTCGGCCCAGAAGCTGCCGGGCGGCAAAGCGCCGACATGATCAGCTTGAAACGCCCGCGATTGGGACAAAGCCGTCATATCCAACGTGACAATCTGAACGGCAGCTCCTGTTAAAAGGAGACGTTAAACTCACGGCCTCCATGTAATCAATCGACAGGAATTGGACCGAATCTGCAAAGACTGCTCTTAGCGTGGCAACCGAAAAAGCTGACCATTTGCCTCCCCTGCTCGATTGCATGCGCTCCGCAAATCCCGCCGCAGCGCGGAGACCAGCAACTCAGGCAAACCGGCAGGCCCTTATGGTCTGATTAGCTTATCTCGATTGCCGATCGCTGCCCTTGCGACATTATGGTTGCTCGGGAGGAATTGCGATGACCGTATGGAACTCTGTTGAATTCGATGGACATGAGCAGGTCTGTCATTTCGCCGAAGAGGCGAGCGGCCTGCGCGCGATCGCCGCGATTCATTCGACCGCGCTCGGGCCTGCTGCCGGGGGCACCCGGTTCAAGGCATATCCCAGTGAACAGGCGGCGCTGGATGACGCGCTGCGGCTGTCACGCGCGATGTCCTACAAGTCAGCCCTTGCCGGGCTACCTGTGGGTGGAGGCAAGGCTGTCAAAGTGGGCGACCCCGCTTTTAGAAGGGGAAGGGCGCGGCTCAGATCTTTGTGCGAGTTGGCCTTCTGGTCCAGGACATGTGGTCCCTTCCCTGGCCACGCCGGGTTAAACGGATGACGCGGCAGGATTCCAAAGCCAGGGGAGGTTCAGTGTAGACAGCTTTCATAATCAAACCTATACCTGTGTCCTGAGAGGATTGGTGGATGGTTACGATCTTAGGTGGCTGGCAAAGCGACTTTTCGCGCAACTGGGCGCGCGAAGGGATGGAAATTGCGGACGGCTTTGCCGAAGCGCTAGCCAACGGCCTCGAGCACACCGGTTTCGACGCGCGGGATATCGAAACGGGCCACGTGGGTAATTTCGTAGCCGACATGTTCGCAGGTCAAGGACTGCTCGGCGGTCTCTTCGCACAGGTCAATCCCGAACTCGACGGCCTGCCGACCGCGCGCCACGAGGCTGCCTGTGCAAGCGGATCGATGGCAATCCTCGCCGCTGCCGCGGAGATCGAAGCAGGACACTACGATACCGCCTGCGTCCTCGGTATCGAACTAATGCGCAACGTCCCCGGGCTGCAGGCGGCGGAAAATCTCGGCGCAGCGATCTGGCAGGGACATGAATTGCAGGATGCCGTGTTCCCCTGGCCGCGCGCCTTCAGCGACCTGTCCGAAGAATACGAGCGCCGCTACGGCCTCGATTACCGTCACCTGATGCGCATTTCGGAAATCAATTTCGGCAACGGAAAGCGCAATCCCAATGCGCAGACGCGTGGCTGGAACTTCACCGACAAGAGCTTCACCGACGACGACGAGGCGAACCCCGTGGTCGAAGGTCGCACGCGCAAGATGGATTGCGGGCAGGTGACCGATGGCGCGGCGGTGGTGTTCCTCGCCTCCGACGAATGGGCAAGCGAATGGGCGCGCAAGCGCGGCATCGATCCTTCCGCGCTCTCGCACATTGCCGGCTGGGGCCATCGCTCCGCGCCGATTTCCTATCGATCCAAGATCAAGGCGAGCGAGAACGCCGAATACGTCTTCCCGCAGGTACGGCGCGCGGTGATGGATGCGCGCGAGCGGGCCGGAATCGATCTCGACAGTATCGACGCGTTCGAAACGCATGACTGCTTCGCGATGACCGAATACATGGCGATCGACCACCTTGGGCTGACCAAGCCCGGCGAAGGCTGGAAGGCGATCGAGGACGGCACGATCGAGATTGGCGGTATGAAGCCAATCAACCCCTCGGGCGGCCTCATCGGTCTGGGCCATCCGGTCGGTGCCACGGGCGTGCGCATGCTGCTCGACGCGCACAAGCAGGTGACCAGCACCGCAGGCGACTATCAGGTCGAAGGCGCGCGCCGCGTGCAGACGCTCAATATCGGCGGGTCGACCACCACCACCGCCAGCTTCATCGTCGAAAGCGCACAGGCGGCGTGATCCCGCGTCGCCACCTGCTTGGCGCCATCGCGCTGCTTTCGATCCCCCTGCCCGCATCCCTCTTGGCCGCAACAAGGAGCCGCAAGATGTCCCGAATGGAACAGTTTCAAGCCGTTATCGACTCCTGGAAGCACAAGGATGTGGAGGCCGTGCTGGCTGCGATGACCGACGACGTCGTCTGGCATTTCGCCGCCGCCATCGCCCCGCCCGCCCGCGGCAAGGCCGAAGCCCGCGCCTTCATCGAGCAGTTCGGTGCGAATATCGGCGAAGTCCGCTGGCGCATCTTCCACCATAGCGAGGATGGCGACCGGCTGTTCGTCGAAGGGGTGGACGAATATACCACCAAGGACGGGATCGACATTGCAGCGCCCTACGCGGGCGTGATCGAGTTCCGTGGCGACAAGATCAGCGGCTGGCGCGACTATGTCGACCGGGGCGTGATCGACAGCCAAAAGGCGGGCAATGGCTGGTCCGACCAGGTCAAGGAGCTTGCGGGGCGGCCTTCACAATGAGCGCAACCGGCTCCCTCGAACGACCCGCGGACGAAAGCTGGCGGCAGGCCCCGTTCCGTCACGCCGAATTCCTGCCCGTTGATCTCGACCTGCGTGAGGATGCGGACGGCACAATCCGGCTAACAACCAATGCCCCGTACGAACCGATCGATTCCAACCTGGCGCGTGCTTTCCTGACGACCGCCGCACGGTTGGGCGATGCGCCCGCGCTGGCGGAAAAGGGAGCCGACGGCGAGTGGGAATATACCAGCTTCGCCGAACTCGCCCGTGACGTGCGCGGCGCGGCGCAGTGGATGCTCGACACGCTGCCGCGCGGCGGCGTGCTGGTGCTGATGGCCGAGAACAGCGTTGCGGTCGCTGCGCTCAGCTTCGCCGCCTTCGCGACGGGTACGATCCTGTGCCCGGTCAGCCCGGCCTATGGCATCGCCGGCGGCGACCACGCTAGGCTGCGCCATGTCTTCGACCGGGTCCGGCCTGCCGCGATTTATTGCGATCCGCGCGCCGCCTACGCCAAGGCGCTGGAAGACATCGGCTGCGAAGCCACGATCATTTCGAGCGATCCTAGCGTCTTCGGCGAAGGTACAGTCGCGGTGGCCGACATCTTCCGGACTAAGGCGACCGACGCCGTCGATACCGCGATCGAAGGCGCCGATACCGAAGCTGCGGCGCAGTACATGATGACGTCTGGCTCGACCGGCCTGCCCAAGGTCGTCCAGCAGTCGCTCACCGCGCTCGCCGCGAACACCGCGCAGGGCCTCGGCCTGATCGGCCGCGCAGCGGGGTGGGACGACATCATGCTCGACTGGCTGCCGTGGCACCATGCTGCCGGGGCCAGCGTGCTGCGCGCCGGACTGACGCAGGGCGGCACGCTGCACATCGACGCAGGCAAGCCCGCGCCCGGCCTGTTCGAAAAGAGCATCGCCAACCTGCGCGATATCTCCGTGCCCTATTTCAACAACGTGCCGCTGGGTTACGCCATGCTGGTCGAGGCGATGGACAAGGATACGGAGCTGCGCGACACCTTCTTCGCGAAGATGCGCCTCATGCTCTACGGCGGCGCGGGTTTGCCGCAGCACGTTTACGACAAGCTGCAACGCCACGCGGTCGCCGCGACCGGGCATCGCATCCACATGACCACCGGCTATGGCATGACCGAGACGGTGTCGGGCTGCTGCGCGATCCATTTCGAAACCGACAAGGTCGGCATCGGCCTGCCCGGCCCCGGCGTCGAGCTGAAGCTGGTGCCCACGGGCGACCGGTACGAGGCGCGGATGCGCGGGCCGATGCTGATGATCGGCTATCTCGACGAACCGGAGAAGACCGCCGCTGCCTTTGACGAAGAAGGCTATTACCGCACCGGCGATATGGTGGTGTTCCATGATCGCGATGATCCTGCACAGGGCCTCGCCTTCGCGGGTCGCATGGCCGAGGAATTCAAGCTTTCGAACGGCACCTGGGTCTATGGCGGGCAATTGCGCGAACAATTGCTCAAGGCGCTGAGCGACGACATCGCCGAGCTGGTGCTGGCGGATGACGGTCGCCCGTTCCTGGGCATGCTCGCCTGGCCCAAGCCGGGCGCGACGCTCGATGGCATCGCGGCGAAACTGGCCGAGTTCAACCAGGACCAGCATGGCGGTTCGGCGAAGATCCGACGCGTGCGGCTGCTCGAAAAGCCGGCCAGCGCCAATGATCACGAGATTTCGGACAAGGGCACGATTAACCGGCGCGCGGTGCTCGACAACCGCACCCATACGGTCGACGCATTGTTTGCTGACGAACCGCCGGCAGACGTGCGCCAAGTCTGATCCAATACCAATTATATCCGGGGGAATTTGAATGTCGGTCTGGGCGCTGCTCGCCATCAATGCTGCAATACTCGTCGCGTGTTTCGTGGGGCTCTGGCTGATCTGCCTCAAGCCCAAGGACGTGACGCCGGTCGACAGCTTCTGGGCCTTCGGCATGGTCATCATGGCGATTTCGAGCTTCGTGTTCGCCGAGGGCGATCCGCAGCGCAAATTGCTGCTGCTCGCGCTGACCGCGGTGTGGGGCATTCGCCTGGGCAGCTACATGCTGTGGCGCTGGCGCGATCACGGGTCCGACCGGCGCTACGTCGCGCTGCTGGGCAAGGCGCAGGAGCGGCGTGGCTGGTCCTTCGCCAAGGCGAGCGCCCTGCTGGTCTTCGCCACGCAGGCGCCGCTGCTGTTCATCGTCTGCCTGCCCGCGCAGATCGGGCAGGTCGATGCCGCCCCGCCGCTCGGCACGCTTGCGGTCATCGGTGCGTGCGTCAGCCTGTTCGGCGTGCTGTTCGAAACCGTGGGCGACTTTCAGCTGGTCAAGTTCAAGCGCAACCCGGAAAACAAGGGCCAGGTGATGGACCGCGGCCTGTGGCGCTATACGCGCCACCCCAATTACTTCGGCGATGCGTGCGCGTGGTGGGGCATCTGGCTGGTCGCAGCCGAAACCTCGACCGGCGTCTGGAGCATCGTCGGCCCGATCCTGTTGACCTGGACGCTGATGAAGTGGTCGGGCGCGCCGACCATCGAAGGCAAGATGAGCCGGACGAAGCCGGGATACGCGGACTATGTCCGTCGCACCTCCGGCTTCGTTCCGTGGTTCCCCAAGCGGGCCTGAGGGCCTCGCTGGGGCCTAGCGCCCGAACTCGCGCAGCTTCGCGCCCGCGGCGCTGTCGAGATATTCGTCGAGCCGCTTGATCTTCCCGTTTTCGAGGCTGACGACGACGCACGCATCCATCTGCCACGCCTCGCCATTGGGCAGCGTGGCAGACAGGATGTGTTGCTGCACGAAGCCGTTGGGAATGACCTCGCGCCGCAACACGTTGTATTTGCGGTCCGGCAGCGTCTGCACAAACCAGTTGAGCGTCTTCACATTGTCGTCGAGTGATTGTTCGCCATTGGTGTTGTGCCAGATCACCCCGTCGGGCGCGTAGCATGCCCGCATCGCCTCTGCGTCGCCGCGCTGGACAGCGTCCACGAAATGCGCGGCGAACTCCTCGATTTCCTGATCGGTCATTTCTCTCTCCCGAAGTTTTGAAGTCTGTCGCGGGCGACATTCCAGCCGCTCTCTAGCGTATTGACGATATCGGCCAGTGGCTCGGTATCGGTGATGGTGTGAAGGCCCTGTCCCGCGGCCCACAGGTCGCGCCATTTCTTGGCCGGGTCGCCGCCGTAATCGCGCGTTGCGGGCTTATCGAGCGCGTCGAGATCGTATCCGGCCTTGACCAGCGAGGGCTTGAGCCAGCTCGCCGCCGTGCCGGTGATCGCGGGGCTGACGACGAGGTCTTCGGCGCGCGAATCCACCACCATCTGCTTGTAGGCGGGCTCCGCCATGCTTTCCTCGGCAGCCAGGAAGCGGGTGCCGACATATACGAGGTCCGCCCCTGCCGCGACCGCTCCGGCCACGCCCGCACCATCGGCGATGGCACCGCCAACGCAGATTATCCCGTCGAAGAACTCGCGCAAAACGCTGATGAAGGCGAATGGCGACAGGTTACCGGTGTGGCCGCCCGCACCGCTCGCCACCGCGACGAGCCCGTCTGCACCCGCAGCGGCAGCCTTGCGGCCCAGCTTTTCGTTCACGACGTCGGCCAGCACCAGCCCGCCGTAGGAATGGACCACGTCGATCGCGGGTGCCGGGCTGCCGAGCGCAGTGATGACGATCGGCGGCTTGTGCTTGGCGACCATTGCCAGATCGTCCGCCAGCCGGGAATTGGAGGAATGGGTGACGAGGTTCGCTGCCCACAGTCCCGGCGCGTCGGCGATTTCCGCGACAATGCGCGTCATCCACTCGTCCACCTGCTCACTCGTGCGGCAGTTGGGCGTGGGAAATGCGCCCACGATCCCTGCACGGGCTGCGGCAATCACCATGTCCGGGCCAGAGACCAGGAACATGGGGGCGGCCACCACGGGCAGCCGAAGTCGATTCAGTATATCTGTGCTCATCCCAGCCTTTCGACGATCATTGCGGCGCCCACACCCTGCGCTCCGGTGCACACCACCATGCCCAGCCTGCCATCCACCTCGTCGAGCACGTCGAGCAGCGTGGAAGTGAGGATCGCGCCGGTCGCGCCCATCGGGTGCCCCTTGGCAAGGTGGCCGCCGGAGACGTTCACCTTCGCCGGATCGACCGTGTAGTCGCGCAGGAACTTTGCGTAAGTGACCGCGAAGGCCTCCATGAACTCGATCCGGTCGAGCTGACCAAGCGTCAGGTGCGCCCGTTCCAGCGCCTTTTCCATCGCGGCGAACCCTGCGGTGAGCGAGGCGCGCGGATCGCCCCCCATCTCCGCAAAGGAGACTACGCGCGCGCGCGCGCCGTCGGCGTTGGCAGAAAGCAGCGCGAGCCCTGCGCCGTCCACGATCGGTGGCGCATGGCCGACGGTGTGGCGATGCACGGGATCGCCGTCCAACGCATGGGCGTATTCCTGGCCCCACTGGGTGAAGGCGGGGGGCAGCTTGGCGAGTTTTTCGAGCGTGGTTGGGCGCAGCGGCTCCTCGTGGTCGAGCCCGGCTATGGCGATACGGCTCGCATTGTAGGCCGGATGGCTCTCCGCCTCCGCAGCGAGCCGCTGCGAGCGTTCGGCCATGTGGTCGAGCGCCTCGCGCGAGATCCCCTCCGCCTCTGCAAGCAGGTCTGCCGCCAGCCCCACGGGAATGTACCGGCGCTGGGGCGGAAAATCGCGGTCGGTGTAATAGTCCGCGCGGTCGGCCATGAAGGGGACGCGGCTCATCATCTCGACCCCGCCGGCTAGCGCCGACCTTGCCTGCCCCGCCTCGATCGCGTTCATCGAGAGGCCGATTGCGGTGAGGCCCGAAGCGCAAAAATTGTTGATCGAGTGGACTACGCAAGCATCGGGCAATTCGGCTGCCATCTTGGCAACCATCGCGATGTTGCCACCCTGCGCACCTACCTGCCCGACGCAGCCGAGTGTGAAGCGGTCTATGGCGCGCGCGTCGCGACCGCGTTCGCTCATCGCATCGACCAGATGGGTAACGAGGCCATGCGGCGTCTCGCCCGCAAGCGCACCGTCCGCCTTTGCCTTGCCGCGCGGCGTGCGCACCGCGTCCTGGATGAAAACACTCACGCGACGCTCCATGCGGCAGGGGGATGAAATGCGAACAAACCGGGCGGGGCCGCAACGACGTGCGGGATCGCGTTGATCGCCACCGCGATGGTCGCATCGGTCAGCGCTCGGCTCGGCGGTTTGGTCGGGTCGGCTTCCTCGATATCGAGCGTCATCTTGATCACGGGGCGGCCGTCGAGCCGGATGGTCCAGTGGCCCTGCCGGTCATCGCCGTGAAGTGACGGATCGGCGGTCCACAAGATCGACAGCAAAAGTTCGGGGCCGAGATCGGTCTTGGCGAGCCAGCGCCACTCGGTCGCCGCAACATGCCCGGGGCGGATCGGCCCGGCGGCGGTCTCGATCTGCTTTTCCGCCAGCGTGAGGCGATGGTCGGGGATGATCTCGGCCACCTGCCCGCCCAACTCGGCGGCAAAGAAGTGCAATACTTCGGAAAACAGCGTGCCGTAGAGATCGGCCAGCGGGCCTTCGCGAATGTCGCGTTTCGCGGGATCGCTGTCGAGGCCCATCAGTCCGAAGACGAATTCGGGGCTTGCCATCGCAGAGGCGTCGACCGTTTCGAATACTGATACACGATCCAGCTCGTGGCTCATCGCGGTGGCCGCGAGGGTAAGCCGTTCGACCACCATGCCCGGGTTCACCCCGACCCCGGCCAACGTCACCCCACCGCGTAGTGCGGCTTCCTCGAGTCGGCTTGCATAACCGGCATCGTGAGCGACGGGCCAGTGAAAACCTGCGATCGAAACAACGTTTTTGCCCGATTCGAGCAAGGCCACTACATCGTCGACCAAGGCATCGTAGGGTTGTGTAATGCGGGGGCAGTGGACCACCACGTCCGCGGCGAGCGCTACGATTTCGTCCCGATCATTGGTGGCAAAAACGCCGGTATTCTCGCGCTTCGCCAACGCGCCGACATCGGTACCAACTTTTTTCGAACCATAGACGTAAGCGCCGACCAGCTCCAGCTTCTCCGCATCGATGATACGCCTTAGCCCAGTCCTTCCCATTGATCCGGTCGCCCATTGGATCACTCGCGCCATCAATCGCATCCCCTTTGAATTGACGTCCTACCCATTCTCCCCGATGATGTCAGTATATTTATGAAAGTTATAACGGAAGAGAAAGCAATGTTCCTGACGCCGGCTAATCGAGTGTGCGATTTTGAGGATCGCGGCTGGTGGAAGGGTGAGAGCGTCGACGCGCTCACCCGCCGTGCTGTCGCTGCCGGGCAGCACGGCTATGCTCTAATCGATCCCTTCAATCGGGCGTCGCTCGATGGTCGCGAGCCCGAGCGTCTGACTTGGAGCCAGCTCGACGAGCGGGTCGACCGGCTGGCGGCAGCTTTGCTGGAGCGGGGATTGGCAAAGGACGACATCATCCTAGCCCAGCTTCCCAACACGGTCGATGCGGTACTGCTGTTCCTCGCCTGCGCGCGCCTCGGCGCTATCCTCTCGCCGGTGGCAATGCCTTACCGGCGGCACGAATTGAGCTTTATCGCCGGACAGCTCGAGCCAAGATTTTTCGTGACGGTGGACGTCTTTGCAGGATTCGATCATGCTACTCTTGCCCGCTCGCTGGCCGAAGATGGCGGCTTCGAAGTGCTGGTCTTCGGAAATGGCGAGGGCGATTTGCGCGCACGTATCACGACAGCTGACCCTGCCCGCACCCACGCATATGTCGAGGCAAACCCGGTCGCGGGCGGCGAGGTGCTGACGATCTGCTGGACAAGCGGAACGGAGTCGCGCCCGAAGGGCGTGCCGCGCGATCACAACCACTGGGTACTCAATGCCGAAGTGGTGATCGACGGCACCGGTGCACAGGATGGCGACGTGCTGCTCAACCCCTTCCCGCTGGTCAACATTGGTTCAATCGGCGGGCTGGTGCTTCCATGGTTGCAGCTCGGCACCAAGCTGGTGCTGCACCATCCGTTCGATCTGGGCGTATTCCTGAAACAGATCGAGCAGGAAAGGGTCAGCTACACGATAGCGCCGCCCGCCGTGCTCACGGCGCTGCTAAAGCAACCGCAGATCCTCGACGCGGTCGATATTACATCGCTCCACACTGTGTCCTCCGGCTCGGCACCCTTGTCGCCGTGGTTAATCGAGGGCTGGGCGAAGAAGGGGATCGAGATCACTAATGTCTTTGGCTCCAACGAGGGCGCAGGCCTGTTCTCCAGCGCGGCGAGCGTGCCCGACTACGCCAACCGCGCGCGGTACTTCCCCCGCTTCGGGGCAGAGGGCCAGCAATGGCAGGCGCGCAGCCACGAAGTCTCGCAATCGCGGCTGGTGGATCCCGATACGGAGGAAGAGATTACGCAGCCCGGCCGCCCCGGCGAGTTGCGCCTCGGCGGGGCGAGCATATTCTCGCAATACTGGAACTCACCGGAGCTGACCGAGGCTGCGTTTGACGCGAAGGGGCATTACCGCACCGGCGACCTTTTCGAAATTGTCGAGGAGGATGAGCGCTTCTACCGCTTTATCGGGCGGTCGAAAGAAATCATCGTGCGCGGCGGCATCAACATCTCACCCGCCGAGATCGACGACCTGCTAACTGGCTTTCCGCTCGCGGTCGAGGCGGCGACCGTGGGCTATCCCGACGCGCGGCTGGGCGAACGGATAGCGGTGGCGGTGGTCCCTGCCGAGGGCGCCGAACCCACGTTGGACGACGTCATCGCCTTCCTGTCGGAACGCGACGTTGCGATCTACAAGCGGCCAGAAAAACTGGTCATAATGAAAAAACTGCCGCGCAATCCAATGAATAAGGTCATGCGCAACGAATTGCGTGAGACCGTGCTCGAAAAGCTTGAGGGTTGACCGCCGCTCAGGCGCCCAGCGCCTCGCGTTTGCGCGCCTTGGCCGCCTCTAGCGTCTCCGTATCGACCCAAGTCGCGTGCGTCCCGCTCGATAGTTTGTGGGGGAGCGCGATCCGGCAGACCGGGCCCTCTTCGAACTTCTTGCAGTCGATCAGCACGCATTCAGACGTACCCTGGTTCTCGTCGATGATGAAGCTTACCAGATAGCCGTCGTCCTCGTCGGTCGCGCCGATGCGGGGGGCGAACGGCGCCTCGGATGCGTAGCGACCTGGTTCCAGCTTCAGTTCGATCGCTTCGCCGGTATCGAGATCGTGCTTTACGAAGCCTTCGAACAGGAACCATCCTGGCTTGGCGACGGTGGAGTAGACGTAATGGTATTTCCGCCCTGCGAACTTCTGGTTGATCA
>NZ_JBELMO010000052.1:0-25337 GCF_042095715.1 Qipengyuania sp. | reverse complement strand
GTCTTCCCCGCCCACGACCACCATATTCCCTTCGT
Organism: Qipengyuania sp.; assembly: GCF_042095715.1. GTDB lineage: Bacteria > Pseudomonadota > Alphaproteobacteria > Sphingomonadales > Sphingomonadaceae > Qipengyuania. The sequence goes on along the minus strand of NZ_JBELMO010000052.1, from coordinate 25,302 downwards.
CCGTCATGCCGTCCGGCGTCCAGCACCGCCTCTGCGCCTCGGTTCCATCGGGAAGGAAGCATATCGAGCCATCGGCGCGGCGATCCCAGGCGCCATCGTGAAACGGCTCCCCATTCTTGACATCGCGATAGCGGCCATCGGCATCCAGGAAAGTGGTGTAGCTGCCTCCGTCGGCTCCGGAGGCACGCCAGGCCGTACCCGTCAGATCATCTGGAATTCGCGATGGCTTGTCAGCTGGAGCCTCGGCCATCGCTTCGGCCCCGGCTTCGGTCGCAGGATCGGCCGCGGAATCGGATGGCGCTGCTCGCGGGTCACCCGGCGCGCAGCCTGCAATCGTGCCAATCGATACGAGCAGCACCGGCGCAACAAAGAGAGACCTCACACGACACTCCTTTTGCCCGCGCCCACCCTCAGCGGGTCGGTGGAAGGGCGCACAATAGGGGAAAGTATCGTGACGGGCATCAGTTTGCGACATGGTCTAGGACCACCGCGCGGGGAGGTCAAAGACCTAGCGGGGGCCACCATCATTCGCCCGCTGGCGATACGGTTTCTTCCGAGGGTTCCGTCGAGGGGGTGGGAGCTTCTGGCGACGTAGGCCCCGATGCTGGATCCACTGCTGCACTCTCGCCGATCTTGGGCGTCTCCACTGCCAGCGGATTGGTCGACCGCAGTTCCTCCAGCGGGATCATGTCGTCGCTGATCGTCCCGCCCAGCACTTCGCCAGCCGCACTTCCCCGTTCATCGCTCGCCGGTTCGTCCCCCGAGCCGTTGCAGGCGGAAACACAAAGCGCGACTGGAAAGGTCATCAGGATTAATCTTGTGCGCATGTCTTCCCTTCAAGAGCCCCGGTAAACTCGCCGAAGCGGGCCAGCAATGCCGTATCGAAGGCCGCCGGCGCAAGATCGATCCCCAGTTGCGCGAGGCTGGTGACGCCGAATTCCTCGATTCCGCACGGTACAATGCCGCTGAAATGAGAGAGATCCGGCGCAATGTTCACGGAAAAACCGTGCATCGTCACCCAGCGCCTGACGCGCACGCCAATGGCACCGACCTTCGCCTCGCGTCCATCGTTATCGCGCGTCCATATCCCTATCCTGCCGGGCGCTCTCCATGTCTCAAGGCCGAGATCGCCCAGCGTCGAAATCACCCAGCCTTCGAGCGCGCTGACGAAACAGCGAACGTCGCGGCCCCGCTCGCGCAGATCGAGCATCACGTACCCGATTCTCTGGCCAGGCCCGTGATAGGTGTATCGCCCACCCCGCCCCGCCTCAACGACATCGAAGCGGGGATCGAGCATCTCGTCACGCGCCGCGCTGGTGCCCGCGGTGTAGACAGGGGGATGCTCCAGCAACCACAGCAATTCTTTTGCCGTGCCATCTGCAATCGCGAGATTGCGTTCGGTCATGAGCGAGAGCGCTTCGCGGTACGGGATGGGTGCAGAATCGCACCGGATCTCCACCTTATCGGGGGGCAGGCTGGCCATTCGGATTGCGTGGGGTGCACCAGCGCGCTTATCAAGAGCCTAATCGCGCTAGGAACATTACACTGCCCATGAAACTAGATCTGAATGCGGCTTGGGAAAGCGCCGTCAAGCTTGTCCGCAAGAACCGGGAGATGATCCTCGTCCTTGCCGGTGTCTTCTTCTTCCTGCCCTATGTCGTCTTCGCACTCTTCGTGCCGATGGATGGCTTCGCCAGCGCGGCTGAAACGGGCGAAAGCGGCGCGATGATGGTCAGCTTCAACGCCTTCGTCGCTGATTATTGGTGGGCTGTTCTTCTGTTGTCGCTCGTCCAGACGATTGGCGGCACCGCGATCATGGCCGTCATCGGCGACCCTGCGCGGCCGACGGTCAACGATGCCATGACGCGCGGTCTGTCGCTGCTGCCCAGTCAAGTGGGTGCGCAAATCGCCATTTCGGTCGCCTTTCTGATTATTATAATCTTGGCTATAATGCTGGGTTCACTGGGCGGTTCGCGGACGCTGGCCACCACCTTCGCCATCTTCAGTCTGCCGGCCTTACTCTACCTGGGAGCACGCCTCTCACTCAGTTCGCCCACCATCGCCATCGAACGTCGCATCAATCCGATAGCCGCGATAACGGGGTCCTGGCGACTGACACGCGGAAATGGTTTAAGGCTGTTCTCGTTTTACCTGCTGCTGCTCGTTGCGTTTCTGGTCGTCGGCCAGGTGCTGGCGCTAGTCATAAGCCTTCTCACCGCACTGCCCGGAGCGGAATTGGCCAAGATCCTCGACGCGATTCTGTCGGGACTGCTGAATGCGACCTTCGCGGTGATCATCTACGCCGTCCTCGCCGCGGTTCACCGGCAGCTGGCACAGGCAGCGCGGGTACGATCCAGCGACGACGAGACGCCGTAGTCAGCCCTCGCTGCTTTCGCTCTGTTTCCAGCCCCAGAACAGTCTGCAGGGCGGTATGTTGCGCCATTCGAAGCCATTGTCGATCCGCTTGAAGTGGCGCGCCATGAAGGCCTTGGCCTGCGCGGAATATTGATAGACGAGAAAGGCGCCCCCGGGCCGAATGACGCGGTGGGTTGCGGCTGCGATCCCCGGGCCGACGCCTTCGGGAAGGGTCGAGAACGGCAGGCCGGAAAGAACATAGTCGGCCCCGTCGTAGCCATGAGCCGCGACGATCGATTCCACATCCTCCGCCGAACCGAGAACCGCGTGAAAGCGGCTGTCGCGGAAGACCCGGCGCAGATAGTCGATGTATAGCGGATTGGTGTCGATGACGATCAATGCCCCGTCGCGGCGCAGATTATCGAGCACTGCCTGGCAGAACGTGCCGACGCCTGGCCCGTATTCCACGAAAACCTCGCACCGGTTCCAGTCCACCGGGGCCAGCATTTTGGCCACGGTGAAGGGAGAGGACGGGATGACCGCCCCGACCATCCGCGGTTCTTCCATGAAGCCGCGAAAGAATACACCCCACTGACCGAGCAATCGAGCGGCGCGTGCGGCCAAATTGGGGCGACGAATCGCTACCGCACTGTTGGAACCTGACAAACGCGAACCTCTTGGTGATTTTGCGCAAGCACGCCGTCTTGCAAATCGGCTGCGGCATTGCAAGGTTTCCCGCGTCGGCCTAGCCCCGCCTCATGGCCGAACGCGATCCCGCCCTGACACCCGCGATACCCCAAACCGGCGGGATTTCTCGCGCGCGCATGGCGTTGCTGTTCCTCGTAATGCTGACGACCGCGGCGGGCAACACGGCAATGCAATCCGTCATGCCCTCCATCGGCACGAAGATGGGCGTCGCGGACGTCTGGATCAGCCTGGCCTATACGTGGTCGGCTCTGCTGTGGGTCATTTGCGCACCGATGTGGGCCAGGCGTTCCGATCAGCGCGGGCGCAAGGCGATGATGGCCCTGGGCATGATCGGTTTTTCCGCATCCTTTGGCCTGTGCGGACTGGTGATGATGGCGGGGCTGGAAGAGCTGATGTCAGCGGGTCTCACCCTGGCGCTGTTCGCTGCCGCTCGCAGCCTTTATGGCGGCTTCGGTTCTGCGGCACCCCCAGCGGTGCAGGCCTATGTCGCCAGCCGCACCCCACGGGCAGAGCGTACCAAGGCGATGGCGCTGATCGCTTCGAGCTTTGGGCTCGGGACGGTCATCGGCCCAGCAATCGCACCGCTGCTGGTCTTCCCCGGCCCCGGGCTATCGGGCCCGTTCTTTATTTTTGCCGCCTTCGGCATTCTGGTCCTGATCGCGCTGCGCCTGCGCCTGCCCAATGACGATCCGACTTTCGCCGCGCGGGGCCAGATCACAGCTGCGCCGTTCAGCGCGAGCGCGAGCAACTCTGCCGGTCCCTCGGACGAGGGAACGGAGGCGCTGGAAGGAACGATCCCGGATCTGAGCTGGCGTGACCCGCGCTTGCGGCCCTGGCTGATCGCCGGGCTGGTGGGTGGCCACGCACAAGCGGCCTTGCTGGGCCTGGCCGGTTTCTTCGTGCTCGACCGGCTGGGCTTGCGCAGCGATCCCATGGCGGGGGCCGGGCCCGTCGGCACCGTTCTGATGGCGGGCGCGGGGGCGACGCTGCTGGCGCAGTGGGGGCTCATCCCCAATCTCAAAATGGGGCCCAGGACCTCTCTGCTATGGGGCATGGTGCTGGCGCTCATCGGAACGGCGTTTATCGCCTTGTCTTGGGACCTTCATTCCATCGCCCTGGGCTTCGCAATCACATCGCTCGGCTTCGGCCTCTACCGGCCCGGATTCACCGCCGGTGCGAGTCTTGCCGTGAGCAGGGCGGAGCAAGGGCAGGTCGGCGGAATAGTCGCGTCGCTGAACGGGGCGGCCTATATCTTCGCCCCCGCGCTCGGCGTGTGGATCTACAATCACGAGGAGTGGCTGGCGTTTTCCCTGATCGGCGGCCTGTGCGCCCTGGTCCTCGGCTGGGGCTGGCGCGCGCTGGAAGCCGACTCTGTTCTGGAAGCGCGGCGCGACACCGCCGACTGAACTAAAGAATCTCCAGCACCGTCTCCTGCGGCCGGCACAGCCGCACACCCTTGTCAGTTTCCACAATCGGGCGATTGATCAGGATCGGATCGGCAACCATTGCGTCGAGAACCGCATCCGGCGTCGCGCCGGGCAGGCCGCGTTCTTCCGCATCGGTGCCGCGCAGTCGCAAACCTTCGTTCGGGCTCATCCCCGCATCGCGGAACAACTGGGCCAGCTTGTCGCGGCTGGGAGGCGTCTTGAGATATTCCACCACCTCGACCTCGCAGCCACGTTCCTCGAGCAAAGCCAAGGTCTTGCGCGAAGTGCCGCATTTGGGGTTGTGCCAGATTGTCGCCTTCACCTTGCTGTCTCCTCTTCAGTGGCACCGCTGCCCAACGCGGGCACCGTGCGAGCGGCCTCTTCGCCCGAAATTCCGGGAGCCGGGAGTGCATTCAGAACCTCTTCCCTGCGCCGAACCCGACCGGCACGGCCGATCGCGGCCAGAAGCCGCGGATAGACGCCGCACCGGCAAAGATTGGGGATCGCCTCCCGGATCGCTGCATCCGAAGGGTTACTGTCCCTGCGCAGCAGAGCCGCCGCCGAGATCACAATTCCGGGGGTGCAGAAGCCGCATTGGATGGCCTGCTCCGCCACCATGGCCTGCTGCACGGGGTGCGACCGGTCCCTGCTAAGCCCTTCGATCGTGGTGATGGACCGTCCTTCGGCTTCGCCAATGGTCACCAGACAGCTGCGCAGCGCCTCTCCGTCGACAAGCACCATGCAGGCACCGCAATCGCCCACGCCGCAGCCATATTTGGTCCCTGTAAGATTGGCGGCATCGCGCAGCGCCCACAGCAGGGGCGTGTCCGGGTCCATCGCAAAGTCGACGGGCCGTTCGTTGACGGTCATCGCGGTCATGAATGCGGGCCGGTTGGCGCGTTCGTCAGTTCTGCCAGCTGTCGTCGATGCGGGTGATCTTGCGCTTCCATGCTTCGAAATCGAACACGCCAGCGCCGCCCTGGGATGACATCACCGAAAGGTCGCGCTGGTGCACTTCCACCACGTCGTCCCCCACGGAGACGGGATTGCCCATAGACAAGGTAGCGACCTGGATTTCGCAGGCGCGCTGCAGGCTCCACATGCTCACGAACATTTCCGGAATGCTCCGTCCCATGACGACCGGGCCATGGTTTTTGAGCATCAGAACGCGCTTGTTGCCCAGGTTTTGGAGCAGCCGTTCCCCTTCCTCTGGGCGTACCGTCACGCCTTCGAAATCGTGATAGCCGATCTGGTTCTGGAAATTGCAGGCATAGAAATTGATCGGCAGCAGCCCGCCCTCATGGCTGCACACGGCCATGGTTGCCGTGGTGTGCACATGGCAGATCGCATTGGCTCGCTTGCCGAGCTTCTCATGGAAGTAGGCATGCTGGGTGAAACCCGCCTTGTTCACCATGTAAGGCGACCCGCCGATGTTGTTGCCCTCGACGTCGATCTTCACAAGGTTCGAGGCGGTCACCTCATCATAGAGGAGCCCGAACGGATTGATAAGAAAAGCGCCCTCTTCGCCCGGCACGGCAACGGAGATGTGGTTGTATATGCTCTCGCCCCAGCCGAGATGATCGAAGATGCGATAGCAGGCCGCAAGGTCGAGGCGGGCCTTCCATTCCTCTTCACTGCATTCGTAGTTGAGGTTCGCGTGCTTCGCCTGGGTCGCCATCGGGTCATCTCCTGCCTTTTGCCGCCTTATCGCATGCCAGGGGCGGTGTCGGCAAGCGGTACGCCCGGCCCACGCGGACCGCTGCAAACGCTTTGGTAACCATCCTCGGGCATAGCCGGCCGGAAGCATTTTGGGGACGCGCGCGCATATGGACGATCTGTTGGCGGACTTCGTCGCCGAGACACGCGAGATGCTGGAGGCCGTGGGCGGCGAGATCGTCGCCTGGGAAGCCGATCCGGCCGATCGCGCGCGCCTCGATGCGATCTTCCGGTTCGTTCACACGGTCAAGGGCAACTGCGGTTTCTTCGACTTTCCTCGGCTCGAAAAACTCAGCCATGCGGCGGAAGACGCATTGGCGGAATGCCGTGGCGGCCGCCGCGAACCCGACAGCGGGCTGGTTTCTGGTGTCCTAGCCATCGTCGACCGTATCGGCGAGATGACCGACGCGATCGAGGCGGGCGAGGACTATCCCGAAGGCGGTGACGAGGAACTGGTTGCCGCCCTCAGCGCCTCGGCCTCCACGGCCGCGATGGAGCCGGTAGCTGCCAGTCCGCCTTACGACGCTGGCTCTCCGGGTGCATCTGGCGCCGACGGAACCAAACCAGGCAAGACCGCGCTGCAGCGAACAATTCGTCTGCCGGTGTCGCTTCTGGATGAAGTGATGAAGGGTGTGTCCGACATGGTTCTGGCTCGCAACGATCTGGCGCGCCGCCTCCGCGAGGCCGGCGAGCAGCCGACCATCGACGGCCCTTTCGAACGCCTGTCCTCCATCCTCGCCGATGTCCGGACCGGTATCACGCGGATGCGCATGCAGCGCCTTGAATATCTCTTCGGATCGATCCCGAGGCTGGTTCGCGACCTGTCTGCCGAACTGGGAAAGCAGGTGATGGTCGATTTCGAGGGCGGCGACGTCGAACTCGATCGCGAGATGATCGAGATGGTGCGCGATCCGCTCACCCACATCATCAGGAATGCCATCGATCACGGTATCGAAGCGCCGACGGATCGGCTCAAGTCGGGCAAGAGGGAAATCGGGCTGTTGCGCTTCACGGCGCGCCAGTCGGGCAATCGCATCAGCCTGATCATCACCGATGATGGAAAGGGTGTCGCAGGCGACCGGCTGGCAGCCAAGGCGGTGGCGGCTGGGCTCTACAGTGAGGCCGAGGTCGCCGCATTCAGCGAACGGCAGAAATTGCTCCTCATGTTTGAACCCGGGCTTTCGACGGCCGACAGCGTCAGTTCGGTTTCGGGCCGCGGCGTCGGCATGGATGTGGTTCGTGCGAATATCGAAAAGGTCGGCGGCTCGATCGATGTCTCTTCCCGCCCCGGGGAGGGCACGTCGTTCTACCTGCAATTGCCCCTCACCCTGTCCATAATCTCCGCCTTGACCGTGGAAGTGGCTGGCCAGCTCTACGCGATACCGCGCAGCTATGTGGAGGAGGTTGCGCTGGCCAGCGTCCAGGGGATCGAGTTCGCGCGTGCCGGGGAGCGCAAGCTGATTACCTTCCGCGACCGCAGGGTGCCGTGCATTGCCTTGGCCGATGTGTTCGGGCTCAGCGAAGCGGATCGGATTTCCTGGGGCCGGATGACTCTCATCCTGGTGCGTTTGGCCAGCGACGATGTCTTCGCTTTGGGTGTCGATCGGGTCCACGATCATGAGGATGTGGTGGTGAAGCCGGTTGCGCCCGCAGTAATGGCAACCGGGCTTTACGGTGGCACGACCCTGCTGGACGATGGGCGCCCGATCATGCTGCTCGATATTCCCAGCATCGCCTCCCAACGCGGGCTCGACAACGAAATAAAGAACCGCTCAGGTGCGGAGGACGAGCCAATTCTCGAAGAGGAGAAGTCCGCCGTTCCCGTCATGCTTTTCAAGGGGCTGGACGGGCGCAAACGTGCATTCCGGCTCGAGATGGTACGCCGGATCGATACCATCGAGCGCGAAGCGATCGACGTGGATGGGGCAAGCGCCAAGGCCATTATCGACGGTCAGATTTTCGATCTCGCAGGCCATGACACCGGACCGCTGCCGGAAGGCAGGTGCCGCCTGCTGCGCCTGTCCGATGGCGAGCGCGAACTGACCTATGTCGTCTCCGAAGTTCTCGATGCAGCGGCCATCACCGAAGAGGTCACGCCGGAATTGGATGATCCCGCCATAGAGGGCGTCACTCTGATCCAGGGTGGCCTGGTCCCGATCATGGACGGCTTCCGCCTGTTCGCCTCACGCCCGTCCAAGCCGCGGTCGCAATCCAATCCTGTTTGCCGTCTCCCTCAGAACAACGAATGGTCGCGCACCATCCTTGAACCACTTGTGCGTGCTGCCGGGTATTCTGTCATCGCAGAGAAATCCGTGGAGGCCGACGTCGCCATTCTGGTGGACGAGTTCGAAAGCGAAAGCGCTGGTCCCGCGCGCGCTACTATTCGCCTGACGAGCAAGCAGGACGCCGCCGCAGAGGGCGCGATATATCGATATGACCGCGAGGCACTGCTCGGCGCGCTGAGGCAAGCCTGCAAGGGAGCCGCATAATGTCCGAGCTTCTGCTTATCTGCCTGGTTGCCGGGCGGCGGGCCGCGATCCCGACCGAACGCGTGTTGTCCGTAATCGAGCTGGAAGCGGTGACGCCAATCCCGCGCGCCCCGGAATTCATAGTGGGATTGGCCGCGCTGCGCAGCCAGGCGCTGACAGTCATAGATTGCCGGGTGTCGCTCGGTTTCGAACCCAGCAAGCAGGTTGTCGGGAACCGCGCAGCCGTAGTCGAGCATGAAGGCCACCGCTACGCGCTCCTTGTCGATGCCGCCTTCGACGTCGCGGAACCATTGACCGATCCGGTCGCCGTGCCGGGCGGGTTCGGCGAGGGGTGGCAATTTGCCGCGCAAGGTATGGTGGAAACCGACAGCGGCCCCGCTTTGCTGGTCGATGTCGATCAGATCCTTGCCGGCCCCCGCCTCGCTCGAGATCACCTTAGCGCGGCTTAAGCCAATAGTTACCCCTCCCTGTTACTCCGCTTCAGAAGTCCAGAATCACGCAAGGGCGCGTTGCACATGAAAAGCTGTCTTATCGTCGATGACTCCAGGGTGATCCGCAAGGTTTCCCGGCATATTCTCGAAACCCTCGGCTTTTCGGTCGAGGAAGCCGAGAACGGGCAACAGGGTCTGGACCATTGTGATTCAACGATGCCCGACGTCATTCTCCTGGACTGGAACATGCCGGTAATGACCGGGATCGAATTCATCAGCAAACTTCGTCAGCGCGAGGGCGGTGACAAGCCCAAAGTCGTGTTCTGCACCACTGAGAACGATGTGGCGCACATCCGCGAAGCCATCAGCGCCGGTGCCGACGAGTATGTGATGAAGCCCTTCGACCATGAGACCCTGCAGATAAAGCTCCAGCTCGTCGGCATGGCCTAAGGGCCGGTACCATGGCCGCCGTCCTCACCGACCGGGTTTTCCCCGGAGCGGACAAGCTGTCTGCGAATACTTCAGCGGACGCTGACGTTCGCGTGATGATTATCGATGATTCTCTCACCGTTCGCACGGTGTTCAAGCGGATGATCGACAGTGAAAACGACCTTGTCGTCGTGGCGCAGGCGGGCACGGCGGAACAGGCGCTGATGACGCTGCGATCCACCCGGATCGACGTGATACTCCTCGATCTGGAAATGCCCGGCATGGGCGGGCTCGAAGCCCTGCCGCGCATACTGGGAACCGCTGCCGGCGCGCAGATTCTCGTGGTTTCATCACTGACCGCCGATGGTGCCGAAGCTACCCTCCGCGCGCTCCAGATGGGTGCTGCGGACACCATGCTGAAACCGCGTCCTGGCGGTTTCACCGAGGATTACCGCAACGGGCTGCTGGGCAAGATTCGTGCACTGGGCGGAAAGCCGACGATTGACGATTCGCCTTCGCCCGCAATCATCGCAAGGTCGAGAATTCCCAAGCGCCCTCACGTCGTCGCGATCGGCGCTTCCACGGGCGGTATCCATGCGATCAACCTGTTTTTACGGGAAATTCCGGCGCATTTCGATCTGCCCATCCTTATCACCCAGCACCTTCCCGAAAGCTTCATACCGGTGTTCGCGCGGCAGATCGAAGCGGCCAGCGGCCGAGAGGCGATGCTGGCCGACGAGGGCGTCATAATAGCCCGTGGCAAGGTATTCATCGCACCGGGGCATGGTCACATGGTCTTGAGGAAATCGGGCGATCGGGTGATTGCCGGCCTTGCTCATCACCCGGTCCAGAGCGGTTGCCGGCCGTCGGTCGATCCCATGTTCGAATCGCTGGCCGAGGCTTACGAGGGGCATGTCGCCGGGGTACTGCTTTCCGGCATGGGCCGCGACGGCAGCGAAGGTGCGGCCAAGATCGCAGACGCAGGCGGCGGCATCTACGCGCAGGATGAGGCAACCTGCGCGGTATGGGGAATGCCCCGGGCGGTCGCGGAAGGCGGTATCGCCATCGCCGTATGCCCGCCGGAGGAACTGGCGCGCAAAGTGCTTGCTTCTGCCGGAGCGGACGCGTGGCGCTGACAAACGCATCCCATCGCATCATCGCCGATCTGCTTGCGGCGCGAACCGGTCAGGAATTGACCGAATCGCGGCTCTGGCGGTTGCCATCGGCCTTGGCCTCGATTTTCCGGGAGCGGGGAATCTCGAATATCGAGCAGCTGGTCTGTCTGCTCGAACTCCCCGGCGAACAGAAACTCGCGGGAGAGATCGTTGAGGCATTACTGAACAACGAGACCTACTTCTTTCGAGATCACGCGTATTTCGCGACCTTGTCTCACAACGTCCTGCCCGAGCTTGCAAGGCAGCGCGCGGCAACCCGGCGAATTAGCATCTGGTCTGCGGGCTGTTCGACCGGCCAGGAAGTCCTTTCGCTGGCGATGCAGTTCGCGGAGCAACCGGCGCGGTGGAACGGATGGCAGATCGACCTGTTGGGTACCGACGTTTCCGGCAAGGCGATCGCAACCGCGCGGTCGGGGGTATATTCCCAGTTCGAGATCCAGCGCGGTATCAGCGTCGCCCAGATGCTGAATTTCTTCAGCGAAACCACGGGCGGTTGGGAAGCAAGCGAGAAAATTCGCGCAATGACGCGCTATCAGCAGCACAATGTGCTGGACATGCCGCCAGTGCCGGGGCGCTTCGATCTGATTCTTTGCCGGAACGTGTTGTTGTACTTCGATCTTGATACACGTCGCCGCGTGTTCGACCGGCTTCACTCGGGCTTGGCGTCCGATGGGCTGCTCATGCTAGGCGCAGGCGAGACGGTGGTGGGCCAGACGGACAAGTTCGCTCCTGCCACCTGCGGCTCTGCCTTGTACAAATCGACCACCTCTCAGGACGCCAACCAAACCAGCTGGCCCAGGGCAGCAAACGCATGAGGTGGAACTCGGCAAATACCAAGGTTGTTTGGTTTACGGTTCCTTAGCCAAACAAGTCCTAGAGGTCATGCGAGTTTCGCAATGAGGCGAACCAAGGGGGCCACGTGCCAGCGTTAGGACAGGAAAGCTGGAAGACATCGCGTCTCGTGGTCCTTGGACCCGCGGCGATCCTCTCGGCGATCTTTATTGTCACTATCCTGACCAGTTTCACCGCCTCCGGGGATGCGGGCTCTGCACCATGGGCGACTGCCCTGGGTTCGGCATGCTTCATCCTTGCGGTGATCCTGCTCACCCGCGCAGGGTTGAAGCAGATCGTCCGGCTCGAGCAGCTCAGCCTGACCGATACCCTCACCGGTCTCAGGAATCGCCATGCTTTCCATGTGGACTTCCGCCGGTTTGAGCGCGCCAGCGAAGAAATGGCCATCGCGCTGATCGACCTGGATGGTTTCATGCTCGTCAATGAACATTACGGGCATGCTGTGGGCGATCGTTCCATCTGCGAATGCGGCAGGATCATTCTTGACGTGTGCGGCGCGGAGGCAACCGTTTATCGTCTCGGCGGCGATGAATTCGCGTTGCTCAAGACCGGGTCGCTGGCGGCTACCCTGCTGGAAGGCTTGTGCCATAGAATCGTCGAACGACTGATAAGGCCCGTGCAGGTGGATGAGCGTCGTCTCACCTTGGGCGCCAGCATTGGCCTGGCGCGCCGGTCGGTCGGCGAAACCCTTACCTCATCGGAGTTGCTGCGTCGTGCAGACGTAGCGATGTACTCGTCGAAGCGCAGCGGAAAGGCCCGGTGTACCTGGTACAGCCCCGATTTCGATGCAGCTCGTGAACGGGCGCGTAAATTGGACGACGAGCTTCGGCTAGCGCTTACGAACGAGGAATTTACCCTTCACTATCAGCCACTGATCGATTGCCACACCAGTCAGGTGGCTGCGGTCGAGGCCCTGATTCGCTGGAATCGTCCGGACGGCACGGACATCGGCCCAAGCATTTTCATACCTGTCGCTGAAGAATCGGGACTTATCAATGCGATCGGTCTGTGGGTGATCCGCAAGGCGTGCACCGATGCCCAGCAGTGGGAAGGGATCAAACTGTCGGTGAACATTTCGCCCGTGCAGCTCCGAAATCCGGAATTTCCCATCCAGCTTGGCCACATTCTCGAGGAGACCGGTTTCGCCCCGGAACAACTCGAACTCGAGATCACGGAGACCTGTCTCGTTCTCGATCCGGTCGTCGCCGAGCGCAGCCTCGCTGTAATCCACGATTTCGGCGTAAACGTGGTGCTCGATGATTTCGGAACCGGTTATGCCAGTTTCGGATTCCTGCGCCGGTTTTGTTTCGAGAAGCTGAAGATCGACCGCAGCCTCGTTGCCCAGGCTGTCGAAGACCCAGGAAGCCGCGCGATGATTCTCTCCTCCATCGCAGTGGCGCGCGCAATGAACATGACTGTGACGGCAGAGGGCGTCGAAACCGCCGAGCAGGTCGAGATGGTCAAGGCTGCCGGTTGCGATCAGATCCAGGGCTGGTTCTATTTCGCGGGTATGCCGGCCGAAGAGGTCTCGCAGCATTTTGGTCTGACCATCGGAGGGCCGACCGTTTACGCGATCGACAGCGCCCAGCGCCGGGTCGCGGGATAGTCGCCGGAGCACGCGCCGAATATCTCGACCGATTAACCCAATCTCAAGCCTGTCGTTTCTATGGTGAAGACTAGGTTTACCGGGGGATGCGATACCCATGACTGCGCCCACATTGATTATGAACAAAGAGCTGAGCGACGAAATTGAAGCCATGGTCGTAGAACCGGTGAGTTTCATCGAGGACCGCTATTGGCTGGCGTCCTGGTTTAACCGTAAACCGCTCGCCGAAAAACTTCGCTGGGCTGTCGGCAGCATCATGGCGGCTCTCGCCATCGTTACGCTTGCGGCCTTCTTAGGCTTCGTGCTTCCTTCGTGGTCGCCCCTGTTTGGCGTGCTGATAATGATCGTCGCTACGGCAGGCCTCGTTGCGGGTTGGCTTCAGGCGCGGCGCATACTTCACGATAGCATCAGACCAATCCGGAGCCTGACGAGGGAAATGGGCCGTCTTGCTTCAGGCCAGCGCAATATCGAAATTCTGGGACTGGATCGGCAGGACGAAATCGGCGAGCTTGCCCGTTCGCTCAGGGTCTTCGTCAAATCGGGACACAAGCTCGACGAACTTTTCGCGGCGCGAAAGGAAGCGGCCGAAAAGCGCAAGACAGATTTGATGGAGCTTGCCGGCGCGTTCGAAAATTCCGTGGCCGATGTCGTCGGCGGGGTTGCAGCGGCTTCCAGTCAGTTGCAGGCCACGGCCAGCAGCATGGCGGTGGCGGCGGAGCAAGCTTCGGTCCAGTCCACGCAGGTCGCCATGTCCATGGATCGCGCATCCTCGGGCGTGACCGCGGCGGCGGCGGCTTCCGATGAATTTGCAATGTCGATCGGCGAGATCAGCCGCCAGGCGACCAGTTCCGCCGAATTGGCGCGCCGCGCGACCGATGCAGCAACCAACGCTGACGAGACCATCTCTGCGCTGGCCGCCTCGGCAGAGCAAGTGGGACAGATCGTCGAACTCATCAGCTCGATCGCCCAGCGCACAAACCTGCTGGCGCTCAATGCCTCTATCGAGGCGGCGCGGGGCGGAGAAGCGGGTCGCGGCTTTGCGGTGGTCGCATCAGAGGTGAAGGAACTCGCCACGCAAACCAGCCGCGCCACGGAGGAAATCGGGGATCAGATCCGGGCCATGCAGGATTCGACCGTGGCTTCCGTGTCAGCTCTCCGCTCCATCGGTGAACAGATCAAAAGCCTCGAGACCACGGCGATTTCGATCGCCAGTGCAGTGGACCAGCAATCGGTAGCCGGGCAGGACCTTGCCCGTTCGATTGACCTTGCAGCCAGGAGTTCGGACGAGGTTGCCAGCAACATCGCCCATGTGCGCGAGGCATCAAGCTCCACGGGCGCGGCCGCAAGCCAGGTATTGACCAGCGCGACCGAGCTGGAAGGCCAGGCGGACTCGCTGCGGCGTCAGGTCCAGGATTTCCTGTCGCGAGTGCGAGCCGCCTGAGCAATCATTCCCACCAATACGGGCGGCGCTTCGCGTCGCCCGTTTCGACTTCATTCATCGTCCGAGCGTCGTAAAGCCTTCCGCCGAGCATGACGCGATCGATATCGGTTGAATTGCGAATGTCCTGAGAAGGATCGGCATTCAGGACGATAAGGTCGGCAAGCTTACCCGCTTCGATGCTGCCAATATCGTCTTCCATACCCAGCGACCGGGCGGGCTCGATTGTTCCGGCCCGCAGCGATTCGATCGGGCTCATTCCGCCTCTCACGAAGCTCCACAGTTCCCAGTGAGCCGCGATTCCCGCCTGCTGCCCATGGGCCCCGATCGAAACATGGCGGCCGGTCTCCGCGACCTTCTTGGCCTCACGGGCGGATTCATCGTCCACGAAAGCCCACTCCGGCGCCTTGGTCCTGCGCGCAGTCTCGGCGAGCAGCTGTCGAGGAGGCGTATGCACCAGCAGCGGGTTGTCGAACACGTCCGTCGCCTGGCGCCAGTATGGATCGGCGGCCAACCCGCCGTAGGTCACGACCAGCGTGGGCGTGTAACTGGTTTGCGATCCGCCAAAGAGCTGGAGCACGTCCGAATACATCGTGGCGACCGGAACATTGTGTTCCAGCGTCGAATTGCCGTCGGCAATGATGCTCATGTCCATCCCGAAGAGCGAGCCACCTTCGGCGACGACAAGCATGTTCTCGGCCGCAGCAGCCTGTACGACCTGCTGGCGCTGCTCGCGCCGCGGCTGGTTGTAGTTCTTGATCGAAACACCGCCCTGCGCCTTGATGCGCCGAACGTGGTAAAGCGCGTCTTCGTATCCATCGATACGCGCATAGACGCCCGCTGCCTTAGCGCCGTAAACGATCTCGCCCGTAGAGAAGATACGCGGTGCCAGCAACGCGCCCGCCTGTTGCCGCTCGGCCGCGGCGAAGATCGCGCTCGATTGGGACGACGGGTCGTGCAAGGTGGTCGTGCCGAGCGCCAGATTTTGCACCAGTGACCAGTTCTGCTGCGGCACGATATCGCCCTGCCCCTGCGCGCCGTGGGCATGGGCATCGACCAGACCGGGCATGATCGTCTTGCCGGACATGTCGATCGTCTTGGCTCCGGCAGGGATGGAAACGGATTGCGCGGGGCCCACGGCAAGGATGCGGTCGTCGCGAATGACGATGGTGCCGTTTTCGATTGTGCCCGCATCTGCCGACGCCATCGTAAGTACGCGGGCATTGGTCAGAGCGAGAGTTCCGGAATGTTTGGCTGCCGCAACGGTCCTGCCGAGCGAGATCCCGGATTTCGGCTGTGAGAATTCGGGCGCATCGGCTTTTCGTGGCGCAGTCGCGAACATGTTCGCGACCTGGGCCTGATAGAACGTCGGCCCCATCGACCAGGTGAGCGTATCGCCGCCGCGGCTCCAGCCGATGTAATCCGCCCCGCCCTTGCTTGCCCGCACGACGGGCATTGAGCTGGTCCGTTCTCCAACTTCGACCGCCTGGGCGCCAGGCACGAAGGGCATGGCGAATACTTCGTAGTTCTGACGAAAGGCAAGCGTACGCCCATCGGGTGCGATGCGGAAGTCATTGGCAAGCTCGCCTTGCGCATGAACGCGCTGGGCTTCGCCGTTCAGGTCGCTGGAAAGCAACTGGAGCTTACCCTTCTCGCGGCCGAGCATGAAGATACGATCGTTGTCCGCGCCGAACTGCGGGTCCGTGTTGCCGCGCGAAACGAGGGTCGGATCGCGTCCCGAAACCGGAACGCGATAGACCCCGGCGTTTTCGCCGTAATCGGGCGACAGGAGATACCCGCCCTCGCGCTTCTCGAAAACGATGGTTTCGCCATCGGGAGAGAATTGCGGCACGGCGTAATGTCCCGGTTCCCGCGTCAGGGCACGAGCGCCCGAACCATTTGCATTGGCGACCATGATCTGGCCGAGCCCGCCGTCGGTCCAGCGAACCCAGGCCAGCTGCCGGCCGTCACGGGAAAAGGTCGGCCAGAGTTCCAGCGCATTCTCCTCCCGCGTGAGCCGTTGGGGCGCGCCGCGATTGACGTCCTTCACCCACAATTTGCCCAGGCTTTCGAACACGACCCGCCCTCCGTCCGGACTCATCGTGGCGAATTTGACCATCTTCGTTTCGAAACTGTCGGGCCCGACCGGGATCTTCGGATGCGGAGCATCGGCAACCGATCGCATGTCGTCGATCTGGAACGGGATGACCCTGGGTGCGCCGCCTTCGGCGGAAATGCGGTTGATTTTCCCTCCGGCCCAATAAACCAGTTCCCGGCTATCGGGAGTCCAGTCCATCATCGGATAGACTCCGTAGACCGCCCAGGTTTCCTGCATATCACGGTCCAGGGTATCGGTGAGCATGCGCTCCTGCCCGCTTTTGAGATCCTTGACCCACAGTTCGGTCTTGTCACGGTTGCGGCGCAGGAAGGATATCTTCTTGCCATCCGGGGATGGCTGCGGACGTACCGCACCGCCAGAGCCTCCCACCGCGGTGGTGACGTCGCCAGTCGAGAGGTCGTAACGCTCGATCGCGAAAATGCCGGCGTTGGAATCCTGCGCATATTCGAAAGTATTTCCCTGCGAGGTATTGCGGGTGTAATAGATCGCATTGCCTTGGGGCGCGTAGACCGGTTCGCCCAGTTCCTTCTGCAATTGCTCGTTCGCGCGCTCCACCATCGCGACGCCGCTTCCGCCCGAAAGGTGATAGATCCACACTTCCCCGGTGCCGAGCGAGCGCTGGGTGGTGAACTGCTTCTTCGCCGCGATGTAGCGCCCGTCCGGGCTCCAGCTCGGCTGATTGAGAAGGCGGAAGTCCTCCTTCGTCACCTGGCGCTTGTCACTCCCGTCGGCATTCATCACCCAGATATTGTCACCCCCGCCGCGGTCGGAGGTGAACGCGATCCGGCCCCCGTCCGGCGAAAAACGGGGCTGAACTTCCCACGCCATTCCCTCGGCAATCCGGGTTGGCGTGCCGCCGTCGATCGGCATGGTGTAGATGTCGCCCAGAAGGGAAAATGCCAGCGTACGACCATCAGGTGCCACGTCGACATCCATCCAGGTGCCCTCGTCGGTGCGGATGGGGATCTGGCGCAGAGTGGCGCCGCGCGGGACGCTCACATCCCACTTCTGCTCGTCTTCCTTAGCCAGCGCTGCCTGCGGAACCGCTGGACTCGTTACGGCCGGCTGTCCCGTCCCTTCGGCAGGCTTCATATCCTGGGACGCGTCGACCTCCTGCTCCTCCACCGGATTGGGGGACGGGGGCGGATCCTGGTCTCCGCTCTGGGCGGCAGCAGCTTCCAGGCAGAAAAGGGCGGCGAGGACGGTCGCGGCGGTGTATTTCATTCGGTGGTCTCCCTTGGGCGGCGGGCCTAAAGATCGGGGGCGAATTCGCAAGTCAGTCTTCGGCCAGCGCAAGCAACTGGCGTGCACGGCTGAGATGCGGACGATCCAGCATTCCACGCGGGCCCGAAATTGCGCCCACCCCCGGATTGGCCTCGAACAGCGCGACGATTTCCCGCGCCTCCTGGATTTCATCCTCGCTCGGCGAGAAGGCCGCGTTTATGACATCGATCTGCGCCGGGTGAATGGCCAGCATGCCGCGAAAGCCATCCTGCCGGACGCGTTCTGCGCGCGCCTTGAGGCCGGCAAGGTCGCGAAAATCACCCATGATTGTCTCGATCGCCGGAACGGCCGCTGCGGCGGCGCCCAGCAAGCAGAGCGAGCGGGCGAGCTCGTATGTGGGGCGATAGCGGCCCTCCTCATCCATATTGTCCAGCGCACCGATGGAATCGGCAAGATCTTCAGCGCCCCAGCTCATCGCCGCGAGACGGGGCGCATCGCGATAGGTGCCAGTAGCGAACATCGATGCCGCGGTTTCGGTGACCAGCGGATGGAGCAGAAGCGAACCCGGATCGATCCCATGGGCGGCTTCGAGATCGCCTAGCAGGGCATCGAGCCGGTGCATGTCCTCGCCGCTTTGCGACTTTGGCAGCATAATTCCGGCGGGCCGGGCAGGCACCACCGCGGCAAGATCGTCTTCCGCTATCCCGCTGTCCAGCGGGTTGATCCGGACCCAGATCCGATGCCGCCCTTCCCCGGCCGCCGCGAGGGCCGCAGCGACGGTGCTGCGTGCGGCGTCCTTTTCGCCGGGAGCTACCGCGTCTTCCAGATCAAGGATGACCTGATCGGCGGCCCCACCGAGCGCCTTTTCGATCTTCCGATCACTGTCCCCCGGCGCGAACAACCATGAGCGATAGCGAGCTGAAAATTGCTTGGTCATGGCTTTCCATAACCCCCCAGTCCGACAGGCCAAGGCAAAATCCGGATTTGATTTTGAGGCGGTTTTGCGCAATCAGGAAAAAAACAGCCGTGTCGCATCGTGATTTTCGAAGGCTTGCGCTTTCGCAAAGGGGGTCCTGATGTCTCGGTTGGCTTTCAAGCCTGTTTTTTCGCTTTCCATACTTCTGTCGACAGCCGCAATGGCCCTGCCCGCAACGGCGCAGACCGTTCCTGGGCGCGAGGAACTGCGCGAAGTTACGCAGCAGCCCGAAACCGCGCCCCCGCGCCTCGAGATTGCGGGCGGCGTCGAGCGTTCGCCTTGTCCACTGGCGGACCCGCAATACGACGACATCACGGTTTCCATTTCCGAGGCGCGCTTCAATAATCTGAAGGGCGCCGCTTCCGCCGAGCTGGAGCCGGCGTGGAAGCCGTTCGCGGACCAGCCTCAGCCCGTCGCCGTGCTGTGTGAGATCCGCGATGCCGCTGCCACGATCCTGCGGAACAAGGGCTATCTGGCCGCCGTGCAGGTACCGACGCAGCGAATCGAGAACGGCGTGGTCGACTTCGAAGTGCTCTATGCGCGCGTCACCGCAATTCGCGCCCGCGGCCAGACCAGGGGGGCCGAGCGCAAGCTCGAACAATATCTCGCGCATCTCACAGAACAGGAAATTTTCGACCGGAACACGGCCGAACGCTACCTGCTGCTCGCCCGCGATCTGCCCGGCTACAATGTTCAGCTCACCCTGAAACCCGCAGGCACCGGGCCGGGTGATCTGATCGGGGAGGTGACCGTCCTGCGCCGGCCCTTCTCCGTCAATGCCACAATCCAGAACTATGCCGCCAGCGCCACCGGGCCGTGGGGCGGACAATTGCGGGCCCAGGCTTTCGGCCTCACCGGGCTAGGAGATGCCACGTCGCTGAGCGTCTATTCGACCAGCGATTTCGAAGAGCAGCAGATCTATCAGGCCGCGCACGAGTTTCGCCCGGGAAGCGAAGGGCTCGTCATCTCCGCAGAGCTGACCTACGCCGTCACCCGCCCGGATATCGGCGCGGCCAACCCCGGCAGCAACCGGCTCATCGCCAAGACCTTCTACGAAAGCCTTGGCATCACCTATCCGGTCAGGCGCACACAGGGCGCCAGCGTCTGGATCGGGGGTGCGCTGGACCTGATAAATCAGGACGTGGATTTTCTCGTCCCGCTTTCTCGCGACCGGCTGCGCGTGCTTTCGGCCTATAGCCGCTTCGATGCCGTCGACCTTACTCGGCGCCTGCCCAAATGGCGCGCCCGGGGCGAAATGGAACTGCGTCAGGGCATCAACATCTTCGATGCGACCGATGGCTGCATCCCGGCCACCTGTCCTGCCGGAAGCGTTTCCCCCAGCCGCATCGACGGGAAGGCCGACGCCACCCTGATCCGTGCCCGCCTCAGCGGCGAAGTCGCGCTCGGGCAGAAACTGGCCCTCGCCTTCGAACCGCGCGCGCAATACGCCTTTTCGCCGCTGCTCGCCTTCGAGGAATTCACCACCGGCAACTATACTGTTGGCCGCGGATATGATCCCGGGGCGCTGACCGGTGACAGCGGAATGGGACTCAGGACCGAACTTCGCGGCCCGCGTCTCCCGTTCGGCCCGGCGGATGATTTTCAGCTGCAACCTTACGGCTTTCTGGACGCCGCGCGGGTCTGGACCAAGAACGCGGCGCTTTCCGATTCGCTCTATTCGGCCGGAGCCGGCCTGCGCGGAGCCTGGTCGGACAGGCTCAGCCTGGATGCCACGCTGGCCGTCCCGCTCAAGGATGCGGGGCTCTTGGGCCGGGATGGCGATGTCCGCTTCTTAATCACCCTTACCTCACGTCTCCTTCCCTGGAGGACCAACTGATGTCGCACCGCCCCATTCTCCGCCCCGCTCTCGGCTGCTCGCTGGTCGCCCTCGCTACCGCTCTGGCCAACGGTCCGGCCGCCGCCCAGCAAGCGACCGGCAGCTTCCAGGGGAGCGCCGACGTGGTGTTCGGATCCGTCGAAATCAGCGACAATCCCGGCGTTACCCGGATCGATATCTATGACACCAACGCCGTTATCGACTGGACGCCGAACGACACCACCGGCACCGGTCTAATCAATTTCCAGCCTGCCGGCACGCAGGCGATTTTCAACGGAGTGGAAGGCAACTTCACCGTTCTCAACCGCATTCTTCCCAGCAATGCCGCCCGCGCCGTGCAGTTCGACGGCAGCGTAATTTCCCAGTTCCAGAGCGCCAATTCGACCACCACCGGCGGCACGGTCTTCTTCTACAGCCCGGGCGGGATCGTGATCGGCTCCAACGCGGTGTTCGATGTGGGCAATCTGGGGCTGACCACCGCGGCCCCGGTCGTGGACGGTAATGGCAACTGGTATGTGAACAACGCCGTCCAGTTCAGCCAGGCGGTGAGCGGAACGGCCATCGACATCCAGGGCCAGATCACTGCCAGCCAGGCCGGCAGTTACGTCGCGGCCTTTGCGCCCTATGTCGCGGTGGGCGGCGGTATCGATGTGAATGGACAGGCAGCACTGGTTTCAGGAGAAGCGGGCACGATCACATTCGATCCCACAGGCCTTTTCAATATTGAGGTGTCGGTCGGGAGCGACGGGAACGCCAACGGCAACGGCCTTGGCTTATTCGTCAACGGATCGGTCGGCGGGCCCGCGTTCTCCAGCGGCTCTGTCCACCGTGTATATATGGTGGCGGTGCCCAAGAACCAGTTGTTGACCATGGCCATCACAGGGGGCAATCTTGGCTTCGACGTGGCGGGGGCAGCCGACGTCGATGGCAACGCGGTTGTCCTGTCCGCTGGTTACAACGTAACAGGAGGCCAGGTTTCGACTGTTCGCGCAGGGGGGACCGGCACCGGACGCGTCGCCATCGGCGATGCGATCATCAATGGGGAACCCGCGCCCACCAATGTCTCATCCGCGCTGATTGCCCGCGCCAGCGAGCAAGCCTTTATATCGAGCACCCAGGGCGGCACCTATTCTTCGGACGTGTCGCTAAGGGGCGATGGCGGTGCCTCCATTCTCGCGTCCAGTGGATCCGTGACGTTCAGCGGCGATGTGGATGTCAGTTCAACGCTCGATGGCACTTTTCGCCAGACCACGGCCGCGAATGCGTTCATTCAGGCGAACGGGGGTGATATCTCCATCTCCGGAAATGCAACCGCAGTCGCCAACAACAGCAATTTCGGGTCCAGTCCAGATGGTCTGGACCGACAGGGTGGGACGGTTCGCCTGTTTGCATCAAACGCCGGAACACTGACCGTAGGTGGGCAGGCTCAATTGCTTGCCAACGGGTTCGGGGGTAATGATACCGGTCAGGGCGTGACCGGCAACGGGACGGGCGGTTCTGCCGTCGCACAAGCGACTTCGGGTGGCGCGCTCCTCGTCAATGGAAACATCACTGTCTCGGCTGACGGAAACGCAGGCATTTCGTCCAGCGCGTCTGCGCATCGCGGAAGCGGGGGGATTGGGGGGACCGCCCAAATCCTCGCAACCGGCAGCGATGCGCGGGTCACGGTCGGCGGATCCGCCTTTGTCAACACGCCCGCGGTCGGATCGAACGGCCGCGGCGATGGCAGCGGCGGTGGGCCAGGCGGCACCGCTACAGGCGGAACAGCGGAAATCGGCGGTGACATTGGTGCCAACAATCGCATTACCATCGGCGGCAGCGCATTGGTCGCTGTAACCACCCAAGGCGGAGCCGGTTTCGGAGTCTCGGGCGGCAACGCCACTGCTGGCTATGCCTCGATCAATGCGGGCAACGGCACTACGATCACCCTGACCGGCGATGCCGATGTTCGGAACCAGGTTACTGGCGGAGACACGCTGGATAACACCGGGTTCGTTACCGCACCCGGTGCTGCTGGCGGGACAGCCACGGGAGGCAGGGCTTTCGTCACGACGTTCAACTCCGGCGGCGTCATCAACACCTCCAATCGCCTGTCCGCCAACAGCCTGGTCCAGGGGGGCAGGGGCTCGGCCACGACTGCCAATGGCGGAGACGCGGTCGCCGGCAATGCACAGGTCTATCTAGTCAATGGCACGCTGAACGCGGGCGGAGTGATCGAGATCACGTCGCAGGCATTCGCTGGTGACGGCGTGGATGGCGGCAGCGCCACGGTGGGTGAAAGCGGCCTGTCCGAAGCCGGGGCATTTGCCATCAATTCCACCCTGACCGCAATCGGGCCGATTTCGCTGTCGACGACGGCGGAGGGGGGAAGCGGCATAAACGGGGGCGCTGGCGGCAGCGCCCAAGCCGGCCAGATCGCCGTTCAGGCCCAGAGCAGCGCCGACGGATCGAGCCGGATCGAAGCGGGCACGCTTAATTTCGACAGCTTTGCCTTCGGCGGCAACGGCGGGGCGGGCACCGGTTCAGTTGATGGCGGTGCTGGCGGCATGGCAGAGACCTTTGGCGCCACCCTTCTGGCCAGTGCCGGCAACGGCACGCTGCAGATCGGCACCGCCTCGATCAATACCTACGCGCAGGGCGGCCTGGGCGGATCGGCCGAAGGGGGCACGGGCGGGCGCGGCGGCGACGGCGTGGCCGGATATACCCAGTTCGGCACGCAGAGCGGTCAGGACGTCGGACCGGGGAATTCGGGCAGCGCAACCTTCAATACGGTGGAAGTGAATTCCAGCGGTCTGGGCGGGAGTGGCGGTTCGTCCACCTCCGGCACGGGCGGAGCAGGAGGCGACGGCTCCTCCTTCGGCGCTGCGCTGCTGGTGCGCGGTTCGCCGGTTACGGCAGCGTCGATCGATCTGGAAGCTGATGGGGCGGGCGGCGACGGTGGCACAGGTGGAACCTCGGCAGGCGCGGGCGGATACGGCCTGGCCGGATCGCTCGGCATCGTCGCGAGCAACCGTTTCAACCGGGCCGAGCGGGGCAGCGCGAATATCGGGAATTTCTCCGCGTTTTCCAACGCTGGCGGCGGCACGGGTTCGACCCAGGGCGCAGCTTATTTCGCTTCCGACGACGGGATCTATGCGACGCAGGCAGACATTACGATCGGGGATGCCTCGTTCGATCAGAGTGCGGAGATTGTTCCCCCCACCGCGCTGGTGGAGGTCTACACCCCCCTCACTATATCCCTGACCGACGCGACCTTGAACGTCACGCAGAGGATGTTCCTCTCCACTTCGAACGCCGTGGCGTTCGACCTCGACAATTCCGAGTTCACGCCGGCGATCCTCAGCGTCGCCGCGAACGAAATCGTCCGCCCGGCCGAGGCGCCCGCCAATCAAAGTCCGATCGATGGCGGGGTCATCTCGCTGGACGCCACTACGATCGACCTCGCCACCCCGCTGATCGCGGATGCGGTGCTATTGTCCGGCGGTGACCTCATTTCCGTGGAATCGATACAGGCCGCCACCATCAGCGCGACCGCAGATGCCGGCCTGATCCGGCCGACCGGTGTCTGGAATGCGGATACCATGGTGATCTCCTCCAGTCTGATCGACCTCACTGCCGGATCGCTGGCGGGCAACGGCGCGGATGCGACCATCACTCTGGCCAGCAGCAACGAGGATGGGATGTTCCTGGGGGACGGGTTGGCCGGAACGTCGGGATACCGTCTGGGCAATGCCGAATTCGCAAATATTACCGGCACTATCCTGTTCAGCAATATCGTCCAGCCAACGGCCGGACCGGACATTCTCATCGGAAATCTCACCGTCACCGGTACGCAGCTTGGCGCCGGCAGCCTCCAGTTCTTCAGTGACGGCCTGGTGCGCATCGAAGGGACGTTGACGGGCGTAGGGCTGGCGGAAACGAACGATGTCGGAATCGCCGGAACCAGCATCGAGGTGAACGCCGCCACCGGCGGGATCGACCTGCGGGGCAACGGCCCGCTCGGCCTTGGCGGCTCGCTGACCTTGCAGGCACAGAACATCCACGTCGCCAGCCCCGACATTCTGGCAACGCTGCGCGCCGACCCGCAACCGTCGAACATCGCGGATCTGATCAACACCCCCGCGGCAATACAGCGGCCCGGAGGGTTGCTGCGGGCCACCTCGATGTTCATCTACCCCTCTGCGACGCTGTATGTGCAGAACACCGGCACGGCGGATAATCCGGCCGGGTTCCTCACCACCGCCGAGGGCGGCGCGATACTGCTTGGCACCGGCAATTCTCAGTCACCGCCCGTGCGCGTGTTCATCAACGGCCAGCTGATCGATCCGGATGGCGAGCTGATCACCGGCGGCGCCGTGCGCGATGCGATCGTAGAAGGCTATCAGGGCCAGCCCAGCGACGCCGCCGCGGACTCGACGATCAACGGCTGCCCGGTGATCGGCGACAATTGCGCGGCTGCTCCCCCACCTCCTCCTCCTCCTCCTCCTCCTCCTCCTCCTCCTCCTCCTCCTCCTCCTCCT
>NZ_JBELMO010000051.1:0-25810 GCF_042095715.1 Qipengyuania sp. | reverse complement strand
CTTGCCCTCGCTTGCCTCACCGTCGGCAGGCGCGAATTGCGGGCGGTAGGTTCCGAACACGAACTCGCCGCCCGAGGTGGGATCGAAGGCGATCTCAGTGGTCTCGCGGCCTTCATAGAGGAAACCGCGGTTGCCCGCCGCCGTCATGGTCAGGCGCTTGCCCGAAGGATCGGCGATCAGCGTGGCGTGATGCTGTTCCACGGACAGGTCGGCCAGTACGATCGCATTGGTCGTCGCGCGGCCGATCGCCAGTTCCGATGCCTCGATCGGTTTCTCGCGCACGATTTCACGCCCGGTGGCGGTAAAGTCGATGGTTCTGAGGATGAAGCTCATGTCGTCCGGCGCCTCACCAGTAATAGAACACGCTGACGATGTGCGCGGTGAGCGCGGCGAGCAGCGCGATGGTCAGGGGGACGTGGACGTACAGCCAGATCTCGAGCATGGCCTTGGTCCGCATGTGGTTGCGAATCTGGGCAATCTGGCTCTGGCGCCGGCTGAGCAGGGATCGCACGCGCTGCTGGGCGGGATCGTCCGGGTCCTGATCCCATGCGCTTTGCGTGGTAATAAGGCGCAACGCCCGGTTGGTGGGATCGCGCCTCTGGCGGCCGACAAGCCGGGCGATGACATTCGCTCTGAATGGATCGTGGTCCAGTGCCGCGATGACGAGATCCGACTCTTCGCGGCGGAGCGGCTGGGCGGCTATTTCCAGCTGGCGGTCGATGGCCGCAAGGCTGGACACCATCTGCTCGCGGGTCATCTCGCGGCGATTGACGCTCAGTTTCTCGGGCAGGACGGCATAGGCCGAAATGCCGTAAATGCCCGAAGCGATCACCAGCATCATCAGCACCCAGGCCAGCGTGTGGACGTTCCAGCCAAGCTGGAAGCCGGTGTGCAACGTGCCGATTACGATCAGCAGAAGTCCCAGATAGACATGCGCGCTGGTCCATCCCTTCAGGCTCCAGCGCCCGGCTGTCATGCGCCGCTTCCGCACGCCGAGCCAGGTCAGCCACAGGATCAGCAGCACCCCGATGGTGCCCAGGGTATAGCCGTACCAGCTCCCGCCGTTGTGGCGCGGTTCGACATCCACGATCAGATAGCTGAGGATCGCGAACAGCGCGGCGAACAGCGCGATCTTCAGCCAGCGAAAGCGGCGATGCGCGAGAAAGCTTTCGTGGTCGGCGGACCGCCGTTCCTCGGCGCGCCTGTAGTTCCCATTGGCGGCATCCGCCATCAGTCGACATCCCCGGCCCTGGCGACGGTCAGGAATTTCTCTGGGCTCACGCGGATCGCCGCGCCGGTGGGGCATGCGCGTACGCAGGCCGGGCCGCCTTCGATCCCGGAGCACATATCGCATTTGATCGCGGTCTTGGGCGCCTCTTTACCGCTCTTTTCCAGCTTCTTCTTGCGCCAGCTATAGGGCGCTTCGCCCGGTCCCGGACCGGCGCCGAACAGCAGCCAGCTGAACAGCCCGGGCTTCTTGGGTGGTTTGGCGTCGAGCCGGATCACGCCATAGGGGCAGTTGCGCTGGCAATTTCCGCAGCCGATGCAGCTGTCGTCGATGAATACCTCGCCATCGGCACCGCGGTGGATCGCGTTCGGCGGGCAGTCCGCCATGCAATGGGGATGTTCGCAATGCCGGCAACTGGTGGGCACGTGCAGATGCGCGTAGGTGCGCCCGGCCTCGCGGTCCAGGCGAGACAGCCCATCGTGGATATCGGCGCAGGCTTTTTCGCAATTGTCGCATCCCACGCACAGCTTTTCGTCGATCAACAGGACGTCGGTCGCTTCGCCAAGGCCATTGTCGATCAGGAAACGGGCGGTGGCCGAATACATGTCGACTGCGCTCGAGAAGCTTTCGCGCCGGCTTTCGATGAACTGGTTGACCTCGCGCCGCTGCGCCATGTCCGTACGGGCGCGCTCGAGAAGCTGCGGTTTGTCCTTCACCAGCCGGTTGAACGCCTCGCCGGGGAAGCGAATGACCTGGCTCTTGATCGCGGCTTTCACGGTGGCGGTGCGCTTGCCGCCATCGATGACCGCCATCTCTCCGAAATATGAGCCTGCGGGAAGGTAGGACAGAAACACCGGGTGCTTGCCGATGTTCTTCTCGACGATCATCGATCCGCGCTGGACGACATAGATGTCCTTGTCCTCGGCGCCCTCTTCGATAACCGCCTCCCCGGCGCGCACCTCCTTCATTTCGGCGGCCTCGACCAGCTCGGTCACATCCTCCTTGGTAAGGGCCGATCCGAAGATCTGCAGCAATTGCCGTTCGATCGTGATCCTGTTGACCGCGCGGTTGGCCGAGGGCGTTGTCGCGAGCAGCTTGAGCGCAGCCTGACGGCTTAGTTCCATGACCACGGTTGGTTCCGCCGCGCGGATTGTCGCACCTCGGCGCCGACCCGAGATGAGTCCGACTTCGCCGAAGATCGTCCCCTGTTCGATCGGAACCGTGATCGATGGATCGTCGGGATTGACCTCGACCTTCACCGATCCCTCCGCGATGGCGAACATCGAGGATCCGGGTTCGTTTCGAGTGAAGATGACATCGCCTTCCTGGAAGGCAGCCACGGTGGAATCGAGCATCAGTTCGCGCATCTGCAGCGGCGAGAGCTCCTCCAGGATCACCACCTGGCTGCGGAAGAGTTCCAACCACTCGTCCACGCTGCGACGGCCGGGCAGCGCCTTGAACTTTTCGGCCAGGATCGGCTCGTCGGCGGGTTTCAGCCCCTCGTTCCCGTTGAGGAACTCGATCACGTCGTAACCCTGGTTCATGCAGTGCTTGATAAGGGGGTAACCGGCCAGCGCCCCGATCACGAACATGCCGTTCTGGGTGGTTTCGAACCGTGGGCTGAGCTGCGGGAAAGCGGCGCGATCCTCGCTTGTGAACGCCACGCCCATCGCTTCGATGAACTTGCGCGGCGCCTGCGATCCCGTGCGAGCGATGATCCTGTCGCAGCGGATGGTTTCGGGGCCGTCGCGGGTTTCGAGGACCAGTTCGCCTTCCCGCACTTCGGCGGGGCTGGTTTCCCGGCGAACGATGATGCGCCCGTCGGCCTCCGCCTCTTCCAGAAGGGCGACATTGGCGCTTTTGGCGCGTGCAAAGTCGGAACTGCGGTTGAGGATGGTCACTACGTTGCGCTGCGCCGTGTCGGCCGCGAGGCCCAGCGCATTCTCGATGCCGGCATCGCCCGATCCGACAACCGTGATGTGCTCATCGTTGTATTCCGTGGGATCGTCGAGCTGATATTGGATATGGGGCAGATCGGCGCCGGGAATGCGCAGCACATTCGGATTGCCCTGCGTGCCGATTGCCAGCACCACTGCTTCGGCAGCGATCGTTTCGCCGTCTTTCAACTTGATCTGGAATGCGCCGGTCTGACCGGTGATCTCGGTCACCTCGGCCTTTGTTTTCACGTTGACCTTGTGCCCAGCCACCTGCTGATTCCAGGTTTCCAGAATGATTTCACGCTTGCCTGCGTCGAAGAACAGATCGCTCCGCAATATCAGATTGCTGGGCGTCGCCATGACATGCTTGCCCTTCTGGTACTTGAAGATGGTGTCGGACAGGTGGTCCGTCTTTTCGAGCAGAACATGGCTCATGCCCAGTTCCGCGGCGCGCGCGGCGGCACTCAGGCCGGCAGGACCTGATCCCACAATTGCGACGCGAACATGTTCCCCCACCGCAGAACCCCCTCGGTGCGACCCCTGCACCACCTGGTCCGATGGGACCATAAGGCACGAGCCTCCCAACCCAAACCACAATTGCCCAATTTCGTGCGACTTGCTAGCCCCTTCGCCCATGGCGGGGACAAAACAGGGCGGCATGGCGGGCAAGGCGGGGGTTTTGGCGCTGGGAATCGCGCTGGCGGCACTGGTGGCGGCGCTGGCGTTCAAGGGGGGCGATAGCGACAGCGAGTCCGAACCCACAACGGCGGCGGCTGAGCCGGCGGATACGATCGCGGGTCTCGAAGCGCAGGTGGCGAGAAACGCTGATGACGAGGCCGCCTGGCGCGCTCTCGGTTTCGCACGATATGACGCCGGGGATTACTGGGGCGCGGCGGAAGCTTACGAGCGAGCGACCGCTCTCGATCCCGAAAACGCGGTTCTCTGGTCGGCGTTGGGCGAAGCGCGGGTGATGGCCAGCGAGCGCGATCCCATGCCGCCCGCGGCGCTGGTGGCGTTTCGCAAGGCGGCGGCGCTCGATCCCAAGGATCCGCGCGCGCGCTACTTTCTCGCCGTGAAGCGCGATCTCGACGGCGATCACGCGGGCGCGGTGGACGACTGGCTCGCCCTGCTGAAGGATACCCCACGAGCAGCTCCGTGGGAGGCGGACCTGAGGCGGACCATCCAGCAGGTCGGCAAGATCAACGGCATCGAAACGCAATCGCGTCTGGCCGAAATTGGCGGCAATGCGGGCGATACCGTCCTCGCCGAAGCGGCGGCCCCGGTGTTGACGGCGGGGGCGGCGATCCCGGGACCCTCGCAGCAGGATATCGCGGCGGCGCGGGCGATGAGCCCCAGCCAGCAACACGAAATGGCGGAAGGCATGGTCGCCAGCCTGGAAGCGAAGCTGCGCGCCAATCCGGGCAATGTCGACGGGTGGGTGATGCTGATGCGCAGCCGGGCAACGCTGGGTCAGCCGGACCTTGCGCTAAAAGCGCTGGCGGATGCCCGGGCCGCCAATCCCGGTGCCGCCGCGCGCCTTTCCAGCGAGGCAAAGGTGCTGGGTATCCGCTAGTAGGTCTTGATTATGGCGGAAAAATCGAGCGCTCCGTTACCCTTTCCGGCGAAGTCTTCGTAAAGCGCGGCAGCGCGGCTGCCGAGCGGAACTGGCGCGCCGGACTCTTCGGCGGCGGCCATGGCGAGGCGCAGATCCTTGAGCATCAGCGCAGTAGCGAAGCCGCCCTGATAATCCTTGTCCGCCGGGCTTTCGACGCCGACGCCGGGCATCGGCGTATAGGCGTTGAGCGACCAGTTGTAGCCCGACGACTGGCTGGAAATCTCGTAGAACTTCTGCGGGTCGAGGCCGAGCTTTTCGGCCATCGTCATCGCTTCGGAGGTACCGATCATGGTGATGGCGAGCAGCATGTTGTTGCAGATCTTGGCGGTCTGACCCGCACCTGCATCGCCAGCGTGGATCACGGCTTTGCCCATGCCCTTCAGGATGTCCTCGGCACGGGCGAAGGCCTTTTGGGTGCCGCCGACCATGAAGGTCAGCGTGCCGCCGTTCGCCGCCGCGATCCCGCCCGATACCGGGGCATCGACCATGTCATGACCGGCGCTCTCGGCCGCAGCGATGACCTCCTTCGCGGTGGCGACGTCGATGGTGGAACAATCGAGCAGCACCGCTCCTGCGGGCGCCTTGCCGATGACACTGCCTTCATAGACCGATTTCACGATCTGGCCGTTGGGCAGCATCGTCACCACCGCCTCCACATCCTCGACCGCCACGGCGGCATCGGTGAAGGTTTCGCAGCCGTTGGACTTGGCGGTGGCCTGTGCTTCCTCGCTCAGATCGAAGGCGCGGACATCGTGCCCCGCCTTGACGAGGTTCGCGGCCATCCCGCCGCCCATGTTCCCGAGGCCGATGAAGGCGATTTTCATTTTATCTCTCCCAATCTCGAAACCCGAGCTGACCTCTGAAGAAGCTTACGAATAAGCCACACAACGCTAGCGCGGGGAGGACCAAGAATGCGACGATCCACCAAAGGATGTTGCCGCTGTCATATTGTACATTCTTCCAAACGACCCAACCCCACGCGGCGAAATGAGCAACAGCAAGGAAGGTCGCCATTTTCACCGATCTGCGTGAGACAATCGGTCTTTGCATCCGGTGTTACCGCCCCTTCCACACGCCATCGCGCTTCTCGATGAAGGCGGCCATGCCTTCGGCCTTGTCCTCGCTCGCGGCGAGGATCTGGAAGATGCGCCGTTCGATGATGAGGCCCTGGTCGAGACTGGTCTCGAAGGCGGCGTTCACCATCTCCTTGTTCGCGATGGCGGCCATCGGCGGCATTCCGGCGATGGTGGCGGCGGTCTTCATGGCTTCCTTCAGCAGGTCGCCGTGGGGGACGACGCGCGCGACTAGCCCGCTGCGCTCCGCCTCCTCGGCATCCATCATCCGCCCCGTAAGGCACATTTCCATCGCCTTGGACTTGCCCACCGCCTTTGTCAGGCGTTGCGATCCGCCCATGCCCGGCGCCACGCCCAGCTTGATCTCGGGCTGGCCGAACTTGGCGTTTTCGGAAGCGATGATGAAATCGGCCATCATCGCAAGTTCGCACCCGCCGCCCAGCGCGAAGCCGTTGACCGCGGCGATCCACGGCTTGCGGGTCACCTTCACGAGATCGCTGGTCCAGCGCGCGAAGAAATCCTGGAGGTAGAAATCGGCGGCGGCTTTCTCGCTCATCTCCTTGATGTCGGCGCCCGCCGCGAAGGCCTTGTCGCCGCTACCGGTCAGGACGGCACAGCGCTGGCCATCGTCCGCTTCGTAGGCGGCAAAGGCGGCGATGAGATCCTCAAGCACCTGAGAATTGAGCGCATTCAGCGCCTTGGGGCGGTCGAGCGTGATCAGCGAGACGGCGTCGCGCTGTTCGACGGTGATGGTTTCGTAGCTCATGGTCTCTCCGGTCATTACAGCGGCTGCCATTCTTCGTTTTCGGGCAGCGGGGCGAATATCTCGTCCAGAAGGGTGTCGCTTACGCCCCCCGCCGTGGGCGGGTTCCATCGGGGATCGTTGGTCTTGTCCACGATCACCGCGCGCACGCCTTCCGCGAAATCGGGGCGCAGCAGGACGCGGCTGCCGATGCGATATTCGTTGCGCATTTCCTGCGCGAAATCGGTGAAATCGGCAGCTTCCTTCAGTTCGCGCAGCGCGACCTTGCAGGTCTGCGGGCTCTTGGAGCGCAGGGTGGCGAGTTCTTTGGCCGCCCAATCGCTGTCCTCCGCCTCGAGGCTGGCGAGAATATCCTCATAGCGGTCGGAGGCGAAATGCTTCGCGATCTTTTCCGCGTTCTTCTCGATCCGTGCTTCGGGCGGCGTAACCGACAATTCGGACAGGATGCCCGGTATCCGGCTGGGATGTTCGATGATGCGGGCCTTGGCTTCGGCCAGCTTGTCCGATGGGATGTAATGGGTGGCAAGCCCGGCCCACAGGCATTCCGCGCCATCCATCCGCGCGCCGGTCAGCGCCAGAAACTGGCCCATGCGCCCGCCCAGCCGCGACAGGTACCAGCCGCCGCCCACGTCCGGGAACAGGCCGATGCCCGTTTCTGGCATGGCGAAGCGGGTGTTCTCGGTCGCCACGCGATATCTGGCGGGCATGGCGATGCCCACGCCGCCGCCCATGGTGATCCCGTCCATGAAGGCCATGATGGGCTTTTCATAGGTGAACATCTGGTGGTTGAGCTGGTATTCGTCATGGAAGAACTTGCGGCCCGACACCCCGCCATCCTCCAGCGCCGACTTGCGCAGCAGGTTGATGTCGCCCCCCGCACAGAAACCGCGCCCTTCCGCATGGTCGAGCAGGATCGCCTGCACCTTGGCATCGCCCGCCCAGTCGGACAAAGCCGCGCTAATTGCGTGACACATGTCGAGCGTGAGCGCGTGGATCGCCTTGGGGCGGTTCAGGGCGATGTGCCCCACCGCGCCGTGATGGTGGATGAGAATGTCGTCGGTCATGTTAGGTTCCTTCCCATCCCCGCCGGGGAGGGGCAAAAATAAGGCGAAGCGAGGCGCAATTCGTCACTGGCGCAGCATGTCCCGGCCCACGATCATGCGCATGACCTGATTGGTCCCTTCAAGAATCGAATGGACGCGCAGATCGCGCCAGAACCGCTCGATGGGATAATCCTTGAGATAGCCGTAGCCGCCGAACAGTTGCAGCGCATCGTTGACGATCTTGCTTCCGCTGTCGGTCGCGAGCCGCTTGGCCATGGCGGAAAAGCGGCTCTTGTCGGGCGAACCGTCGGTCACCTTCGCCGCCGCCAGATAGAGAAGGGCACGCGCGGCCTCAAGGTCGGTCGCCATGTCGGCCAGCATGAACTGCGTGTTCTGGAAATCGGCGATCGGCTGGCCGAACTGCTGGCGCTCCTTGGTGTAGGCCACCGCCTCGTCCAGGCAGCGCTGCGCCCCGCCCAGGCTGCATGCCCCGATGTTGAGGCGGCCACCGTCGAGCCCCATCATGGCGAAGCGGAAGCCGTGGCCTTCCTCGCCCACGCGGTTTTCCACTGGCACGCGGGCATCTTCGAAGATCAGCTGCGCAGTCGGGCTGGCGTTCCAGCCAAGCTTCTTTTCCGGCGCGCCGAAGCTGAGGCCGGGAGTGTCCTTGTCCACGACCAGGCAGGAAATGCCCTTGGTCTTGTCCTCTCCGGTACGGACCATGACTACGTAGATATCGTTGACGCCGCCGCCGGATATGAACTGCTTGGTGCCGTTGAGAACGTAATGATCGCCGTCCAGCCGGGCGGTTGTCTTCAGGCCCGCGGCGTCCGATCCGCTGCCCGGTTCGGTCAGCGCGTAACTGGCGATTTTTTCCATCGAGACGAGATCGGGAAGATATCGGGCCTTCAGATCTTCCCCGCCGAAGCTGTCGATCATCCAACTGGCCATGTTGTGGATCGAGATGAACGCACTGGTGGTGGGGCAGCCATAGGCCATCGCCTCCATGATAAGCGCCGCTTCCAGACGGCCGAGGCCGATCCCGCCCGATTCTTCCGAGACATAGATGGCGCCGAAGCCGAGTTCGGCACTGGCCTTGATGACGTCGCGCGGGAAATGGTGCTTTTCGTCCCATTCGGCGGCGTGGGGGGTGATGTTGTCTGCGGTGAAGCGCTGCGCCATTTCCTGGATCGCGCGCTGTTCTTCGGTCAGCTGGAATTGTCCGGTCATGGTGGCGGGCTCTAGCGAGGGATTAATTGCGGGGGAAGGGGAGTGGCTTTACCAAGCTGGGCAGAGCGCGCGAAGAACCGCAGAAAGGGTTCCGATGGCACGAACGCCACCCGAATTGATCATCGTCTATAACGCCGATGGAGACATCGTTTCGGCCGTTGTCGACGCGGTGAGAAAGGTCGTTTCGCCCGCCAGCTACGAATGTTCGCTATGCCAGATCACGCATGGTGCTCTTACCATGCGCGGGCAGTGGCGCGATTTTCTCGCCGGGCTGCCCAATCCGGTGCGAACCTTTCATCGCGATGATTTCCTGAAGGCATATCCCGGCGTACCGGTTCGCTTTCCGGCCTTGCTGATCCGGCGCGACACTGGCTCGCCAGAGGTATTGGTGGGTGCGGACGAATTCGCGACGATGGAAGGCGTCGACGAGCTGATCGGCGTTACCGCGCGTCGGCTGGAGGCGGTTGGGACGGAATAATTGCTTCGGCTTCGATTTCCACTTTCCAGTCGGGACCGCACAACCAGGCGACGCCTGCCATGGTGGCCGCGGGCTGCGCCGCACCGAATACGCGGGCATGCACCGCGCCGACCGCTTCCTGGTCTTCCGGATCGGTCAGCAGCATCCGAGTGCGGACCACGTGTTCCGGACCGGCGCCAAACCGGGCGAGCGCGCGGCAGATCAGTTCGCAGCAGCGCGCCGCCTGTGCGGCGGCATCCCCCGGCGTAGTGGTGCCGTTGTCCTCCACCGGCCCGGTTCCGGCAACAATGATGCGGTCCCCGATGCGGACGGCGCGGGCAAAGCCGAAGCGGGCTTCCCACGGCGAGCCGGTGAAGGCCCGGTCCGGGTTCACGCGCAGGTGATTTCGGTAATGGTCATTGCCGCGTCATAGCGGACGTTCACCCGATCCTGGCGGTAGTCCATGGTCCATACCACGCCTGGCGGACCCCAGCGAAGGCGGCTCGCCCCGCTCAGTGATAGGGCGCGAGCGCCCGTGTCGCTGCTGGCGGTTTCACCAATCAGGCCACGCGCCGGCGCTGCCTGGCATTGTCCGTCCGGCCGATCCGATGCCCGGTCATCCGGGGCCGGGACAACCGATACGCAGGCGGCGAGGGGAAGGACGGCTGTCACAATTGCAATCCGCATGGTCTATACCTCGCAACGCTTGAGCGGCATCGGCTCGAACTGATCGTCTCCCAGGGCCTCCGGAATCATGCGATTTCCGCCATCCGTCAACGTGAAGCGACGCTGCATGGTCCATGTCTCTCCTTCGCCCTGCATCGCCAGTTCGATGGTCACGGTGTCGGGGCCGCCCACCAGCACGCCAGTAATCCTCCCGCGCGATTCGTAGAATTCGATCTCGCGCGGAAGGACTTTCATCCTGAGGTCCGATGCCGGGTCGCAGCTTCCTTCCGCGTAGTCCCATACACCGCGAAATCTCTCGGGAATTTCGGGCTGATCTGCCTGAGCGGGCACCGGGGGAGGGGTGGGGGCGGATGTCTTCTGTATCGCGGGCACATCGTGATCCGGACTGCTTTGAGAGCAAGCGGACAACGCCAATATGGCGAGCGCGGTGAGGGCAAAACGCATTCATGGTCCTTCGGCAGCGGGGCGCCAACCCTGCTATCAGCCCCGAAGCCGCATCGCCAGTGTTTGCAAAACCGCAAGGGTTGCGCTTGGAGAAGAGCGGGCCAGAACAGGGTCGGTTGGTCAAGGTGCCAGGAGCGGCAATGAGCGAATGGGTTATCGGGGTAATCGGCGGGTCGGGGCTTTATGCCATCGACGCGCTGGAGGACGCGCAGTGGATTGCCGTGAAATCGCCGTTCGGCACCCCTTCGGACGAAATCCTGTGCGGACGGATCGGGAGTGTGCAGGTGCGGTTCCTCCCCCGGCACGGGCGCGGCCATCCTCTTACCCCTTCGGCGGTGAATGCGCGCGCCAATATCGATGCGCTGAAGCGGGCCGGATGCACCGACATTCTCGCGATTTCGGCGGTGGGCTCGCTGTCCGAGGATCTGCCCCCCGGCCGCTTCGTCACCGTGGATCAGTTCATCGATCGCACCAGCGCGCGACCATCCACCTTCTTCGACGTCGGATTCGTGGCGCATGTCGGCTTCGCCGATCCCACCTGCCCACGTCTTTCCGCGATGGCGGCCGAGGCGGTTCGCGCCGCGGGGGGCGAAGCGAGCGAAGGCGCGACCTACATCGCGATGGAAGGCCCGCAGTTCTCCACCCGCGCGGAAAGCCGGATGTATCGCCAGTGGGGCGCGCATCTCATCGGGATGACCGGGCTGCCGGAAGCCAAGCTCGCTCGCGAAGCGGAATTGCCTTACGCGCTGCTCGCAATGGTCACCGACTATGACGCCTGGCGCGAAGGGGAAGCCGCCGTCAGTGTGGATGCCGTGGTGGCGCAGATGCAGGACAATTCCGCGCTCGCCCGCAAGGCTCTGACCGCCTTCGTACGCGCGTTGCCCGAGCGGCGCACGCCTTCGCCGATCGATACCGCGCTCGACGATGCGGTCATCACCAATCCCGATAAGTTCGACCGCACGCTGCTTGTAAAACTCGATGCGGTTGCGGGGCGCCTGCTTGGCCGGATCTGACACCTTCGACATCCTCGTCATCGGGGGGGGCATCAACGGCGCGGGGATTGCGCGCGATGCCGCGGGCCGCGGGCTCAACGTGCTACTGGCGGAAAAGGACGATCTCGCCTCCCATACCTCGTCGGCAAGCACCAAGCTCATTCACGGCGGGCTGCGCTATCTCGAGCAATATGAGTTTCGTCTTGTCGCGGAGGCGCTTCGCGAGCGCGAGGTTCTTTTGGCGGCGGCGCCGCATATCGTCTGGCCGCTGCGCTTCATCCTGCCCCACGATACATCGATGCGGCCCCGGTGGATGCTTCGGGCGGGCCTTTTTCTGTACGATACGCTCGGCGGGCTGGGGCGGACTCTACCCGGCAGCCGCGCCGTCAGGCTGGATGGGCCGCCGCATCAGGCGATATTGCGGGATCGCTTCAAGAGAGGCTTCGAATATTCCGATTGCTGGGTCGAAGACAGCCGGCTGGTCGTGCTGGCCGCGATGGACGCGAAAGCGCGCGGCGCAGAGGTGCTCACCCGGACCGAGGTCGTTTCCGCTGAGCGCGGCACAGGAGAGTGGCGGGTCGCATTGCGAGGATCGGCAGGCCATCGGGAGGTGACGGCGCGCTGCATCGTCAATGCGGCGGGCCCCTGGGTGGACGGTATCGCCAGCATGGCGTTGGGCGCAGGAACCCGGGCGCATCTACGCCTCGTAAAGGGCAGCCACATTGTGGTGCCGCGAACTTTCCCGGGCGAACACGCCTATATCCTGCAGCAACCGGATGGGCGGATCGTCTTCGCGATCCCCTACGAGCGGGACTTTACTCTGATCGGCACAACCGACCTTGCCTTTGCGGGCGATCCTGGAGAGGTCGAAATCTCCGAGGAGGAGATCGCGTATCTGATCGCCGCGGCCGGTCGGGCCTTCCGCAGCGGGATCGCGCGCGACGAGATCGTGTCGACATTCTCCGGCGTGCGTCCGCTTTACGAGGACAAGGCGGCGACCAATTCCACGGTTACGCGCGACTATGTT
The DNA here is from genome assembly GCF_042095715.1 of Qipengyuania sp. Classification (GTDB taxonomy): domain Bacteria; phylum Pseudomonadota; class Alphaproteobacteria; order Sphingomonadales; family Sphingomonadaceae; genus Qipengyuania. Next base: position 13,314 of record NZ_JBELMO010000051.1, on the reverse strand, counting down.
TTCGAACTCGACGGCGAGGGCCCGCCTATCCTGTCGATCTATGGCGGGAAGATCACCACCTTTCGCAAGCTTGCCGAACATGCGCTCAAACGGCTGGCCAAGCATGTGTCGATGGGCCCAGGGTGGACCGCGAAAGCCCCCTTGCCGGGGGGCGAGATGGAATTCTTCTCGCAGTTTCTGTGGGAGGCGAGCGAGCGCTGGCCCTGGATTCCCGGGGAAATGCTGCTGCGCCTCGCCCGTGCTTATGGTACCAGGATCGCCACGCTTCTCGGCGATGCGCGGTCGCTCGAAGATCTGGGCGATCATCTCGGCGGCGACCTGTATTGCGCGGAACTTGCCTATCTCGCCGACCACGAGATGGCCCGCTGTGCCGAAGACGCGCTATGGCGGCGCAGCAAGCTGGGTCTGCACCTTCCGGCGCAGACCCTTGCCGCCGTCGAAAGCTGGTTCGCACACCGCTTTCCTTGAATGCGGGCGCCTTAGGGGCCAAGTGGCCCGTATCCTTTCCAACCGGAGCGCCAATGCACCCTCTCGAGACAATCGACCGCCTTCATCTGCGCAAAGCCTATCGCATGGAGGAGGAGTCGTGTGTCGCCGAGCGGCTGAAACAGGCCGCGCCGGCCGCCGCGAAACATGACGAGGTGAGCGCGCTGGCTATCAAGCTGGTGGAGGGTGCGCGGCGCCGGAAGGCCAGCGGGATCGACGCGTTCCTGCACCAGTTCGGCCTGGCGACCGAAGAAGGCATTGCGCTGATGTGCCTGGCCGAAGCGCTGCTGCGGGTGCCCGATGCCACGACGGCCGATGCGTTGATCCGGGATAAGATCGGCGACATCGACTGGGCCGAGCATCTCGGCGAATCGAGTTCGACCTTCGTCAACGCCGCCACATTCTCGCTGATGCTGACGGGCGAGGTGCTGGAGCGCCCCGAAGAGCACCAGCGCGGCATGGGCAAGACGCTGAAGCGCGCCATCGGCCGTCTGGGCGAACCGGTTATCCGCAAGGCGACGGTGCAGGCCATGCGGATCATGGGCGGCCAGTTCGTGTTCGGACGCACGATCGAGGAAGCGCTGAAGCGGGCGAACCCCGAGCGCGCGCGCGGCCTGACGCATAGTTACGACATGCTGGGCGAGGCGGCGATGACCTATCCCGACGCCGAGCGCTATCGGGCGAGCTACGAGGCCGCGATCGATCGTCTGGCGCGTGAAGGGGACGGGACGGTCGAAGGATCGCCGGGCATTTCGGTCAAGCTTTCAGCCCTCCATCCCAAGTATAATTTCTTCCACACGGACCGGTCGGTCGGCGATCTCCTGCCGATCCTGCGGCATCTGGCCGGCAAGGCCTGCGAAGCGAACATTCATTTCACTATCGATGCAGAGGAAGCCGAGCGGCTCGAACTCTCGCTCGATGTGATCGAGGCGCTGGTACGCGACAACAGCCTGTTCGAGCGGCCCGACGGCACGCAATGGACCGGCTTCGGCCTGGCCATCCAGGCCTATCAGAAACGCGCGGTTCCCCTGTGCGACTGGGTGACGCGCCTGGCAAGAAAGCACAACCGCCGGCTGTTCGTGCGACTGGTCAAGGGCGCGTACTGGGATACCGAGATCAAGCTGAGCCAGGTGGGCGGGTTTGACGATTTTCCGGTCTTCACGCGCAAGGTTTCGACCGACGTCAGCTATCTGGCCTGCGCGCAGAAACTGCTTTCCGCGGGTGACGTGATCTACCCCGCCTTCGCCACGCATAATGCCTATACGGTCGCGGCCATCCACGCGATGGCCGGGGATACCGCGTTCGAATATCAGCGGCTCCATGGCATGGGGGAAGACGTCTATGGTGCCCTGGCCCAGATCGAGGGCAACCGGCGCACCAATGTTCGCATCTATGCCCCTGTCGGCACCCATCGCGATCTGCTGGCCTATCTCGTGCGCCGTCTTCTCGAAAACGGTGCCAATTCCAGCTTCGTCAACCGCATGGCGGATGCGGGCGTTCCGGCCCACGCCCTTGCGACCGATCCCGTGGCCGAATGCGCCGCACTTGAAGTGCGCCGCAATCCCGATATCCCCCTGCCGGGCAATATCTTTCCCAATCGGCGCAACAGTGCCGGTATCGACCTCGCCGATCCGCTGGTGCGCGAACCGCTGCTGGAACGGCTCGCCGCGATTGCCGACAAGCAATGGCATGCGGAGCCGACGTTCCGCACTTCGGCAGAAGGCGAGACGGCACCTATCACCAAGCCCCACCATCTTGGCACCGAAGTGGGTACACGTCGTGACGCGCTGCCCGAAGAGGTTACCGATGCCATCGGGCGCGCGCTCGAAGCGCAGCGCGACTGGGATGCTATGGGCGGGGAAAAGCGCGCTCGCCTGCTGGAAGCTGCGGCTGACAACTTCGAGGCCCATACCGATGAACTGCTGAGCCTGTGCCAGCGCGAAGCGGGCAAGACGCTGGTCGATGCGATCCTGGAATTGCGGGAGGCGGTCGATTTCCTGCGCTATTACGCCACCGAAGCGCGGCGGCTGTTTTCCGAACCGACATTATTGCCGGGGCCGACGGGTGAAGAAAACCGGCTGAGCCTGCACGGTCGCGGCGTGTTTGCTACAATCAGCCCGTGGAATTTCCCGCTGGCAATCTTTACCGGGCTTGCCGCCGGACCGCTTGCCGCCGGCAACGCCGTGGTGGCCAAACCGGCCGAGCAGACCCCCTTGATCGCCGCAAGAGCGGTGGAGCTTTGCCACCAGGCGGGCATCCCGCGCGATATCTTCCAGCTTCTCCCCGGCGCGGGCGAGGTGGGCGAACTCATTACCGCCGACGCGCGGCTCGCCGGCGTCGTGTTCACCGGCTCGACCCAGACGGCGCAGGCCATCAACCGCGGGCTTGCCTCGCGGGATGGCCCGATCGCCTCCTTCATCGCCGAGACTGGCGGGCAGAACGCGATGATCATCGATTCCACCGCACTGCCCGAGCAGGTGGCGCGCGATGTGGTGGCGAGCGCCTTCCAAAGCGCGGGCCAGCGCTGTTCGGCCCTGCGCGTTCTGTACATTCAGGACGATGTCGCGGACGAAATGCTGGAGATGATCAGGGGCGCTTTCGAAGCTCTGGTGATCGGCGATCCGGAAAAGCTGGTGACCGATATCGGTCCTGTCATCGATCCCGATGCGCGCGCATCGCTGGAACGGCACGTCGCGCGGCGGCGCAAGACGTCTCGCGAGATCTGGCGGCGGCGTTTGCCCAAGGGTGCCAGCGGAGGCTGTTTCGTGGCTCCCACGATTATCGAGATCGAATCCATTCTCGACCTGAAGCGCGAGAATTTCGGCCCAATCCTACATGTTGCGCGCTTCAAGCCGTCGGAGCTGGCCAAGGTCGTGGATGACATCAATGCTACCGGATACGGCCTGACGATGGGGCTGCACAGCCGCATCGATGCCACCCGGCGTTTCGTGGAATCGCGGGCGCGGGTCGGCAATTTCTACGTCAACCGCAATCAGATCGGCGCGGTGGTCGAAAGCCAGCCCTTCGGAGGCGAGGGGCTGTCGGGTACCGGACCAAAGGCGGGTGGGCCGAACTACGTTGCGCGTTTCGCCACGGAACGGGTGGTGTGCATCGACACCACGGCCGCTGGCGGCAACGCGACATTGTTGGCAAGCTGATCCGCGACGGTTCGTTGCGCATTCAGGCGGGCATGGCATAGGGTGGGTTCGATGGGACGCTTCCTCCGCCTGCTCGCCGCGCTTGTCGCGCTGACCACTGCCGCCTCGGCCGCTGCCGAGGTCCGGATCACCTTTCACAGCTTCAACGGCTCGGTCCTGTTCGGGCGTTATCCGCACACCTTCGTATCGCTGGAGGGAACGCTGGATGCCAATGGCGCGACGGTCCACGAAAATTATGGCTGGTCTGCCAAGAGCGTAACCCCGGCGGTTCTAAGCCGTCCCGTCGAAGGCATCATCATGGTCGAAAAGGAGAAATGGCTGACCAAGACCAATCGCCATTTCACCTTGACGCTGGACGATGCAACCTATTGGAAAGTCCGGGCCGAGGTGGAGCGCTATCGCAAGCATCCCGGCAATTTCTACAGCCTGGCCAGCAACAATTGCATCCACTTCATCGGCTCGATAGCGCGCATCGCGGGGCTGAAGGTGGATTACCCGCAATCCATGCTGCGCAAGCCGCGCGAATGGCTCAACCACATTTCCACGCTCAATCCGCGCCTGGGTGCCAAGCAGATCGGCTAGGATAAGTCGGACGGCGTCCTTGCCCCCGCCGCCGCTCTCGGGAATGACCGGGTGATGGCGATTCTTTCCGACAAGTGGATACGCGAGGCCGCGACGACGCGCGGCATGATCGAACCCTTCGTGGAGGCGCAGAAGCGCGATGGCTGCATCAGCTACGGCCTGTCGAGCTTCGGCTACGATGCGCGCGTGGCCGATGAATTCAAGATCTTCACCAATGTCGACAATGCCGTCGTCGATCCCAAGGATTTCGCGGCCACCAGCTTCGTGGACCGCAAGACGGATGTCTGCGTGATCCCCCCCAACAGTTTCGCATTGGCGCGTACGGTCGAATATTTTCGCGTTCCGGACGATGTGCTGGTGATCTGCCTCGGCAAGAGCACCTATGCGCGCTGCGGGATCATCGTGAATGTCACCCCGCTCGAACCGGGGTGGGAAGGGCATGTAACGCTGGAGTTTTCGAACACCACGCCGCTTCCGGCGAAGATCTACGCCGGTGAGGGGGCCTGCCAGTTCCTGTTCCTGCAGGGCAACGAGCGGCCCGAGGTCACCTACGCCGACCGGGCCGGCAAATACATGGGCCAACGCGGGGTGACGCTGCCCAGGTTGTGACGTAAGTCAGACGCCGCAAGAGGGAGAGCGAGCATGGCGGATAAGGAATTCGACATCGTGGTCTATGGCGCGACCGGCTACACGGGCCGCCTCGTTGCCGAACATTTCGTGCGCGAATACGGGGATAAGCCAGACGCACCGAAATGGGCGATGGCCGGCCGCAATCGCTCCAAGCTGGAAGACGTCCGCACGCTGATCGGCGCGCCCGGGGATACACCGCTGATCGAGGCCGATGCGTCCGACCCCGATAGCCTCAATGCCTTATGCGAGAGCACGCGGGTCGTCCTCACTACCGTGGGACCATACCAGCTCTATGGCGGCGAACTGGTGGAAGCCTGCGCCAGGACCGGCACCGATTATGCCGATCTGTGCGGCGAACCGGCCTGGATGCGTGAAATGATCGACCGCCATCACGAATTGGCCAAGGCGAGCGGCGCAAGGATCTGCTTCTCGTCGGGATTCGATTCGATCCCGTTCGATCTTGGCGTGCTGATGTTGCAGAAGGAAGCCAGGAGCCGCTTTGGCGAGCCTGCCCCGCGCGTGAAGGGCCGGGTGCGGGCGATGGAGGGGACCTTTTCCGGCGGGACCGCCGCCAGCCTGACCGCCACGATGAAAGCGGCGGCGAAGAGCCCCTCGATCATCAAGATTTTAAACAACCCGTTCGGCCTCACACCCGGTTTCGAGGGTCCCGACCAGCCCAGCGGCCTGATCCCGCATCATGAAGACGCCTTCGGCAAATGGGCGGCGCCGTTCATCATGGCGACCATCAATGTGAAGAACGTGCATCGTACGAATTTTCTTGGCGGTTATCCCTATGGGAAGGATTTTCGTTACGACGAGATGATGCTGACCAGCCCGGGCGAGGCAGGCAAGGCCGCCGCCAGCGCCGTGACCGAGCTGCTCAAGAACCCCTTCGGCGCCAAACCTCCCAAACCGGGCGAAGGCCCCACTCCCGAACAGCGCCAGAACGGCCATTACGACATCGCTTTTCGCGGCGAATATCCCGATGGGCGCGCGCTGACATATGGGGTCAAAGGCCGCTACGATCCGGGCTATGGCTCGACCAGTCGGATGTTGGGCGAGACGGGCATCGCTTTGCTCGATTGCACGGCAGAGGGCGGGATCGGCACGCCCGGTTCATTTTTGGGGGAATCGCTGGTTCAGCGTTTGCGTGATCATGCGGAAATCGTCTTCGCGCTCGAGGACTGAAGGAACCGCCTGATCCCGATGACGTTTCCCGGTCAAACAACCGGGGAGTACGAGCGTGGCGACAATTGCGGCAATCATCGGAAGGCTGTGCCTTGCGGCGCTCTTCGTGGCGGCGGGTATCGGGAAGCTGATGGATCCCGGCGGTACCGCAGAATATATCACGTCGGCCACTACCCTGCCGGGATCGCTCGCGGTGCCCACCGGCATCTTCGAGATCGTCGCCGGTCTGATCCTCGGCCTTGGAATCATGACCCGGCTTACCGCCATCGTTCTGGCGGTTTTCACGGCGCTGACGATCCTTCTCTTTCACAGCCAGGTTACCGATCCCACCCAATCGACCCAGGCGCTCAAGAATCTCGCGATCATCGGCGGGCTGCTGATGGTCTTCGCCTATGGGCAGGTCAGCTGGCGGATGGGTACCTGGCGTGAACGGGCGAAGCGCCACGACGCCGAAATCGCAGCGGCCCGCGCGGAAGCGCGAGCCGAGCAGGCAGAGGCTCGCAGCCGCGTCGCGACCACGCATCGCGACGGAGTTGTCGTGGAGAGAGAACGGACCATGGCGGATCGCACAGACGGCAATCCGCGCACCTGATCGCCGCGCTCAGAAGCTCAGCCGGGCGCTCACCCGGAAATTCCGGCCCGCCAAGGGCACGAAGTCCTTAGTGAAGCTCGAGTGCCGGCGCCCTTCGACGTCGAAAATATTATCGACCTGCGCGATCAGGGTCACGTTGTTGTTCCCAGTGACGGGATGCCAGGCGACCGACGCGTTGACGAAGGTAAAGCCGTCTGTCGGTGTCTCGAAAGCGGCAACGCGGTCCTGCTTGGCAAACCATTGCACCTCCGCGCGCAGGTCCACGGGTCCGGTCTGCGCCTCCAAAGCCCCGAGCAGGCTGAGCGGAGGAATTCGCGGTAGCGCACTGCCGTCTTCCAGCTCCGCATCGACGTAATCGCCTCTCACGTCTGCGAGCAGCGTGAATGCGTCCCCCTCGATCAGCGGCGCGGTCAGCTGACCCTCTATGCTGAAGTATTTCGCATTGTCCTGGAGGAAGGCGAAGACGGGCAGTTCATCTTCTTCCTCGCCGGTTTCGGAAAGATAGATGTAGTTGTCGAACCAACTTTGCGAGACCGCAAAGTGCATTTCCGCCGGGCCCAGACGGCCGCGCACATAGGCTTCCGCCCCCCAAGCGGTTTCCATCGCCAGATCCGGATTTCCGATCTCGAATGCCTGCGTTGCGATATGCGGGCCGTTGGCGAACAGCTCCTCTCCGGAAGGCGCCCGCTCCACGCGGGTGCCGTTGATGCCGAAACGCAAACCGCCTGCGGTTTCATAAGCCACGCCGACCGCGCCCGAGAACGCGTCGAAGTTTCTGGCGAGGCCAAGCGAAACCGCATCGACCTGCGTGTTCTCGTAACGCAGCGCACCCTCCAGCTGGAGCGGGCCGGGGCCATATTCCTGGAGCGCGAAAAGCGCGAACTGGTTGGTGCGATTGGGCGCAACGAAGGCTTCCTCGCCGATCGCACTGAAATCGCGGAAGTAGTATTGGACGCCTATGGAGCCGCGAAGCGGGTTGCTGGCGTTTTGAACCAGCTCTGCTCTCGCTTCGATCCCCTGGACGTCGAATACGGTGCCGGTTTCCGCGCCTTCGAACTCGGTATGCGTGTAATCGGTATATCCGACCCGCGTCATAAGCTTGTCGAAAAAACCATCGCCAAGATCCAGCTGGCCGCGCAGATCCGCGCGGAACTGGTGCAGGCCGATGGTGACCGGGCCTTCCTCTTCCTCCGCTGCTCCGTCGCCGGCATCTTCGTGGTGGTGTCCCGCCCCGGGCCTTTCCGGCACGCCGTAGCTGGTATCGTACCAACCGACCGAAGCGCCCAGGCTGCTGTCGCCTTCGAAGAAGGCAAAGCCCGCGTTGGCACTCCAGGTTTCGAACTGGCTGTTGGGCAATTCGCCCCTGCGATTGGCTGTTTCCCTCAGTTCCGCGGCTTCTTCGAGGTTGCCTTCGCTGTCCTCCTCCGCCGCGTCGGCCAGCAAATCCGCCCGAAGATCGTCGGATACGACGTATCCTGGGATCGATACATTCCCGGCTTCGCGATAGCTGCCATCGGCATGCACCACGAACCCGCCGCCCAGCGGCGCATCTGCCGAGCCTGCGATCTGGTATTGGTCGTTTACGCTGTCGAACGATCCCAGCGCGTCGATATGGAACGGTTCGCTCGGGATGCGGCGCGGGATGCGCTTGTCGACGACGTTGACCGCGCCCCCGATGGCCTGGCTACCATAGAGCAGGACGGCGGGGCCGCGCAGCACCTCGATCCGTTCCGCGGTGAGAGGGTCGACGGCCACAGCATGGTCGTCGGAGGTGTTGGACGCGTCGATGGTGCCGATGCCGTCGATCAAGGTGCGGACACGTTCGCCGGAAAATCCGCGCAACACCGGGCGCGATACGCCCGGCGCGAACCCCGACGTCGTGACACCCGGCAATTTGGCGACCACATCCCCCAGCTGGCCGGACTGATTGCGCTGAAGCGCCTCTCCTTCGAGGACGGAGGTTCCGGCCAACAGGTCCAGCTGGCGAAGGCCGTGCGCGCTGACCACGATCCGGTTATCGGCGTCGCGGCGGCGATCGTGGACATCGTCACCCCCATGGTCGGTTTCTTTCACGGCCGGATCGGTTGGTTGGGTTTGCGCGGAAAGCGGCGCAGTGGCGATGAGGGCGCAAAAGGATACGCCAAGCAGCGCGGAGCGAATGGTGAGAGAATGATACAACATATCGCGCCCACTACAGCGGATTTGCGCGCATGCAACCCTGTTTTCGACGAAATGCTGCAAAGCACCACGTAATCTTTCAGTGAGGGAGATCCTGCACGCAAAGGCAGGAAATGGAGCGGGCGAAGAGATTCGAACTCTCGACCCCAACCTTGGCAAGGTTGTGCTCTACCCCTGAGCTACGCCCGCTCTGGCGCCGCCGGGCCATTCGATGGCCGGCTGGGGAGGCGGGCGATTAGCAGCGGTTTTCGCACTCCGCAACCCCCAATGTCGCTACCCTTGCAGACGAGCGCTGCACCCTTCACAACGAAGGGCACCGGCCCCACATGGGCCTTGCTTCAGTTATGGAAAGGGCAGCGATACCGTGGCGAGCCTCGGCCTAAATCTCGATGAACAGAAAGCGGTCGATCGTTTCCGAAAGGATGTGGTCGAACCCTCAATGACGAACCTCGTCATACTCGATTTCTGGGCGGAATGGTGTGGGCCGTGCAAGGCGCTGACCCCGATCCTGGAAAAAGTCGCATCCGAATACGCCGACAAGGGCGTGATCCTGGCCAAGGTCAATGTCGATGAAGAGCAATTCATCGCCAGCCAGTTTCAGGTGCGTTCGATCCCGACCGTGTATGCCCTGTTTCAGGGACAGCCGGTGGCCGATCTCACCAATGCGCGCAGCGAGAGCCAGCTCAAGCAGGTGCTGGACCAGTTGCTCGAGCAATTGCCGGTGCAGGCCGGGGGCGGCGAAGCCGACGCGGGCCAGGATGTCACCCAGTTCCTGGAGATTGCCGAACAGATCCTTGCGGATGGTGATGCCGAGCGCGCGGCGGGTATTTTCGGGCAAGTCGTAGAGATGGCGCCGGAGAACGGCGCGGCGCACGCGGGCTTGGTGCGCGCCCTGGCACAGGCCGACCGCGCCGAAGAAGCGCAGGCCGCTCTTGCCCGGGCCGAAACCGTGCCGGCGCTGGTATCGGATCCGCAGATCGCGCTGGCCAAGAGTGCGCTCGAACTGGCGGCGAACAAGGTCGACGATGGCGAACTGGCTGCCCTGCGCGAGAAAGCGTCCGCAGATCCAGCCGATATGGATGCCCGTCTCGCCTACGCGGAAGCAGCTTTCGCCGCCGGTCAGCGCGATGCCGCAGCCGACGAGCTGTTGTCCATGATCGAAGCGGATCGCGAATGGAGCGATGGAGCGGCACGCGCCAAGCTGATCCAGATTTTCGAAGCGGTCGGGCTCGAGGATCCGTGGGTCGTTTCCACCCGCCGACGCCTGTCGCGCCTGCTTTTCGGATAGCGACGGGACCGGTGCGTCTTTCCATCTTCCCACTGCCGGGCGCGATCCTGTTTCCGGGACTGGCCCTGCCATTGCATATCTTCGAGCCGCGCTATCGCGCGATGGCCAGCGATGCGCTGGCGCGCGACCGGCGGATCGCGATGATACAGCCGCAGAAGGGCGGAGATGGGGCACCGCTCTATCAGATCGGCTGCGTGGGCCGCATCGGCGAGGTCGAGGCGTTGGAAGATGGCCGCTACAATCTGGTGCTGGAGGGCGAAACGCGTTTCCGCCTACTTCGCGAACTGGATGTCACCACCCCGTTCCGCCAGGTGGAAGGGGAGGCGATCGAAGATGACGACGAGGAAGTCCTCGCTAGCATAGAGCGCGCCGCGTTCGAGCAGGAAGCGCGCGCCTTCGCCGATGCGCAGGGATATTCCGTGGATTGGGATTCGGTGACACGGCTCGACGATCAGACCCTGATCAACGGAGTGTCACAGATCGCGCCGTTCGATTTCGCCGCCAAGCAGGCGCTGCTGGAGGCGGGGACGTTATCGGAGCGGTGCGAACTGCTGATTCAGCTGATGCAGTTCTTCGCTCTGCGTGATGACGACGACGGGGGCCGCGTCACCCTCCAATAACGGCGATCCCGAAGCTGTTCTTCAGCCCGTCGATCACATATTGCGCCGACAATGCCGCGAGCAACACGCCCAGCAGCCGGGTGATCACCGCTTCGACGCGATCGCCCAGAATGCGCATCAGCGGGCCGGCTGCGATAAGCGCCACCATCGTCAGCAGCAGCACCGCCGCGAGCGCGGCAAGCACCACCAGCGTGCCTTCGATCCCCTTGGCGGTGCTGGTCAGCAGCATGATCGAAGCGATCGCACCCGGCCCCGCCATCATGGGCATGGCCATGGGGAACACCGAGACATCCTCGACCTCGGCGGTCTCGGCATTTTCGGCCATGATCTTCTCCGCCCGGTCTTCGCGGCGCTGCGTGCGCTTCTCGAACACCATTTCCAGCGCGATCACGAACAGCATGATACCGCCAGCGATGCGGAAACTGTCGAGATCGATATGCATCGCGGCGAGCAGTTTCTCGCCGAACAGCGCGAACACCAGCAGAATGATGCCTGCGATGAGCGTGGCGCGGATCGCCATGTCGCGCCGCTGGGCCGTGCTGGCGCCCTTAGTCAGCCCGACATAGATCGGGGCGCAGCCAGGCGGGTCTATCACCAGGAACAGGGTGACGAAGGCGGAAAGGAACAGTTGGGTCATCGCGTTACCGGGCCACTGGCCAGCTATGTTCGAGCGCGGTCTGCCAGCGGCCTTCGTAAAGCCATTGGGCAGAGAGATGGCGCTGTCCCGCAGCCTGGCGCCAGCGGAAAGCGAGCGTTCCGTCCGGAGACGTCCACCCTGCGGCATCGTTGCCTGCGGTCGCCTGCTGGGCATCGGCGGTCGCATCGCCCCGGCTGCAATCGGCGACAAGACCCTGCACCGCGTCGATGGCGGTCACGGTGATCGCATCGTCCGACAATCGTTCTTCGGGGGGAGGGGGCGGGGGCTGCGGATCGTCGGGCGTGCCGGCGTCGTAAAGCCAGCGGTATTCGCCATCGGACTGCCGCTGCCACAGCGTTACGAAAGTGCCCACAGTACCGTCTGGGTCGCGGTAGCGCCCCTCGCTGATCGCCAGGGCCCCGTCGCAACTCATCCAGATGGCGCGTGGGCGCCAGGCGACGGCTTGCGGCGGGTCCTGTCGACCGGCCAGCCAGGCATTCGCGTCCGACGCCCCGCTGGCGCCGTGAATGATGGCACCGGGCGCGGCGAATTCTCTAAATGCAGTCCATTGACCATCTTCGCGCGCGGCGCGGGCGAAGGCGATTTCGGCGGACACGATCCGGCTCGGCTGGGCGGCCCCGGCGGTGTTGGCCAATGCGCGCTCGACCTGCCCTCGCGAATAACTCGGCCCGCGTTGGGGTGCGGCACAGGCCGCCAGCGACGCGGCAAGCAGCAGGCAAGCGACGGCGGACCGCATGATCCTAGAGGCCCTCGGGTGCAGGAAGGCCCGCATTGCGATGGGCTGCCACCATGGCATTGCGCAGGAGCACAGCTATCGTGGTGGCCCCGACACCACCCGGAACCGGCGTGATGGCGCGGACATGCGGAAGTGCTTCGTCGAAGGCAACGTCCCCCACGATCCGGCCGCGCTCCTCGCCCGGCTCGGCGTCGAGCCGGTTGATCCCCCCGTCGAGCACGATCGCGCCCGGCTTGAGCCAATCTCCCTTGATAAGGAACGGCACGCCTACCGCCGCCACGACGATGTCTGCCCGGCGCAACACCTCTGGCAGATCGCGGGTGCGGCTGTGTGCCATGGTGACGGTGCAATTCTCCGCCAGCAGCAATTGCGCCATCGGCTTTCCGAACAGGATGGACCGGCCCACCACCACTGCGTCCATGCCGCTGAGATCGCCGAGCATGTCCTTGAGGATCATGACGCAGCCAAGCGGCGTGCAGGACACCAGTGTATCCATGCCCAGCACCAGCCGGCCGGCATTGGTGGGGGTGATGCCGTCAACGTCCTTGTCGGGGGCGATCTGCGCGATGACGGCTTTCTCGTCGAGGTGCCTGGGCAGCGGCAACTGAACCAGGATGCCGTCCACCGTCTCGTCTTCGTTGAGCGCGCGCACCAGGGCCACCAGCTCGTCCTGCGGCGTATCGGCGGGCAGGCGATATTCGAAACTGGCCATACCCGCCGCCAGAGTGGCCTTGCCCTTGCTGCGGACATAGACCTGGCTGGCCGGATCTTCCCCCACCAGCACCACGGCGAGCCCGGCCTTGCGCCCGGCCTTTTCCTCGAAGGCGCGTGCGGCTTCGCCGACCTGTTCGCGCAGGCGTGCGGCGAAGGCCTTCCCGTCGATCAGCTGCGCAGGCATCAGGCGCGCATGATCCCGCCGAGAACGATGAGGATCACGTTGAGCAGGATGATCAGCACCAGCGGCGAGAAGTCGATGGCGCCGGTGTTGGGCAGCACGTTGCGGATCGGGCGCAGCACGGGTTCCAGCAAGCGGTTGATCGCCATGTAGAAGCTGGAGACGAACTCGTTCGAGCTGTTGATCACGTTGAAGGCGAACAGGAGCCCGATGATAAACTGGATGATGATCAACATCACCAGCACATTGGTGAGCATCGAGACGATCTCGTAGATGACGTAGAGGGCTTCCATAAGTCCTTCC
>NZ_JBELMO010000050.1:0-26182 GCF_042095715.1 Qipengyuania sp. | reverse complement strand
CTAGCTCACTAGCGCGAAAGGAGGTGATCCGATGTCTCATGGTTCAGCAGAGAGGTCGGCAAGTTTCCGCGCGAGGTACTATCGGTAAGTTCTTACCCTTAGAGACTTCGTGAGCGGCACTTCCCGCCGCTGACCATGCGAAGGGCAGTCACTCCTACGGGCGAGTGGCTGCCCTTCTCATATTTGGGGGCTGGGGGTTTTTACCCAGGACTGCGTGACTTGCGTCAACCCGGTGTCAACCTGGGGTGCGACTGCAACGTTCGATCCGGCAATGTGACACGGGCACTTGCCCGCTGCTCTGCCGTTGAATATCGCCGCTGCCATGTCCGATGCATCGTCTTCCGCCCTGCCCGCCTTTACCCGCACCGCGCACCCGGCGCCCGTCCCCGGGGAAACCCGCGCCGAGGCCATTGCCGACCCCAAGTTCGGCACGCTGTTCACCGATCACATGGTCGTGGTCGATTACCATGCGGACAAGGGCGGTTGGCACCATGCGAGCCTGGAGCCACGGCAGCCGATCCCGCTCGATCCCGCCTCATCCGTGCTGCACTATGCGCAGGAAATCTTCGAAGGGATGAAAGCGTACAAGCATCCCGACGGATCGCTCGCCCTGTTCCGGCCCGAGGCGAATGCCCAGCGCTACAACGCCAGCGCGCGCCGCATGGCGATGCCGGAGCTGCCGGAGGATCTTTTCATCGAAAGTCTGCGCCAGCTACTGGCTGCCGACAAGGACTGGTTCCCCACCGCCGAGGGCGCGACGATTTATCTGCGGCCCTTCATGTTCGCATCCGAAGCCTTTCTGGGGGTTCGGCCCGCGCGCGAATACAAGCATGTGGTGATCGCTTCACCCGCCGGGCCTTATTTCAAATCCGGGCACAAGGCGGTGAAGATCTGGGTCAGCCAGGATTACGTGCGTGCCGCACCCGGCGGAACCGGCGCCGCCAAGACCGGCGGCAATTACGCGGCGAGCCTGGTTCCTCTTGCGGAGGGCACCGAGAAGGGCTGCGACCAGACCGTGTTCCTGGACGCGGTGGAGCACAAATATGTCGAGGAACTGGGGGGCATGAACCTGTTCTTCGTGATGGACGATGGCAGCGTGGTCACACCGCCGCTGACCGGCACGATCCTGCCCGGCATCACGCGTGACAGCCTGATCCAGCTGCTGCGCGACGAGGGCCTTTCGGTGCGCGAAGACCCCTACACCATCGACCAATGGCGCGAGGACGCGACGAGCGGGCGTCTGGTCGAAACCATGGCATGCGGCACGGCGGCGGTGGTGACAGCGGTGGGGACCGTGCTGGGTCCGGAAGGCGAGTTCACGATCGGTTCGGGGGGAACGGGTCAGCTCACGCAGAAAATGCGCGATGTCCTGACCGGCATCCAGAACGGCACCCGCCCCGATCCCCATGGCTGGGTGATGAAGCTCTAAAGCGCCGGAGGCCTATAGGCGACCGCGAACGAGCAGGCGCTTCGAAAAGGTCTCGCTGGGGCGCAAAACGATGATTGCCACGCCCACGACTGCGATGGCGGCCCCGATGATCAGGTTGATCCCTACGATGTCGTTGGTGAGCCAGGCGCCGAGCGCCACGGTGAAAAGCGGCGACAGGAGCGTCAGCGGCACGACGAGGTTGGCATCGTTGTCCTGAAGCAGGCGATAATAGATCGAATGGGCCCCGACCGACGTGACGATGGCTGCAAAGAAAAGGCAGCCGATCAGTTCCAGGGGCGCTTCCCCGAACACCGGATAGATCGGCGCTTCTGTGGCCACCGAAAGGGGCCCGAGGACCAGCACCGATGCCAGGGCCGCCCAGGCCTGTAGCCGAACCGACCCGATATCGATCCGTTTTACGAAAACCGAACCCAGCGCCCCCACGACGGCCCCGGCAAAAACCAAGAGCAGACCCTCCGTCGCCCCCGCAGCTCCCCGCCCGCTGACCGCGATCAGCACGCCTATGAATGCCAGCGCGATCCCCAACGCGCGACGCCAGCGCACCCGCTCGCCAAGGAATAGAATAGCGAACAGCACCGTCATCGGCGCGCCCGTCAGGCCGACGATTCCCGCTGCCGAAGGGCTAGCGGTCTCCAGACCCATGAACAGCAGGGCGAACGATCCCCCGCTGATGGCAAGGCCGACCAGCATCACGCGCCACAGTTTCTCGGGCGTCGGCCTGAGCAGGGGCGCAAGCACGACCATCACGATGACCGAGCGCAGGAAGGCATAGGCGATCGGCGGCGCGCCGAGATCGCTTACCGCCACACGGCTGACGATGACATTCAGCGACCATATCAGGTTGCACAGCAGGATGAGGGCAATTCCGCGCGGCGACACCGCCCCTAATCCAGTGGCGGAAGGCTTGCGGAAAGCTCGGCCAGCCAGACATCTGCCACCGCGTCGCTGGGCGCGCGCCAGTCCCCGCGCGGGCTCAGCGCCCCGCCGGCCGAAACCTTGGGGCCGTTGGGCAAGGCGCTGCGCTTGAACTGGCTGAAGCCGAAGAAGCGCTGGAGGAATTTCTCCAGCCAATGCGCGATGGTCGCCAGATCGTACTCGTGCTTACCATCTGCGGGAAAGCCGATCGGCCATGAACCGGCCTTCGCGTCCTTCCAGGCGTGCCAGCACAGGAACGCGACATGGCTGGGCGATTGCCCCCAGCGCACGATATGATGAAGGAAGAAATCGTTGAGTTCATAGGGGCCGATAATGGCCTCGGTCGACTGGATCGCACCGTCCTTCGACGAGGGGACGAGCTCGGGGCTGATCTCGGTCGCGACGATATCTTCCAGAACCGAATCGACGTCCGGATCGAACTGGTTCGTGCTGACCGCCCAGCGGATCAGATATTGGATCAGGGTCTTGGGAACGCCGGCATTGACCGCGTAATGGCTCATCTGGTCGCCCACACCGTAGGTACACCAGCCGAGCGCGAGTTCCGAAAGGTCGCCCGTACCCAGTACGAAGCCCCGGTGATGCCCGGCAAGGCGAAACAGATAATCTGTCCGCAGTCCCGCCTGAACGTTCTCGAAAGTGGTGTCGTATACCGGCTCCCCATTGGCGTATGCATGGCCGATATCATGCAGCATGGTGTTTGCCGCGGGGCGGATGTCGATTTCCTCGGCGTTGATGCCGAAAGCTTTCATCAAGCGCCACGCGTTGGATTTCGTCCCTTCCGAAGTCGCGAACCCGGGCATCGTATAGCCGCGAATGTCCGTGCGCGGCCTTCCCATGCGATCCATCGCCTTGGCCGCAACGATCAGGGCATGCGTGGAATCGAGGCCGCCTGAAATACCGATGACCAGACACTTGGACCCTGTCGCTTCCAGCCGCCTGATAAGAGCATCGACCTGGATGTTGAAAGCCTCGAAACAATCGGCGTCCAGCTTGTCCGCGCGATTGGGGACAAAGGGGAACCGGCGGATCGGGCGGATCAGCCCGGCGTCGCCTTCCTGGTAACGATGCTCGAAGGTGATTTTTCGATAGCGGCTCTGCGGATCGCCGGCATCCTTGCACCCGTCGTTGAACGTGCCGACACGAAACCTGTCGGCCAGAATTCTGCGCGTGTCGACGTCTACCACGCAGAGTTCGGGCGTCATATCGAAGCGGGCGCTTTCGGCGAGCAGATCGCCCAGCTCGTAGATCATTCCCTGACCGTCCCACGCGAGGTCGGTGGTGCTTTCACCATGGCCGCTGGCGGAATAGGCGTAAGCGCAATACCCACGGAACGAACTGGCGCGGCTGAGCAGATGACGCTCTTCCGACTTGCCGATCGTAATATTGGAGGCGGAAAGATTGAGGACGATCGTGGCCCCCGCCATCGCCGCCCTGATCCCGGGCGGCTCCGGTGCCCAGAAGTCTTCGCAAATTTCGAGACCGAATACGAAACCCGCCAGATTCGATGCGCCGAAAAGCAAGTCTGTTCCGAATGGCACTTCCTTGCCCTCGATGGGGATTGTCAAACCCTCGCAATCATTGCCTCGCGCGAACCATCGCTTCTCGTAAAACTCCCGGTAGTTGGGGAGGTAGACCTTTGGCACGGCCCCCAACACACGGCCCCCGGCAATCGTGACCGCGCAGTTGTAGATGCACGTGCCCCTTCGCAGGGCCGCGCCCACCACCAGTACGGGATCGATCTCGGCCGTGGCCTCCGCAAGTTCGGCCAGGGCCGCCTCTACCCGATCCAGAAGAGCATTCTGGAGATGAAGGTCGTCCAGCGCGTAGGAGGAGACGCAAAGCTCCGGGTACAGCACCAGATCGATCCGGCGTTCGTGCGCCTGGCGCGCCAAGTCCAGAATGCCTTCGACGTTATACGATACATCCGCCGTGCGAACCTTGGGCGTGGCAGTCGCAATCCGCACGAAGCCATGCGTGTGGGAATCGAAAAACGGATGATCTGGCCGATGAGTCATTCTGCCAGCACCTCTTTCATCATCTCAAGCGCCACTTCAAGCGTAGCGCTGCGTACCGAGTCTCTACCGATCTTGCCGAAATGCTCTTCCCGATGCGCTATGTCACCGGGCCCGGTTGCGCAGGCGAGATGAACCAGCCCCTCCTCGCCGTCCTTGGTAGGACCGGCGAAGCCCGTAATAGACAGAGCCAGGCCCGCCTCGGACCGGTCAAGTGCACCGAGCGCCATCGCCTCCGCAACATTGCGGCTTACTGCCCCGCAATCATCCACCAGGCGGCGTTCGATCCCAAGAAGATCGCATTTCGCCTGCGTGGAGTAGACCACGAACCCGCGATCGAAGATATGAGAATATCCTTCCACGTCGGTCAGCAGAGACGCCAGCAACCCTCCGGTGCAGCTCTCCGCAGTGGCGAGCGGTATCTCCCGGTCGCAAGCAATTTCCAGTACCTCGCGCGCCAGGCGCCCTGCCGAACTTGCAAGGTTGGGATTGTGGTTTTCCGTCATGCGTACATCCTTCCCGCGCATGAACGATAGAGCGCACCCCAAGGTCCGTCAGTTAACCTTGATTGCGTTTGGCGAGCGTTGCCACACACCCGCCCGGGCCGATGTCAAGCGCGTGCTGAGCACCGGCCTGGTGAGCGAAAGCCTGCATCAGCTGGCGTCCCAGTCCCGTCGAATGCGGCGATTCATGCGGCGCATCGCCAATACCATCGTCTTCGACCGAGAGTTGCCATCCGTTCTTCAAACTTTCGAAACGGACCATGATCCGTCCCGCCCTGTCCTCCGGAAATGCGTATTTGGCACAATTGGCCAGCGCTTCGTTCAGATAAAGCCCTATCGCCACGCCAGTCTCACGGGGAAGAACCATGGGATCGATGTGGTGAATAAACTGAACATTGTTTGAAAACGATGCGCTTCCAAGCCGTTCGGCCAGGCGCTCCAGATATGGCTTGATTTCGACCTCGGCCCCTTCCGCTTGTTCATCGGCAAGGTTGGAATAGGCATCGGCGAAGGTCATCACCCGCCGACCGGCGTCTTCCAATGCAGTCGCCACCACCGGGTCGGCGTGACGGCGGCGCTGGATTTCCAGAAGGCTGGCGACCAGGGCGAAATTGTTCTTTGTCCGGTGCTCGAGCTCGGAAAGCAAACGCAGACGCCGTTCCGCATCCTGTGCAAGCTGGTTCATGAAATGCCGGACCGCCAAACGAAACGCCTCTGCAAAAGCGATGATGATCAATCCGCAAAGGGCATTGATAACCACGCGTGCTGGATCGGTGTCGAGCTGGAAAGCGAAACTGTGCGGAAAGGGCAGGACGAAATACCAGGCCCACAGGAAGGCAAGTAGCCACGCCGCCAGGCCGCCCGCTGCATGGCCGAACAGTGTTGCGATCAGCACTGTAGGGTACATCATCGCAAAAGGGCCTGCCGCCGGTGCGACGAGATCGATCGCCGAGCGAAGGATGATCATCGCGATCGCGCAACCAAGCCCGAAGGCAACCTCTGCCCCGACCTTCCGAGAAGGATCGGCTATGCGCGCAGAAATATCAAAACGCGCCAGTCTGTGCAGCGCCGCCTCCCACTCGTTCGCTCGCCCTTAACGGCGAGCTACCGGGTCCTAGCACGCTGATTTGTAACAAGCGAAACCTTACGCGGCTTTTCTGTCTGATAACTCCGCTCGCTGTTCCAGCAACTCGATCAGTCCCCGCTCCTCACGCGTCAGCCATTGTGTGGAGCGGGGGAGCTTGAGCCCTTCCCTCCAATCGGCCTGATGGTCGATCAGGTCGAAAAGCGCCGGGTGGATATAGCTCTTGCGCGTGACGGCGGAGGTATTGCCCAGGCTTTCCGCCACCTCCTGTGTGAGGGCCTTGATGGTGACCTTCTCCTGCGCGTGGGCAAGGATGTCGAACGCCAGGACGCTGGCATGCCAGGTGCGGAAACTCTTGGCGGTGAAGCGTTGGCCCATCGTTTCTGCCAGATAATCGTTCACGTCTCCCGAGGTGACCGGATGGTACTCCTGATCCTCGTCGACATACTGGAACAGGTGCTGGCCGGGCAGGTCCTGCATCTTTCGCACCAGCCGGGCGAGGTGCCCGTCGGTCAGCGAGAGTTCGCGCTGCTTGCCCGACTTGGCGCGGAACCGCAGCCGCAGGGTCTTTCCCGTTACCTCGGCATGCCGGGACCGCAGCGTGGTGGCGCCATAGCTCTTGTTCGTCTTGGAATAGCGTTCGTTGCCCACGCGGATCATGCCCAGGTCCAGCAGGCGAACCACACTGGCCACGATCCGGTCCCGCGCAAGTTTGCGGCCTGAAAGATCAGCTTCGATGCGCTTTCGCACCAGAGGCAGGAGACTGCCGAAGGACACACACCCCGAAAATTTCTCCATCTCCCGCGCAGCGCGAAAATCCGGGTGATAGCGATATTGCTTGCGACCCTTGTCGTCGTATCCCGTCGCCAGAATATGGCCGTTATCGGCCGGACAGAACCAGGCATCGCGATAGGCCGGCGGCAGGGCGATTGCGTTCAACCGTGCCCGTTCCTGCGCGTCTTTGATCAGCTCTCCCTGGGGATCGTAATAGGACCAGCCCTTGCCTGAACGCTTGCGGCTGATGCCGGGAAGAGAGTCGTCAACGAAGATGAGCTTGTCCATGATTTGGATGAACTTTCGCCAATGCCACACGGTTCCGCTTGCGCGCGCTTTATGCAGACCCCACCTCGCCGGCGAACCATTTGCGAAGGAGCTCCCATGGCCGATGCCACCTACACCCCGCCCGAGGTCTGGACCTACAGCGAAAACGGGGGACGCTTTGCGAACATCAATCGGCCGACCGCCGGTGCTCGCGATGATAAAGAGCTGCCCGTGGGCGACCATCCCTTTCAACTCTACAGCCTGGCGACGCCCAATGGCGTCAAGGCGTCGATCATGCTGGAAGAGCTGATCGAGGCCGGGCACGATGCGGAATACGACGCCTGGACCATCAGCATTTCCGACGCGGAGCAGTTCTCCAAGGGCTTCGTGGGGGTCAACCCCAATTCCAAGATCCCGGCCCTCATGGACCGATCGGGGGACAAGCCCGTCAGGGTGTTCGAAAGCGGGGCCATCCTGATGCATCTGGCTGAAAAATTCGGCGCCTTCCTGCCGACAGATGCGTCGCGCGCCGAAGTGCTGAGCTGGCTGTTCTGGCAGGTAGGCAGCGCGCCCTTCATCGGTGGCGGCTTCGGCCACTTCTATGCCTATGCGTCGGAAAAATACGAATACCCGATCAATCGCTATGCCATGGAGACCAAGCGGCTGTTCGATGTTGCCGACCAGCGGCTCGCGCAAAGCGAGTATCTGGGCGGCGCGGACTACAGCATCGCGGACATCGCGACCTTTCCCTGGCTGGCCCCGTTCGTCACGGGGGGCATCTATGGCGAGGCGCGCAAATTCCTCTCCATTCACGAATACCAGAACGTGGAACGCTGGGTGAAGCAGATCGCCGAACGTCCTGCGGTGGGCCGCGGCCGCATCGTCACCAAGACCTGGGGCGAAGAGGACGAGCAATTGCGCGAGCGCCACTCTCCGTCGGATTTCGAAGGAAAGAAGGTCACACCCTGAAGGGCCAGGAAAGCCCCCGCCTGCTGTGACGGAATAGCAGTTCAGAAGTCCGCGAGAGGTTTGGAAACGCTGTGGCTGAGCGGCAGGTCCCCCAGCCAGGAATCCTCCAAGCAATTGAATAAACTGGCTTCTCAGTGCTGCCTTGGCATGGATGACCACGCCCGGGTGCCACGACGGGGCGCCACGCCATGTGCAAGATCCAGAACGTTACGAGCCCCGCGCAGTTAGGGCTGCCGTATTGCGTTATTGGACCCCATACATTATCGCGAGAGGGGACGAAAGACTATAAGTCTGAACACCTCGAATCAAGCTGCTTGGGTCACCAAAAGAGTATTGGTAAACGAAGGAGACTTCGGAAGATAATAGTAGATTTCCAGAAAACAAATTCGCCACTTCTAAATCTGGACATCAAATGGCCTTGATCCATAAACCGCGCCACCTCGAATGACTCGATAAGACTATCATCCGAAACGCTAAAATCCGTATATCCTTGACGAATCCGACCGTTTATAGTTGATACGTCGTGATCGCTTTACCGAGGAAAATGCCAGTTGCCGTGGCCTTCGGGTATGGTCGTAAAGAGAGTTTCAGCAGCGCTGATCGGTCGTGCAGCCGCAAGGCCAGCGATGATTGGCGCAGAATCCCGGTGCCGCATCGACGACCTTCCCGCGCCGATCGACAGCAAGTCGGTGCCAAAGCCGGCATCTGTCTTCTGCCCGATAGTCATTTTTAGCGGGGGAGATTCGCGAGGTCGGGGACAATCATGTTTTTGAACTGCTCCTCAGTAGACAGCGCCGTTTCTCCGAGCGCGATGGGCCGCCTCTTGGCTTTTGAAATATTGTGACGGACAAGTCTCAGAAGTGAGGGTCCCAGTTCCCACCGATTCAACCCCGGTCGAGGTTGAGCTAGCCGAAAGTTATTGAGCTAGGAAACAGGATCAGCTTTGCGTCCCAATCCCGGTCACTCGTTCTTACTCTAGAAATTTCAAAAACCGGTTGTCGCAGAGAGAATTAGACGCACGCCGCTTTGGCACGTTGATTGACGCCCGCAGCCTTCTGGTGCTGCGACCATCGACCAACAAGCTGTTCGGTGTGCATCGGCAAGCAAGCTTCGGCAGAGCATTAACGCTGCTCAAAAGAAACAGTAGAGGACGGTGGAGAGGTACCGCCCCCGGAACTTTTGGACCGGGCACGGTGCCCTCAAAAAACGTAGCCTGCTATTTGAGAACGACGTTGATAGCGTGGACCACGCCATTGTCCCCCGTGATATCGGCTTCGACGATCCGCGCCGTGGCGCCCGCAGGGCCTTCGAGCATGATCTGGCCATCGCGATTGGTGACGGTCAGCGTTTCACCGGAAAGGGTTTCAAGCGAGGTTTCCCCCTCGGGAATGTCCGCGGATGCGTAGACGCCCGGCACAGCATGGCGCTTCAGCAGGGAAGCCATTCGCTCTCGGTCGTTCTGTAGGTCGTCCAGCCCTTCGACCTCTTCGAAAGCTTCGTTGATGGGCGCGAAAACCGTTATGCCGTCCGCGTTCGCCAGCGTCTCGCCGATACCAGCCGAAGTGGCTGCTTCTAGAAAAGTGGCCAGATTGTCGTTTGCGCTGGCCACTTCCACGACGTCGATCCCTTCCGGCGTCATGTCGCCCGCTTCACGAGAGGACTGATCCGGCCGTTCCTGGACTCGGTCCTCCCCGGCATCGGTTTCGGACTGCGAACACGCAGCGAGGGTCAGGGCGCACAGTCCGGTGCAGATAATGTGTCGAATCATAGTTCTCTCCTTGGTTGAACTGAAGTCGGATAAGGACAGGACGCACCGTCAATGAAGGGGATCTCCCACCGCCTCCTCCGATGCGATCAGCTTTCCGGAGTCGCGCAGCAGGGCGATGGCGTCATTGACGCGCCGCGGTGCGGTTTCTCTTAACAACTCGCGGTCGTCGCCGATAAGCGCGCGCATCTGATGGGGCACGAATACCATATCGATGAACTGTTCCGCGGCCGGCCTTGCCTGCGCGAGCCGTTCGGGTGTGGCCTCGCGCCCGGCAATTGCCCGCGCGACCTGAGCTATCCCGCCTTCACGCCCGATCCTGTCAACCAGGCGCGCAAGGTCGGGCATTCGGGGGGCGATCGACATGCACACCCGCATCAGGGCCACCGCTTCCGGCACGAGCGCATGTTCGAGCAGGCGATGGCCGGTCTCGCGCAGCCGTTCTTCTGTGGGCAGGTGAGAGGGCACATCGACCGAAGGCAACAGCGTCCTGTCCACCATTCGTCGAACGACGGCCGTGAACAGCTCCTGCTTGGTGGAATAGCGCGCGTAAAGGCTGGCCTTGCCCGCATTCGCCCGTGCAGCGATCCGATCGAAGCTGGTCGCATCGTAACCATCGCGCAGAAACAACTGGGTGGCGGCATCAAGGATGCGGCGATCGACCTCACCAGCCCAGCTTGCCGGTGGCCGACCACCGCGCCTGCGTTTCGCGGGCGCCTGCGAAGTGCTGATCGATTGGATTGCCCGGCAGTATAGGGCATCCGTCGCGCGATTGAAACTGAACGAATCCGTTCTGTTTAACGTCAGGCGATATGAGAATGGACGAAAATAAGGCCCAAACCGCGCTTGCAGGCACAACGGGCGATGTCGGCGGACGCGTGGTTTCGGCGCTGGCACGGCGCGAAGCGAAGGTCATCGCGCTGCTGCGGCATGACGCATCCGCCTCGGTGCAGGACGCCGTTCGCGCCCCCCGCCTCCTTCGCATTGCGGGCGACGTGCTTTCGCCTCGCGATCTCGCCGCGGTGATGACGCGGCTGGAAGAACGCCTCTGGAAGCTGCTTCGTGCAGGCGGGATGGGCCAGCTTTCCGCGCTGATCCGCATTGCCCGGCTCCTGACCCCGGATAGCGATGCTGCGTTCCCGGCCTGGCAGGGAATGCAGTATATTCGCGACATGGCGAGCGGGCGCGGGAAGCTCTCGCCGCTGGATAATGCCCGCTACGGGAAGAGCGACTGGACCAGCGCCGAGGCGGTGCTCGCTCCGACTGTCTGACCGAGAGTTCTTTTCAGTAAGAGGCGCTGTCCGCCGCTCCCGCGGCGAAACCGCGACACGGTCGCGTCAGCCAGACTAGCATCTGCTAGACAGGGCAAGCAGAAGACGATTGCTAACTGAGCTTCGGCTTCAACATAGCGTCGGTCGGCGAAGGGATCTGACAGGTAGTCGCCAAAATTGGTGAGCTTGAGGCTGCGTAGTCGGCGCGCGCGATGTAGCACCCATAGCTCGACCGGGCGATCGGCGGCGCGACCATGACAGGTTACTCGGCCCTGTGACAGATCGTCGGTGATCAAGGAGTGGGGCAAGACCCCGGCGGCGGCAAGAACGGTTCGTCTCGCGGCGACGACCGATGTCAGACGGAGCGCAGGTGTGGGAAGAAAGACTTGGGAAACGCCCCCCCTTCTCGACGGACCAGGCCTTGTCGCCGATGCCGGTCGGAAGGATGACAGCCGGAACACAGGTTCCTTCGTCCGAGCGCGCCGATTGGATCGGGGACGTGCTTACAAGCAGCATTTCGTCGCGATAGAGCGGGCGCCCGACCATGTCGTCTTCAGCGTCCAGATTGCCCCGGATTATGGCGTCGAACCCTTCCTGAAGGGGATCGACGATTCGGTTGTCGCTGACGATCTCCAGCACGATCTCAGGAAATTGCTAGGCAAAAGCAGCCGCGATCGTGCCCAGACGTATGTCGGTGAACAGCGGCGGGGCACTGATCCGCAACCGTCCGCGAGGGTGCGTAAGGCCGCCTGAAAGAGCCTGCCCCGGATCATCGATCTCGGCGGAGCGGGAGCTGTCCGTGCTAGGTTTTTGACTTTTCCGCTCTCCGTCGTCGCCACTTACCCGCCGCGTAAAGTTCTCACGCCGAAGTCCCGCTCGAACAGATAGAGCAGCAGCCGGGCCGCTTCGCCGCGCGGACCGTCGAGGCCGCCGTCGCGCTCCATCAGGAGGCGCGCGTCGTCGTAGGCGGCGGGCAGGAGGCGCTGGATCTGCTCCAGGCTCGCCACGCTAAAGGGCGTGTCGCCGGACTGGCGCGTGCCCAGCAGCTCACCGCCGCCACGAAGGCGTAGGTCCTCCTCGGCAAGCCGGAAGCCGTCCTGTGTCTCGCGCATCAGCGCCAGGCGATCGCGCGCGGTTTCGCTCAGTTCACCCGAGCGCAGCAGCAGGCACACCGATTTTTCCGAACCCCGCCCCACCCTTCCGCGCAGCTGGTGCAACTGGGCGAGGCCGAAGCGTTCCGCCTGCTCGATCACCATCAGCGTGGCGTTGGGCACATCCACCCCCACCTCGATCACGGTGGTGGCGACCAGGAGCTTCGCTCCGCCGTCGGCAAAGCGCTGCATGGCCGCGTCCTTCAGATCGGCGGGCATCTGGCCGTGTACCATCACCACATCTCCGCCGAACCGTTCGCGCAGATTGGCGATGCGCGCCTCGGCGGCGGCGGTGTCGTCCATTTCGTTATCGCGCACCATGGGACAGACCCAATAGGCCTGCTGCCCGGTCTCGAAATGGCGGGCGATCCCGGCCACCACCTCGTCCATCCGCTCCACCCCGACCACGCGGGTGTCGATCGCCTGCCGGCCCGGCGGCAGCTCGTCGAGCTTGCTGACGTCCAGTTCGCCATATTGCGCCAGGGTGAGCGTGCGCGGAATGGGGGTGGCGGTCATGGCGAGGACATGCGGCGCGCGCTTGCCCTTGCCCGCCAGCATCAGCCGCTGCGACACGCCGAAGCGGTGCTGTTCGTCGATCACCACCAGCGCCAAATTCCGGTAGGCGACCTGGTCCTGGAAGATGGCGTGGGTGCCGACCAGAATGTCGATCCCCCCGTCCATCAGACCGATCAGCGTGCTCTCGCGCGCCTTCCCCTTGTCGCGCCCAGTCAGGATGGCGACGTGGACGCCGGTGGGCGCGGCGAGCCGGCGCAGGGTTTCGAAATGCTGGCGAGCGAGGATTTCGGTGGGCGCCAGCAGCGCGGCCTGCGCCCCGGCCTCCACCGCGATCAGCATCGCTTCCAGCGCCACCACCGTCTTGCCCGCGCCGACATCGCCCTGGAGCAGCCGCAGCATGGGAGATGTCTGCGCCAGATCGCCCTCGATCTCGCCGATGCTGCGCCGCTGCGCGCCGGTCAGCGGGAACGGCAGATCGAGTTTGTCGCGCAGACGCCCATCGCCCGATAGCGGCGTACCCTCGCGCCGCCGGTTGTCGGCACGCACCAGCATCAGCGCCAGGCTGTTGGCCAGCATCTCGTCATAGGCGAGCCGGTCTCGCGCGCCCGGATGCTCGCCGCGATGAGCCGATCGCAAAGCTTCGTGCCAATCGGGCCATTTTTCCCGGCTCCGGTGGTGATCGTCGATCCACTCGACAAGTTCGGGGAGGCGATCGAGCGACTGATCGACAAGTTTGCCGATCATGGGCTGGGTCAGCCCTTCGGACAGGCGATATACCGGTTCCGTCAGATGGGCGAGGCTGGCCCCGCCTTCCTCCAGCACATGGTCGGGATGGACGATCTGGAGCATGTCGCCATAGCGTTCCAGCTTGCCCGCGACCCACCGCTTCGCGCCCACGGGCAATTGTTTCTTGGCGGTAAAACTGGCGCGGCCGAAATAAGTCAGGGCCACGATGTTCCCGGCGGAATCCTGCGCCAGGACGCGG
This sequence comes from Qipengyuania sp., assembly GCF_042095715.1. GTDB lineage: Bacteria > Pseudomonadota > Alphaproteobacteria > Sphingomonadales > Sphingomonadaceae > Qipengyuania. The sequence continues at coordinate 12,499 of NZ_JBELMO010000050.1, read as the reverse complement.
TAGGGCCCGCGCTGGTTACGGCTCGACCGGTGCTCCACCAGGGTCAGTTCCAGAACGATCTGCTCGCCCTCCCCAGCTTCGTCCACGTTACTGACGGCGCGCCGGGACACGAAGCGTTCCGGCAGGTGGTAGGCGACGTCCTTGATGCGGGATAGGCCCAGCCTTTCCAGGGGCTTGCGCAGCTTCGGCCCCACGCCGTCGAGCGTTTCGACTTCCGCGAACAATGCATTGAGAGCCTCGGGCCGCATGCTCGCGTCATGGACTAAGGCCGGGCGCTTCGCTAGGGGTCCGGCCATGTCATCGACCGATCTTCCCACCCGCCTCGCCCGTGCCCGTTTCCGCGCCTGGCACCGCGGCACGCGGGAAGCGGATTACATGATCGGCGGCTTTTTCGACCGCTATCATGCCGCTTGGGACACGGAAGAATTGGAATGGTTCGAGGCACTTCTGGACGAAGATGATGTCGACGTGATGGCATGGGCGCTGGGCACGCTGCCGGTGCCGGCGCGGTTCGCCGGTACGCAGATCGCCGCCATGCAGAAGCTGGATTACGTTTCCATCTGAGGCGACTTGCCTGTCCGCGCTGGCACATTACATGAGCGGCAACACACCAACCCGCCCGCGATTCCACGGGCGGGCTATCGCGCGTGCACGGAACGCCGCCGCACCGCCGCCATTAGGATAATCGATGCCAGATCTTGCCCGGCCAGACCTTTCGCGGATCCTCAAGGCCAAACAGCCGCTTACCCTCGCCGCCGTGGCGCGCGGGGCGCAGCCTCTGGTGCTCGCCGATATTGCCCGCGCCGCCAGCAAGCGCGCCGTCTTCATCGCGCCGGACGAAGCAGCGATGCGCGGGGTGAGCGAAGCCGCAGCTTTCTTCGCTCCCGAACTCGAAGTGATCGAATTTCCCGCCTGGGACTGCCTGCCCTATGACCGGGCAAGCCCCGCGCTATCCATCAGCGCGCGGCGCCTTGCCGCCCTGTTTCGCTTGCAGGCGGGCGGATCGGCGCCGCAACTGCTCGTCACCACCGTCAACGCGCTGACCCAGCGCGTGCTCACTCCGTTCCGGGTGCGCGAGACCATCCGCGAATTCAAGCCGGGCATGGAAATCGGCATGGAAAGCCTCGCGGCCATGCTCCGCCGCCAGGGCTATGGCCGTACTGACACCGTGATCGATGCCGGCGAATTCGCCATTCGCGGCTCGATCGTGGACATCTATCCCAGCGGGCTCGACCAGGGTTTGCGCCTGGATTTCTTCGGCGACGAGCTGGAATCACTCAGAACCTTCGATCCCAGCACGCAGATGAGCACAGGGACGCTCACATCGCATCTTCTCCTGCCCGCGAGCGAGGCCCTGCTCGACGAGGACAGCATCAAGCGTTTCCGCCTGCGCTATCGGGAACGGTTCGGCGCCGCCGCGACTCAGGACCCGCTCTACGAAGCGGTTAGCGAGGGGCGCCGGCTCGCCGGTATGGAACACTGGCTTCCGCTGTTCGAAGACAAACTTTCCACCCTGTTCGACCATCTTGGCAAGGATGATGTCGCCATCATCGATCAGGCTGCCCTTGCCGCGGGAGAAGAGCGGCTGGCGGATATCGCGGATTATTTCGAACAACGCACCAGCGTGGGCGGCCAATCCAAGGGCAGCTATCGCCCGCTGCCGCCCGATGCCCTGTATCTCGCCAAGGACGAGCTTGCGACCTCGCTTGACAAATGGCCGGTCCACCGGACCACGCATTTCGCCGAGCCGGCAAGCGAGACGGTGCTTGATTTCGGGTTCCGCTCGGGCCGCGATTTCGCGCCGGAGCGCGCGCGGGGCGAAAACGTCTATCCGGCGCTTGCCGACCATCTGAAAGCCTTGAGCAAGGAGGGCAAGCGGCCCATCCTGGCCGCCTATTCCACCGGCAGCAGGGCGCGTATCGCGTCTATCCTCGAGGAAGCGGGCGTTACGGTCACGCTTGCGAGCGACTGGCAGGAAGCGCTCGGCAAAAGCGCCAAGGCGAAGCCGACCGCCGTGATCCTGCCCATCGATGGCAGCTTTGCCAACGATGAGCTGGGACTGCTGACCGAGCAGGACGTGCTGGGGGACCGGCTTGTCCGCCGGAAGAAGAAGAAGCGGGACGCCGATGCCTTCCTGGCCGAGCTTTCGGCGCTCAACCGCGGCGATCTCGTCGTCCATACCGAGCATGGCATCGGCAAATATCTCGGGCTGGAGCCGATTACCGTCGGCAAGAGCGCGCATGATTGCGTCATGCTGGAATATGCAGGCGGGGATAAGCTGTTCATTCCGGTCGAGAATATCGACGTCCTGAGTCGCTATGGCTCCTCGGAGCACGCGGTCCAGCTCGACAAGCTGGGCGGCGAGGCCTGGCAGCGCCGCCGTGCCCGGATGCGCGAACGCATCCGCGAGATCGCAAACGAACTGCTCAAGACTGCCGCCGCCCGCTCCTTGCGCAAGGCACCCGTGCTGGAGGCGGAGGACGGCGTCTATAACCAGTTCGTCGATCGCTTCCCCTGGGAGGAAACGGACGATCAGGAGCGCGCGATCGCCGATGTGCTGGGCGATCTGGAAAGCGGAAAGCCGATGGACCGGCTGGTCTGCGGCGATGTCGGCTTCGGCAAGACCGAGGTGGCGCTGCGCGCTGCTTTTGTGGCGGCAATGGATGGCAAGCAGGTGGCCATCGTGGCGCCCACGACCCTTCTGGCGCGCCAGCATTACGAGAATTTCAGCAACCGCTTCTCGGGCTTCCCGCTCAAGGTCGGGCGCCTGAGCCGGCTTGTTTCGGCAAAGGAAGCCAGGGACACCCGCGAGGGGCTGAAGGCCGGCGACATCGACGTGGTAGTGGGGACACACGCGATCCTTTCCAAGCAGACCGCGTTCAAGGATCTGGGCCTCGTCATCGTGGACGAGGAACAGCGCTTCGGAGTGACTCACAAGGAGAAGCTCAAACAGCTGCGCGCCGACGTGCACATGCTGACACTGACGGCCACGCCAATCCCTCGGACGCTGCAAATGGCCATGACCGGTCTACGCGAACTGTCCACGATCCAGACCCCGCCGGTCGATCGCCTGGCGGTGCGAACCTACGTAATGGAATGGGACGAAATGGTGGTGCGCGAGGCGCTGCTGCGCGAACACCATCGCGGCGGGCAGAGCTTCATCGTGGTGCCGCGCATCTCCGACATGCCGGAGCTGGAGCAGTGGCTCGGCGAAACCGTGCCCGAGGTAAAGGTGGTGGCGGCCCACGGCCAGATGGGCGCGGGCGAAATCGAAGAGCGCATGAGCGCCTTCTACGAGGGCAAATACGACGTGCTGCTTTCGACCACGATCGTCGAAAGCGGGCTCGACCTACCCAGCGCGAACACGATCATCATTCATCGGGCGGACCGCTTCGGACTGGCGCAGCTCTATCAGCTGCGCGGCCGCGTCGGGCGTTCCAAGCTGCGCGCTTATGCCTATCTGACGACACCGGCTGACACCGCTCTCAACGAGGTCGCGGAGAAGCGACTGAAAGTGCTGGGAGATCTCGACAGTCTGGGCGCCGGTTTCCAGCTTGCCAGCCACGATCTCGACATCCGGGGCGCTGGCAACCTCCTTGGCGACGAGCAGTCGGGCCATATTCGCGAGGTGGGCTTCGAACTTTACCAGTCCATGCTGGAGGACGCGATCCTGGCGGCCAAGGCGGGCGAGATGGGGCTGGAGCCGAAGCGCGAACGGGTCAGCCCGCAGATCACCGTGGACGCGCCGATCATGATACCCGAAGAATATGTGCCCGATCTGGCGGTCCGCATGGCGCTCTACCGCCGCCTCAACGATGCGGACGGCAAGCAGGAACTGGACGCTCTCGCCGCCGAGATGATCGATCGGTTCGGCCCCCTCCCCGGACCCACTGCAAATCTCGTGAAACTCATAGAGATCAAGGCGCAGGCGATAGGGGCAAATATCGCGAAAATCGATGTCGGCGCAGCCGGCACGCTCGTGACATTTCATCAGGACGAATTCGCCGATCCCGCAGGTCTTATCGCCTATGTCGAACGGCTGAAGGGCACGGCCAAGCTACGCCCCGACATGAAGCTCGTGATCAATCGCGCATGGGGCGATCCGCAAAGCCGGCTCAACGGCCTTTACCAGCTAACCAAAGGGCTTTCGGGCATCGTGCGGAAGCAGGAAAGCCGAAAGGCGGCCTAATCCGTTTCGAGGAGCGCCTGAAAAGCGGGATGATCCAGCGGCACCGAGCGGAGGAAGCCCTGATAATATTCGACGCCCTCGGCGGCCAGGGCTTCGCGCTGCTCCTCGTGTTCCACGCCTTCTGCCACCACCCGCAGGTTAAGCGCCCTGGCCATCGCCGTGATCGCCCTGAGCACGGCGAGGTCGCGCGAATCCTCCGAAATGCCTTCCACCATCGACCGATCGAGCTTGAGGATATCGAGCGGCAGAATCTTCAGATATCTGAAGTTCGAATAGCCAGCGCCGAAATCGTCGAGAGCAATGGAGACTCCAGCCGCCTTGAGGGGATTGAGCGCCCGCGTCACCTCCTCCAGGTCGGCGAGAAGGACCTGCTCAGTGATCTCGATGGTCAGCCGGTCCGGGGGGAAGCCGGACCGCCGCAGCAAGCTCAGGAATTCGATCGGGAATGTCGCGGCGGCAAGATCCGCAGGCGTCACATTGAGCGAAAGCTTCACCTTTTTCGGCCATCCCGCTGCCAGGGCCAGAGCACGCTCCGCGATGTGGCGTGACAGCTGCGCCACGTGATCGGTTCTCTCGGCAAGGGTAAAAAGGGTGTTGGCGCCGAGGCGCCCGATCTGCGGGTGCTGCCAGCGCGCCAGCGCCTCGGCGCCGATGAGCGTATCGTCAGCCATCTCGAATTGCGGCTGAAAGACGATTTCGATCTCGTCGCGGTCGATAGCGGCCAGCATGTCCGCTTCCAGCTGCTGATTCGAAACCGAGACGTGCGCCAGCTTGCCGGTCACCCACGCAACCCGGCGGCCGTGTTCCTGTCGCGCGCTTTGCAGGGCCATCGCCAGCTGGTCCAGAATACGATCGGGATCGTCGCCCTCGGCAGTGCGCATGAGAGCAATCCGCGGCCATAGCCGCACGGTTCCGCCACCCACCTCGGGAGAAACGATGGGCATGGAGACGACATCGGCAAGCGCCTCGGCAAACCATTGCCAGCGTTCCCTGCTGCAGCTTTCACGTGCCACCAGAAGAAAGGTGCTGCCCGCTACGCGCGCGGCGAACCAAGGCACGCTTTCGAACTCATCGGCTGCGAAGTGACTTATCCGCTGCGCAATCTCCGCCAAGGCGCTGTCGCCCGTATCGGCTCCGTAGGCCAGATTTACGGTTTCGATCCGCCCGACGGCGACGAGCATCGCGTGCAGCGGGCACGCTCCGGCATCCGCGGGCCAGTCGCTCAGCCAGCGTGCGATCTTGGCCTTGGCCTGTACCGCATCGACCAGACCGGTCAGCGCATCACGCCTGTCGCTTTCCATCGAATCGTCCGCCCCCAATGTGAGAGAGCCCATCCATAATTCTCCAGCGATCCCTTAAACCCTAGTTACACCCGCGTTGCCAAAGATCGCCCCCCGCCATAGACTTGTCCACATAGCCGGTCACCAACAGGTGCAGGAGCACGGTTTACGGGGGAAGAATGCCGGATTTGGAACGACTTGGATTATTGGTTTCCGACACGGACAAGGCTCGCGCGGCTGCAGAACAATTTCGTTCGCTGACCGACTGGGTCGAGCCGGAGGAGGCCGAGGCGCTGGTGGTTCTGGGAGGCGACGGCTTTTTGCTGCAAACCTTGCACGCCATGCTCGACAGCCGCCGAATAGTTCCGGTCTACGGTGTCAATCTCGGCACCGTGGGGTTTTTAATGAACCGCAATCGTGCGCCAGACAAACTGCTTTCGCGAATTGCCAAGGCCCGCGAACACACGATTGATCCGCTGGCAATGGAAGCTACCACGCAGGACGGCGAACGGCACAATTTCTGCGCCATCAACGAGATCTCGCTTCTGCGTGAGACCCGCCAGACAGCCAAGATCTGCGTCACCGTGAACGGAAAGGTTCGGATAGAGGAGCTGGTGTGTGACGGCGTGCTCGTTTCCACCCCTGCTGGCTCGACCGCTTACAATTATTCCGCGAGCGGCCCCATCCTCCCGCTGGATTCCGATCTGCTTGCTCTGACGCCCATCAGCGCGTTTCGCCCGCGTCGGTGGAGAGGAGCGATTCTGCCTAACCGCTATGATATCCAATTTTCGGTTCTCGAGCCGGACAAACGCCCCGTTTCCGCCGTGGCCGATCAGAAAGAGGTTCGCGACGTCGCGGAAGTCAGCGTGAAGGTTGCCACCAACAGTCGATTGACCCTGCTGTTCGACCCGGGACATTCCCTGGACGAACGCATCGTGGCCGAACAGTTCATGGTCTGAATGGAACTGAATCTGACGGGTTGCCAAATTCTCGAAGCGCCCATATAGGGCCACCTCCGCTCCGGGTTGTTCGACCCGGGCTGCTCCCCGATAGCTCAGCGGTAGAGTAGGTGACTGTTAATCACTTGGTCGTTGGTTCGAATCCAACTCGGGGAGCCATAAACCGTTCTCAAGGGGTCTCGGTTGTTCTCAAAAAGGCTTGATTTCCGCGCCTTTCGAACAAAAACCCCCCTCAAGCAGTCTCGGCAATTCTCAACCGTTCTCACGCCCGTTGGGGGCATTTGTGGGGCACGGCGCCGAGCGGTTGGGGGCATCGCGTGCTGACGGACAAACAGTGTCGAGCGGCCAGGCCGGGCGAAAAGCCGCTAAAAATGGCGGATGCCCTCGGCCTTCATCTTCTGGTTTTGCCCAGTGGCACGAAGAGCTGGCGCTTCAAATACCGTATGCGCGCCGGAGATCGCTGGAAGGAAAAGCAGCTTACCTTCGGGATTTACCCCGAGGTGTCGCTGGCACAGGCTCGGGACTTGAGAGACGAAGCCCGCAAGCTCCATCGGCAGGGCATCGATCCAGCGAATCGGGGGGCACGGACGTCCGATGCCCCCTACACCTTCCGACAGGCGGCCGAGAAATGGCTCTCCCTTCAGAGGGAGGGCTGGAAGGAGAAACACGCCCAAACGGTGGAAGGGCGGATCGAGACGGACCTCATGCCGGCGCTGGGCGATCGGCCGCTGACCGAGATACGCCCGAGGGAGATCGCCGAGCTGCTCGAAGCGGTTCAGGAGCGCGGCGCGATCGAGGTTGCCCATCGGCTCCGCCAGTACGCTTCTTCGATATGGGACTGCGCGATCGCGCTGGATCTCGCCGAGACCAATCCGGCCACGCCATTGAAGCGTGCTCTCAAGCCCACCAGAACGCAGCACTACCCCGCTCTGACCGAGATCAAAGCCGCGCGCGGCTTTTTGAAGACGCTGGAAGACGAGCCCTGCCAGCCAGCCACAAAGCTGGCGTCCCGGCTGCTGGCGCTGACCGCGGCCCGCCCCGGGCCTGTCCGCTGGGCGGAGCGAGACGAGTTCGAGGGTCTGGACGGCGCGGAGCCAATCTGGCGCATCCCCGCGTCCAAGATGAAGCTCGATCTGGCGAAAAGCGAACAGGATGGGTTCGCTTTCGTCATACCTCTCTCAAAACAGGCCGTGGCAACGGTAAAGGCGGCGATCGCGTTCGCGAAACGCAGGAAGTATCTCTTCCCATCGGTGCGATATTCGCATCGGCCGATCAGCGAGAACGCGCTCAGCACGAACTACAAGCGCGTCCCCGGTTTTGGCGGAAAGCATACGCCACATGGCTGGCGGAGCAGTTTCTCGACGATCATGAACGAGCGCGCGGACGAGCTGGATCGGCCGGGCGATACGCAAGTCATCGAACTGATGCTGGCGCACGAAATCCCCGGTGTGCGCGGGATCTACGATCGCGGCCGCTACATGCGCCGCCGGCGCGAGCTGGCGCAGGAGTGGGCGGATCTGCTCACGGTGGGTTTGATCTCACCGGAAGAGCTGGTCGACGGGCCGCGCAAGCGACAACCGACGCGCAGCTGATCGTTATCGGCGGTGCGCTGTGAGGGCCGCCGGGACACCCCAGCGGTCGGGAACCCAGGCCGCATTCGGGACGATCGCCGCCGGGCTCCTGGGTAACAAGCTATCCCGGAAGACGAGGATCGCGCTCGAGCGCGGTGATAACCCGCGCTCCGGCCAACCCGTATGGCGCAATTCGTATTACGAGGGACAGGTCGAGGACCGCGTCTGGCGCCGCTATGGTGACGGATCGAAGCGACAGGGTAAGCGCGCCACCGGTGCGATCAGGAAGGCCGCACGTCGCTTCGAGCTCGAAACGAGGGCGAAGCGCAAGCAGACCGAGCCCGGTGTTCAGAACGGCGCGCTCGGCGCGATCGGCCTCGAGGTCCTCGACACGCTTTGCGAACTTGTCGATTTCATGACCGGGCGCCTGGAGCCCGCGATCGCAACCATCGCTGAGCGGATCGGGCGCAGCTACTCGGCCGTGCATTTGGCCTTACGCAGACTCCAGCGCGCCGGGTTCATCGACTGGATGCGACGGAGCAAGCCCGTCGACAATCCGGTCCCGGGTGGGCCGATGGTCGAGCAGATCAGCAACGCTTACGCGATCCTCGTGCCCGACGGCCTGCGCTTCTGGTGGGACCGCACCTTTGGTCGCGCACCAGTCCCCGCCTGCGCACAGGATGCCGCAGCGCGCGATAAAGCCGACTTCGACCGGATGATCGCCGGACTGAGCGCCAAGCGCTACGTCGCCGACTTCGTCCGAGACCCGCTTTTGGGTCCGATCCTCGACCGCCTCGCTGCTCGCATCGACGCGCGCGAGGGGAAGGACCGCGAATCCGGCACATGCGGAGAAACCGGGGGAGTTCTTCAAACTCCGTAAGATGAGTGGCCGAACATGCGGTTCGGCCACGCGTCTGGACCCGGTCACCGCCCCGGAACCGGCAACACGAACAGAAATTGACCACCATCCGCACCGGCGGAGGCGGGCGGCTGTTCGCCGCCCGCATGCTCGGCGAGGGCCGAGTGGCAAGATCCGTGCCGGATGGCGAACGTCACGCGGCCTGCAAGGCAGCACGCTCATCGAGGACAAAATTGCTGATGAGGAGCTCGCCGACACGCTTGCCGGTGCCGATCGCCTTGGTCGCGAGGGTGTAAGTCGTCTCGATCGAGAGCTGCTCGAGCCCGGCAAATGTCGCGCGAACCTCAGGGCGATCATTGATGGAAACGACCATTTTCCCGCGCGCTGCGCGCATCAGCTGGGCAAGGCGCTCGAAGTCGGCCCTCCCGAATACGTCCGGCCCATAGTCGTCTTCGCAATCGAAATACGGCGGGTCGCAATAGAATAGCATCCCCGGCCGATCGTATCGAGCGACGAACTGGTCGAACGGCAGCTGCTCGATCGTTACCCCGGCGAGCCGCTCGTGGATATCGGCGAGCAAAGGCTCCAGCTTCGTGACGTTGAACCGCGCGCCCTGCCTGCGGTCAACGCCGAAATGCCGGCCGGCGACCTTACCGCCGAACGCCAAGCGCTGAAGGTACAGGAACCGCGCAGCGCGCTGAAGGTCCGTTAGCTGCTCGGCCGGCAGGGCCTTCAGCCGCTCGAATTCGTTGCGGCTCGCCAGGCGCCAGCGCAGCATGTCGATGAAATAGGGATAATGCTCCTGGAGCACGCGGAAGAAGGTCGCGACGTCGCCGCTGATATCGTTGATCACTTCGGCGCGCGGCCTGCTCGATCGCCGCAGGAAGATCCCGCCCATGCCGACGAATGGCTCTGCATAGCCGTCGTGCTCGATGCGATCGATCATCGAGCAGATCCGGCGCGAAAGGTTGCGCTTGCCGCCGATATATCCGGCTGCGGGGGAAGCGGGGCGTACTGTCTTTAGGCTTTCCATAAGGTTTGATGTCCATGGGGTCCGCGTCCGACGTGCGGATGCGGGGCGGCCTGGTGAGGCCAGCTTGGTCGTGACGGGTGACTGCCCGTCGGCTCGCCTGGGCGCAACCAGGCGGCCCCCGCTCGCGCAGGGGAATTCTTCAGCTTGAGAGCAACTCGCCCCAGCGATCGAACACGGTCCGCCGGCGTTCGAGCAGCTGGGCGCGGTTGTAGGCGCCTTCCACCGCACCCTTGGTGGTATGCGCCAGCGCTTCGTCTATATCGGTGCGCCAGTCGCGGCCGAGATCCTCGTTGAGGATGGTGGAGAAGCTGGCGCGCCAACCATGCGGCACATGCCGGCCGCCAAAACCGGCGCGCTGATAGAGCTCGCGGATCGCGCCCTCCGCGATCGGCATCGCCCCGCCCCGCCCGGGAAAGACCAGACCGTGCAAATTTGCATTGCTGGAATGCAAATCGTCATATGCACATCCGTTTATATCTAAAGCCGCGCGCTTCAGGACCTCAATGGCCGCGTCGCTCAGCGGTACGATATGATCGAACCGGGAATCGCCTTTCTTCGCCCTGCCCAGCTTCATTCGCGCCGCCGGCACCGTCCAGATCCGCGCCGCGAGATCGACCTCCTCCCATCGCATCCCGCGCACCGCTTCAAGGCGCACGGCCGTCAGCGCGAGGAATCGGGATGCCAGCACGGTCACCGGGCGCGCACCCGCAATCTCGGCAGCCGTGAGCAGGTCACGGCAGTCCTTGATCGAAGTGAGCGCCGCCATGGGCTTCGTCAGTGGCAGGGGCCGCATGCTTTCGCGCAGACCCTCCGCCGGATCGTTCGCCACGCCGCGCGGCCGGCCGAAGCGGAAAATCGCGGACAGCCGGTGGCGCAGCCGCCGCGCGCTGGCGATGCAGCCGCGCTGCTCGAGCTCCTGCAGGATCGCCAGGCATTCCATCGGCTCGATCGCACCCGGCGCCTTTTTCCCTATGCGGGGAAAAACATCGCGCTCCAGACTAGCGAGTACCTCGTCGGCATGCACTGGTGACCAGGCCGACCGGCCGTGCTGGTGCCACTCGCGCGCCAGCTGCTCGAAACTGAGCGCGACCGGCGTGTCCGCGCCCGGATCCACGCCGCGGCCGAGCTGCTCCTTTGCCGCTTCGCGTGCACCGCGGGCCTGCTGAAGGCTCATCGCGGGAAAGCGACCGAGCACGAGCAGCTTTTCCCGCCCCTTCACCCGGTATTTGAGCCGCCAGCTCTTCGTGCCCGCCGGGGTGACGAACAGGAACAGCCCTCCCCCGTCGAATAGCTTGGTGGCGCGCGACTGCGCGCCGGCGGCTTTCACCGCGGCGATCGTGAGCATGACTGACTCCGAAGGGTAAGCGAGCGAGGTCGGAGAGGAACGATCGGAGATCGAAGGGCCCGGTCCGAGATCTTTGTGGATAGCGAATTCGCGCGGCTGCCAGCACCGATCCGGAAGCCCGAAATCAGTATTGACAACGATCGTAGGTAAAAATTAGCGGGCCCGGAAAACCGAAGTGGGGAAATCAGAGGCAGTATGCTGATTAAGGAGCATGTCTATGTTGGCCGGCCGACGACTTTGCGCGGCATTGCGGAGAGCGGTGCCACGGTAACGAATGGGGGCCGACTGACCTGCCAAGGCGAAATAAGGGACATGCTAAAGATTGAGCCAGGCGGCTTCGCGATTGTCAGCGGCGTGGTCAGTGGTGACATCGTTAATGACGGACGTCTGGAAGTTCGAGGCGTCGTTAAAGGCACGATTTCGGGGGAAGGTATTCAGAGATTGAGGCCTGGCAGCATGGTCAATGGCATCAGAAATTAGAGCTGGCGGATGGGCTCTCAAGCGTAGCCGAATTGGCTGGCTTCGCTGAAAACCCCTGCAACGCGGCGGCCATACCGTCAGCCGCGAAACGGCGGATTTGTTGACATTGAGGTCAACGATACCCCCACCGATACCCCCAAATTGCGGGCGGATTTCGCGCTAGAACTTGATCTCGCACGGCGCGATCGCCGCCCCCAGGTGCCCGCACCGGCTGCAGCGCATCTTTTCCTCGAGCCGCTCGATCGGCCACCTCGCCCTGGTGGGACCTAGATCACCCATCATCAGGACCGCGCTGGCCTCGGTGACATGACCACAGTCCGGATTTTCGCAGGTGATGCGCGCATTCTGCGCGCGTCGGGTAAAGTCGTGTATCGAATCGAGGCGATGGCGAGCCATCGCCTCTGATGGAACGGAACAGGAACGACTAGCAAGCCTCGTCGCTGATCCGATCCACCACGTTGCCGCAACGTGTCGCCAAATCCCCCTGCACGATCGCAGTGGTTTTCAGGTCCGGTCGCCCCAGCGCGGTCGCCCCCGGGAGCGTCCGCACAATGTTATGCCGAAGATCCGCACCCTTCACGCCGTTCATCGCGATGGCCCACCAGAAACCGGACATGGCTATGTCGTTGTTCCAGACGCGCACGCGTTCCGGCGGCAACGCACCGAAGTTCGTGATGCCCTGCATCCCGCCGCCAATACGATTGCCGATGATCGCGATGTCGCTGGTCGGCGGCTTGCCCGCCTCGCTCCAGATCTGGATGCAGTCGGGGTGCGTGCCGTCCT
>NZ_JBELMO010000049.1:0-26537 GCF_042095715.1 Qipengyuania sp. | reverse complement strand
GTGTTAGGCATGCCGCCAGCGTTCGTTCTGAGCCAGGATCAAACTCTCAAGTTTGTGTCACACACCAGACAAGCACGGGGATAACCCCGCAAACCTGCTTGGCATGAGCTTCAAGGAGCCGATACCTGCACTGTCAAACGTAATGGATACGAATGAACATGCATCACCCAAAGCCCGCGTGGTGCGAGCAAAGGATGTGGCAATCGGCTTAGTTAACCGGTATCCGGAGCCTTAAAATCCCCGGACCGGGCGCCGTCGCCCACATGTCCCTTCATCAAAAACCAACGATTTCAAAGAGCCACTCAACATTAAAAGGCGGACAGCTAAGGTTTCCCCGATTTACACCGGGGGACCGGCTATCCGACTATGTTGGCGACCGATGCGGGAGAGCGGCTGAACCGTCAGCGCCGCGTCGGTGGAGCCCATCTAGGGGGCACTCGGGATTCGGTCAACGGCTTTTTGCAATTTTGTTGCGCTTTCCTTTCAACCTTCTGAAAATAGGTCGTAATTTTTCGGACTTTCGGCGGGCGAGGCGTGATGGCTCCCGATGCAATTCAGGCGAGTCAGCGCGAATCCGCCCGGAATCGCCCCCGATTCCCCTTCAGATCCGCTTGAATCGGGCCCGCTGTCGCTCCCATCTAGGCCCAATGCGACAAAACGATTCCCCGCGATCGGCGGTTTCCCCGCCCGAGACGCTCAAGATCCTGCGGCGATTCGTCCCCTATCTCTGGCCGCGCGACCATCCCGCGCTGAAGCGGCGCATCATCATCGCGATGTTTCTGGTGCTGCTGGCCAAGACGACGACGCTTACCCTCCCCTATGTCTACAAGCGCGCGGTCGACGCGATGACCACACCGGCGAACGAGGCGGCCATGGCCGCCATGGCGTTCGTCGTTGCCTATGCGTTGGGCCGGCTTTCGGCCGTGGTGTTCGACAACTTGCGTAACATCACATTCGAACGGGTGGGCCAGGAAGCGACTCGCTCTCTGGCGGAAGATACTTTTCGCCGGCTCCACCAGCTTTCGCTTCGCTTCCATCTGTCACGCCGCACGGGGGAGGTCACCAAGACGATCGAGCGCGGGACCAAGAGCATCGACACCATGCTCTACTTCATGCTGTTCAACATCGCGCCCACGGTGATCGAGCTGACGGCGGTGGCGGTGATCTTCTATTTCAATTTCGGGATCGAGCTGGTGGCGGCGACGGCGGGCACCGTGGTCGCCTATATCGCCATCACGCGCTGGATAACCGAATGGCGCAGCACGCTGCGCGAGCGGATGAACCATCTCGACGGCACCGCGCTGTCGCGCGCGGTCGATTCGCTGCTGAACTACGAGACGGTGAAATACTTCGGCGCCGAGGGCCGCGAGCTCGACCGCTATGGGGAAGCCACGCGCGAATATGCGCAAGCCGCGCTCAAGAGCGAAAACTCGCTCGGGCTCCTCAATATTTCGCAGGCTGTCATCATGAACCTGCTGATGGGCTTCGCCATGGCCTATACCGTCTGGGGCTGGAGCCAGGGGCGCCTGACCACCGGCGATCTGGTGTTTGTGAATACCTATCTTACGCAGCTTTTCCGCCCGTTGGATCTGTTGGGCATGGTGTATCGCACCATCCGCCAGGGGATGATCGACATGGCCGCGATGTTCCGGCTGATGGATACCGAGGCCGAGGTAAAGGATGCGCCCGGTGCGCCTGCGCTTATCGTGAAGCGCCCCGCCGTCACCTTCGACCATGTGGTCTTCGGATACGAGCCGGACCGCACCATCCTGCACGGGCTGACCTTCGAAGTCCCCGCCGGAGCCCATTACGCCATTGTCGGCCCGTCGGGCGCGGGCAAGAGCACGATCGCCCGTCTGCTGTTCCGCTTCTATGATCCGCAGGCCGGGCGCATCATGGTGGACGGCCAGGACATCGCCCGGGTCACGCAGGAATCGCTGCGCGCCAATATCGGCATCGTTCCGCAGGACAGCGTGCTGTTCAACGACACCATCGGCTACAACATCGCCTACGGTCGCGATGGCGCGGGGGACGATGCGGTTGCGCGCGCGGCCCGGGATGCGGCCATCCTGCCGTTCATCGAGAAACTGCCCGATGGCTTCGACACCGAAGTGGGCGAACGCGGCCTCAAACTGTCCGGCGGCGAGAAGCAGCGCGTGGCCATCGCGCGCACCTTGGTAAAGGATCCGCCGATCTTGTTGCTGGACGAGGCGACCAGCGCACTCGATTCGCGCACCGAGCAGGATATCCTCAAAACCCTGCGCCGGGTCAGCGAACATCGCACCACCCTGGCCATCGCGCATCGGCTTTCCACGATCTCCCACGCGGATCGCATTTTGGTGCTGGACAATGGCCGGCTCGCCGAATCGGGCAAGCACGGCGAGCTGCTGCGCCACGACGGGCTTTACGCCGAGATGTGGCAGCGCCAGCAGGCCGAGGAAGAGCCACAGCCGCAAGCCGCGCAATAGCCGGCGGTTGCGCCGGCCGGGCCGAGCGGGCATTGGCGTCTTGGACATTGCCCATAGGGCCAAACCACGGATCACAGTCATGACCACTACCGCCGCGCTCAAGCGCGACTGGTTCGCGCAGCCACGCGCCGATATCCTTGCCGGGATCGTGGTGGCGCTCGCGCTCATTCCCGAAGCCATCGGATTTTCGATCATCGCGGGCGTCGACCCGCGCGTCGGGCTGTATGCCTCGGTCGCCATCGCGATGGTGATCGCCTTCACCGGCGGGCGGCCGGGCATGATCAGCGCCGCGACGGCCGCCGTCGCGGTGGTGGTCGTTCCGCTGGTGCGCGATCACGGCGTCGAATATCTCTTCGCCGCCACGATCCTGATGGGCGTGTTCCAGGCGATTGCCGCAGTGCTGCGGCTCGACCTTCTCATGCAGTTCGTCAGCCGCTCGGTCATCACCGGCTTCGTAAACGCGCTCGCGATCCTGATATTCATGGCGCAGCTGCCCCAGCTGATGCCGGGCAACCCCGGTGTCACCTGGGAAACCTATGCCATGGTCGTTGCAGGCCTTGCGATGATCTACCTCGTCCCGCGCCTCACCACCGCGATCCCCAGCCCGCTGATCGCGATCGTGGTGCTGACGGGCCTGGCGATCTGGCTGGCCGTGCCGGTCAACACTGTCGCAGACATGGGGGAACTGCCCGAAGGTTTGCCCTATTTCGCCCTCCCCGATGTGCCTCTCACTTGGGAAACCTTGCGGATTATCGCACCCTATTCGTTGACGATGGCAGCGGTCGGTCTGCTCGAATCGCTCCTGACCGCGCAGATCGTGGACGACATGACCCACACCGGCAGCAACAAACGGCGCGAATGCGCAGGCCAGGGCGGCGCCAACATCGTCGCCGCGCTGTTCGGCGGCATGGGCGGATGCGCCATGATCGGACAATCCGTCATCAACGTCACCAGCGGAGGGCGCGGCCGGCTGTCCACCTTTACGGCTGGCGTCTTCCTGCTGATCCTGCTGGCCGTGCTGGGCGACATCGTGGGCCGCGTGCCGATGCCCGCGCTGGTCGCGATCATGATCATGGTGTCGATCGGCACGTTTTCGTGGAATTCGATCCCCAATCTGACCAAGCACCCGTGGCAATCGAGCGTAGTCATGCTCACCACCGTCGTGGTCGTGGTTGCGACTCACAATCTCGCGCTCGGCGTCTTGGCAGGCGTGGTGCTTTCGGGCGTGTTCTTCACCCACAAAGTGATGACCCTGTTCGAGGTCGTGCGCGAGCGCGAGGGCGAGACCGCGATCTACCGCGCGAAGGGCCAGATCTTCTATGCCAGCGTCGAACGCTTCGAAGCCGCCCTCGGCCCCGAAAGCACGCAGCCGGACCCGGCCGACCACGTCATCATCGACGTTTCGAAGGCGCATTTCTGGGACATCAGCGCGGTCGGCGCGCTCGACAAGGTGGTCGAGCGCATGCGCCGCAACGGCCGCAGCCTTCAGGTGCGCGGGCTCAACCGGGCGAGTTCCGATCTAGTCGACAAGTTCGCGCTGACCGACAAGACGGGTGTGGAGATCGGCCTAGCGCCGCACCCCTGAGGGGGCGGCACACGCTGCTTTCGCCCGGTCTGCGGCCGGTGCTGCAATCCATATTGCCCACGACCTTCGCCCGGTCTAGCGTCGCGCCCGTCACGCACGACGATCGGGCCGGCAACGCTGGGGAATAAAGCCATGCACACGCGTCTTTTTTGCGCTCTTCTCGCCACCACCGCCCTGCCCGCCATGGCGCAGGATGCCGCCCCGTCGGAGCCGACCGTGCCCATCCCTGCCGCGATCACCGCGGAAGATGTGCCTGCGCTGCCCGTGACGCTGGCCGAGCGGGCCCGGCCCTATCTGGAATCCCGCAGCGCGGGTTTCGCCGGATGGGACCCCAACAAACGCGCCATCCTGATCAGCACGCGTTTCGCCAACGTCCCGCAGCTTCACCGGGTCGAAATGCCGATGGGGGCGCGCACCCAGATCAGTTTCGAAGCGGAGCCCGTCAGCGGCTCCTACGCCCCGGAAAAGGGCGATGTGCTGGTGGTGGGCAAGGACCGGGGCGGTGACGAATACTACCAGCTCTATACACTTGCCGACGGGCGGCTGACCCTTCTCACCGACGGAAAGAGCCGCAACGGCGCCAACGCCTGGAGCGCCGATGGCAGCCTGCTCGGCTACAGCTCCACCCGTCGCAACGGTTCGGACAGCGATCTCTACGTCATGGACCCGCGCGATCCGGCGAGTTCGCGCATGGTGGCCGAGGTGCAGGGCGGCGGCTGGTACATCGCGGGCTTTGCCCCCGACAAGCGCACGGCCTATGTCGTCGAATACAAATCCGTTCAGAACGTCGATCCCTACCGCCTGGACTTGGCAAGCGGCGCCATGACCGCGATCGGCGACACTGACGCCGATATCGCATACGGCGGCTTCCAAGTCGGGCCGGATGGGACAGTGTGGGCCACCAGCGACGAGGGCTCCGACTTCCAGCGACTGGGGCGCCTCGATCCCGCCAGCGGCAAGTTCACGCCGGTCTCCACGGAAAGCTGGGACGTCGACGGGTTCGATCTCAGCGACGACGGCAAGACCATCGCCTACATCGTCAACGAGGCCGGCACCGACAGGATGCGCATTCTCGATGTGGCCAGTGGCAAGGTGCGCAAGGTCGAGAGCCTGCCCGCAGGCCTCATCGGCGGGGTGGAGATCGCACCCTGGGGCGAAATCGGCTTTTCGCTGAGTTCCGCCAAGAGCGCGAGCGACGTCTGGTCGCTGGACCCCCAGACCATGAAGCTCACGCGATGGACGCAGAGCGAGACCGGCGGGCTTGATCCCGCCGTCAACGTCGAACCGCAGATCGTTTCCACCAAGAGCTTCGACGGGCTGGAGGTTTCGGGCCTGCTCTATCTGCCCGACCCCGCCAAATTTCCCGGCAAGCGGCCGCTTCTGGTCAGCGTCCACGGCGGGCCCGAAGGGCAAAGCCAGGCGGGCTTCCGCGGCGCGACCAACTTCTATCTCAACGAGTTGGGGATCGGCGTGTTCTACCCCAACGTCCGCGGCTCGACCGGTTACGGTAGGACATTCGTCAGCCTCGACAACGGCCCGTTCAAGCGCGAGGATTCGGTCAAGGACATGGCCGTGCTGGTGGATCTCGTCCGTGCCAACCCGCATGTCGATCCCGACAAGGTCGGCCTCACGGGGGGAAGCTACGGCGGGTACATGTGCTATGCAGCCGCGGTCCAGCTGAAGGACAAGCTGCGCGCCACGCAGTGCACCGTGGCGATCAGCAATTTCGTCAGCTTCCTGGAAAACACCAACCCCTATCGGCAGGATCTGCGCCGCGTGGAATACGGAGACGAGCGCGATCCGGCGCAGCGGGCCAAGCTGACGGAAATCAGCCCGCTCACCCGCGTGGCAGAAATCGACAAGCCGATGTTCGTCATCACCGGCGCCAACGATCCGCGCGTGCCCAAGTCGGAAGCGGATCAGATGGTGGCCGCGATCCGCGAAAACGGGGCGGAGGTCTGGCATGTCGTCGCCGCCGACGAAGGGCACGGCTTCCGCAAGAAGGAAAACGCGGATTATGCCTTCCTGGCCCAGCTCGCCTTCTGGGAGAAATACCTGCTTGGGCGATAGCCCGGAGGCCGCCGCTAATCCCGGCACCGATTTAACCGCACGATGAACCTTTCGCAGCTCATCTCGGATTACGGTCTGTGGGCAGTGGGTCTTGGCGCCGGCATAGAAGGCGAGACCGTCCTGATCCTGGGCGGAATGGCCGTGCATCGCGGCCTGCTGCCGCTGGTCCCGGCGATCCTGGCCGCTGCGGCAGGTTCGTTCGTGGCGGACCAGATTTTCTTCGCGATCGGGCGCCGATTTCGCGATGCTCCGCGCGTGATGCGGTTGAGGAAGGGTAAAGCCTATGGCCGCGCGATGGCGGCGTTCCACAGGCACCCCACCGGCTTCGTCTTCGCCTTCCGCTTCATCTACGGTTTCGGGACGATAAGCCCGCTGGCGATCGGCACCAGCGATCTGCCGGCGTCACGATTCGTGATCGTCAACGCGCTCGCCGCGCTGGTGTGGAGCAGCATCGTGATCGGCGCGGGCTATGCCGCCGGACAGACGATCGAGGCGGTTTTCGGACGGATCAGGCCCTTCGCCCATGTCGTGGTTCCGGCGATCGTGGTCACGCTGGTACTGGCGCTGGTGGTCCGGCGCATTTTCAGAAGCCGGATGCGCAAGGGAGACGGGTTCCCGGAAACAAAAAGCGAGCCGTAAGGGGCGAGGCCCAATTCAACCCTGGGGCCCAGGTGGCAGGCCGCCGCGACAATCCACGCATTTCGGTTCCAAAAGATGCCACCCCGGCCCAAAACCGGGGTGGCACACAGCATTCGATCTTCGCCAACGTTTACCGCAGCGCGAGAGCCGGCTTTCGGCGAGAGCGCATCGCGCCGCCGACGGCGCCGAAACCGGCGATCAGCATCATCCACGTGCCCGGTTCTGGCACGGCGCCGTTGTATTGCAGTTTCAGCATGAAGGACTGGTTCGGCCCGTCGCCATCGTCGCTGACGAGGTAGAGGTTGCCCCTATCATCCATCGTCAGCCCCTCGAACTTGCCCCCTTCGTTGGCAGGGTCGATGATGGATTTGTACGCGGACAGATCATAGCTGCCGACCAGCGCGCCGGCCTTGGTCACTTCCACCAGCCGGAACGAACGCCCGCTCAGCAAGAGCAGATTGTCGCCGAAAGGGGCTGCCGCGAAGGCCCCGTTGGAAAGCACCGCGATGTCGGACAAGCGGTCCAGCCCGAGCCCAGATGCATCGAACAGGACGGAGGTGGTCGCGGTTTCATTGCCGAAATCGGCGCCGGTCCCCTTGTAAACCACCATGGGCTGGCGTTCCTTAACGCCGAAATAGTCGCCCGTGAGGCGATCGTAGGCGATCCCCTCCAGCCCGCTGTTGCCCGCATCCCCGCCGATACTGATCGTGGGCGCGTCGTCATAGGCGGTGTAGGTGCGGTCGGTGCCGGTGCCACCGATATCGCGGATCAGAGCGATGTCCTGATAACGCTCTTCCGCCACCACGTAGTTGCCGCCGCCGACATAGGTCAGCCCTTCGGGATCGCATTGCGCGGCGCCCAGCGAGAGACAGCCGCCCAGAACCACGGTTGCGGTCTTGTCGCCATTAAGGTCGTATTCGCCGAAGATGGTCCTGCCGTCGGACTCTTCCTCGTCGGTGGTCACCAGCAAGCGGCGCGTGTCCCAGTTGAAGGCGACCGCGCTGGCTTCCTTGGTATCGATCGGCTTGATGAAACCGAAGGCGTAATTGTCCAGAAGGCCGGCGGCCGAGGCCGGGGCGGCAAGAAGCGCCAGCGCGGCGGCGCCTGCGCGAAGAAAGATTTTCATCCCTGTATTCCCCCGAAACGTCGTCGCGACGACGATGGCTCCGCGACCGGATTGGCCACGGCATCGCCGCCCTCGCAGGGGCAGGTTTCGGGGTGATGACCTTATGGTTAACGAATGAAGACTGTGCGGCCCTAGAGGATATATTTGGACAGGTCCGCGTCGCCTGCCAGTTCGTCCAGCCGCTCGCGCACATAGGCCGCATCGACCGTCACCGTCTCACCGGCGTGCTCTTCCGCCTCGAAGCTGATGTCCTCCAGCAGGCGCTCCATCACGGTCTGCAGGCGGCGGGCGCCGATGTTCTCGACGCTCTCGTTCACCTGCGCCGCGATCTTGGCGACTTCGCTGACGGCCTCGTCCCTGATGTCGAGCGTGACCTTTTCGGTGCCGATCAGCGCCTTGTACTGTTCGACCAGGTTGGCGCGCGTTTCGGTCAGGATACGGACGAAATCCTCTTCGGTCAGCGCGCGCAGTTCGACCCGGATCGGTAGGCGGCCCTGCAATTCGGGCAACATGTCGCTGGGCTTGGATACGTGGAAGGCGCCGCTGGCGATAAACAGCACGTGGTCGGTCTTCATCGGTCCGTATTTGGTCGCGACCGTGGTGCCTTCGATCAGCGGCAGCAGATCGCGCTGCACGCCTTCGCGGCTGACCGAGCCGCCGCGCACGTCGCTGACGGCGATCTTGTCGATCTCGTCCAGGAACACGATGCCGTTGGTCTCGGCATTCTCCAGCGCGACACGGGCGACATCGTCCTGGTCCATGCGCTTGTCGGCTTCTTCCTCCACCAGCCGATCCCAGGCTTCGGGCACTTTCAGCTTGCGCCGCTTGGTGTTGGACTTGCCCATAGCCTTGCCCAGCATGTCGGACAGATTGATCATGCCCACGCCGCCGGGCATTCCGGGGATGTCCATCGCGGGGCTGGCCGCTTCGGCGACCTCGATCTCGACCTCGGTATCGTTCATCGAATTATCGGTGATGCGCTGGCGGAAAGCCTCGCGCGTCGCCTCGCTGGCGTTCTCGCCCACCAGGGCATTGAGCAGGCGGTCCATGGCCGCCTTGCTGGCCGCTTCGCGCACCGCCTCGCGGCGGCGGTCCTTTTCCAGCCGGATCGCTTCTTCCACCAGATCGCGGGCGATCTGTTCGACATCGCGGCCGACATAGCCCACTTCGGTGAACTTGGTGGCTTCCACCTTCACGAAGGGCGCTTCGGCCAGCTTGGCCAGCCGGCGGCTGATCTCGGTCTTGCCGCAGCCGGTGGGGCCGATCATCAGGATGTTCTTGGGCGTTACCTCGTCACGCAGATCGGGGCCGAGGCTTTGCCGCCGCCAGCGATTGCGCAGCGCCACCGCGACCGCGCGCTTGGCTTCCTTCTGCCCGATGATGTGTTCGTCGAGCGCGGCCACGATGGCCTTGGGGGTCAGATTGTCCATGAACTCTCAGATCGTCTCTACGGTCACATTGCCGTTGGTGAACACGCAGACATCGGCGGCGACCGCCATGGCCTTGCGCGCGATGGTTTCGGGATCGCTTTCGTAATCGACCAGTGCCTTGGCGGCAGACAGCGCGTAATTGCCGCCGCTGCCGATGGCGGCGATCCCGCCTTCGGGCTCCAGCACATCGCCATTGCCGGTGAGGACGAGAAGGTTGTCCTTGTCGGCCACGATCATCAGCGCTTCCAGATTGCGCAGATATTTGTCGGTGCGCCAGTCCTTGGTCAGTTCGACCGAGGCGCGCAGCAGCTGGCCCGAATACTGCTCCAGCTTCTTCTCCAGCCGCTCGAACAGAGTGAAGGCATCGGCGGTGGCGCCGGCAAATCCGGCCACGACCTTGCCATTCCCATTGTCGTCCTTGCCTCCGATGCGGCGGACCTTCCTGGCATTGGGCTTCATCACCGTGTTGCCCATCGACACCTGCCCGTCACCCGCGATCACGGTCTTGTCGCCGCGCTTCACGCCGATGATGGTGGTGGAATGCCACTGGACGATGCCATGGCTTTCGCCGTGCGAACTGTATCCCGATTGCATCGCGGCGATATGGGAGCCGCGCCCGCCGGTTCAAGCCGGGGGCGCCATCCCCCAAGCCCGCGCTTATTGCGGCGGAGCGCCCGCTCCGGCCGCGCCGACCGCACCTATATTGCCGAACAGGTCTTCCAGGAAGCCGCGCTCGCGCCCCAGCGTGGGCGTGGCGTCACTGTCGGGGCTGAGATAGACGACCCGCTCCCCGCCCGACCGGTCGATCGCGGCGACGGTGCCGGCATCGTCGAAAGTAACCGCCATCACCGATTGTTCGGCGATGCGGGGCCGCGCGAAGGGGCGCTGGCGCGTATCGCTGCTGACGTAATACCAGGTCGGGGTGCCGTACTGGCTCTTGAAGGTCGGCTGGCCCAGCGTGGCCGAGACAGAACGCTGGTTGTCGATGCCCGGCTGGACCGCAGAATAGAGCAGCGGATCGATGACATAGCCGCGCCGCTCCTGGATCGAGGTGCAGCCCGATGCCGCCACGACGCCCGTCAGCAGAGCTGCACACGCCAGCGCCTTGCGACCGATTTCGAATTTCCGCACGTCAACTCCCGAAACTATCAAGCCCGCCGCCGGACGGGGCAGCCCGCCCTTAGGCCGCACGGCTCCACCGCGCAATAACAGCGACACGCCTTGCCACGGGGCGTTGAATTGTCGCTGAACGAGGGCGATAATACGCGGCATGAGCTATCTGACCCGTCTGTTCAGGAAACGCCCCGATCCCCGCGAGCAGGTTGAGGCGCTGTGGGCCGCGCTGATCGCCGAGGCGCGCCGCCCGGCCTGGTATGCGGAGCGCGGAGTCGCCGATACCGTGGCGGGACGGTTCGACATGGTGACCGCGGTCCTGGCGCTGGCGATGCTACGCATGGAAAGGGAGCCGGAACTGGCGGTGCTGACTGGCCCCCTCACCGAGCTGTTCGTGGAGGACATGGACGGGCAGCTGCGCCAGACCGGCGTGGGCGATCTGATGGTGGGCAAACAGATCGGCAAGCTGATGAGCACGCTGGGCGGCCGCACCGGCGCCATGCGCAAGGCGATCGCGCAGGAAGGGGACGCGGCGCTTGCCGAAGCGGCGCGGCGCAACATCACCCTGGCGGACGAGAACCGTGTCGATGCGCTTGCCCAGGGGCTGCGCGCGCTGTCCGCCCGTTTCGATGCGACCGGGGCAGCAGGCTTCATCCAAGGGGCGATCGCATGAGCGATCGGGCAGAATTCGAACGGGTGATCAAGCTGGATCGGATCCCGATAAAGGCGGTGGAAATCACTGCGGACGAGGCCGAGCGCAGCGCGCTGGCCCGCCGCTTCGCCCTGCCCGCCATCCACGAGCTTTCGGCCGAGATTACCCTGACACAACAGAATGATACGGTTTTGGCGCGGGGCACGCTATGGGCGAAGTTCGCCCAGTCGTGCGCTGTGGCTCGCGAACCGTTCGAGACCGGGCTGAAAGAACCGGTCGCCATCCGCTTCGTCCCCGCCGGCGCCCCGCCGCCCGAGGATGAAGAGCTGGAATTCGACAGCGACGGCCCCGACGAGATCGAATACGAAGGCCAGTCGTTCGACCTCGGCGAAGCGCTCGCGCAAAGCTTTGGCCTGGCGCTCGATCCCTACGCCACCGGCCCCGACGCCGAAGCCGTGCGGAAGGAAGCGGGCATTGCCGATGAAGACGCGCCGAGCGGCCCCTTCGCCGCGCTCGCTGGGCTCAAGACGGGGCGGTCCTAGCCGCCCGTCACCCGCGCATTCGCGCTCTCGACTTCGAGCCGGTGGCGGATCAGCGCGCCGGGCATTTCCCGCCGCAGCCAGTCGAGCATATGCTCGCGCACCGCACAGCGCAGGGTCCACAGATCCCCGATGGTCGCTGCACTCACGGACAGCCGCAGTTCCATGCTCTCGGGATAGGCTTCCGTCATCAGCAGTGCGACCGTGCGCTGGTCCCACAGCTCGTGCCCGGCCACGAAACGTTCAAATTCAGCGCGGATCGGGCCCACCTCGGTGGCAGGATCGAGATGGAGGAAAACCGGTCCTGTCAGCTTCTCGCTGATCCGTGACCAGTTTTCGAAGCTTTCGTCCAGAAAGCGTATCGTGGGGACGATGATAAGCCGTTCGTCCCAGGTTCTCACCGTCACGAAACTCATCCGGATTTCCTCGATCCGGCCGACTTCTCCGTCCACCTTGACCATGTCGCCCAGCCGCAGGGGCTGCGTCATCGCCATCTGGATCCCGGCGATGAGAGATTTGAGCGCCGGTTGCGCCGCCGCACCCACCGCCAGTGCGGCAAGGCCGGCCGATGCCATCAGCGTGACGCCGATCTGCTTCACGGCGGGTATGGAGAACAGGATCAACGACACGGTCACGATGATGATCGCGACCTTGGTCGTGCGGCCAAGAATCGATACGCGGGTGCGCCGGGCTCGCAGTGCGACCGGATCCGCACTGGCAGCGGCATCCACCTCGAGCCCCGCGACGATGCCGTCTATCACTGCGTAGGCGACCCAGCCGAGCAAGGCCGGCACCAGAAAACCGGCGGCGAGATCCCATCCACGCCCCACCAGCGCGTCGGCCGAGGCGGAAATGGAAATCGCTATGGCGATCATCGCCCAGCGCGCAGGCCGACGGACGGCGTCGACCACGCAATTGTCCACATTGGTGGTGGATCGGCGCGTGAGCCTGGCCAGCAGCCTGAAGCCCAGCCAGTGCAGCGCCAGCGCAATCAGCACAGGAATGCTCAAGCCCAGTGCCGTGTCGATGACACTCTGCGTGGAAATGTCCCAGTTGCGCGGATCGTATCGTTCGAACATCTCGCCGGCGCCTAGTCCCGGGCGTTCACGAAAACAACTGCGGCCTCCGCCTCAATCGGGAAGCGGAAAGCGTATGGTGATCAGCGCACCCGCCTCCGCAAATTCGCGGTCTATCGTACCCCCAAGCTGACGGGCCGCGCTAGTCATTAATTGACTGCCGAACCCTTGGCGGCGCGGCCGTTCGGTCACCGGCGCGCCCGCTTCGCGCCAGGTCAGGCAAAGATCGCCATTGGCGATTTCCCAATTGACCGCGATCGTACCCCCGCTCCGCGACCAGCCGCCGTACTTGACCGCATTGGTCGTCATTTCGTGCAGGACCAGCCCCAGCGGCGTGATGCACTGGGCCGGAAGATCGACCTCTTCTCCCTCGAGTTCGGCGGAAAGCTCATCCGAACGATAGGGCGCGAGCGACGTTTCCACGAGGCTGCGAAGCGAGGCCATGGGCCGGTCGAGTTCGCCTTGGCTGACTTCGTGCGCCTTCAGGAGCGCCTGAATCCTCTGGGCGATGCTTTCGGTGACGGGCTTCGCCTCCGGAGCGTCTCTGGAGGACAGCTTGACGATGGCGAGAACCACTGCGAACAAATTCTTGACCCGGTGGTTTAGCTCTTTCGCCAGCAAGTCCGCCCTATCGCGCGCCTTCGCTATCTCGGCCGCTTGTGCCGCCTCCGCCTCGGCGCGGGCGCCGCGCGCCACCAATCGAGCACCGGCAATCATGGCGATCAACAGCAACAGCATCAGGCCGACCAGTATCGGCAGCACCCGCGCCTCGGCATCGGCAGTTTCCGAGCTTGCGGCCCTGAGTTCCGCGAGTTCGATCTGCTCCATGCGGCGGATCGCTTCACGCAGCCGGGCCATCGCCTCCTGACCCTCGTCGGTCAAAACCAACCGCTGCGCTTCCAGAAGCTCGCCGCGCTTCACCAGCGCGACACTCTGTTCCATCTCCGCGAACTTCGCACGGGCGAGCACCTCGACCTCATCGACCAGCGCAATTTCCTCCGCGCGGCCCCCGTCCTCGACCAATCGGCGCAGATTATCGAGCGCCTGTGGAAGGGTGTCTCTGCCTGCCTGGTAAGGCACCAGATACCGCCGATCCAAGGTCAGGAGATAGCCGCGCTGACCGGTTTCTCCGTTGAGCGCGGCCCGTCCGACCACCGCCAGCGCGGAGATGGTATCGGCGGTGCGCTGGAAGTGTTCGCGCTCCTCTCGTTCCGCGTTCACGGTACGGATGGCCATCAACAGCGCCGCGAACATGCCCAGGCCGGCGAGCGAGACCAGAATGGTGTTGATCCACAGCGCGCTGCCGCGCTGCCGCATCAGCCCTCTAACGACCCGGTTCAATGCGCGGCGCCCCAGCTCGCTCCCGTCCCGATGTCGATGCCAAGCGGGATATCGAGCGATACGGCGGGAAGTGCGGCATCGGCCATTACCCGTTCGATGACCTTGGCGGCGGCGCCTGCGTCACCTTCGGGAAGTTCGAACACCAGTTCGTCGTGTACTTGCAGAAGCATGCGGACGTGCCCCAGCCCCGCCTCTTTTAGCGCGGGCATCATCCGCGCCATCGCCCGCTTGATGATATCGGCGCTGGTACCCTGGATCGGCGCATTGATCGCGGCGCGTTCGCTACCCGACCGTTCATTCTGGTTCTTCGAATTGATCCGCGGGAACCAGGTCTTGCGGCCGAACAGTGTCTCAGAATACCCCTTGGAGCGCACACTCTCCAAGGTCGAATGGATGTATTGCTGAATGCCGGGGAACCGCTGGAAATAGGTGTCGATCATCGATTGCGCCTCGTCCGGATCGATGCCCAGCCTGCCGGCGAGACCCCAGCGACTGATCCCATAAAGTATGGCGAAGTTCACCGTTTTGGCACGGGCACGCGTATCGCGATCCACGCTACCGAACATCTCTGTCGCTGTTCGGGAATGAATATCCTCTCCGTTGGCGAACGCATCCTTGAGCTGCGGAACATCGGCCATGTGGGCAGCCAGTCTCAGCTCGATCTGCGAATAATCCGCCGCGAGCAGGACATTGCCGGTCTCGGCAACGAAGGCCTCGCGGATCTGACGGCCAATCTCGGTACGGATGGGGATGTTCTGCAAATTGGGATCGGTCGAGCTAAGGCGGCCGGTCTGTGCGCCGACAAGGCTGTAACTGGTGTGAACGCGGCCGGTGGCGGGATTGATGGCCGCCTGCAGCGCGTCGGTATAGGTGCTCTTGAGCTTGGAGAGCTGGCGCCATTCCAGCACCTTCGCCGCCACGTCCGCGCCCTGCGAAGCCAGGTTCTCCAACACTGCCTGATCGGTTGAATACTGCCCGCTCTTGCCCTTGCGCCCGCCCTTGTAGCCCATTTTGTCGAAGAGCACTTCACCCAACTGCTTCGGGCTGCCGATGGTGAATTCAACGCCGCAGCAATCCCAGACCTCGCGCTCGATACGCGCGATTTCGGCGGCGAATTCCTCGGAAAGCTTGGCGAGACCACCGCGGTCCACCTTTATGCCGTGCCGCTCCATCGCGGCCACGACCGGGATCAGGGGGCGGTCGACACGCTCGTACACACGCGTACCGCCCTCTTCGGCGAGACGCGGCTTGAGGTGCGCGTGGAGCCGCCATGTGACGTCGGCGTCTTCGGCCGCATATTCCGTCGCCTTGTCCAGCGGCACCTCGCCAAAGGGAATCGCCTTCTTTCCCGTGCCGCAGATATCCTTGAAGGTGAGGGTGGTGTGGCCGAGGTGGCGCTGCGACAGTTCATCCATGCCGTGACCGCCGCCGATGCCGTCGAGACTGCGCCCGGCATCGAGCGCGAAACTGATGATCATGGTATCGTCGATGGGTGCCACCGCGATATCCGCACAGCGCTTGAGGATATTGAGGTCGTATTTGATATTCTGCCCGATCTTGAGAACCTGCTCGCTCTCCAGCAGTGGGCGCAACGCATCGTATGCTGCGCGTCGTTCGATCTGCTCCGGCCGTTCGGCGAACATGTCGCTGCCGCCGTGGCCCAAGGGGATATAGCAGGCGTCATTCGGTCCCAGGGCGAGGCTGATCCCCGCAAGTTCCGCCTGCATCGCATCGAGACTGCTGGTCTCCGTGTCGATAGCCACCTGGCGGGAAGCGAAGGCTCGCGCGACCCAATGCTTGAGGCGATCCATGGACTGCACGCACTCATAGGCCGAACGGTCCACAGCGGGCATCTCCGGCAGCCGCTGGCGGTTTCCCTGAGCGCTGGCAGCGGCGCCCGCGGTCTGCTGCTTCGCGGGGTTGAGGTCCGTCGCCCGGTTCGGGCTACCGCTACCGGCATCCAGACGCTTGAGCAGGCTCATGAAGCCATGCTTTTCCAAGAAGGCTGCCAGCGGCTCCTTCGCGACACCGTCCAGCTTCATGTTCTCGATCGGGATCGGCAGGTCGCAATCCTCCTTGAGCTGCACGAGTTCGCGGCTGAGCAGCGCCATTTCGCGCCCTTCGATAAGCCGCTCGCGCAGTTTGGATGGCTTCATCGCCTCGGCCGCGTCCAGCGCGCCTGCCAGATTGCCATGGTCCTGGATCAGTTTGGAGGCGGTTTTCGGACCGATCCCGTAGATACCGGGCACATTGTCGACGCTGTCGCCCATCAGCGCCAGGACATCGCCCACCAGTTCAGGCGGCACGCCGAATTTCTCTACCACCTCGGGAATATCGATCCGCGCATTCTTCATGGTGTCGAGCATGTCCACACACCCACCACCATCCGCGCATTTGCCGACCAGTTGCATAAGGTCCTTGTCGGAAGAAACGATGGTGACGTCCCAGCCCTGCCGGGTCGCCTCGCGGGCATAGCTGGCAATCAGGTCGTCCGCCTCGAGATTGTCCTCCTCGATACAGGGCAGGCTGAACGCGCGCGTGGCGTCGCGGATCAGCGGGAACTGGGGCACGAGATCCTCAGGAGGATCCGGCCGGTTCGCCTTGTACTGATCGTACAGCTCATTGCGAAAGCTGGTCGATCCCTTGTCGAGTATGACCGCCAGGTGCGTGGGCCCATCCGCCTTGTCGAGATCGTCGGCGAGCTTCCACAGCATGGTGGTGTAGCCGTAAACCGCCCCGACCGGAATCCCTTCCGGGTTGGTGAGGGGAGGAAGCCGGTGGTAGGCGCGGAAGATATAGGCCGATCCATCGACCAGGTAGAGATGATTGCGCTCGCTCATAACGGGGGCTCTAGCAGCGCACCGGGCCACATGGGAGAGCTAAGCCGCTGCCGTGTTTAAGGCAAAAATGTGGCGCCATGCGCACGGAAAGCTTGCATTGCCACAATTCGGCCATTATTTACGAACCACGAGGGCCGTGAGGCTTTCGCCGACGGGTCGGCCAGATGGGCGATCCGAACGTTGAAAAAGGGAATACCACTATGCGCAAGATCGCTCTTTTCGCCGCTGCTGCCGGCGCCGCTCTCTCGCTCGCCGCTTGCTCGGAATCGACGCAGGACGCCGCTGGCGACACCGTCGATTCGGCTGCTGCCGACACCGAAGCCAACATGGACGCCATGGGCCAGGCGGTTGAAGAATCGGCCAACGATGTCGAAGTTGCTGCTGACAACGCTGCTGCCGAAGCCGACCAGGAAGCTGCCGAGGTCGAAGCTGACGTTCAGGACGAAAGCGTCACCGAAGCTCAGGCCGACTAATCTCGCGCCTTGCAAACAAAGAAGGGCGGCACCCGACGGTGCCGCCCTTTTTGTTTGCTCTCAATTGGGCGTCACAAGCAGTGGCGATATCCTACTTCGATCCGTAACCGGCCCCTGCCCATTCGCGCCGCGGGCCCTGCGACAGATACCCGTCGTACAGCGCACGCGAGATCGCGGCGATCTTCGCTTCGCGCGCCGGCCGGGTTCCCTGCCCTGTTACATAGACCGCGATCGCCAGCGTCCGCCCATCGGGGGTCTCGACCAGGCCGACATCGCTTGAGGTGTTGTTGAGCGACCCGGTCTTGTGCATCACCCGCGCATTGTCGGGCAGCAGATACCGCATTCTCCGCTTTCCGGTGACGGTGCGTCCCATCGCGCCGATGAGGATACGGCGGCTTTCCGGCTTCAGCCATTTGCCCTGATACAGGCCCGCCAGAAGCTCGACCATGGCGTTGGGGGTCGCGCTGTCGCGCTGGTCGATATGGTTTGCAGGATTGAATTCGCCGTCGTCGCGGACCAGCGTGGCGATGTCCCGGTCGATCTGGAACTGCTTGATCCCCGCCCGGCGGACCCAGGCGGTGACCTCCTTCGGGCCGCCGACCACACGCAACAGCGCATCGGTCGCATAATTGTTGGAGCGCGTTATCATCTGCTCGATCAGGTCGATCGCGGGAAGCCTGTTCCCCTCGCGCACCGGCGCCACGGCGCTCGAAAAAGGCCGCGAGCCGACCGGCATCAGCATCGGGAAACTTTGGTTGAGGCTCCATCGGCCCCGCTCGACACCCTCCAGGAACGTCGCAGCGATGGCGATCTTGCTGGTGCTGGCCATCGGAAAGCGCTGGTCGCCCAGCACGCTGACCTTTTCGCCGGTGGTAAGGTCGATCG
This sequence comes from Qipengyuania sp., assembly GCF_042095715.1. Lineage (GTDB taxonomy): Bacteria > Pseudomonadota > Alphaproteobacteria > Sphingomonadales > Sphingomonadaceae > Qipengyuania. The sequence continues at coordinate 8,300 of NZ_JBELMO010000049.1, read as the reverse complement.
CAGCGACGCCGATGCGGCCCTGCGACCCTTCGGCAACCTCTGCGATCCGTTGCGCCAGCGCGTTCTTGTAGATGGCCTGATAGGTTCGCGGGACGCGCGCTTCGCTTCCCAGCATGGTATCGAACTGAGCCTCGAGTTCGGGGCCCGCTTTTGCCGAAAGCTGCTGCGCCGGCATGGCCAGAGGTAGGGCCACAGCCAGGGCGGCGGCGGCAATTCGTGTTATCTGCCTTGGTCCCATTTGCGCCAATGTACCCCAAACATGCTGTTCGAAACCTTAACGCATTTCGTTCCCGTGACCAAATGCCGCCGCGACGAGAGGAGTCGTAGCGGCGACAAGGCGCAGTCTGGGGTGTTTCAGCAGGGCGAGGACAGGGGCTCGCCCCCCTGTCAGGCGTTGGCCAATGCCTTTTCGATCGCCGGTATCGGAAGGTTGGTGAGATCCTTGTCCAGTTCCCCCACCACCTGCGCTTCGGTCTTCTTGTGATAATGCTGGCGAATCTGACCGAGCGTGCGCGGATCGGCAGCCACCACTAGGTCCCCCAGTTCGTTCTTGAGCGCCTTGTCATTCAGCCATTCCGCGATGGCCGCACCATGGGCGAGTTCATCGATATTCGAGCTCTGGTTGGGCTGGCCCTGGGGGTCCTGATGCCGAACGCCGGCGCTGAAATTCGTAAGAAGCAGATCGAGCTCTTCAACCATACGCAGCGAAGGCTCCAGGGGCTTGCCGGTATTCTGCATCAGCAGGAATTTCTCGCCATTGGCGATAGCGACATAGGCGTTGTGGGGGATCTTCATGGGCCGTTCTCTCCTGATATGCTCTGAGCCACATAAACGATCGAACCCCATGGATGTGCCTGGCGCGGACAAACGAAAAGGGCCGGAAGATCGCTCTTCCGGCCCCGTTCGTCGTATGGAGAATGGACAGACTTAGAAGTCCATGCCGCCCATTCCGCCCATGCCGCCCATTCCGCCGGGCATGCCGCCGCCAGCGGCGCCCTTGTCCTCGGGCTTCTCGCTGATCGCCGCTTCGGTGGTGATCAGCAGGCCGGCCACGGAGGCAGCGTTCTGGAGCGCGGTGCGCACGACCTTGGTCGGGTCGATGACGCCAGCCGAAACCAGGTTCTCGTAGGTGTCGGTCGCGGCATTGAAGCCCAGGTTCTCGTCGTTGCCGTCGATCAGCTTGCCCGAAACGACCGCGCCGTCGTGGCCAGCGTTCTGGGCGATCTGGCGAACCAGCGCAGTGAGCGACTTGCGAACGATGTCGATGCCGCGGGTCTGGTCTTCATTCTCACCGGAGAGGCCTTCGAGAGCCTTCGCCGAGTAGAGCAGCGCGGTACCGCCCCCGGGGACGATGCCTTCTTCGACAGCAGCGCGGGTAGCGTGGAGAGCGTCGTCGACGCGGTCCTTGCGCTCCTTCACTTCCACTTCCGAAGCGCCGCCGACCTTGATCACGGCAACACCGCCGGCCAGCTTGGCCAGACGTTCCTGCAGCTTTTCGCGGTCGTAGTCGCTGGTGGTCGCATCGATCTGGGTGCGGATTTCACCGACGCGCGCCTTGATGTCGTCGGCCGAACCGGCGCCATCGACGATGGTGGTGTTGTCCTTGTCGATGGTGACGCGCTTGGCCTGGCCGAGCATGTTCAGCGTGACGTTCTCGAGCTTGATGCCGAGATCTTCGCTGATCATCTCGCCCTGCGTCAGGATCGCGATGTCCTGCAGCATGGCCTTGCGGCGATCGCCGAAGCCCGGAGCCTTGACCGCAGCAACCTTCAGGCCGCCGCGCAGCTTGTTGACGACCAGGGTCGCCAGCGCTTCGCCTTCGATGTCTTCCGCGATGATGAGAAGCGGACGGCCGCTCTGCACGGCAGCTTCCAGAACCGGCAGCATGGACTGCAGGTTGGACAGCTTCTTCTCGTGGATCAGGATATAGGGGTTATCCAGTTCCACCGTCATCTTGTCGGGGTTGGTGATGAAGTAGGGGCTGAGATAGCCGCGGTCGAACTGCATGCCTTCAACGACGTCGAGCTCGAATTCGAGACCCTTCGCCTCTTCGACGGTGATCACGCCTTCCTTGCCGACCTTTTCCATGGCTTCGGCGATCTTTTCGCCGACTTCACGGTCGCCGTTGGCGGAGATGATGCCGACCTGCGCGATTTCCTGGCTGCCCGAAACTTCCTTCGAACGGCCCTTGATGTTCTCGGTGACCTTCTCGACCGCGAGATCGATGCCGCGCTTCAGGTCCATCGGGTTCATGCCCGCGGCGACCGACTTCATGCCTTCGGTCACGATGGCCTGAGCCAGCACGGTGGCGGTGGTGGTGCCGTCACCGGCGTTGTCGTTGGTCTTCGAAGCCACTTCGCGCAGCATCTGCGCACCCATGTTCTCGAACTTGTCCTTGAGCTCGATCTCCTTGGCGACGGTGACGCCGTCCTTGGTGATGCGCGGTGCGCCGAAGCTCTTGTCGATCACGACGTTGCGGCCCTTGGGGCCCAGCGTGACCTTGACGGCATTGGCGAGGGTATCGACGCCGGCGAGAATCCGCTCGCGCGCGTCGCGGCCGAACTTAACGTCCTTGGCTGCCATGATATTGATTCCTTTGTCGAAAAATTTGAAAGTTCAGGGTAAGGTCAGGCCAAACCGTCAGGTCAGCCGATGATCCCCATGATGTCGCTTTCCTTCATGATCAGCAGGTCTTCGCCATCCAGCTTGACCTCTGTGCCCGACCACTTGCCAAACAGCACGCGATCGCCGGCCTTGACGTCGCAAGGCGTGACCTTGCCGTCTTCGCCGCGCGCGCCCGCACCAACGGCGACGACTTCGCCTTCGCTGGGCTTTTCCTGAGCGCTGTCGGGGATGATGATGCCGCCGGCGGTCTTCTGGTCGGCTTCGATGCGACGGACCAGTACGCGGTCGTGCAGCGGACGAAATGCCATGATATGACCTCTCTCTTCTCTCAAAAACGAGTGTGTGACAGATTTTTGGCACTCCCGGTCTGAGAGTGCCAGCGGCGCGCATTTGGGATTGGCGCGGCGCGGAGTCAACGGGGGCCGTGGCAAAAAATTTGCGCGCCGGACCGGAAACCGGCTGGGGCTTGGCGAGCCGGACCGCGGTGCCATATGGGCGCGTCCTCGCATATGGCAAACCGAAAGAGAAAGGCCGGCCAAGCATGACGACCAATCAGCCGATTTCCGCGCTGACGATCCCCGAACAGATTTTCCTCTGGCTGCGGCTCAACATGTTCAACATCGCGGGCGCCATCGCCGTGCTGGTCATCGGTCTGTTTCTGGCAGGCGTCATTTCCCGGTGGGTGCGCCGGGCCATGACCGCTTCCCCCCGGTTCGATCCGACCGTGGCGGAGTTCCTGTCCAGCGTTGTGAAATACGCGCTCTGGATCGTGGTCCTGGTGACGGTCCTGTCGCAGTTTGGGGTCCAGACCACCAGCATACTGGCGGCACTCAGCGGCATGGCGCTGGCTATCGGTCTGGCGCTGCAGGGCACGCTGAGCAATGTGGCATCAGGCGTGATGATCCTGATCCAGAAGCCGTTCAAGGTGGGCGAGGCCATCAATGCCGGCTCCATCTCGGGAACGGTGCAGGAAATCGGCCTGTTCACCACCGAGCTCAAGCAGTTCGACGGTTTGTTCGTGATGGTCCCCAATTCGGAACTGTGGAATCAGGCCATCGTCAATCTGCATCGCCACCCGATCCGCCGTTTCGAGCTGATCGTCGGTATCGGCTACGACGACAGCATGGCGCAGGCCAAGAAGGAACTGCTGGCGCTGGCCGAAGGCGACGAACGGGTTCTGACGGACCCGGCGCCGCAAGTCTTCGTCAGCTCGCTAGACGACAGCTCGGTGGGTATCGGTCTGCGCGTCTGGTGCGCGACGGGCGATTATCTGGCGGTGAACTGGGATCTGACCGAGGCCGCCAAGGCGCGCTTCGACGAGGTCGGAATCTCTATCCCCTTCCCGCAGCGCGAGGTCACGCAGAAGGCGGCGTAGCCGGTTCGACGGGCGTTGGCGCGGTCAGGCCGAGGCGGTCAGGCCGAGGCGGTCGCGCCGCGCCCAGCGCGCCCCGAGCAGAACCGCGGCGAAGGACAGGCCGGTGGCGAGCCCGATCCACACACCGGTGCCCCCGAGCGGCGTGCCGAAGCCCAGCCACAGCGCCGTGCCGATACCGGGCACCCAATAGGAGAATATGGCGATCCACATCGGGATGCGCGTATCCTGCAATCCCCGCAGGGCTCCCGCCGCCACCGCCTGCAAGCCGTCGACCAGCTGGAAGGCGGCGGCGATGGCAAGATAACCCAGAGCGAATTCGACCATCACCGCGTTCGCGGGCGCGGCGGGGTCGATATAGATCGACAGCAACAGGCGCGGCGCGACCAGCAGCGAAAGCGCGGTGAATACCATGAAGCCGCCGCCCATCGCGATGGCCGTCCAGCCGGCGCGGCCCACCCCGGCGGAATCGCGGGCGCCGTAGAAATAGCCGACGCGGATGGTCGCGGCCTGCCCGATGCCGAACGGAACCTGGAAGGCCAGCGCCGCGATCTGGAGCGCCACGGTGTGAGCGGCGAGCTGGGCGGTGCCGATATTGCCCATCAGAAAGGCCGCGGCCCCGAAGATGCCTGCCTCTGCCGTGATGGTGAGCGCGATCGGCGTGCCGAGCCGCACGATCTTCCCGAACCGGTGCCAGTCCGGCCGCCAGAAAAAGCCGAAGATATGGTAGCAGTGCAGACGCGGGTCGAGCCGGATCGCCGCGATATAAACCGCCACGGTCACCAGCGATGTGATGATGGTGGCCACCGCCGCGCCGCGCAGCCCCAGCTCCGGCGCGCCGAAGTTGCCGAAGATGAAGGCATAGTTGGCGAGCGCGTTGACGGCGATGCCGCTCGCGGTGATGGCGGTGGCGAACACCGGCCTGCCCAGCGCGGACACGAAGCTGCGCAGCACATTGTTCACCAGCATCGGCGCCAGCGACCAGATGACGAGCAGGTTATACTGGTTGGCGAGCGCGATGATGCCGGGCTGCTGGCCGGTCGCCCGCATCAGCGGATCGAGCAGCAGACACAGCCCCATCCCCACCGCGCCGGTGATGACCGACAGCCACAACGCCATGCGCGTGGCACGCCGTATGGGGCGTAGCGCGGGGGCCCTCGCGCCGATTTCCTCCGCTATCAGGGGCGCGACCGCGCCGGTGAGGCCGCACAGCGCCCACAGGACCAGCCCGAACAGCGCCACCGCCACCGCGGATGCGGCCAGCGGCTCTTCTCCGAGCCGCGCGATGAAGATGACGTCCACCGCATAGGTGAGCATCTGGAGAAGATTGGCAAGCGCGAGCGGCCACGAAAGCCGGAAGGTCTCCGCCAGCTCGCGACGCCAGCCGTCGCCGCCGGTGGGCGGGGGCGCAAAGACAGTGCCGGTGGACATGGGACGGTCGAAAAGCCGGCCCGGATACGAGCGGGGCCGGAAACGGGCAACCGAATTTCAACCGACCCGGCACCGATTAGGAGAAAGGCTGCCCTTGAAGCCACCGCGGCCGACGCATATCGCCCAGGCATGACCGACTATCATTTCTACGAGCCCGCGGACGGCCACCGTCTGCCCCACGATCCGCTGAACGCCATCGTCGCCCCACGCCCCATCGGGTGGGTGTCCACGATCAGCAGTGCGGGGGTACGCAATCTGGCACCCTACAGCTTCTTCAATCTCATCAACTATCGGCCGCCGCTGATCGCGTTCAGCTCGATCGGCTTCAAGGATTCTGTCGCCAATGTGAAGGAGACGGGCGAATTCGTCTGGAACCTAGCCACGATGGCGCAGGCCGATGCGCTGAACGCCAGTTCGGCGGGGGTCGAGCCAGGAGTCGACGAGTTCGAGCTCGCGGGGCTGGACGGCTTGCCGTCCCAGCTGGTCAAGCCCTCGCGGGTGGCGGGGAGCCCGGTCCATTTCGAGTGCAAGCTGACGCAGCTCATCCAGCTGGAAACGACCGGCGGCGCCAAGATCGACAGCTGGCTGGTCATCGGCGAGGCGGTGGGCATCCATATCGATCCCGCCATGCTGGAAAACGGTGTGTACCAAACCGCCCGGCCCCGCCCGATCACCCGCGGGGGCGGCCCGGCGGATTATTTCGAGATCCGCGAAGACGCCCTGTTCAAGATGGGGCGCCCGGACTGAAGCTGCCGCCGGCTCAACAGGAAATGTGACCCGAACGAAAAAGGGCGGCGCCTCGCGGCACCGCCCTTTCTGTTTGTCGCAAGGTAAGCGAGGCTTACTTGAGCTCGACGGTGCCGCCAGCGGCTTCGATCTTGCTCTTGATTTCCTCGGCCTCGGCTTTGTTGACGCCTTCCTTGACGGCCTTCGGAGCGCCTTCGACGAGCGCCTTGGCTTCGGTCAGGCCCAGGCCGGTGATGGCGCGGACTTCCTTGATCACCTGGATCTTCTTGCCACCGTCGCCGGTCAGGACGACGTCGAATTCGGTCTGCTCTTCAGCAGCGGCACCAGCATCGCCACCAGCGGCGGGGCCGGCAACTGCAACGGCAGCAGCGGCGCTAACGCCCCACTCTTCTTCCAGCGCCTTGGCAAGCTCAGCGGCTTCCAGGACGGTCAGCTTCGACAATTCTTCAACAAGCTTGGCGATATCGGCCATGATGTTTCACTCCAAAATAATGGCGGGGCTTGGTGTCTGCCCCATGGATTTCATTGAAAAGCGTATGACTTACGCCGCATCCTTGGCGGCATAGGCTCCGAAGACGCGCGCCAGCTTGGCGGCGGGGGCGTTGACGACCTGTGCGATCTTGGTCGCAGGGGCGTTGACGAGACCCACCAGCTTTGCCCGCAGCTCGTCGAGCGAGGGCATCGAGGCGAGTGCCTTGACCCCGGCTTCGTCGAGCAGCTGCCCGCCCATCGAACCACCGACGATCTCGATACGATCGGTGGTCTTGGCGAATTCCACCGCTGCCTTCGCCGCCGCGACCGGATCGGTCGAATAGGCTAGGGCCGTCGGGCCGCTGAGGTAATCAGCGATACCGGCGTAATCGGTGTCCTTCGTGGCGAGCACGGCGAGACGGTTCTTCGCAACCTTGTAGGACGCACCGGCTTCGCGCATCTTCGAGCGCAGTTCGGTAGACTGGGCCACCGACATGCCGAGGTTGCGGGTGACAACCACCACGCCAGCCTCTTTGAAGACCGCATTGAGCTGGGCGACCGAATCGGCTTTTTGCGAACGATCCATGCCTTACTCCTTCTTCATGGCCGTACGGGAAGGCTCCCGGACGGCCGGCTACGTTTGCCACGACGCCGGATGGCGCCGCGAGCGAGTCCGCATGACAAGGGAAGGAGGTGCACCATATTCCGGTACCGGACGTGCACGAGGGCTCTACCTCAAACACGTGAAATCTCTTTTCCCCGTCTAGGCCGGAAATTAAGCCGGGGCAGATCCCCGGCACCAGCTGTCTCGGACGGATGAACGGCTGACGCAAAGAGGCCCGCCGTTCGATGGGCGGGCCTCTAGCGTTTCGTTACCGAAAGTCAAGCCGCCCCGTGGGCTACACGGGGCCGGCCTGCGGCTTACATGCCTTCTTCGGTCGTCATTGCTTCGGTTTCGGTGGCCATCGGGGTTTCACCAGCCATCGGGGTTTCGGTCGCCATCGGGTCAGCCGGAGCAGCCGTGTCGGCAGCCATCGGCTCGGCGGGCATCGGCTCGACCATTGCGGTTTCGGTGGCGGTCGGCTCGACGGCGGTTTCCGACTGGTCGCAAGCGACAACGCCGAATGCGAGCGGGAGAGCGATGAGAGCAAGCTTCTTCATGGGATGATTCCTTGTTGCCATAAGCGGCCGACATAAAATGGCCACATTTCGCCAAAGTTCCAAGCGAAAAATGCGATGCGTCATTTTTTTGCCATTTTGCGCATTGCGCCGCCGCTTATGTGCCCATGATCGAGGTCAGTGCAAGTGCGGCAATTGTGCCAGGACCGGTTGACCCTTCCACCCTCGCCCCCTATATGCAGGCCCGACCGACCGCTTCGAGCGAGTCCGATCCATGCGCGGGGACGGACACAGGATGGAGGCGGCGTTTCCATATCGCGACGTTCGACATGCTGTAGCCAGCCACCGATAACGGTGCGTCCTGCTACGGCCTTTTCGCGTCCCGGCATGGTTCTCACGCGCATGAGACATCGAATTATGGGCCCAGGGCATCTTGCCCGACCCCGCAAGCAAAAGGCGAACACTCCTTATGGCGACCAAGGCGAAGTCCGAAACCCAGGTTTCCGGCACCGCGAAGCGGCGTATCCGCAAGATC
>NZ_JBELMO010000048.1:0-26677 GCF_042095715.1 Qipengyuania sp. | reverse complement strand
TCCCGAAGCGCTTGTGGGCTTCCCACGCCAGTTCGATATTGCCCGGAACCCCCACGCTCAGCCCGCTTTCGACGCTGGCGCGAAAATCGGGCAGGCTCCCATCGGGGTTCAGGAACCACTGGGGGGTGGCCCCCGCCGGGGCCTTCTCGCGCCCGTCGATGGTTTCCACATTTCCATCGGCAGCGCCCCTGACGTAGAAGCCGCCGCCGCCGATGCCCGAGCTCTGCGGCTCGACCACAGTCAGCGCCAGCATGGTTGCCAGCGCCGCATCGGTCGCATTGCCGCCCATCCTCAGCATGACCATCCCCGCCTCCTGCGCGCGCGGATCGGCGGCGCTCACGGTTCCGACATCGGATGCTGCATCCTCCGGTACACTGGCGATGCGGGCCGGGCCGGCGGGTGTCGTGGTGCATGCACCGAGGAGGGAAAGAGCGGCGAGCGGGGGGATGAGGCGATTGAGCATCGGGGGTGTCTATTCGGTTCCGACCGCCTCGGCAATCGAGCCGAAGCCATCACGTCGCATCAGGGTTTCGAGCCCGCTCACGATGCGTCGGACGAGGCCCGGGCCTTCGAACACCAACGCGCTGTAGAGCTGGACCAGGCTGGCGCCCGCGCGGATTCTCTCCCAGGCGTGCTCGGCGCTGCCGATGCCCCCGATGCCGATCAGCGGAAGCGCGCCGCCGGTGGCCTTGCGGAAGTCGCGTAATCGCTCCAGCGCAAGGGTGAGCAGCGGAGCGCCGGAAAGCCCGCCCGTTTCTGCGCTCTGCGACGATTGCAGGCCGGGGCGGGAAATGGTGGTATTGCTCACCATCAGCGCGCCCAGCTTGCTTTCCAACGCGAGCCTGGCGATGGAATCGATGTCCGCCGCAGTCAGGTCGGGGGCGACCTTGAGAAACACCGGCGGCGGCGGGTGGCTTTGCGTGGCTTCGTCACGGGCGGCGATCACGCCGCCGAGCAGATCGCGCAAGGCGGCTTCATCCTGCAGCGCCCGCAGGCCTGGCGTATTGGGGCTGGAGACATTGACCGCGATATAGCTCGCATGCGGCGCCATGGCGCGCGCCATCTCGGCATAGTCGGCAATCCTGTCCGCGCTGTCCTTGTTCGCGCCGATGTTTATCCCGACGATGCCGGGCCGGCCCTGGCGACGGGCAAGGTTGGGCAGCGCCGCCTCGGCCCCCCCGTTGTTGAACCCCATGCGGTTGATGACGGCGCGGTCCTCCACCAGCCTGAAAAGGCGCGGTTTGGGATTGCCGGCCTGCGGGCGCGGGGTAATCGATCCGACCTCCGCGAAGCCGAAGCCCAATCCCAGCAACGCATCGGGCACCTGCGCATTCTTGTCGAATCCGGCCGCCAGCCCCACGGGGTTGGGGAATGCGAGCCCTGCGACCGTGGTCGAAAGTGGCCCCTGGCGCGGCGGAGAGCGACCCGGCGCACGCTTGAGAGCCGCGATCGTGAGATCGTGCGCCCGTTCCGGCGACAGAGCGAAAAGAGCGGGGCGGGCAAGACGGAACAGCATGACGTGAGGCGCCTAAGCACGCCCGCGGCGCGTGTCGAGACGGCCCGTTGGGATCGCGACAATCATGTCCTGCGGCCGAAAATCGCATTTCGCCACAAATGTCGCTTCGATACAATCAACGCTTCGCAATCTGAGCTAGATACTGCCCTGCGACCCGAAGGGCTCGGCACTTTTTGTTGTACCGGGTTCTCAACTTATAGGGGCGGCTCTTGACTGGGCCGCCCTTTTTTTGTCCATTTTCAGGACATAAGGGCGGTTCGATTCGAGTGCGAACCGCCCCTGCGCCAAGGGGAGTCTCCGCATTGGCGGTTCGCCACCTCGCGATGTCTGGGGCATTTATGGTTGACAATGATGTGATTGGCGACGCCCTGGCCGTTCCGGGGAATTTTGCCGGCAACCTGACGCCTCAAGCGCTGTTTACGCTGGATTATCACCCACCGCCGCCCGTAATCGCCGATTTCGTTACGACTCTTTATCACTTCCGCTGCGACGAGCTGATGATACGCGATTTCCAGCCGGCGGCAGTCGGCCATCTCATGGTCTTTCTTCGCGGCCACGGAGTTATGCGGTTTGCGGGTGGCCGTGTTGATCCTTCGCATCCGGTTTCGCTGATGACGCCGTGCGGGGCGGCCGTGCCGATAGAGGTAGAGGGACCGTTTCACTGTATCGGGGCCGCGCTTTCGCCCTTGGGATGGGCGGCGCTGACCGGTCTGCATGCCGGCGAATGGGCCGACAAGCTATTGCCGGCTCGCGATTATCTGGGAGAGGATGTCGAACTCGTCGGACAGGAGCTGATCGCGGATTATCTGGCGAGCTCGTCGGGTGCGGAGCTGTGCCAGCGACTTGCGCAATGCGTGTCCGGACTGTTGCGCCCGGTCAATTCGCGCCACGCGACCCTTATCGGCATGGTGGCCGAATGGCTCGGTTCCGGCTTCGATCCCTCGCTTGAGGCCCTGTTCGAGCGCAGCGCTTATTCGCGCCGTCAGACCCAGCGGCTGGTGGAGCGCTATTTCGGATTGCCGCCGCGGGAACTGAAGCGCAAATACCGGGCGTTGCGGGTGATTTCCCTGCTTTCCCAGCCCGACCTCAGCGAAGAAGAACAGGACGAGCTGGCCGACTGCTTCTACGATCAGTCCCACATGATTCGCGAAATCCGGCATTTCGTGGGGCGTACGCCGGGGGACATGGTGGGTGACAACCAGTCGATCCTGTCCGCCCTGATCGATGTCCGCAACTTCCGCGAAATCCCGCCGCAGGTCGCCGCCTTGCCCGAAGCAAGGAAAGAGAATGACTCGCAATAGGTGATTCCGCTTGAGAGGCGATTGCACCCTCCCTACCTGAAATCGGAACGAAACGGTCCGATTTAATCATGCGCCTCTCCAATCTCGCCGACTATGCCGTCGTCACCATGTGCGCCGCTGCGCGCCATTGTGGTGGTGCGCGTACCTCGGCGGGTGATTTGGCGGCCGAGACGGGGCTTCCCGCGCCTACGGTTCAGAAGCTGGTCAGCCGGCTGACCGGCGCGGGTCTTCTGCGCTCGGTTCGCGGCGCGGGCGGCGGGCTGCAGCTGGCACGCCCGGCGGCCGCGATAACGCTGGCCGATATCGTCGAGGCGGTGGAAGGGCCGATAGCACTCACCGCATGCGTCGATGGAGAGGGCTGCAAGGTTGATCAGGATTGCCGCGTTCGCGCGCACTGGCCGATGGTCAACGCGGCACTGCGCGGTGCGCTGGCGGCAATTCCGTTGACGCAGCTGGCGCGCGAAATTGAAATGGAGCCGGAACCGGCATGAGCGAAACTATCGAAACCATCTCCGATCGCGCCGAAATGGATCAGGACGCGCGCGACGCGGCGGCGAAGGCTGCCGATTACGAATTCGGCTGGCACGCCGACATCGACACCGAATTCGCGCCCAAGGGCCTGAGCGAAGACACGGTGAAATTCATCAGCGCCAAGAAGGGCGAGCCCGAATGGATGCTCGACTGGCGGTTGAAGGCGTTCCGCCTGTGGCAGGACATGGCCGAGCCCGATTGGGCCAAGATCGGCTATCCGCCCATCGACTACCAGGATGCCTATTATTACGCCGCGCCGAAGAAGAAGGAGACGCTCGCCAGTCTCGACGAGCTCGATCCCGACATCAAGGCGGTCTACGACAAGCTGGGCATCCCCATCGCGGAGCAGGAGGTGCTCGCGGGGGTCGAAGGCGCGCGCAAGGTCGCGGTGGATGCCGTGTTCGACTCTGTCAGCGTTGCCACCACTTTCCGTGAGGAGCTGAAGAAGGCGGGCGTCATCTTCCTGTCGATTTCGGAAGCCATCAAGGAACATCCTGAGCTGGTAAAGAAGTGGCTGGGCAAGGTTGTGCCGCAGCATGACAACTACTTCGCCACATTGAACAGCGCGGTCTTTTCCGACGGCACCTTCGTCTACATCCCCAAAGGCGTGCGCTGCCCGATGGAGCTTTCCACCTATTTCCGCATCAATGCCGAGAACACCGGCCAGTTCGAACGCACGCTGATCGTCGCCGAACCGGGCAGCTATGTCAGCTATCTGGAAGGTTGCACCGCGCCCATGCGCGACGAGAACCAGCTCCACGCCGCGGTGGTGGAACTGATCGCGCTGGAAGACGCCGAGATCAAATATTCGACAGTCCAGAACTGGTACCCCGGCAATGCCGAGGGGAAGGGCGGGATCTACAATTTCGTGACCAAGCGCGGCCTGTGCCAGGGTGCGCGTAGCAAGATCAGCTGGACGCAGGTCGAAACCGGCAGCGCGGTGACCTGGAAATACCCCAGCTGCGTCCTCAATGGCGAGGACAGCGTGGGCGAGTTCTATTCCGTCGCCGTCACCAACAATTACCAGCAGGCCGATACCGGCACCAAAATGATCCATAACGGCAAGGGCAGCCGCTCCACGATCATCTCCAAGGGGATTTCGGCGGGCAAATCGAACAACACCTATCGCGGGCTGGTCCGCGTGGCCGCCAATGCCGATGGGGTGCGCAACTTCACCCAGTGCGACAGCCTGCTGCTGGGCGACAAATGCGGCGCGCACACCGTGCCCTATATCGAAGTGAAGAACCCCGGCGCGCAGATCGAGCACGAAGCGACCACCAGCAAGATCAGCGACGACCAGCTGTTCTACGCCATGCAGCGCGGCCTGGGCGAGGAGGAAGCCGTGGCGCTGATCGTCAACGGCTTCGCCAAGGACGTGCTGAAAGAACTTCCGATGGAATTCGCCGTCGAGGCGCAGAAGCTGCTGGCGATTTCGTTGGAAGGGAGCGTGGGGTGATGGCTCCTGTTTTTCAGTCTGTCAAAGCAGGGCTCCAAACTTTTTGGGCCAATGCGCTTTTCTGCTATGATCCGACTTACTCACCACATCATGGAGGTAAGTATCATGCGCAATAAGACTTTGGCTTTAGCACTTGTCGCCGGCGGATTTTCTGCTGTTGGCAGCCCCGCCCAGGCGTTGCCGTCGCAGATCGATGCGGCCAGCGTACCCTTTGCACTGGCTTATGGGGCATGCATTTATGCTGCACCGGCGCCCGACTGCGTGGCCACGAGAGACGCTCTGCTGATGGAAGCGGACGCGGTTCTCGACCGATTCTATCGCGCAGATGCGAAGTTCGCGAAGCGGAGCCTCAGGATTCGCTTCGATGCGATGGATGCGCAGGCAGCCGAACTGGCGCGCGACGACAAGACCGTCGGCACGGAAGTCATCGGGTTCATGAGCTGCGTGTCCAGCGCGATCCGCGACGATGCCTCGTTCCAACAGGGCGCTTTCGTGCCGGGCAACACGGCGTTCGAGAGCTGCCGCGATGGCTATGACAGCTACCTCGATCGCTCGCGGTCGACCAACGCTGTCCAGCGCAACGTCAATTACCTGCGCTACATCAGGCGGGTGCTTCCCAACGGTCCGGCGGATCTACGCGCACGGACATTGCCCGTGAACGGTCTGCTGACCGAACGGGGTCCCCGAGACTGAGAGAATACGATCTACATGAAATGCGACATTTCTCCCGCGCGCACCGCATGTGCGCCTTCACCCGGCAGGCATGCCCAGCCGCGCGGGAGGTTTTGAATGAGTGACTCGATGCTGCGCACGCGCTTCAATTTCGCTCGAGGGGAGATTGGGGTGACCAAGGTACTTTGGGCAATCTTTGCTTTCGTGAGCGTGATGACCACTATTCTTGTTTGGGCTGTGGTAGCCATTTCGGCAGGTCATATCGTTGTGCTGCCGCCTGTGCTTTCGATCTATGATTCCGCTTTTTGGACTTGGCTGGCGATTATCTGGGTGCCTCCGTTATTGTCCGCGATCAGTATATCTTTCCTACTTCGTGCCCAGAGGGGGGAAGGCAAATGACTGACCGCAAGACCCTCCAGCTTCGCGACCCAAGCGAAACCGCCGACGCCGCGCCCGCGCTCAAGAAGAAGGGGCGCGGGTGGGAGATTTCGGAGAAGCGGCTCGATGCGCTGCATGAACGGGCGCGCGATATGCGGCGGCATTCGAGCCCGGCGCACAAGGCGCTCGCGAAGCGGTTCGCGGAGGCCGATCTCGGGCGCTACAAGTTCACGCGCCACATGGTGATCGGCAGCGCGATCGTCGATTTCGGCAATCACGTCCTCGGCCTGGCGCTCGCCATCGACGAGCCCGATCAGGACGATGTTATCGCCAAGCGGCGCGACAAGAGCCTGGAGGCGGTCGATATCAAGGTCGTCCGCATTCCCGCAGAGGCCATTCTGGAAGACATGGACAGCGTCCTCCAGACCGTCACCGTGGCGATGCGGGAGCGTATCGCCCTGCGCAAGGAAAAGGCCCGCGCCCATGCCGCGGCCAATCCCAACCAGCACTATTCCCGCCCTCGCAAGGGGTGAACTTACCCTGACCTTTCGTCAGATCGAGATGACCAAATGCTAGAAATCAAAGACCTTTTTGCCACTGTGGCGGACAAGCCGATCCTACAGGGGCTGACACTCTCCCTCAACGCGGGCGAAGTGCACGCGATCATGGGGCCCAATGGCGCGGGCAAGTCCACGCTCGCCTATGTGCTGGGCGGTCGCCCGGGCTACGAAGTGACGGGCGGATCGGTGACCTTCAACGGGCAGGACCTGCTCGATCTGGAGCCGCACGAGCGCGCCGCCGCCGGACTGTTTCTGGGCTTCCAGTATCCGGTCGAAATTCCCGGCGTCTCCAATGTCCAGTTCCTGCGCGAGGCACTCAATTCGCAGCGCAAGGCGCGCGGTGAGAAACCGCTCAATGGTGGCGAATTTCTGAAGCTCGCCAAGGAAAAGGCCGCCCTCCTGAAGCTCGACATGGACATGCTCAAGCGCAACGTGAACGTCGGCTTTTCGGGCGGCGAGAAGAAGCGCGCCGAGATGGTGCAGATGGGCATACTCGACCCCAGGCTCGCCGTGCTGGACGAAACCGACAGCGGGCTCGACATCGATGCGCTCAAAACCGTGGGCGAGGGCATCAATGCCATCATGCGCGCGCCCGACAAGGCAGTGCTGCTGATCACCCACTACCAGCGCCTGCTCGACTATGTGCAGCCCGATTACGTCCATATCCTCAGCAAGGGCCGGATCGTGAAGACCGGTGGCCCGGATCTGGCGAAGGATCTGGAGCGCGAAGGTTACGACGCGGTGATGGAGGCGGCGTGATGCTGTCCGCCCTCCTCCTGATGACTGCCGCCGCTCCGGTGGCTGCGACTCCGGCCCCGCCGGCGCCCTCGACCGAGATCGCGGTGATCCGCAAGCGGTTGGCGACGTGGCGCGGGTCGATGAAGAAGAAGGGCGATCATTTCGTCTGCAAAACCCGCAAGACCAGCGGCGACGCGGCGCTGGACGCCATCCGCTGCGACGCGATGCGATATTGCGCGCAGCAGGTCGACGGCCGGATGCAGGCGGTCCTTTCGGCCAGCCTGCCCAAAGCGGATCGCCAGTCCCGGATGGACGCAGTGGCGCAGTCGATGAAGCCCTGCATGGAGACTTACGAGGACGCATCCGTTGCCAAGCTGGCGCGGGAAAGGGCTGGCGTATGAGCGAATCGATCATCCTTCCCACTCGCAGGGACGAAGCATGGCGCTATTCGGATACCGATGCGCTGGCCGGCATGGACTTCGGCACCTTCGACAACTGGCGCGATATCGAAGTCGCAGCCGGCGAAAGTTTTTCCGAGACGTTCGTTCTGGATGGCAGCGAAGGCGTCGACCTCACCCGGCTACGCGTGAAGATTGGCGCAGGGGCCACGGCCGCGCTGTTCGCGGTCGTTGCGGGCGGTGATCTGGGGCGTCTGGAAGTCGTCGTCACGCTTGCCGAAGGCGCGCATTTCGAACTTGGCGGCGTGGTGCTGGGCGGTGGAGAGACGACGCGCGAGATCGTAACGCGGATCGCGCACGAGGAGCCCGATGCCACCAGCAATCAGGTCGTCAGGGCGGTGGCCTGGGGCAAGGCGACGGGCAATTTCCTCGGCCGTATCGATGTGGTCCGCGATGCACAGCGCACCGACGCGGCGCAAAGCTTCAAGGGGCTACTGCTGGAGCGCGGAGCGAGCGTGAACTCGGTCCCGCAGCTCGAAATCTTTGCCGACGATGTGAAATGCGAACATGGTGCCGCGATCGGGCAGCTCGACGAGCAGGCGCGCTATTACATGGCGGCGCGCGGCATCGGGCCCGACGCGGCACGGCGGCTTCTGGTGCAGGCCTTCCTCGGCGATGCCTTTGTAGCGATGGAGGATGAAGACGCGCGCGAGCGGATGATGGCCATGGCGCTCGAGAAGCTGGAAGGCGAGCTGTGAACGCACCGGCAAACTTCGACGTGAAGTCCGATTTTCCGGGGCTTTTTACCGCCGACGGCGCACGCTGGCATTATCTCGACACCGCCGCGACGGCACAGAAGCCGCGCGCCGTGATCGATGCCATGAGCCGCGCGCTGGGCGAGGATTACGCGACCGTGCATCGCGGCGTCTATGGCCGCAGCGCGCAGATGACGCTGGGATACGAGGCGGCGCGGCGGCGCGTGGCGCAGTTCATCGGTGCCAAGAGCGAGAACGAGGTCGTGTTCGTGCGCGGGGCGACCGAGGGGATCAATCTGGTCGCGGCAAGCTGGGGCGGGGCCAATCTGCGCGAGGGCGACCGCATCGTGCTGTCCACGCTGGAGCACCATTCCAATATCGTGCCCTGGCAGCTTGTCGCCGAAAAGACAGGCGCGTGCATCGACGTGTGCCCGCTGACCGAGGATCACTGCATCGACCTCGAGGCGCTGGAAACCCTGCTGACGCCGCGCACGAAAATGGTCGCGCTGGCCCATGTTTCCAATGTTCTGGGCAGCATGCTCGACGTCAGGAAAGCCGCCGATCTGGCGCATTCGGTGGGCGCGAAGCTGCTGGTCGATGGTTGTCAGGCAGCGCCGCGCTTGGCACTCGACATGGCGGCGCTGGATTGTGATTTTTACGCCTTCTCGGCCCACAAGCTGTACGGCCCGACCGGGATCGGCGTGCTGTGGGCGCGCGAGGCGCTGCTCGAGGGGATGACGCCATGGCAGGGCGGCGGCGCGATGATCGATCAGGTGTCGTTCGAATCGACGACCTACGCGCCGCCGCCGCAGCGTTTCGAGGCTGGGACCCCGATGATTACCGAAGCGATCGCGCTCCACGCGGCGGTCGACTATCTGGCCGCGCACGGTGTCGATCAGGCGCTTGATCGCGAGTGTGAACTCGCCAGCCAGCTGCGTGAGCAGCTTCGGACATTGAACTCGGTCACGCTATTCGGGCCCGAACGATCCGCTGGCATCGTATCCTTTGCGATGGAGGGGGTTCACCCTCACGATCTGGGCACCATATTGGATGAAGAGAATGTGGCGATCCGTGCGGGCCACCACTGCGCGCAGCCGCTGATGCAGCATCTCGGCGTGCCCGCCACTGCGCGGGCGAGCTTCGGGCTCTATTCGGACGAGAGCGACATCGAGGCGCTGATGCGCGGCATCGAACGCACCCAGAGGATTTTCGGCTAATGACGCAAGAGACGCGCGAAGAGCAGACCAAGGATTACATCGCGGCGCCCGCCCCGGGCGAGGACGTGCTGGCAAAGCCGCCCCGCGCCAGAGTGGAGGACGCGGTGGACGGGGCTGCCCCGCAGCCCGCAGAAACGCCGCGCGAAAGCTTCGAGCGCAAGCGGGATTATCTCGAGGGCTTCCTTGCCGCCAAACCGCAGACGGAAAAGGCGGGCGAACCCGGCGGCGCGCTTTACGAGGCGGTCGTCGATGCGTTGAAGGACATCTACGATCCGGAAATCCCCGTGAACATCTATGACCTGGGGCTCATCTACGGCGTGGACGCGACCGAAGACGGGGACGTGAAGGTCACCATGACGCTGACCACCCCGCATTGCCCGGTGGCCGAGAGCATGCCGGGCGAGGTGGAACTGCGCGTCGGCACCGTGCCGGGCGTTCGTGATGCCGAGGTGGCGCTGGTGTGGGATCCGCCCTGGAGCCCCGACAAGATGACCGACGAGGCCCGCCTCGAATTGGGGATGCTATGACCGACGTGAAGACCCGTCCCGCCCAACGACCGGCCCCTAAGGCCGCCGTCACGCTGACGCCGCGCGCTGAGGAGCGTGTGGCCGAACTGATGAGCAAGGCGCCGGAGGGCGCGATCGGCGTAAAACTGTCGACCCCACGCCGGGGCTGCTCCGGCCTCGCCTATTCGGTCGATTACGTGTCCGAGGAAGCCAAGTTCGACGAGAAGATCGAAACCCCCGGTGGCGTGTTCTATATCGACGGCGCCAGCGTGCTCTATCTGATCGGCAGCACCATGGATTGGGTGGAAGACGATTTTTCCGCCGGCTTCGTGTTCGAAAACCCCAATGCCAAGGGCGCTTGCGGCTGCGGCGAGAGCTTCATGGTTTGACCGCGCACATGATCCGGGCGGTCAAGTGGGTGTGCATGGCGATCGCCGCCGCATCGCCCTGCCCTCGGCTATCGGCATCGCCGATCTTATAGAGAGGCCGCTCCCCGCGATTTTCGTTTCCGCACTGATTGGTGCAGACTGCATTTTGGCTGGCTTCCAAAGGCACGGCTGAAACTGGGGCGTCCGGTGCGCTTTTCATGGCAGAGGCGGACGTGGGCCTCGCCCTACGGAACGAAGGGACCGCCCCGGAAAGTATGAAGAGACGCACTTTGCGGGGGGCCCGCTTTTCGTTAAACGGCCTCGATGCAAGCCAAAGCCGTTTCTCGCCCCGATTTCAGCGCCCGCCTTTCCTTTTGGTTACTGAGCGCTTTCCTCGTGATCCTTTGGATCGCCGGAGGGGCTTCGCGCGCCGATGTTTCGGGACAAGGTGCTGTGCGTTTTTTCGCTTGGGCCTTTCTGATTGGGTTTGTTTTGTTCTCGGCCCGTTTCGAATGGCGGCGGGTGAAACCGATCGCCATTCTGCTCGGCCTCACAATCGTTCTGGTGGCGCTGCAACTCTTGCCGTTACCCCCGGCGATCTGGACCGCGTTACCGGGGCGCCACTTGCTGGTACAGGCTGCAGAGGTGAGCGGACAGCCGCAGCCCTGGCGCCCCATTTCGATTTCCCCGGGGGCAACCGCCAACGCGCTGGGATCGCTGGTCGTGCCGGCCGTTGTACTGGTGCTCTGCGCACAGCTGAGTCGCGAGCAACAATGGCGTATCGCGGCGGTGCTGCTCGCTTTGGTGTTTGCCGGATGCATCCTAGCGCTGCTGCAATTTTCGGGCGCGAGTTTTGCAAATCCGTTCATCAACTACCAGGTCGGCGTGGTTTCTGGTAATTTTGCCAACCGCAATCATTTTGCGCTGTTCATAGCCTTGGGCTGCCTCATCGCTCCGATGTGGAGTTTCCGGGGGGAGCGCCACACCCGCTGGAAATCAGTCGCGGCACTGGCCCTGTTGCCGTTTTTTCTGCTGGTTACATTCGCAACCGGATCGCGTGCCGGTATTCTCCTGGCAATTTTGGCGATAGTGGTAGGCTTCATGATGGTGCGTGCCAATGCGATCCGCGAATTGCGGACTCTGCCGCGCTGGGCCTGCGTGACAATTCTCATTTCCGTCGCCTCTGGGGTTATTGGTGCCGTGGTCCTATCCTTATTTTTGGGCCGAGCCGTCGCCATCGACCGAGCGCTCGATCTCGCGGTGGCGGAAGATTTGCGGTCGAAAGCCTTTCCGACCATCATCGATATGCTGGGGCATTATTTTCCGGCGGGGACAGGCTTCGGTACGTTCGATCCGGTTTACCGTATCGGAGAACCGGACGCGCTATTGCAGCCCCTCTATTTCAATCACGCACACAATGACTGGCTGGAAGTGGTGCTCAATGGGGGGCTCGCTGGCGCTGTGCTGCTGGGAGGAGTTTTGGTGTGGGTCGTGATCGCCACTATCAAGGCTTGGCGGCGATCTGGGCAAGGAACCGGACTGGCTCGGACCGGAGCGATCGGCCTGTTGCTTGTCATGCTGGCCAGCATACCGGACTATCCCGCACGCACTCCGATGATTATGGCAATTATCGTAATCGCAGGAGTCTGGCTGCATTCGGGTACTCGTTCATCACGGGATTTCTGATTGGGCCAGTAGCACACCCCTAACTTTACCTCTGCACTGGTGCAATCTATAGGGCTTGCGCCATATTTCCCGATCGGATGCGATTTTCTATGCGTAATATCGTCGGCCTAGCGGCTACAGCGTGCATGCTTGCGGCATGCGCGGGTCAGCCGCCAATTCAATCGGCGCCGGGTTTGACCGTAATCGAAGGGCAGGCCGCTTTGCCTGTTCCCGACCGCGGTGATCTCGTAGCCGAAGATCGGCTCGCCTTGGTTGGGCCACTTGATACCATATCCGTGAACGTGTTCGGCGTTCCGGAACTTAGCCGCGAAATGCAGGTGGATTCCGGTGGCCGCATTGCGATGCCGCTGATCGGCGCGATCGATGCAGGCGGCAAAACCGCGGCCGAATTGGCCCGGGATATCGAACAGCAATTGTCAGGCCGGTATGTGCGCGATCCGAACGTCACCGTGAACATTATCAGTTCGGTGAGCCAAGTGGTGACGGTTGACGGGCAGGTTGTCGAACCGGGTCTCTATCCCGTGACCAACCAGATGACCTTGTTGCGCGCGGTGGCTTCGGCCCGGGGCCTAACCGAATTTGCCAACGAAGATGATGTTGTGATCTTACGTACCGTCAAAGGGCAGCGGGTGGCCGGATTGTATAACATCAGCGCGATCCGTCGCGGCCTTTACGAAGATCCGTCGCTTTATGCGAATGACCTGGTGGTGGTTGGGGATAGCCCCCAACGTCGTATGTTCCGCGATCTCGTAAGCCTCGCGCCTCTGCTCGCGGCGCCTGTCATAGCTTTGCTGCAATAGTCCGATCGGTTTCATGAACATTCTATCTCCCCAATTAGGGCATCGTCAAAACATGAACGAAACGATCGCCGCAGACCATTCACGACAACCGGAAAGCGACGGACCGTCGATGCTGGAGCAATATTTACGGATTGCGCGGCGCTGGCGGTGGATGATTCTCGCCACGATAGCGGGATGTGTTTTGCTGGGTCTGATTGTCACCCTGCTCATGACGCCGCAATATACCGCGACCTCCACGATCGAGATTTCGCGCGAGGCCGACCAAGTCACAAACATTCAAGGTGTTGAGCGCGAAACGAGCGTTGCCGATCAAGAGTTCTACCAGACTCAATATGGTTTGTTGCGTGCGCGATCGCTCGCCGAACGTGTGGCGAGCGAGCTGGGCTTGGTCGATAATCCCGATTTCTTCGATATGTTCGATTTCGACAGCGGAGAAAAGTCAGCGTTCCAGATCAGCAATGGGCGCTATCTCGCGCAAGGTCGGCCAGAACGATTGCGCGAGGCGGCCGATATCTTGCTCGATCACATAGGGATCAACCCCACCAGACTGTCGCGCTTGGTCGATATCTCGATGACGAGCCCGGATGCGACGTTCTCGGCACGGGTCGCGAACTCGTGGGCTGAAAACTTCATCACCACCAATCTGGAACGCAAGGTTCAGGCAACATCCTACGGCCGTGACGCGCTACAACGCCAGCTGGCGGAATACAAAGAGCGGCTCGACGAATCTCAGAAGCAACTTGTCGCCTATGCGTCCAGCGAGGAGATCATCAACTTGCCCTCGCAATCGGGCGGAGACGGGACGACGACCCAAGAACGTTCCATCGTCGTCGACAATCTGGCGGCGCTGAATACCGCGTTGAACGAAGCGACGGCAGACCGGATCGCCGCAGAATCGCGCTTTAGACAAGCGGCCAGCGGCGGTGCCTCCGCGCAGGCTCTAGACAACACAGCGATCAACAATCTCCGACAACGCCGGGCCGAATTGGCTGCACAATATCAGCAGCTAATGGTGCGGTTCGAACCAGGTTATCCCGAGGCCAAAGCAATTCAGTCGCAGATCGACGAGCTCGACCGTGCGATCACGCGGGAAGAATTCCGGGTTTCGGGCTCGGTTCGTGCTGAGTTTCAGCAGGCCCAGGCACGCGAAGAAGCATTGCAGCAGCGCGTGAACGCATTGAAAGGCGATTATCTCGACCTCCGACGCCGATCGATTCAGTATAATATCTTTCAACAGGAAGTGGATACCAACCGCGCGCTTTACGACGGGTTGCTGCAGCGTTTCAAAGAGATTGGTGTCGCAGCAGGTGTTGGCGTCAACAATATTGCCGTTGTGGATACTGCGAATATTCCGGAAAGGCCTTCGAGTCCTCGACTTTTGGTCAATCTTCTTGTTTCTTTGTTGGCAGGCGTCGGCCTAGGTGCCGCGCTCGCCTTTGGGCTCGAGCAACTCGACGAAGCGATCGCCGATCCGTCCGAAGTACAGCGCCGGCTCGGTCTTCCCCTGCTCGGATCAGTCCCAAAAACGACAGAACACGAGACCCCGCGCGAGGCGCTGCTCGACCGCAAGTCGGAACTGGTCGATGCCTATATCGCGGTGCAAACCAATCTTGCATTCACGACCGAGCACGGCGTGCCACGATCCTTTTCTGTTACGTCGACCCGGCCTGCGGAGGGCAAGTCTACCACCTCGCTCGCTCTTGCAACCATGCTCGCGCGCTCTGGCAAACGGGTGATCCTGATCGACGGCGACATGCGTTCGCCCTCGGTCCATCAACTCGGCAATGTCGACCACGAACACGGGGTCAGCAATTTCCTCGCTGGCGACGATGAATATCGGTCGTCGATCTTCCGTATGGAGGATCTGGGCCTCGACGCGATGTCGGCCGGTCCCATCCCGCCCAACGCTGCGGAATTGCTGACCGGGGGTCGGATGCGGCAGTTGATCGATTTGCTGCACCGTGATTACGACCATGTCATCGTCGATTCTCCGCCCGTGATGGGGCTCGCCGACGCGCCTCTGATCGCCGGGCATGTCGAAGGCGTGATCTATGCCGTCGAATCTCACGGCATCAAATCCACCCAGGTCAAGACCGCCCTAGGCCGGCTGCAGGCCGCGCACACGCGCGTATTCGGTGCCGTCCTGACCAAGTTCGAATCGCGCAAGGCGCATTACGGCTACGGCTATGAGTACGGATACGGCTACGGGCGCGACGCGGAGACGAAGGGCGCCTGATGGCACGACACGCGAACAGGCGAGGAGGGAAGGGTTCGCGCCGCCGGGACAGCGAACTCGCAAGGCGGTCGGGCCGGGATTGGGCTGTGCGCGGTGGGCTGGCGCTAGGTCTCGTAGTGCTCGGTTTCATAGGCACCACCAGCAGTCTGGCCCGTGTGGTCGCCAAGGTTGATCCGGCGCGTGCGCACGCCATGGCGCCGGGCAATGGGGTGATCCTCGCCGATTACGCGCAGAATGCCTTTTCGCGCGCGCCGACCGGCGATCCAGAGTCACTGCCCGCTAATCTCGCCCGACGGGCCCTGATGGCGGACCCGACGGCGGCCGAGGCCCTTACAGTGCTGGGGTTTCAGGCCGAGCTGCGAGGCGATGCGGCGCAGACGGACCGCATCTTTTCTTACTCCATTGCCCTGACCAGGCGGGAGCTGCGCCCGCGCCTGTGGGCGATCGAGGAAGCGGTGACCCGTGGCGACATCGCGGGCGCCCTGCGCAATTACGACATTGCCCTACGCACTTCGAGCGACGCCGCAGGGATCCTGTTCCCCACATTGAGTGCGGCTATGGCCGAACCGCGCATTCGCACCGCCTTGCTTTCCATTCTGGCCACCGATCCGGTGTGGAAGGATGGGTTTATCGCGTACGCCGCCACTAGTGGCGTCGAGCCAGAAGGTGCGATCGCGATCTTCAGGGAAGGTCGCCGAATCGGATTGGAGCCTGATGAAAATCTGCGCGCCAGTCTGGTCAATACACTTATGGCCCAGAACAAGCCGGACGAAGCCTGGGCGTATTATCGCACTTTCCACCCGAGCGCTCGGCGCGACCGCTCGCGGGATCCCGGATTCGCGCTGGAAGCGCAGACGCGGTCCGTGTTCGACTGGCGCGCAGGCACCGACACGCGCATTTCCGCGGCGATCCTGCGCGAAGGGAAAGCCGGTCTGCTCGACTTCTCGGTCCCGCCCAGCGTCGGAGGCCAACTGGTTAGCCAAACACAGCTACTTCCGGCAGGGAGCTATCTTATAGATGGCCGAAGCCGCGGGATCGATCAGCCGGACCGGTCACGCCCCTACTGGACGCTGACGTGCCAGAACGGTCGCGAACTGGGCCGCGTTGAAGTCCCCAACTCGGACCGCAACGGCGGGCGATTCACCGGTCGATTCGTCGTGCCGCAGGGCTGCGAGGCACCGATCTTGGCGCTCATGGCCCGTTCGACTGACGATATCATGGGCGTCAGTGGTCAGATCGAAACCGCGCGACTGATGCCGGAGGAATGATGCGTCCGGGGTGCATGATAATCGCGGCTGCGATGGTTGCGGGCACGCCTACAGCGGCGCAGACATTTCCCATCGATCCGGGTGCGCGCCAAGTCGAAGCGCGCAGCCAAGGTGAAGGCTTGCGCAAGGCGGCACGCACGGCGGATACTGGTGTCGGAGAAATCGGTAAGCGCCAGTCGCGCGAGGAAACCGGCCCGAACATCGAACCGCTCGACCGGATCAACAACCGGATTGAAAACCGTGTCCAAAACCGCCTACGCAATCGCGTCGATCGCACGTACGACGCGACAGCGAACGCGACCTCACCGTTCGAACGCGCGGATGAAACGGGGCCACGGGGGCCGCGCAAATGAGGGGCCAT
The DNA here is from genome assembly GCF_042095715.1 of Qipengyuania sp. GTDB lineage: Bacteria > Pseudomonadota > Alphaproteobacteria > Sphingomonadales > Sphingomonadaceae > Qipengyuania. Next base: position 9,930 of record NZ_JBELMO010000048.1, on the reverse strand, counting down.
GTTCAGGTTTTTGCGGCGGCGGTTTTGCTCGACTAACGGTTGCAATGTTGGCGTTTTCGATAGAGCGGGGTGCAGATGGACGGGGGCCGTGCCCGGACCGGTGGCGGGTGAGTTTGGTCTGCTGGCCGTGCCGCGCAGGTGCTACCGGCAACCAAAGCGCCGCGCTCATGGTCCGCCTCGCCGCTACAATTATCAATGCGATAAATCTCTATAGGCCCTAGGATAGAAAAGGTTCCGAAATCTAACGATTCTCAAATCGACCCGGCGGAGATCGTAGATGGTTGTCTCCAGGATTAGAAAGGAAGCGCTTTAACCTAGGTCGCGCAGGCACCCGATTGCAAACCTCGCGCGCTCGCTACGGTTCGGATAGCTTGTTTCCACATCGCTCACCAGCTGTGCCCTTTCTTCTACGGAGGCATTTGCAGCGGCGCGACGGCTGTAAAGAGACTGAGCCGATGTAAAGGCTTCCTGCTGTTCGTTTGTCAGGATGCCTTCCCCAAGCATCCGATCCGCGATCGATTCTAACGCAAGGCTACACAAAGTGGCTCGGTATTGGGGGGACGCGTCCGGAATGCTATCCTCTCCGCCGATCGAAAGGACCTTCGCAACGCGTTTATCGTCTGCTGTGAATTCTTTCTGGTAGGACATATCGCCATTCGCTTTTGGGACGTCGGCAGAGGAGCATGCGCCCATTAGACCGAAGGCGACCAGTGAACACAACCGAGCATTTTTCATCGCGCTGCAGCCTAGCAAATCCCGCGCATTTACCAACCCCGATCGCGATGTGCGACAAGAAACGAGCGTCCACACACGACCTTCAGCTTTCGTGGCCAATTGCGGGAGTTCGCGGCTCGCCGCGTTCGACCAAAAAACCGGCGTCCGGGTGCTTCGCAAAGGGTTCAGGTCCTTTTGATAGGAGCCTTTACCAATATTCATGCCGAGCCCAAGTAAGGAACCTCGCGAACTGGATAATCGTTAACATCCGAGATTCACGTCGTCACTCCTAGGAAACAGGTCATGCACACGTCCAAGCTTCGTCGCCGGGACGTTCTTGCTCTGGCTGCAGCCGTGTCGGGGACGACGCTTGCCGTTCGCGGATCAGCTTCGAATGGTCGGATCGGATCTGTCCAAGTGTCTGCGCCAGAAACCGGTATGGCGGACTCGGTCTTGGCGCGTGCGATTGGAGAGCTCATCGCTCGCGGAGGAGGCGATCTGGTCCTTCAACCGGGTGTTTACACGCTGTCCGCCCCCATGGACGGGCAAGGATTGTCATCGTCGCGTCTGCTGGGATATGGCGCCGTCGTCCGCGCTGGGAGCGGTACGTCGTTCGAGTATCTCTTGAGCCTGTCGGGCACCACGGGAGTTACGATCGAAGGTATCGATTTCGATTGTAATAGGAAGGAACGAGGATCTGCCGCAGTCAGGCTAATGGCAGTCGTCGCTAATGCAACTAAGGATTTTCGGGCCGAGAGGTGTATCTTTCGCAACACACTTGGGGCCATGATTAATGGCGTACCGCATTCCGCTGCGGCGCTGACAATCTCGGGCGGCGCGCTCCGGCCGATAGTACGGCGATGCACCTTCCTCGACCTCGGGCTCGACGCAAACATCAAACCCAGCGATGGCGTTTTCATGCGGGCAAATGAAGGTCTGATTATCGATTGTCGCGGCATGAACGTGACTGATCACGTTGCAGTTCTCGAAGGATGTAATCGATCGACGATCCGGCGGCTGCGTGTAAGAAACGTCACGTCCGCGGCCGCGATCAGTAACGACACCAATGCAGACTGTGCGCATAACTTGATCGACGATGTGTCAGGAACGTCGAACTACCTTGGCAGCTTCGGAGGGATTGTTGGCGTCTACGCTGGATTCGGCGGGAGTACCGGCAGAGTCTTAAGCAGCGATGTGACGAACATCGATGTCGCTGCCGCCGATAATGCGCGGGGAGGTGGACCAGGTATTTTCCTTTATGGCCCGGTCGACGCCATCAGCATGTCCAACATCCGCGTGGATGCCGGTAAGACGACAGGCAAAATGAACCATGCTTGTCTGATCGACGGAATTTCAGGAGTGACAATTCGGGACAGTCGTTTTCGTGCCGACGGAATCGGTGCGGCAATCCGAATCATCAACGCGGCAAGAGACATCCTGCTTGCTGACAATGTTTATGAGAACGGTTTGGTGGGCATTGCCGCAGCGCAGACCGCACAGTTCCGCGAAAGCGGATCGGCGTTCATCGATTGCGATGTGTACGTCAGCTTCGACGATCCTACAGTGCGGCTTTGAGCAATCATTGACCCCACATGGCTTGTGTTTGTAGCACTTGTCCGGCACTGCTGCGCCTCCCCTGACGGTTGAGCGACGAAATCCCATAGGCCGTGAAGCGTGCATTTGATCTGATTGCTGCTTCGGCAATGCTAATCCTGTTCAGCCCTCTACTGCTGACCGTTGCGCTGATTGTATGGGTGCGTCTTGGTAGCCCTGTCTTGTTCGTCCAGCAGCGTCCTGGGCTTAACGGGGTCCCGTTCCAGATGTGCAAGTTCCGAACTATGCGCGATGCGCTCGATCGCGAAGGTCGACCGCTACCCGATGCCGAGCGGCTGACGCCATTTGGGCGACTGCTGCGTTCCACCAGCCTCGACGAGTTGCCGGGCCTGATCAACGTTGTACACGGCAAGATGAGTCTAGTCGGGCCACGGCCGTTGCTGATGCAGTATCTGCCGCTTTATTCGGCCGAACAGGCCCGGCGGCACGAAGTGCGTCCTGGTCTGACAGGGTGGGCGCAGGTAAACGGCCGCAATGCCCTGTCTTGGGAAGAGAAATTCGCGCTCGACTTATGGTATGTCGATAACCGCACTTTTACGCTCGACCTTAAAATTCTGTGGCTGACTCTGCGAAAGGTGTTGGTGCGCGACGGAATCTCAGCGGAAGGCGAGGCGACGATGGCACCGTTCACCGGCAACGAGTAAATCTGAGAGGAAACGAGATGCGCTGTATTGGCGTTTATGGCTGCAGTGGCTTCGGACGGGAGGTTATGCCGCTCGTTCGTGCTCAGTACGGGAATAGCGAAACCCGGATCGTCTTTATCGACGATCGCCTGGCCGACGGCCAAACGATCTTGTCGTTCGAAGATTTTGCCGCTCTGCCGCAAAAGAAGCTTGTTGCGATCGCGATCGCAGACGCCAATGTTCGCGAGAGGCTAGCAGAACGATGCAAAACCGCAGGGATCGGTACGGCCGAGGTGCGCGCTGCTAATGCTATGGTGTTGGACGATGTTGTAATCGGTGAGGGGTCAATCCTGTGTGGTTTCACGCATCTGACATCGACCATTCGGATCGGCGCATTTTTTCACGCGAACATTTATTCGTATATCGCGCACGATTGCATAATTGGAGATTACGTCACTTTTGCCCCGGGCGTCCACTGTAATGGTAACGTTCATATCGAAGACCATGCCTATATTGGAACTGGAGCAATCCTGAAACAGGGTAGGCCAGACAAGCCCCTTCGTATCGGGCGAGGAGCAGTCGTAGGTATGGGAGCGGTCGTAACCAAAGATGTGGCTGCCGGGCAAACGGTGATCGGGAACCCAGCCCGTCCAATGGCTCCGCGCTGACGATAAAATCGCGTCAGCGCGCATGCAGGTCAATTCGCCGACGCCGCCGTCAGTACCCGGTCTATCGCCGATGCCGCGCGGTCCAGTTCAGCATCATCCATGGTTGGATGGGTAAGAAACATGAGGCTCGTTTCACCCAATTCGCGCGCCACCGGAAGCCGTTCGGAAGGACGGAAGGGTGTGCTGTCGAACGCCTTCTCCAGATAGACTTCCGAACAGGTGCCATGCATTACCTGCACCCCTTCGTCATTCAGCTCAGCGACGATCCGGTCGCGGGACCAATCGCTTGCAAGTCCTTGAGGCTGGACATAAGCGTAAAAGCGATAGAAGGCGTGGGTCAAATCCGTATCGGGCATCGGCACCCGTACCGCCCGGTCGAACGGGGCAATCGCGCTGGCCAACCGATCAGCGATCTCGGTCCGCCGTGCGGTCCATCCGGCGATGCGACCGAGCTGGATGCGGCCGATCGCGGCCTGCATTTCGAGCATCCGCCAGTTCGTCCCGAAGCTTTCGTGGACCCAGCGGAAGCCCGGTTCGTGCGTGCGCTCGTAGACCGCTTCCCAGCTTTTGCCGTGGTCCTTGAAGGACCACATCGCCGACCATATTGTCTCGTCGTCGGTGGTGACCATCCCCCCTTCGCCCCCGGTGGTCATGATCTTGTCCTGACAAAACGACCAAGCGCCCACATGGCCTATCGTGCCGACGCTGCGCGATCCGACCCGCGCGCCATGGGCCTGGGCGCAATCCTCGATTACCTTAAGATCGTGGTCGTGAGCGAGCGTCATGATCGCGTCCATGTCGCACGGCCATCCGGCAAGATGCACCGGAATAATGGCGCGTGTGCGTCCGGTGATGCACGGCGCGATTGTTGCGGCGCTGATATTACCGCTGTTGCGGTCTACGTCAGCGAACACAGGAATCGCGCCTGCATTTACAACGCATGAGATCGACGCGATGAAGGTGCGCGGCGTCACGATCACTTCGTCGCCTGGACCGATGCCCAGCGCACGCAACGCAACGTCGAGTGCCAGTGTGCCGTTGGCAAGCGCGACTGCGTGCGCACTGCCTGCCCATGCCGCGAACTCGCGTTCGAACGCGCGGCCGATCTCGCCGGTCCAGTAATTAACGCGGTTCGACCGGATCACTGCGGCAACAGCATCAGCCTCCTCTGAGCTGAAACGTGGCCATGCGCTTTTCACGTTTGTCATGTCATTCCTTCTCGAGCCGTTGATCGGCGAGGTGTATCCAGTCCATCAACCCGTCTGTCGGGGCGAATTCCTCGACCAGATTGAGGAGGAGATCCCGTATCGCGATTGCATCGTGCGCCTCAACGTAGCGGGCCATATCGACCAGACGGTTGTGCAGCGCGGCCCACGGCAGCGATTTTTCGGCCGCCATCATGATGCGTGGATGGGCGGTGGCCTGCGGATTGTTGCCGATAAGAAGTTCTTCGTAAAGTTTCTCTCCGGGGCGCAAGCCGATCGCGCGGATCGAGATATCGCCGTTGCTATTCGCATCATCGCGCACGGTTAGACCCGAAAGCTCGATCATGTTTCTCGCGAGATCAAGGATACTTACGGGCTCGCCCATATCTAGAACAAAGACTTCCCCTCCTTTGGCCATCGTGCCTGCCTGCAGGACCAATTGAGCCGCTTCCGGTATGGTCATGAAATAGCGGGTCATCGCGGGATCGGTGATCGTAATCGGACCACCGGCGCGAATCTGCTCGCGAAACAGAGGCACGACCGAGCCACTCGACCCGAGGACGTTCCCAAAGCGAACCATGGAGAAACAGGTTTGCGGATCGCCTAAAGCAAGACCTTGCAAGATCAGTTCGGCTAGCCGCTTGGACGCGCCCATGGTGTTCGAGGGGCGGACCGCCTTGTCGGTGCTCACGAGCACAAAATTCTCTACCTTGTGTTCAAGCGCTAGCTGCGCGACGATCTGAGTTCCCAGCGCATTATTGCGTACGCCCTCGATGATGTTGTGCTCGACAAGGGGAACATGCTTATAGGCAGCCGCGTGGTATATCTGCTGCGGTTTCCAGGTGCGCAGGATGAGCGCCATTCGCTCGTGATCGACGACGGAAGCAAGCAGCGGGACGAGTTCGCAGCCCGAAAGATTCAGAGCTTCGAGCTCGCGGTGAATCGAATAAAGCGCGAATTCGCTTATGTCGACGAGCAACAGACAATCGGGTTTGAGCGAAAGAATTTGGCGGGTCAATTCGCTGCCGATCGACCCGCCTGCACCGGTGACAAGAACGGTGCGGCCCGACAGGGCTGCGGATAGACGATCCGTTTCGGGTGGCACAGGCGGACGGCTAAGTAGATCTTCAATCGACAATGGTCGCAGATCGTCAATCCGAACGGCGCCATGCGCAAGGTCGAGCACGCCGGGCAGAGTGCGAACCTCTACCTGCGCGTCGCGAAGCCGGGCGATAATCTCGTTGCGCCGTGTGCGCGATGCGGATGGGATCGCGAGCAGGACATGGTGCACTTCATAACGCATCAGCAGCGTTTCGAGTGTTCGTGGATCATGAACCCGCACCCCACTGATGGTGCGACCGTGCAGTGTGTGGTCATCGTCGAGAAAACCTACCACTCGCATGCTGCCGCCATCAGCAATCGCGGCCGCAAGCTGCTGCCCCGATAGACCGGCGCCATAGATCATGGTCCGGTCTAACGGTGCAGGGCGGCTGATTCTGCGGTAGGCGCCACCCAGCAAATAGGTGGCACTCGCCCGTGACAGGAAGACCAGGGCAAAGAGGAGCAGCGGTTGGATGATGCCGACCGTCCTAGGGACCCCGTCGATGCCGTACGTCGCGAAGATCGCGGCATATAAGACGCCGTAGCTCGCGCAGGCACGGATCGTCGCCCATACGATCTCCTGCCCAGCATAGCGCAACACCGCGCGATAAAGGCCAGAAACGATGAACATCGGAACCGCGATAGCGATCGAAACGACCACCGCGATCGTCGGCCGTCCGTCCAGCGACGCGAAAGTGCCGAGGCGCAGATAATAGGCTAGCCAGACCGCCAGGGTGCACAGCCCCATATCGACTAGGATAGAGATGACGCGTTTCGAAATCCGCGGCAAAGCGAGTAGAGGCCCGACGATCGATTCAAACATTCCCACGAGGACCCTTCGAAACCGCGTGGCGATCGTGCTGACTCTGCCGACGATCCGCATTGCGGCAACATTGTGAAATGTCGCCTTCTGGTCTGCGGTCCCGCTACCGCCTTCGCGCTCGCTATACAAGCGATCTTCGGACCTTGCGATCTTTCCTGAACACCGCCCGCCCTCAAACATGGGTAGCCGCTCTGGGCAAACTATGCCAAGGCGCGCGCTGATTTGGGTTTAGAGCGGTGGCGTTCGCATGGCGGTTAAAGTGTTGCTTGTCTTTGGGACGCGTCCCGAAGCGATCAAGATGGCGCCGGTCGCGCTGACGCTGGCGGACGATCCCCGCATCGACTGTCAAATTTGCGTGACCGCCCAGCATCGCGAAATGCTCGACCAAGTGCTCCGTATCTTCAGTCTCGAGCCCGATTTCGATCTCGATATCATGCGGCCGCGCCAGGATCTCAGCGATGTGACGAGCGCGGTGCTATTCGGACTGCGCGAGGTTTTCGCGACCTTCACTCCCGATATCGTGCTTGTGCATGGCGATACGGCTACGACGTTTGCGGCAAGTCTTGCAGCCTATTATCGCCAGATTCCAGTCGGGCACGTCGAAGCAGGCTTACGGACCCACGATCTCTATGCTCCTTGGCCGGAAGAAGCCAACCGGAAGCTCACGGGTGCCTTGGCGACACTGCATTTTGCACCAACCGCATCCTCTGCCTCCAATTTGTACCGGGAAGGCGTGGCCGAAGAAACGGTCATGGTAACCGGTAACACGGTGATCGATGCGCTGCTTCAGGTCGTAGAGCGACTTCGCGGCGATGCGGCACTGCGCGAGGAAATCGCCAAGGGGCTGCCGGAACTGTCGGACGATCGCCGCATGATTCTGGTGACGGGACACCGACGAGAGAGCTTTGGCGGCGGATTCGAACGGATTTGTGAGGCTCTCGCCAAAGTCGCGAGCCGGTTCCCCGATGTCGATATCGTCTATCCCGTCCACCTAAATCCCAGCGTGCAGGAACCGGTCAACCGTATACTTGCGGGCATCGAAAACGTGCAGCTAATCGAACCGCAAGACTATCTGCCGTTTGTCTATCTCATGGACCGCGCTTATCTGCTGCTCACTGATTCGGGAGGGGTTCAGGAGGAGGCTCCTTCCCTCGGCAAGCCGGTGCTGGTGATGCGCGACACCACTGAGCGGCCGGAGGCCGTCGCGGCAGGAACGGTCAAGCTGGTCGGCACCGACGTCAACACTATTGTAAGCGAGATTGAGCGGTTGCTGACTGACGAAGAGGAATACACGCGCATGAGTTTCGCCCATAATCCCTATGGCGACGGGGCCGCATGCGGCCGGATTGTCAACGGTCTGGTCGCTTGGTCGAAAGGCCGACCGCTGAAGGAAGGGGCTGGACCAGCATGACCAGGCCGACACTATCCGTTGTCGGCCTTGGTTATATCGGCTTACCTACTGCCGCGGTACTGGCGGATGTGGGATGCCGGGTCATCGGTATCGACATTGATCGGCATGCAATCGACACAATCAACGAAGGCAAAATCCATATCGTCGAACCCGGGCTTGATGAAATGGTCGCCAGAGTGGTTGGTGAGGGACGGTTGCGGGCGAGCGATGTGCCCGAGCCGGCCGATGCATTTCTGATCGCGGTACCCACACCGTTTCGCGACGATCGTACGCCGGACCTCAGTTATGTCCGCGGCGCATGCGAGGCAATCGCGGGAGTGTTGCGAAAAGGCGATACGGTGATTCTCGAATCGACTTCGCCGGTTGGGGCGACCGAACAGGTTTTGCGCTGGATATCCGAAGCGCGGCCGGATCTGGCGATGCCGAGGTCTGACGGTGAAGCCGACATTGCGATCGCGTATTGTCCCGAACGCGTGCTGCCCGGCAACGTCTTGGTAGAATTGGTGCGCAACGATCGCGTAATCGGCGGCATCACCCCTGCTTGCGCTCAAAAAGCGCGCTCGATCTATGCCACTTTCGTCGAAGGCGAGTGCATCCTCACCGATGCGCGCACTGCCGAAATGTGCAAGCTCACGGAAAACGCCTTTCGCGACGTCAACATCGCGTTTGCCAACGAGCTTTCTTTGATCAGTGACCGGCTCGACATCAATGTCTGGGAACTGATCCGCCTTGCCAACCGCCATCCACGCGTGAACATTCTTCAACCCGGACCTGGCGTCGGCGGGCATTGCATCGCCTGCGATCCGTGGTTCATCGTCGCTTCCGCGCCAGAACAGGCTCGAATGATCCGTACCGCGCGCGAAGTGAACGACGCCAAGCCCGACTGGGTCCTCAGGAAGATTGATGCGGCGATCGACATGGTTGCTAACGAGAAGCGCCCAGTCGTCGCGCTTTACGGTCTGGCGTTTAAACCCGACATCGACGATCTTCGCGACAGTCCTGCGCTGGCCATCGCAAGGCGGGTCGCTGCAGGCGCGCGGTGCGAGGTGCTAATTGTCGAACCGTATGTGGATGAGCTTCCCACGGGCCTGGCGAATGCGCGTTTGGTAAACTTTCAAGAAACAACTCGAGCTGACATTCATGTTCTGCTGGTCGACCATAGTGTTTTCAAAACCGCTCAGCCGCCCGATGGCGTGCGGATCGACACCCGTGGCATGGGCTGGTGATACAATTGTGCCAATATTCACACTGATGGAAGACCAATGAAGCGAGCGTTCGTCACCGGAATCACAGGTCAGGACGGAGCGTATTTGGCCGAGCATCTGCTCGCGCTCGGATACGAAGTTCTGGGCGCATTTAGGCGCACGAGTTCGAGCAACTTCTGGCGTCTCGAAGAGCTTGGCATTGATCGGCATCCCAATCTGAAGCTGGTCGAATTCGACCTAACCGATCAGGCAGTGGCAATCCGCTTGCTGCAGGAACACCGCCCGAACGAGGTCTACAATTTGGCGGCACAAAGTTTCGTCGCGGTTTCGTTCGAGCAACCTCTGCTGACGGCGGAAATCACTGGCAAGGGGGTGGTGCACCTTCTGGAGGCGATCCGCATTGTTGATCCTTCGATCCGCTTCTACCAGGCATCGACATCGGAGATGTTCGGGAAAGTTCAATCCATTCCCCAGAACGAACAGACGCCTTTTTATCCACGTAGTCCCTATGGTGTGGCCAAGCTCTACGGGCACTGGATGACAATCAATTATCGGGAATCCTATGG
>NZ_JBELMO010000047.1:0-26718 GCF_042095715.1 Qipengyuania sp. | reverse complement strand
GGCCGAAACCGCCAGCGACCACGCGGATGCCGGTTATTCCAGCGAGCGGTTGCGGCTGTGGGATCGTGACGGCCGCCTGGTCATGGTGGGAATGCAGGCTGCCGCTATCTTCGGCTAAACCTGCCCGGTCCTCATACGTCGCTGAATTGCGGCGGACGTTTCTGCATTCCTGCCATCACCGCTTCCACCTGGTTCGGCTTGCGCATGATCGCGTCCTGCTCGTTACTCTCGGCCAGCAGGATCCCATCGGTGTCAGAATCATCCATGACGTCGAACAGGCGCTTTGCCGCTCTCACCGCCTCGGGATTGCGGTTGGCGATCTCCGTCGCAATCGCCTGAGCGCGGGAAAGCGGGTCTTCCTCCAGGAAGGTGGCCAGGCCGATCTCCAGCGCCTCTCGCCCGGTAAATTCGCGGTTGGTGTAGGTCAGCTCGCGCAGGACGTCCGTGCGAACGAGGCCGCGCCACAGCGCATAGCCGGCCATGTCCGGCACCAGCCCCCAGCGCATTTCCATGATTGCCATTCGGGTATCGGGATGGACGACCCGGATGTCCGCGCCGCTGGCAATCTGAAGTCCGCCACCGAAGCAGATGCCCTGCACCGCCGCGATGACCGGAACGGGGCATTTGCGCCATGTCATCGCGGCTTCCTGAGCGCGGTTCGCATTGCCATGAGTCCGCTCGGCGAGAGTGCGGGTCACATTCGAACCGCCAGCGGAGAAATTTGACAAGTCTAGGCCGGCGCAAAACGCGCGGCCCTCCCCCGCCAGCACCACGGCGCGCAGGCCCTTCAGGCTCCGCAAGCTGTCACCGACCTCGATAATGGCATCGAACATGGCGGGATCGAGCGCGTTGAGCTTGTCGAAGCGGTTCAGGCGGACCTGCGCCACGCCGTTTTCGTCAAGGTGCAGGGTAACGCGCTTGTCGGTCACTTCGATCTCCCGTTGGTAGGCGAAAAGAAAGTCAGCCCGCGCGCGAATTGGCGGCGGGGGTGTTGACGCCCATCTGCTGAAACCAGCGCTTCACGTTGCGCGCGGCCTGGCGCAGGCGCTGCTCGTTTTCCACCAGAGCGATACGCACGAAGCCTTCCCCGTCCTCGCCATATCCCACACCCGGCGCCACCGCGACCTCTGCGTGTTCCAGCATCTGCTTGGAGAATTCCAGGCTGCCCATGTGGGCCAATGCGGGCGGCAGTGGTGCCCAGGCAAACATGCTGGCGGGCGGCGGCGGGATGTCCCAGCCCGCGCGGCCGAATGTCTCCACCAGAATGTCTCGGCGCTTGTGATAGAGTTCGCGGTTCTTTGCCACGATGTCCTGCGGGCCGTTCAGCGCCGCGCAGGCGGCGGCCTGGATGGGTGTGAAGGCACCGTAGTCGAGATAGCTCTTCACCCGCGTCATGGCAGCGATCAAATCCCTGTTCCCCACCGCGAAGCCCATGCGCCAGCCGGCCATGGAGAATGTCTTCGACAATGAGGTGAATTCGATCGCCACATCCTTCGCACCCTTCACCTGCAGGATGGAGACCGTGGGATTGCCATCGTAATAGAGTTCCGAATAAGCGAGGTCGGAGATGATCAAGACCTTGTTTTCCCGCGCCCAGGAAACCAGCCGTTCGTAAAAGGCGAGGTCTACCGTTTCGGCCGTGGGATTGCTGGGATAATTCACCACCAGGATGCTGGGTCTTGGCACGGTAAAGCTCATCGCCTTTTCCAGACTGGCGAAATACCGCTCGTCAGGGGTCGTGGGCACGCTGCGGATCGTGGCGCCCGCAATGATGAAGCCGAAGGTGTGGATCGGATAGCTCGGGTTGGGCGCCAGCACCACATCGCCCGGCGCGGTGATCGCGGTGGCCAGGCTCGCCAGCCCCTCTTTCGATCCCATGGTGACGACGACTTCGCTTTCGGGATCGACGCTAACCCCGAAGCGCCGCTCGTAGTAATTGGCCTGAGCGCGGCGAAGGCCGGGAATCCCCTTGGACTGCGAATAGCCGTGCGCGTCGGGCTTACGCGCAACCTCGCAAAGTTTGTCGATCACGTGCGGAGGAGGGGGCAGGTCCGGATTGCCCATCCCCAGATCGATGATGTCGCGTCCGCTCTGGCGCGCCGCGTGACGCAACGCGTTAACCTCCGCGATGACATAGGGGGGCAGGCGTTTGATGCGGTAGAATTCTTGCGACATGATGGGTCCGTTGGGCGCGTAAGGTCTTCGCCAATGTGAAGCAATCGGCAGATAGGCGCAATCGCGTTCGCCCGATCGTGCAACCCTTGCGGTGGGTTCTGCATTGGTAGGGACGGAGAGACATGCCCGATGGAGGCCCGATGACAGACGACAAACACTCCCCCGATCCCTTAACCAGCCTTTACGAAGGCCCTGCGCAGATGATGAAAGCGTTCTTCGGGCCGGTGAACGCATTGCCGGGCGCGGGAGCGCTGACGCCGGCGGAAATGCAGCACTGGACCCAGGTGGGCACACGGCTGCAGACCCTGTGGCTGGAATATACCGCCGAACAGGCCGCCAATCCGCACAACGCCATGGCCTTCATGGATCCTTCGCGTTGGATGGCGCTCGCGGAAAGCTGGTACCGGCAGATGCCCCTCGCCGATCCCGACAAGCAGAAGGCGATGTGGGACGAAGGCCTGGAATTGTGGCAGAGTGTGCTCGGCAGTTTCGGCATGGGCCCGATGGCAGGCGATGGCACGATGCCGCGCCAGGACAAACGCTTTGCCGATGAACGCTGGCGTGCCCACCCGGCCTTTGCGCTGATCCACCAGAGCTATCTGATGGTCTGCGAGCGCATGGAGGAGATGGTCGAGAATATGGACCATCTTCCCGATGCGCAGCGGGAAAAGCTGCGCTTCGCCACCAAGTCCGTGACAGAAGCGTTCAGCCCTTCGAATTTCCCGCTCACCAATCCCGTCGTGCTGGAACGCACGATCGAGAGCCGCGGTGAAAATCTGATCAAGGGCATGGAGCATTTGCTCGCCGATCTAAGGAAGGGGCAACTTACCCATACCGACGAGAGCCAGTTCGCCCTTGGCGAAAGCATTGCAGCCACGCCGGGGAAAGTCGTGTTCGAGACTCCCCTGTTCCAGTTGATCCAGTATTCGCCCACCACCGAAGAGGTGTTCGAGACGCCGCTGGTCATCTTCCCGCCGTGGATCAACCGCTTCTACATCCTGGATCTCAATCCCAAGAAGAGCTTCGTGCGCTGGGCTGTGGAACAGGGCGTCACCGTGTTCATGGTGAGCTGGAAATCCGCCGATGCCAGCATGAAGGATGTGGTCTGGGACGATTACGTGCGCGCCCAGTTCGCCGCCATCGACCATATTCGTGAGCGGCTCGACGTACCCAGCGTCAACACCATCGGCTATTGTGTATCGGGGACGACGCTGGCCGCATCGCTGTCGGTGCTGGCGGAGCGGGGCGAGGCGGACAAGGTCAACAGCGCCACCTTTTTCACCGCGCAGGTCGATTTCGAGGAAGCGGGCGACTTGCTCAATTTCGTAGACGATTCGCAACTTGCGACCCTGGAAACGCTCACGCCGGAAGGGTATCTGGACGGTCGCTACATGGCCGCGACGTTCAACCTCCTGCGCGGGACAGACCTGATCTGGAATTATGTGGTCAACAACTACATGCTGGGCGAAGATTATCCGGCATTCGACCTGCTGTACTGGAACGGCGATACGACCAATCTGCCCGCCAAATGGCACCAGTCCTATCTGCGCGATCTCTACCGCGACAATCGGCTGGTGAAGCCGGGGGACCTGAGCGTGGACGGGACGGCGATCGATCTGACCCGGGTACAGACCCCCTGCTATATCCAGGCGGGGCGTGAGGACCATATCGCTCCTCCACGCAGCGTCTGGCGCCTTACCGATCATTTCCGGGGCCCCGTTCGCTTCGTCTTGGCGGGATCGGGGCACATCGCCGGGGTGGTCAATCCCCCGGACGCCAACAAGTACCAGTATTGGCTCAACGACAAGAACTCGCGTAACTTCGACGAATTCGTCGCCGGGGCCGAAGAGCACCAGGGAAGCTGGTGGCCGGACTGGATCGCATGGCTTGAGGAACAGTCGCCCAAGCGCGTGACCGCCAAGGGAAAACGCAAGCCCGGCGGACGCGGAGACGACGTGATCGAGGATGCCCCCGGACGCTACGTTAAATCAGCCTGACCACGGCCAATCCCGCAGCATTGTGCGCTGCACAAAAAAGACTTGAACCTCACTTTGCGCTGCACTATATTGTGCAGTGCAACAAAGTGAGGTTTCCATGGCTGACAGCCAGAGCAAGATCGACTCCGTCGCGGAAATGGCAATTGCCGACGCCGCCGCAAAAAAGACTGCCGAACAGGCGACCCCCGAGCCTGTCGCGAGTGAAAAGTCCGCTTCGGCCGTAGATACCGATGCGGTGGCCAAAGCCGTCGCTGACGAGCCCGCAGCCGCGAAACAGGCGGATGTTGTGAAGAAGATCGCGGGTCGCAAACCGGCGGTGATGAAGTCGGCTGCCGCGAAGCCGGTAACCAGGAAGGCCGTCTCCAAGAAGGCATCCAAGGTTCCGGGCAAGCCGTCCATCGCGGCGAAGAAGTCCAAACCTGCCCCCACTATTTCCCAATTGAAGGACAAGATCATGGCTACCACGAACACCGATTTCACGGCGAAGCTCAAGGATGGCGCCGCCGACATGCAGACCCGCCTGAAGACCGCCTATGACAAGGGCACCGAGATGACGAAGGACGTCACCGAGTTCCACAAGAACAATCTCGAAGCCATGGTGGAATCTGGGAAGGTTCTCGCCGCCGGCATGCAGGACATGGGCCGCACTGCTCTCGAGACTGTCAAGTCGGACGCCGAAGTCGTGACCGAAGACGTGAAGAAAATGGCTTCTGTGAAGAACCCGACCGAGCTGTTCCAGCTTCAAGGCGAAATCGCCCGCCGCAATCTGGATACCATGGTTTCGCGTGCTTCGAAGAGCGCCGAAGCATGGATGAAGCTGGCCAACGAATCGTTCGCGCCGCTTTCCAGCCGCGCCAGCGTCGCGATGGATCGCATCAAGACCGCAGCCTGACACCATCAGGATCAGGGTCCGAAACGAAAGGGCCGGGGCGCAGAAATGCGGCCCGGCCCTTTTTCATGCGCGCTTGCGGCTCATGTGGCGCTCTCACGCCTTGCGCCTGCGCGCCGCGATACGATATTACCGCCTGTGATGCAGTTTAACCGCCCTTCGAACAAGGCAGCCTGCCCGCCGGTACGCGGTGCTGGCGAGCCTCCGTTGAACAACGACGACGATGCTCAGATCGGCATCGCCACCAAGACTCGCGCCAAGCCCAAGAAGCCGAGCCAGTACAAGGTCCTGCTGCTGAACGACGATTACACGCCGATGGAATTCGTGGTTATGGTCCTGAAGCGCTTTTTCAGAATGGACCTGGAGGAAGCGACAAGGGTGATGCTTCACGTGCACCAAAGGGGCGTGGGGGTCTGCGGCATTTTTCCTTATGAAGTGGCCGAAACCAAGGTGAACCAGGTCATGGATTTCGCTCGGCAGAACCAGCACCCGCTTCAATGCACGCTGGAGAAGGCTTGAGCGACAGACCGAGGAAAGGTCTGTCCTATCCGATCGAGCGGCGCTAGGCGGGAACGATGATGGATCAGCCTGCCCCCGATGTTCTCCGGACGGCGTGCATGGTGGAAGTTGACGCCGAGCGGCTGCCTTCGGTCTTACGGCGCTCAATACGAAGCGAAAGTGCAACTGAGCCAAATTTCTTAAAAGCGGTGCTTCGGGGTCGACCCAAGGGCGCTCGGATAATCGCGGGATGAGCCGGTTTTTCCCCGCCATCGATCGTTATATCGCCCGTCTGGTGATCATGCCGACGCTTGCGGTCTTTGCGTTGGCGACCAGCCTGCTGGTGCTGGACCAGTTGCAGCGCTTGCTCAATTTCGTCGCAGTTCAGGGCGGGCCGCCCGGCGTCGTCATCAAGATGCTCGCCGCGCTGATGCCCGAATATACCAGCCTTTCCATACCGCTCGGCCTGCTCTTGGGCATTCTGCTTGCATTCCGGAAACTGGCAACGAGCAGCGAACTGGACGTTATGCGCGCGGTCGGCTGGTCCTATGGCAGGCTGCTGCGCGTGCCCTACATCATCACGGCCCTTCTGATGGCGGCCAATCTGATGATCGTGTTCTATGTCCAGCCCGTGGCGCGGTACTGGTACGAAGAACTCGATTACGACCTCAAATCGGGTGCGCTGGGTGCGGCCATCCGGGTCGGCGAATTCAACACCATCGCGGATCGCGTGGCGCTGAAGATTGACGGTAGTGAAGATCGGGGTCGGGAACTCAACGGGATCTTTGCCCGAATCTCTACGGAAGACGGCCAGACCTTGTCCATTTCGGCCCGCAGGGGCACCTTCCTCGCGTCGCGGGACAATCCCGACACCATCATCCTGCGCCTGCTTGACGGCACCATCGTCCAGGATGGTAGCGGGTCCAGCCCGCGCGTCTTCACCTTCGCGCGGAACGACCTGCCCATCGATCTCCCACAAGTGGAAGAATTCCGAAAGCGCGGCGGCAAGGAGGCGGAGTACATCCTGCCCGAACTGCTGCGGGTGGGCTGGAACAGTAGCACGCCTGACGCGGAGCGCGATGCCAGCCAGGCCGCCTTCAACTTCCGCCTGGTCGAGGTCGTGATGATGGCTCTGATGCCGCTTCTGGCGGTCGCGCTGGCGATCCCGCCCAAACGATCCAGCAGCGCGCTCGGTGTGTTCGTATCGGTGGTGATGGTGGTCAGCTATCACAAGGTGAACGAATATGCGCAGGACGTGGCCTCGCTCGGTCGGGTCGATCCGTTTCTCGCCTTGTGGGTGCCCTTCTTGATCTTCGCCGCGCTCATTGCCTGGATGTACTGGCGCGTGGCCCATGTGCCGGGTGGCCAGGCCATCGGCGCGCTGGAAAGCTGGTTTGCGAAACTGTCCAAGCAGTTGGGCAAGCTGTTCGGCCGACGCAGGCGCAGCCGCGCCATGCAAGCGATGCCTGCCGAATAGCGCGAGACGCCAGCCATGAACCTCGATTTCCTGCCCTCGCGCACTCTTACGCTTTATCTCGCGAAGCTGTTCGTCGCGCGTATCGCGGCCGTTCTGGTGATGCTGGTGCTGGTGCTTTTGATGATGGATCTGCTCTCCCAGAGCGGGAAGATCCTGGAGGCGGGCAACGGGCAGCCGCAATTGCTTTATTACGCATCCCTGCGCATCCCGCAGCTTATCGCCCGGTTCCTGCCCTATGCAGTCCTGCTGGCGACTCTCATCACCCTGGTCACGCTCAACCAGAATTCTGAAGTGATCGCGATGAAGGCGGCGGGGCTCTCGGCGCATCAGGTTCTGGCGCCGCTGGTGTTGACGGCGGCGGTGATCAGCGCCGCCAGCTTCGCTTTCAACGAAGGCGTGGTCGCGCGGGCAACGGCAAGCCTGAAGGCGTGGCAGGCCGTCGATTATGGCCCCATCCCTCCCGAAAGCGATGTGAGGACCAATGTCTATGTCAGCACCGGGCCCGACATCATGTCCGCCGCCACCGTGCTGGGAACCGGCAATGCGATGCGCATGCGCGATGTCACATTCTATCGCCGCAGCCCCGAAGGCATGATCATCCAGCGCATCTCCGCTTCCACCGCGCGATATGCCAATCCGGGCTGGACCATGACTGACGCCAATATCTTCGAAGTGCAGGGCGCCACATCGCGCGACGTACCCAGCATAACGGTAGCGGAAAGCCTGGCACCGCAGCAGATCGAACTGGCCCGGGTCGATCCCGAAACGCAGGATTTTGGACGGCTCTCGGAATCGATCGACCGCTATCGGGACGCAGGCCGCAATGCCGACGAATTGCGCACGGTCTGGTGGCACAAGATGTCCGGTCCTCTTGCCGCCATTCTGATGCCGATCCTGGGTTCGATCGCCGCTTTCGGGCTGGCACGCTCAGGGCAGCTGTTCGTGCGCGCACTGATCGGCATGGCACTTGGCTTTGCGTATTTCGTGGTCGACAACGCCGCGCTGGCGATGGGCGGTTTCGGCGGATATCCGCCCTTCCTGGCCGCTTTCGCCCCTTTCCTGCTGTTCCTGCTGATCGGCGAGACCATGCTGATCCGCACAGAGGAATGATCGGCGCCGCTCATGCCAAGCCTGCCTTCGACCAGAACCGGAAGCGCGCCGAAGACTCGATAGCGATACCCCCGACCTGCCCAGCCAAGGAGACGATTATGCGCCATTTCGCCCTGCCCGTGTTTGCCGCACTGGCCCTTGCCGCCTGCGAAAGCGAACCCGCCGCGCCCCCCGCCGTGGCCGATCCACAAGCCGGGTCAATGGACATGTCCACCGTCGATACGCAAGGATCGGGCGAAGAAGTCGCAGCCTCCCCCATGCCACGGACCGAGCCCGGGATTACGGTGACCGATGGCAATGGAACAACTGTCACCACCGGACCCGGCGGCACCGCCACCATGACGGCGGAAGAGATCGACGCGCGTTTCGGTGTCGATGGTGTGAAGGTCGATACCACTCCAAACCGGTAGCCCCGCCCCGGTATATTCGCACCTAAGAGCGCCTGGCGCTGTCAGAGGCCCGTGCGGCGCCCCATTGTGCTGCGTGCGATCCTGGCCACCAGGACGCCCATTCCGGCATGGTTGGCGCCATGATAGGTAGAGGTCTCGCCGAGCGCACCCACGAGCCTGCGATGCGCCTCAGGCAGAGAGTGGTAGGGCATGGATGGCATCAGGTGATGCAGCGCGTGATAGCGCAGGCCCACCGGCGCCCAAAGCTCGGCTATGAAGCCCGGCGGGGGCACATTCACGCTGTCGAGGAATTGGGCCGTCACCGTCATCGGTTCGCCTTCGTTCTCCCACAAATGGGCGACCAGAGTGCGCAGTTGATTGACCACCGCAACGAAGGAAAACACCGCCAGCGCAACCAGAATGGGCTTCCACCCCAGCACGAAAACGCTGCCGATCAAAACCCACGACCAGACGAACCCGCCCAGTTCCTGCCAGAAGACCTTGTGCCGCAGATCGCTTTCCACCGGGCGCCGGCGGAAAGCAGGATTGATGGCCAGCGCGGAAAAACGCGACCAGGTGAGGCGCCGTATGGCCGGGATCATCGCCCCGAGCGGCACCAGGATGGCGAAGCGAAACAGCAGTGCCACGGGCGCCAGCAAGGCGATCAGCACGAACAGTGGGAGCGACCACGGCTTCATCAGCGCCAGCGGCAGATATTCCGGATCTTCCACCGTGCCATACTGCGTGCGCTTGTGATGGATGACATGTGCGCCTTCATACATGAACGAAGGCGTGAGCATCGGCACGCCGACCAGCACGTTCCAGATGGCAGCGAACCGCGCCATCGCGCCGCGCCGGAAGTGGGAAATCTCGTGAATGAACAGCAGGGCGCGATAAAGCGCCATCGCGGCCACCAGGCCGAGCAGCACAGCCAGCCAGGCAGGCTGCACCAGGATCGCGCCGGCCAGCGCAGCGTAGCCGACCAGCGCGGATACGATCATGTCAGGCCAGTAGATATCGGGGCGCGGTTCCGAGATGTCTTTCACCAGATCGCGGGCGGCCCGCAACATATCCTTGTCATCCGGGCTGCGCGTGCGCGATGGTGCCTCCGCTGTGGGGGAAGAGGTGCGCGCAAAGGCGGCGGCATCGATCGGTTCTTGCACGGTCATCATAGTAGGCTCGAAATCTGGTGGATCAATTCGGACGCGGCATCCTTGTCATGGATCAACTTGCCCGATCCGCTCGCGGCTTGACAAAATTCGCCATCGCCACACAGGGCTGGCCAAAGTCTGAACGAGGCCGACGGTGACTGAGCAGAATATAGAAATCAGGGAGGTTTCGGGCAAGGCCGGGCGCGCTGCCTTCGTCGACCTGGGGCGGACATTCGCCAGCAGAGAGCCACACAGCGTGCCGCAGCTTCGCTCCGAACAGCTCGAACTGCTGGACCCAGGCAAAAATCCCTTCTTCGGCCACGCCAAGGTGAAGCTGCTTGTCGCCTATCGCGAAGGCAAGCCGGTGGGGCGCATCACCGCGCATATCGACGAAATCGCCCTGGCGATGCCGGCGGAACAGGGCTTCGGACCGGGGACCGGGTTGTTCGGCTACTTCGATGCCGAGGACGAACAGGTTGCTCGCGCACTGCTTGGCGCGGCAGAAGATCAGCTCCGCGCCTGGGGCATGACCCGCGTGCTGGGGCCGATCTCGCTGTCGATCTGGGAGGAGCCCGGCCTTCTGGTGAAGGGGCAGGACCATCCCCCCACGATCATGATGGGCCACCATCCCGCACACTACGCTGGGTGGATCGAGAGGGCGGGCTACGCGCGCGCCAAGACGCTCCATACCTACGAACTCGATATCAGCCGGGAATTCCCGCCGCTCATCCAGCGCATCGTCGCCTCGGGCGAGCGCAGTTCCCGCATTTCGGTACGGTCGGTGGACAAGAGCCGCTGGAGCGAGGAGATCGAGACCGTCCTCGAAATCCTCAACGATGCCTGGTCCGACAACTGGGGATTCGTGCCCTTCACCCTCGCCGAGATCGCCTATGCGGGGAAGAAGATGAAGCCGCTCATCCGCCCGGAGCTCAACATGATCGCCGAACTGGAGGGTCGCCCGGTCGCCTTCATGATGGTGCTGCCCGATATCAACAAGATGCTGATGCAGACCGGCGGGAAGCTGTTCCCGTTCGGCTGGGTGCGGCTGCTTCGCTGGCTGCGCAAGCCATACGGCTCCGATATGCGCGTCCCGCTTATGGGTGTGCGCAAAGAGTTCCAGAGCTCGCGCCTTGCCAGCCAGCTTGCTTTCATGATGATCAGCCGCATCCGCGAAAACGCGCATGGCATGCTCGGTTCGAACCGTGGCGAGATCGGCTGGATTCTCGACGACAATCAGGGAATGGTCGCCATCGCCAACGCGATCGAAAGCACCATAAACCGGGAATACGCGATCTACGGCAAGTCGCTCTGAAAAAAGTGTGGTGCGCCGGACACAGCGCGCGCTCGGCGTGGCAGGCGGGGGAACCGAGGCTGCGAGCGCAGCGTTCAACTGTCCATGGCCCCACACCGCGGCCGCGGGTTCGAAATCGACGATGACAGCAGAGACCACAACCAAGACCGGCGAGGACAAGCTGCGGCTGCGCCGGGTTCTTGTCGTCGAGGACGATCCGGTTCTGGGTATCGCGACCGAGGAAACACTGCGCGATTGCGGCGTGAGCGAGGTGGAGGTCTGCGCCACGACAGACGGCGCGCTGGAGGCGCTCAGCCGCGATCCGCCGGATGCCGTCATTCTCGATGTCCATCTCGCCGATCGCGACGATGGCTGGGCTATCGCCGAATTGATCGAAACACTGGGGGCCAATCGGCCGGTCATCGTATTTTCGACCGGAACGCCCGACGCCATCCCCCCGCACATCGCCGAGCTGGGTAGCGTTCTTGAAAAGCCATACACGTCGAACCGCCTTATCGCGGCGCTGAGGGAACCGTGTCGCAAAGGTTTGCTCGCCCGCCTCAAGACGGCCCTGCGCTAGTCCTCGTACCACTGCAATCGCCAGCTCGGCGTGAGCGCCGATGCGGCCCCTCGCCCGCATGGAACGACCTTCCCTTCAAACCCTCAAGCGTTATCGCAAACGACCTCGTTGAAAAAAAGGCCTCCGTTCTCTTGAACGGAGGCCTTTCGGGATCGTATCACCAGCCGCTTGGACGGGAGGGGGGGTCTCGGCGGTGATACAGTCATAATCCGCCGCCACGCGACCGGTTCCCCTTGTCAAAAAAAATTTTTCGCGCCTCTTTGCCACCGCCAATATCTCGGTGGCCCGGCCATCAGATATAAGGGCGTGGGCGATCGACCTCGTCGCTTATCTGGGCGTAGCGCGCCGCCGCGTCCAGATCGGGTATCTCGATCCCGTTGGGCTTCCAGATTACCAGCTGTTCGCGCTCCAGCGCCTTGATCGTCCGATTGGTGTGAACCAGCGAAAGGCCGAGCATGTCGGAAATCTGCGCTTGGGTGATGGCCACCTCCAGACGATGGCGTCCGACCGCCGTGCAGGTGGCGACGGCACGTCTCAGCAGCCAGATCGCCAGATAAGCGACGCGCTCCTTCGCCGAGCGGCGGCCGAGGGCGACGAGATGCGCTTCCAGCGCCCTCTCCTCCTTGGCGGCGAGCCAGGTGATGTCGTAGCCGAGCGCTGGCCGCGCCGCGATCAAGTCGAAGAACTTTCCCGGATCAAAGGTGCACAACCGCGAAGGAAGCAGGGCCTCGACCGAATGGCTGGCGACACCATCGAACGCACCCTGCAATCCGATCAGGTCTCCGGGAAACATGAAGTTGACGATTTGCCGGCGGCCGTCGTCCAGGCTCTGATAGCGCATCAGCATTCCGCTCAGGACGGTAAAGAGGCCGCCGCCCTCGCTTCCCTGCTCGATAAGCTGTCCGCCACGGTCGATCGTTACCTCGCCGGTCTTGAAGGTTTCGAGCCAAGGCACCACGTCGGGGTCGTGCGGGCGCAACCCGGGGCACGCGCCCAGGGTGCATGCGTCGCACGGAATAGGTTTCGTCACTTCAATCATTGGCCCCCGTCTTTTCTAAGCTCGCGCCCCCTTTGACAAAAAGCCACCCACAGCGGACTTGTCAATCGGCGCCCGAACGTCTTGAGGGGAGGAACCAACCCACCCGGCCCGCGTTGAGGCTGCGATTTCAAGGAGGGGTTTATATCCATGTCGCTCGGTGAACAGATTGCCAAGAACCTGCCGTATTTGCGCCGTTATGCCCGCGCTCTGACAGGATCGCAGGCAACCGGTGACGCTTTCGTTCGCGCCACACTGGAAGCGGCACTGGCGGATGCGGAACTCAAGTCTTCGCTCGAAGGCGGGCGCGTCCCGCTTTACCGGGCCTTCAACAAGGTCTGGAGCAGTGCCTATCTCGAGGTGTCCGACGGCGATCTGCCGCCAGCTGTAGCGCGGGAGGACACCGCCAACGGTCGCCTGAAGGCGATTACTCCGCTGAACCGGCAGGCCTTGCTCCTTACCACGCTAGAGGATTTTTCCATGGATGAGGCAGGCGAGATCATGGGCGTCGAATCCAATGAGGTTCAGTCACTGGTTCAGGAAGCGGTCGAGGAAATCGATCGCGAAACCGCGACCAGCGTTCTTATCATCGAGGACGAGCCTCTCATTTCCATGCAACTGGAAGATCTGGTGCAGTCGCTGGGTCACGAGATTTGCGGCACCGCTGCGACGCGTACCCAGGCCCAGCAGGTCGTTGCTGAAAGGACGCCCGGCCTGGTACTGGCGGACATCCAGCTTGCCGACGGTTCATCCGGCCTGGACGCGGTGGAAGACATTCTGGCCATCGGATCGGTGCCGGTAATCTTCATTACCGCCTACCCTGAAAGGCTCCTGACCGGCGACCGGCCGGAGCCGACCTATCTCGTAACCAAGCCGTTCCAGGAACAGACCGTTCGCGCTGCGATCAGTCAGGCTCTCTTCTTCGGATCCAATCGCGCGGTGGGTTGAGGCTGGCCGCTAAGCGCCGGCAACTCGACCGCTCAGCAATTTTACCATCGCCGCGCGGCGTTACTTTCCGGTGACGCCGCGCGGTGTCGTTCTGAGCGCGAAATCGACGGGCTGGCGAACCGGGACCAGCAGGGTGCAGCGCACCCCTTCCGGCTTGAAGCTGAGGTCCACGGGATGCCGCAATTCGTGCGCCACGATCTTTTCGATCAGATCGGTGCCGAAGCCGCGCGGGCGGCGAGCGGGCACCTCCGGTCCGCCGCTTTCGATCCATTCGATCCTGGCAAGGTTCTTCTCTTCCATCGACCAGGACACCTCGACGCTTCCGTCGACGACGCTGAGCGCGCCGTATTTGGACGCGTTGGTGGCAAGTTCGTGAAGGGCAAGGCCGAGCGATAAGGCGTCGTTGGGTGCCAGTTCCACCGGCGGGCCCGACATAGTCAGGACCCCATCCTCCTGCTTGGTGTACGGGGCCAGCTCCGCAGCCACCACGGCGGATATCGGCGTGGTCCCCCATTCGGATTGCGTCAGCAGATCGTGCGTGGCCGAAAGAGCCCGGATTCGCCCGTCCAGCCCATCAGCGAATTCGTCGAGATTTGCGGCACGCCTGCGGGTGAGCGTGACAATGGAGAGCACATTGGCCAGCGTATTCTTCACGCGGTGGTTCAGCTCGCGGGTAAGCGAATTGCGGATCGAATTCTGTTCCGCGAACCAGGCGAGCGCACGCTGGTCTTCGACGATCTGCTTGGTGAGCAAGCGCGAAACGAGCATCAGAAGACTGGCGACCATCAGGCCGAGCAACAGGGTGACCATCGAGATAGGAGTCAACGACCCGCTCCGCAAAGCCCTGACGGACAGCGTCATCGGCCGGTTGGCCAGGCGCAATTCCTGCGTTGTTACGGAACCGAGCGACTCGCCGGGATCGACATCTGTGTTACCCGCCGATCCCATCAGCGTGTCGCTGCCCGCGGGCCCATCGTAAAGAGTGACCTGCATCCCCTCCGCGTCCACGACCTCGCTCGCGGCATCAAGAAAATCCTGCGCGTTGTACGGGCTGAAGACAAATCCCTTCAGGCGCCGCGTACCGCCACGATCGTCGAAGACCGGCATATACATGATAAAACCCGGTGCACTGCCATTGCCTTCCTGCACCAGCACGATCCGCCCGCTCGCCGTAGGACGCACATCCTTGACCGCCGCGTTCATCGCTTCGCGCCGGACCTCCTCCGAGCTCATGTCGAACCCGATGGCCAGCCGATTTCTCGCGGTATCGGGGCGAAGATACATGACGGGGGTAAGGATGCCGCTCGGATCGCCCGCGTCGGGCAAGGGTCTGACGGTGACCCGCCGGCCCAGTTCCTCGCTCAGCCGCGTCTCGAAGGAGGGAATTTGCGCAGGGGTGATCACCGGCGCCCAGCCTATACCCTCGGCCCCCCGGTAATCGGTATCGAGCCGCAGTTCGGTGACGAAGCGCCTGAACATCGGTTCCGCCACATCGTCCTGCAACGCGAATACCGCTGCGCCGGCCCGCAGGTAAGACGCGTTGATGGATGCCCGCCGCTCGAGCGCGGAGGATACCGCCAGCGCCACACGGGCGCGCTGCGAGGCACCGCGCTGCGCTTCCCCACGCTCGATCGCCACCACGCTCACGATCGTGATGGTCAGGATCAGAAGGAAGATGATGACAGGCGCGGCGCGTTGATGTTCTACCAGCAATCGGCGGGTGAACGGCTGGGCAGCGGTTGAATCGTCGGTCAGATAATCGGTTCCTGTTCTACCCGGCATCGGCGCCGTGCCAAAGTCCGCGACGCCGTGCGACCGTGCGGATCGAGGACATTAGGCGAATACGACTGCTCTCGGGAACAGAAGAACAGCCTCATCGTTCCCAAATCTCTTAGGGTTGCTAAATTCGTCGGCAGGATTGCGGACGCCGCGTGGGGGCATTATCCAAGGCTTATGACATCATCCATGAAGGACCAGGGTTCGGGCGGCCCCAAATCCCAAACAGAGCCACGCCCGTCCAAAAATCTGCCGGGCTGGACAGCCGGTTTGCGCCAGCTTTATGATGAAGTTGTCGAAGAAGATCTGCCGGACAGCTTCCGCGATCTTCTTTCCAAGCTCGACGACAAAGATAGCTGATGACCGAAACTAAGCGTACGGCCGCGGAAAAAGCCGACTTCAAGCGCGAGCTTGCGGCCGTGGTACCTCATCTGCGCGCCTTTGCGCGCGGCCTGTGCGGCCGGGCGGACATGGCCGACGACCTCGTACAGGAAGCACTTCTCAAGGCATGGGCGGCGCAGGAACGGTTCGAGCCCGGCACCAGCATGCGGGCGTGGACCTTCGTGATCCTGCGCAATGCCTATCTGACGGATATGCGTCGCAACCGCTTTCGCGGCGAATATGACGAAAACGTCGCGGAACGGATTCTCACAGCGCCCGCTGGGCAGGAAGAACCGATCCATCTCGCGGACCTGCATCGCGCGCTGCTGACTCTCCCGCCGGAGCGCCGGGAGGCGCTTCTGCTCGTGGGAGCCGGCGGCTTTTCCTACGAGGAAGCGGCAAACATCTGCGGATGTGCCGTCGGCACGATCAAGAGCCGCGTCGGCCGTGCGCGGGCCGCGCTCAATACCATGATGTCCGATGGTTCGATTCCGCAGCGCTCGCTCGATGACGATACCGCGCATCGGGCGATCCTCGAGGAACTGGAGGATGTAGCCGCCGGCAACGGCGTGGCGGCACGCGGCTAGAGATGGTCGGAGGGGGACGACATGACAGAGGTCGATGCTGACCCGGCGCCCACTGCCGAGCCGCGCAAACCGCGCCTGACATTCGCTCAGGAAGAACTGCGGCTGACCTCTGCGCTCGTGATGCTTCTGGGCATCGGGCTGTTCCTCGCGCTGCCCTTCGTGCTTTCGATCGGCTCGGTCGTTTTCCTGCCGCTCGCTTCGGCGCTGGTCCTTACGATCATACTCTCGCCCCTGGCGGACAGCCTTTCGCGAATAGGGCTGCCGAATACGCTCGCCTCGGCGGTCGCGCTGCTCATCATGTTCGGCGTCATTCTGCTGGCGCTGGCGCTTATCCTCACACCGGCCCTGGCCCTCATCGAGGGAATGCCGACCCTCATCGATGGAGTGGGCAAGCAATTCAGTGAGTTACAAGGTCAGTTCGCCTGGCTTTCCCAGCTTAACGAACGCATCGCGGCCATCAGCGGCGTGAGCGAGGATCGCGAGGTTGTGCTCGCCGAACCGAGCCTTCTCGAAACCGTCGCCTTCGCCACTCCGAGCGTGGTCGTCGAAATCATCGTCACTCTTCTGATGACCTTTTTCATGGTCGAGGCGCGTGTCCGCCTGAGGCAGAAGCTGTTGTTCGGACGCGCCAGCTTCGGTACCAGTATCAAGGCGGCGCGGGCGCTGCGCGAAGTGCAGGATCGGGTCGCAAGCTACATCCTCACCGTCGCGCTTATCAACGCGGGCGTTGGCATCCTCGTTGCGCTTGGTGCTTGGGCGTTTGGGCTGGCAGCCCCGATCATGTGGGGCGGCATTGCCATGCTGATGAACTTCGTTCCCTATATCGGACCGATGGTTACCACCGCCCTGCTCGCGGTGTTCGGATTGGGAACGCACGAAGATCTTCTGTTGGGACTGCTTCCGGCGGCCGCCTATCTGGGCTTGCATGCGGTCGAAGCCAACGTGGTCACCCCTGCCGTGCTGGGTAAGCGCTTCACTATGAACCCCGTCATGATCCTCATCGCGCTGAGCTACTTTACCTGGATCTGGGGCGTGCTGGGCGCGCTGCTGTCCGTGCCCATTCTGCTTACGCTCACCGCTCTCTTCGATCATCTCGGCCGCCCGAACGTGGTTGGCTTCATATTCGGCGAGCCTCTCTTCACTTACGATTTTGAAGAGCCCGACGAGACGCCAGAACTGGTGTGAGCTGCCAACAAGAAGGCCCGCCTCGCATCAAGCGGGACGGGCCGATATCTTTCGCGCTAGCGCGAACTTAGGCTGGATATTCCCAAGTCGTACCACGCGCCAGGTTTTCTGAAGCAAAGGCCCAGTTCAGCTTGTCGCCGGTCACAGCCTCCAGATATTTCGGACGCGCGTTCTGGTGATCGAGGTAGTAGGCGTGCTCCCACACATCGATCGTTAGCAGCGGGTTGAAGTCCTTGTCGGCGAGCGTGTCTCCATCGTGGGTTTCCTCGATCGAAAGCTCGCCATCCTTCTCGGCCAGCCACACCCAGCCGCTGGCAAAGTGCCCGGCGCCGCGTTCCTGCAGCTTCTTTTTCAACTCGTCGGTCGAACCGAACGCGGACTCGATCATGCTCTTGAGTTCGTCCGATGCAGTCGTTTCCGAACCCGCGAGCGAATGCCAGTAAAAGCCATGGTTCCAGCTCTGGGCCGCGTTGTTGAACAGGCCCTGATCGCTTCCGCGCGCTGCCTTGATCACCTCTTCAAGCGGCTTACCGTCGAGTTCCTTGCCCTCGATCGCCGCATTGGTCTTGTCGATATATGCCTTGTGGTGCTTGCCGTGGTGATAGCTCAGCGTTTCTGCCGAGATGGCAGGCGCCAGTGCGTCATCGTCATACGGCAGGTCGATAAGTTCGAAGGCCATGAATTACTCCCGTTGCTGAAGTTTGATTGTCACCACCCCAACGCATATCCGCGGCTAGGGTTGCATGTCCGGAGGGTTTTTGTCCGCTTTCCTGTCGACGACCGTCGTCACGGACACGTCCATGGTCACATTGGCGATGGTTCGCATGAGGTCCGGCAGCATTTCGACTGCTACCAGAAGAGCGAGCGGTTCGATCGGAATGCCCATGGCAAGCGCGATCGGGCCTACCGAAACCACGAAGCTGATCGTGCCGGGCAGGCTTACGGATCCCAGGGCGATGATGATGGCGACGGCGACGCCGGCCACCATCGCCCCTGGCGCGACCACGATGCCTGCCAGATGCGCGACATACATAACAACGGCGAGGTTCATGGCCGGGCTGGTCGCGCGGAAGATCGCCACCGACAGCGGCAGAACGAATTCCGCTGTTTCGTCGCGCACCTTCAATCGCCGCGCACTGTCCAGCATGGCGGGGAGGCTGGCGAGCGAACTTTGGGTCGAAAGCGCGACCGTTTGCGCGGGAATGATCGCGCGGGCGAACCGCCAGGGCGAAATGCCCCCCGCAAGCGAGGCAAGGAGATAGCCCCCCGCCATTATCAGCGACCCGGCCGCCACCACGATCAGAATGTAATGACCCAATGCCGCAAAGGCGGCGCCGCCGCTCGCTGCCCCAACGCCCAGCGCCAGGGCGAACACCCCGACGGGCGCGACCCACAGGACCCAGCCGATCACGATCAGCATGGCATTGGCCAGCCCGCGAAACAGACCGAGCAGGTCTTCCCTTTGCGAGGGCGGCAGTTTCGAAATGGCTATTGCGAGCGCCGCAAAGAAGATCGTCACCGGCAACATCGCATTCTCGGCAGCAGCAGCGACGATGTTGGGCGCGATTACGGATTCCACGAAGGCCGCCAGACCTGGCAACTCCTGCGCATCGCCGCCCACCAACAGCGCATCGGCAGCCGCCGCCGGAGCAGGAAAGAAGCTCAGAAGCCAAGGCGTGAACAGCACGCCGACCACGCCTGAAAAGACCAGAACCCCTGCCATCCATCCCAGCATGCGCCGGGCCGCGGCCCCGACCTTTGCTGCGAGCGCCAGCTTGACGATCCCCACCACCAGCAATCCCGCCACCAGCGGTACGATCGTGGCTTGCAGCCCACGGAGCCAGAGTCGCCCGAGCGGGTCGGTGATCGAGCGCACGGGCTCCAGGGCGGCACTGTCCGCGAGCAACAGACCGGCAAACAGGCCCGCCACAAGACCCGCCAATGTCCACGCGGCAGGAATGCGAACGGTGACCATCTGGTCGTCCGGGGTGAGTTGCGTCGCCATGACTCGGTGCGATAGCGCCTGTGCGAAACAACGCCAGCGCAAGTTGCGGTGGGCCGAGCGCCCCGAGCTAGTGACAATGCATGGCTCAGCGGCCATGGCCGTGTTGACAGTATTTCAGCAGCGACAGGTTCGAGATGTCTCGCAAATTCTTCGGCACCGACGGTATCCGCGGACGCACCAACGCGGACAAGATGACGGCCGCCATCGCGATGAAGGTGGGCCAGGCAGCGGGGGCGCATTTTTTGCGCGGCGACCATCGCCATCGCGTGGTGATCGGCAAGGATACGCGCCTGTCCGGCTACATGATGGAAAGCGCCTTGGTCGCAGGTTTCACCAGCGTGGGAATGGATGTCGTCATGACGGGGCCGCTGCCCACGCCGGCGATCGCGCTGCTGACACGGGAGCTGCGCGCCGACCTGGGCGTGATGATCAGCGCCAGCCACAATCCGTTCGAGGACAATGGGATCAAGCTGTTCGGGCCGGACGGTTTCAAGCTGTCTGACGATGACGAGCTGGCGATAGAAGCGCTGATGGGCGAGAAGACATCGCTGGTCGATGCGCCGCAGATTGGGCGCGCGCGGCGGATCGATGATGCGCCCGGGCGCTATATCCACGCCGTGAAGGGCTCCATCGGCAGCGATATTCGTTTCGACAAGCTGAAGGTCGTGCTCGATTGCGCGCACGGGGCGGCCTACGAGGTCGCGCCTGCCGCGATATGGGAACTCGGCGCCGAGCTGGTGACGATCGGCAATTCGCCTAACGGTACCAATATCAACGCCGGCGTCGGATCGACCTCGCTCGATGCCGTAAAGGAGAAGGTGCGTGAGACTGGCGCAGACATCGGGCTCGCGCTCGATGGTGACGCGGACCGGCTTATCGTGGTCAACGAGAAAGGCGAAACAGTCGATGGCGATCAGCTGATGGCGCTGATCGCCACGCGCTTGCAGCAGCGCGAGCGACTTCGGGGTGGCGGAATAGTGGCTACCGTCATGTCGAACCTGGGCCTGGAACGGTATTTGAACGGCCTCGGCCTCTCGCTCGAACGCACAAAGGTTGGTGACCGCTATGTCCTGGAGCGTATGCGCGAGGGCGGGTTCAATGTGGGGGGCGAACAGTCCGGGCACATGATACTCCTCGATCACGCGACCACGGGGGACGGTCTCGTCGCCGGGCTCAATGTCATGGCTGCGATGGTCAGGTCCGAGAGGCCAGTTAGCGAATTGACCAGCCTTTTCGAAAGGGTCCCCCAGTTGCTGAAGAACGTCCGGTACGAAGGCGCCACTCCGCTGGAGAACGGATCGGTGAAGACCGCAATCCGCGATGCCGAGGCTCAGCTTTCGGGCAAGGGCAGGCTGGTGATCAGGCCATCCGGCACCGAGCCGGTGATCCGGGTGATGGCCGAAGGCGACGATGCGAGCGAGATCGAGCAGATCGTGGATTCAATCTGCGAAGCGGTGAAGGCCGCGTCCTGATGCTGGAGATGCGCCCCAATTGCGAGCGCTGCGGTGCCGATCTTCCGGCAGAGGTCCCCGGCGCTTTCATATGCAGTTTCGAATGCACCTTCTGCGCGGCATGCGCGGATGGCTCGACGATCTATGCCCCAACTGCGGCGGGGAGATGATGGACAGGCCGGTGCGATCGGCAAATCTCCTCGAGAAATACCCCGCGGCTACGGACCGCCGATTTCAATGATGAACCCACCGCCCCGCATCCTCGCCATCGCCGGGTCCGACAGCTCGGGCGGGGCCGGCATTCAGGCCGATCTGAAAACTATCGCGATGTTGGGCGGCTACGGGATGACCGCCATTACGGCAATCACGGCTCAGAACACGCTCGGCGTGCAGGCGGTCGAAATGCTGGGTGAGGATATGGTCATCGCCCAGATCGAAAGCTGCCTCGTCGACATCGGTAGCGACGGCGTGAAAATCGGAATGCTCGGTTCGGCAAAAACGGCTCGATCGGTAGCCGGGCGCCTCGCCGAATGTGGCAGCCCTATCGTGTTCGATCCTGTCATGATCGCGACCAGCGGTGCGACGCTGGCCGATGCCGACACAATCGCGGCCTTCACCGAGCTCATGGATATCGCTGCTCTGGTCACCCCCAATCTACCCGAACTGGCAGCGCTGACCGGAATGCCGCTCGGCAGCGTGGAAGAGATCGGCGCGGCTGCGAACGAGCTGGCGGAGAGACACGATGTCGCCGTGCTGGCGAAGGGCGGCCACGGCGAGGGTGCCCGCGTGACCGATATCCTCCTGGTACCGGGCGGAGAGGCCATCGTTTTCGACGACGTCCGCCTGCCGGGCGGCCACACGCACGGGACCGGCTGCACCCTGTCGTCGGCCATCGCGACGCTTCTGGGCCACGGACAGCCGCTGCCTAACGCTGTACGGCTGGCCCGCCGGTTCGTGCGTGCGGCGATCGAGAATGCGCCGGGATTCGGGAACGGCAACGGCCCCCTGGGGCATCAGGCCGTCAGGAACCCGGCCTAACGTTCGATGTCGTAGAAACGGGCTATATGGTCCCAGGCTTCTTCGGCCGTCTCGACCCAGGTGAACAGTTCGATGTCTCTGGCGCTGATCGTGCCTTCCTCGACGAACGCATCCCAGTTGATGACGCGCGTCCAGAAATCTTTTCCGAACAGGAGGATGGGCATAGGCTTCATCTTGCCGGTCTGGATCAGTGTCAACAGTTCGAAGAACTCGTCAAAGGTGCCGAAGCCACCCGGAAAGACGGCGACGGCCTTTGCGCGCAGCAGGAAATGCATCTTGCGCAACGCGAAATAGTGGAACTGGAAGCTCAGATAAGGCGTCACGTAGGGGTTCGGCGCCTGCTCATGCGGCAGGACGATGTTGAGACCGATCGATTCCGCCCCGGCATCGCTGGCCCCCTTGTTTGCGGCCTCCATGATAGAAGGCCCGCCACCCGACGTGATGACGAATTGGCGCTTGCCCTGCTCCACGATCGATTTCTCGCTGACCATGCGCGCCAGCTTGTACGCTTCGCCATAGTAGCGGGCCTTTTCGGCCAGTCGCTCCACGACCTTGCGGTCACCCTCGGGCAGATCCTTCGCGCCCTCCAGCGCTTTTTCCACCGCGTCGGGCGGGGGAATGCGCGCCGAACCGTACATCACGAGAGTGGACCCCACCCCCGCTTCATCGAGCAATAGCTGCGGTTTCAACAATTCCAGCTGGAAGCGTACCGGGCGAAGCTCTTCGCGGAGAAGGAAATCCTGATCCTGGAAGGCCAGCTTGTAAGCCGGATGGCGGGTTTGCGGCGTCTGCGGTGTCTGCTTCTCGGCAAAATCCACCTCCTCTTCCGCATGGTAGAATTTGCTGCTCTCGTCGTCTGGATTCATGGCGGCGGGGAGATAGGGGGCGGCGCGTCCTGCGGCAAGCCGGAAACCTTGCGGGCCTGAAAACGCTTGGATTCACGCGAAAGGGGAAATTGCATGGCCGCACGCGCTTATTGGCAGGGACAGATCAGACTGGCGCTGGTCTCCATTCCGGTCGAAATCTACTCCGCCACCAAGAGTGGAGCCGCCATCAGCTTCCGGCAGATCCACGAACCGAGCGGGAAGCGTATCTCTTACGAAAAGGTCGTTTCCGGTATCGGCCCCGTGGACCGCGACGATATCGTCAAGGGCTACGAGATCAGCAAGGGCAATTACGTTCTGCTTGACGAGGAGGAGATCGAAGCGGTCAAGATCGAGAGCAAGCGCACGCTCGAACTCGTCCAGTTCGTCGATGCGCACGAGATCGACCCGCTGTATTTCGAAAAGCCCTACTACGTCGCCCCGCAGGATGAACTGGCCGAGGAAGCCTTCGTCGTGCTGCGCGATGCCTTGCGCAAAGCGAAGAAGATCGGCCTAGGGCAATTATCGATGCGCGGAAGCGAGAAGCTGGTTGCCATAAAACCTTGTGGCAAAGGCCTGCTGCTGGAAACGCTGCGTTATGCGGACGAGGTGCGCAAAGGGCAGGCGTTCTTCAGCGATGTCGGGGACGAGAAACCGGCCAAGGAGCTGCTCGATCTGGCCGGTACACTCATAGAGCAGCGCAGCGCGCCTTTCGACGCGAGCGAGTTCTCCAACCGCTATGTCGATGCGCTGCGCAAACTGATCGACAAGAAAGCAAAGTCCAAGAACGGCAAGAAAATCATTGAGGATGTCGACGAGCCAGCGGGCGGCAGCGGGTCGAACGTCATCGACCTGATGGCAGCACTCAAGAAATCTGTCGGAGACGAGAAGACTCCTGCAAAGAAGTCCGGCGGCACGCGAAAAAAGAGCGCGTGATGGAACTCAACGCACCCACTCTGGCGGACTGGCTGGACATCGACTTGCTGACACGGCTCACGGTCGCCGCCGTTCTTGGACTTCTCTTGGGTCTCGAACGCGAGTTGCGGGGGCATGCTGCCGGCCTTCGGACCCACGGCATCATCTGCTTCTCCAGCGCGGCGATGGCGGTGGCTGCCATCGCATTGTACAACCAGTTGGGCAGCACTCGGATCGATCCTTTGCGCTTGTTCGAAGCGACCGGAGCGTTCGTAGGTATAGTGGGTGCGGGACTTGTCGTGTTTGCCAAGGGCGAAATCAAGAACGTTACCACTGCCGCCTATCTCTGGTTGACGGCAATAGTGGGCATCGCATGCGGTCTGGGCCAGTGGCCGCTGGTGACGGCGGCTGCGGCGATCGGCCTGGTTCTGCTGGTCGTCCTCGGAATTATCGAACGGCGGCTTTTCCCCAAAACGGAGGCGAATACGCGATGAGCCTGACCGACCCGCTTGCCGAATACAACGCCAAGCGCGACTTCAAGAAGACGGCGGAACCATCGGGCAAGCAGGAAGGCTCGGGCGGCGGCAATCTGTTCATTGTCCAGAAGCATGACGCAACCCGGCTGCACTGGGACCTGCGGCTGGAGGCGGACGGCGTTCTCAAGAGCTGGGCGGTGACCAAGGGCCCCTCCCCCGATCCGGACATCAAGCGGTTGGCTGTCCGCACCGAAGATCATCCGATGTCCTACGCCGAATTCGAAGGCACTATCCCCAAGGGCGAATATGGTGGCGGCACCGTCATGCTGTGGGATCGCGGCACGTGGGCGCCGGTGGAGGGCAAAAGCTGGAAAGATATCGCCAAGGGTCACCTTCATTTCACGCTTCAGGGTGAACGGATGAAGGGGCAATGGCTGTTGATAAGGCTGAAGAAAAAGCCGGGAGAGAAGCGGGAAAACTGGCTGCTGCGCAAGCTCGACGACGAGCATGTGGAGCCGGGCGATGCGTTGGTGGACCGCGAACTCACCAGCGTCCTTACCGGCAGATCAATGGCCGAAATCGCCGCGGACAAGAAGGGGCAATTCTCGCTCGAGGACAAGGCGGGCGATGCCTTTCTCGCGCAGATGGAGAAAGCGTCTGCACACAACGCGGCCAAGGGCAAAGCGAAGGGCAAGCGCGATGCCCCGTTGCCCAAGTTTCGCAAGCCGCAACTGGCCACTTTGGTCGACAGCGTGCCGGCAGGAAACCGCTGGATTCACGAAATAAAATTCGACGGTTATCGCGCGCTTATCGCAGCGCGGGGCTGCGAGGTGCGGGTCTATACCCGCAGCGGGAAGGACTGGACCGAAAAGTTTGCGCCGTTGGTCGAAGCGACCGCCGCGCTGGATCTGCCCAGTTGCCTGATCGACGGCGAAATCGTGGCAACCGACGCCAAGGGGAATCCCGATTTCTCGACGCTTCAGGCGGTACTGAAGCGTGGTCACGGGGCACAAAAGTCATCCGACAAGCTGGAGTTCCACGCCTTCGATCTTCTCGAACTGGCGGGCGAGGATCTGACGAAGCTTCCCAATATCGAGCGCAAGGAACGGCTTGAGGCCTTGCTGTCCCAGGCGCAAGCTCTCTTGTTCACGGCAGATCACGTGATCGGCGCCGGCGAGAAGCTGTTCAAGGCGATGTGCGATGCCGGGCAGGAAGGCATCATCTCCAAGACCATCGACGGCCGCTATTCCTCCAGCCGGAGCAAGAATTGGGTCAAGGTCAAATGCACCCGGCGGCAGGAATTCGTAATCATCGGCTGGAAGAAATCGAGCGCTAAGGGGCGCCCCTTCGCCAGCCTTCTGCTCGCCCTGAACGAAGGCGAGAAGCTGATGTACAAGGGCAATGTCGGGACCGGCTTCAGCGCCGACATGCTCGACGAGCTGGCGACGAAGATGCGATCTCTGGAGCGCAAGACCCCACCCGCAGAGGTCGACAAGACCAGTTCGCGCGGGGTCACCTGGCTGACGCCGAAACTGGTGGCGGAGATCGCCTTTGCCGAATTCACGGCCGACGGGAACGTGCGCCACGCCAGCTTTCTGGGCCTGCGAACGGACAAGACCGCAGCCGAAGTGGTCCCGGAAACCGTCGATCACTCGGTTGATCGCCAGCCCGACCCGGCCGTACAGGTCAAAGTCTCCAGCCGTGAACGTGTGGTATTCCCCGAAAGCGGACAGACCAAGGGCGAACTGGCCGATTACTACGAGGCCGTGGCGCCGCTGATGCTCCCCTTCGCCGCGCGCCGCCCCATCAGCCTCGTCCGCTGCCCGCAGGGGCGCGCCAAGAAATGCTTTTTCCAGAAACACGACAGCGGCAGTTTCGGCGACCATGTCCGTCACGTGCCGATCACCGAGAAAGACGGGGGCAGCGAGGATTATCTTTTTGTCGAGGATGCCGCCGGGCTGATCCAGTGCGTGCAGATGGGGACCATAGAATTTCACGGCTGGGGATCGCGAACGGACGATGTCGAGGCGCCGGAGCGGATGATCTTCGACCTCGATCCGGACGAGGGACTAGATTTTGAGGACGTGAAGTCCGCCGCTACCGATATCCGCGACCGGTTGGCCGATCTCGGGCTGGTCAGCTTCGCCATGCTGTCAGGGGGCAAGGGGGTGCATGTGGTGGTGCCGCTCGACACCGGCCATTCGTGGGACACGCACAAGGATTTCTCCCGCCGGTTCGCCGAAGCGCTGTCGCTGGCCGAACCCGACCGCTTCGTGGCCACCATGAGCAAGGCCAAGCGCAAGGGGAAGATCTTCATCGACTGGCTGCGGAACCAGCGCGGCAGCACCGCGGTGCTCCCTTACTCCGCCCGCGCCCGCGCCGGCGCGCCTGTGGCAGTGCCGATCGCCTGGGGCGAACTGAAGGACATGGCCGATGCCCACCCCTTCGATAAAATGCCGCTCGATGGCCGTTAAGTTCGATATTTACTTGAACACCGCGC
>NZ_JBELMO010000046.1:0-27407 GCF_042095715.1 Qipengyuania sp. | reverse complement strand
GCGATTTCGAAGGTGGTGATCGAGCGTCCGGCCAAGCTGTGCCGCATCTCGATCTATGCTGCGCGTCCCGGCGTCATCATCGGCAAGAAGGGCGCGGATATCGAAAAGCTGCGCGCCAAGCTGTCGGGAATGACCGAGAGCGAAGTGAAGCTGAACATCGTCGAAATCCGCAAGCCGGAAATCGATGCCAAGCTGATCGCTCAGGGTATCGCGGACCAGCTGATCCGCCGTGTTGCCTTCCGTCGCGCCATGAAGCGCGCGATGCAGTCGGCGATGCGTCTGGGGGCCGAAGGCATCAAGATCATGTGCGGCGGCCGTCTCGGCGGGGCGGAGATCGCCCGTGTCGAACAGTACCGCGAAGGCCGTGTGCCGCTGCACACCCTGCGTGCCAACGTCGATTACGCCGAAGCCGAGGCGCTGACCGCCTATGGCATCATTGGGATCAAGGTCTGGGTCTTCAAGGGCGAGATTCTCGGCCATGACCCGACCGCCCAGGACCGTCTGATGATGGAAGCCCAGACCAGCGGCGTCCGTCCGATGAACGACCGGCGCTAAGGTAGAGCAAGAACCATGTTGCAACCGAAGAAAACCAAGTTCCGCAAGGCTTTCAAGGGCCGGATCAAGGGTGATGCCAAGGGCGGCACCGTGCTGAACTTTGGCTCCTATGGCCTGAAGGCTCTCGAGCCAGAACGTGTCACCGCTCGCCAGATCGAAGCGGCTCGTCGTGCGATCACGCGCCACATCAAGCGTCAGGGACGTTTGTGGATCCGCGTGTTCCCGGACGTGCCTGTGTCGAAGAAGCCTGCCGAAGTTCGCCAGGGTAAGGGCAAGGGTTCGATCGAATATTGGGCCGCCCGTGTAAAGCCGGGTCGCATCCTGTTCGAACTGGACGGCGTTCCCGGCCCGCTCGCTGCCGAGGCTTTCGAACGCGCAGCCATGAAGCTGCCGATCAAGACCAAGGTCGTCGCCCGTCTCGGCGACAGCTCTCACCTGGGAGGCGAATGATGGCCGACGCCAAGACCAAGACCGAAGACCTGCGCCAGCAGTCGGACGATCAGCTCACCGAACAGCTTACCACGCTGAAGCGCGAGCAGTTCAACCTGCGGTTCCAGGCCGCGACGAACCAGCTGGAAGCGCCTTCGCGCATCCGCGAAGTCCGTCGCACGATCGCCAAGATCAAGACGCTGCAGAGCGAGCGTTCTCGCGCTGCCGAAGCGAAGTAAGGACGTAATATGCCAAAGCGTATCCTGATCGGGACCGTCACCTCCGACAAGACCGACAAGACCGTGACCGTTCTGGTCGAGCGCAAGGTGAAGCATCCCCTTTACGGGAAGATCATTCGCCGCTCGAAGAAGTATCACGCACACGACGAAGCCAACGAGTACACGCTCGGCGACATCGTGCGCATCGAGGAGACCAAGCCGATCTCCAAGACGAAGACCTGGGCCGTTAAGGACCGGGTCACCGCCGGCGGTGTTCAGGCGGTCGATGCCGACCTCGACGTAGCCGAAGCCGGCAACTGAGTTTTTAGACGTAGGAACTGCCGGGCGGACGTCCCGGCAAGCCAAGAGAAGGAACCGGATCGATGATCCAGATGCAGTCCAATCTCGACGTCGCGGACAACAGCGGCGCAAAGCGCGTCCAGTGCATCAAGGTACTGGGTGGCTCCAAGCGCCGCACCGCGAGCGTCGGCGACGTGATCGTCGTCTCCGTCAAGGAGGCGCAGCCGCGTGCCAAGGTCAAGAAGGGTGACGTTCACCGTGCGGTGATCGTGCGCACCAAGAAGGACGTTCGCCGTCCCGATGGCAGCGTGATCCGCTTCGACAGCAACGCCGCCGTTCTCGTCAACAAGAACGAAGAGCCCCTCGGCACCCGTATCTTCGGCCCCGTGGTCCGCGAATTGCGCGGCCGTGGCTTCATGAAGATCATCAGCCTTGCTCCGGAGGTGCTGTAATGGCGTCCGCACGTATCAAGAAGGGTGACAGCGTCGTGGTCCTGTCCGGCAAGGACAAGGGCCGCACCGGCACCGTCGCCAAGGTCATGCCGAAGGAAGGCAAGATCGTGGTCGAGGGCGTCAATGTCGCCGCGCGTCACCGCAAGCCGACGCAGACGAACCCGCAGGGCGGCATCGACCGCAATCCGGCGCCGATGCACATCAGCAAGGTCGCGCTGGCCGATCCCAAGTCCGGCAAGCCCACCCGCGTCCGTTTCGAGGAGCAGGACGGGAAGAAGGTGCGCATCGCCGTAAAGTCCGGGGAAAAGATCGATGGCTAAGGATAGCTACACGCCTCGCTTCAAAGCGAAGTACAACGACGAGATCGCCAAGGCGATGACCGAGAAGTTCGGTTACAAGAACGCCATGGAGATCCCGCGCCTCGAAAAGATCACGCTCAACATGGGCGTGGGCGAAGCGAGCCAGGACAAGAAGAAGGTCCAGACCGCTGCCGAGGAAATGGCCCTGATCGCCGGCCAGAAGCCGGTCATCACCAAGGCGAAGAAGTCCATCGCGCAGTTCAAGCTGCGTGAGGGCATGCCGATCGGCTGCAAGGTAACCCTGCGCCGTGACCGCATGTTCGAGTTCCTCGACCGCCTGGTCACGATCGCGATGCCCCGCATCCGCGACTTTCGTGGCCTGAACCCGAAGAGCTTCGATGGCCGCGGCAATTATGCCATGGGCCTTAAGGAGCAGATCGTGTTCCCGGAAATCTCGTACGACAAGATCGAGAAGGTCCGGGGCATGGATATCATCGTCACCACCACGGCGAAGACCGACGAAGAGGCACGCGAGCTGCTGCGTCTGTTCGGCTTCCCGTTCCCTGTCGAAGAGCAGGAAGAAACCAAGGAGGCGGCGTGAGCCGCCCCCGCGAATTGAACACACGGAAGAGAGCTTAAGTCCATGGCGAAACTGAGTTCGATCAACAAGAACGAAAAGCGCAAGAAGCTCGTGAAGCAGTATGCTGCGAAGTACGAGGCGCTCAAGAAGATCGCGAACGACACGGCGCTCGACGAGACCGAACGTCTCGTTGCGCGCCTGAAGATGGCGGAACTGCCGCGCAATGCGAATCCCACGCGCGTGCGCAACCGCTGTGCAACCACCGGCCGCCCCCGCGGCTATTACCGCAAGTTCGGCTTGAACCGCATCGAGCTGCGCGACCTGGGCAACAAGGGGATGATCCCCGGCCTGACCAAGTCGAGCTGGTGAGGATCTGACAGATGGCTATGACCGATCCCCTGGGTGATATGCTCACCCGTATCCGCAACGGCCAGCAGGCGAAGAAGGACAGCGTCCTTTCCCCCGCCAGCAAGCTGCGTGCGAACGTTCTGGAAGTGCTTCAGCGCGAAGGCTACATCCGTGGCTACAGCGAAGACTGCACCGCCAAGCATCCGCAGCTGCGGATCGAACTGAAGTATTTCGAAGGCGAGCCGGCGATCAAGCACGTCGCGCGCGTTTCGAAGCCCGGCCGCCGCGTCTATTCGGGTTCGAAGGAACTTCCGACCGTGCGCAACGGCCTTGGCATCACCATCGTCTCGACGCCGCGGGGCGTGCTTTCGGACAACGAAGCACGCAGCCACAACGTCGGTGGCGAAGTGCTGGCGGAGGTGTTCTGATGAGCCGCATCGGCAAACGGCCGGTGGCGATCCCTAGCGGCGTCACGGCCAATATCGACAATGGCACGCTTAGCGTGAAGGGCCCGAAGGGCACCCTCTCGATGGGTCTGTCCGATCTTATCGACTACAAGGTCGAAGACGGCGCCATCGCGGTCAATCCGGCCAATGATTCCAAGCCTGCGCGCAGCCACTGGGGCATGCAGCGCACGCTGGTTTCGAACCTGGTCGAAGGTGTAACCGAAGGGTTCTCCAAAGTCCTTGAGATCAAGGGCGTCGGTTATCGTGCGCAGGCGCAGGGCAAGAAGCTCAAGCTTCAGCTCGGCTACTCGCATGACGTCGATCTCGATGTGCCCGAAGGCCTCGAGGTAAAGACCCCGGATCAGACCACGGTCGAGATTTCGGGCATCGACAAGCAGAAGGTCGGCCAGTTCGCGGCCGAGGTTCGTCGCTGGCGCAAGCCGGAGCCCTACAAGGGCAAGGGCATCGCCTATCGCGGCGAGTACATCTTCCGCAAGGAAGGGAAGAAGAAGTAAGATGGCCAAGCTTTCCCTCTTCGAACGCCGCCGCCGGCGTGTTCGCACCGCGCTCAAGAGCCGTGCGGGCGGCAAGCCGCGGCTGTCCATTCACCGCACCGGCAAGCACATCTATGCCCAGGTCATCGATGATGCCGCCGGCAAGACGGTCGCTTCCGCCTCGACGCTGGGCGCCGATGGTTCGGGCGCCAATGTCGATGCCGCCAAGCAGGTCGGCAGCGAGATCGCTGCGGCTGCCAAGAAGGCCGGCGTGACGACTGTCGTGTTCGACCGCGGCGGGTTCCTGTTCCATGGTCGCGTCAAGGCGCTGGCCGACGCCGCCCGCGAAGGCGGGCTGGAGTTCTGATGATGGCTGACGAAAACAAGACCGAAGAAAACACCGTGTCCGAGACCCCCGAGGTCGCGAAGGCCAGGGCCGATACCGGCGTCGCGACTGCGGAAACCGATCACGGTGTGAAGCATGACGAGCCGGCAATCGCCGACACGCCGTCCGAAGCTGCCGACAACCAGTCGCCCGCGCAGGGCGCCGAGGGTCAGCCGCGCCAGGGCCGTGGCCGTGGCCGCGGTGGCAACGACCGCGATGGCGGCCGTGGACGCGGACGCGGCCGTGGCGATCGCCGCGACCGCCGCGAGGAAGAAGACGACGGCATCATCGAGAAGCTGGTTCACATCAACCGCGTTTCGAAGACCGTTAAGGGCGGCAAGCGCTTCGGTTTCGCCGCGCTGGTCGTGGTCGGTGACGGCTCGGGCCGCGTGGGCTTCGGCCACGGCAAGGCCCGCGAAGTTCCCGAGGCGATCACTAAGGCGACCGCTTCTGCCAAGAAGAAGATGATCCGCGTCCCGCTGAAGGAGGGCCGCACCCTTCATCACGACGGCAAGGGCCACTTCGGTGCCGGCAAGGTGACCGTTCGCTCGGCTCCTCCGGGTACCGGCATCATCGCCGGTGGTCCGATGCGCGCCGTGTTCGAGAGCCTGGGCGTTGCCGACGTCGTGACCAAGTCGGTCGGAACCTCCAATCCCTACAATATGATCCGCGCCACCTTCGATGCGCTGCAGGACCAGACTTCGCCGAAGTCGGTGGCGCAGCGTCGCGGCAAGAAGGTCGCCGACCTTCTGGGTCGTGGTGGTGCCAGCGAGGCAGAGGCTGAAGCCGACGCCGCAGCGATGGTGGAGTAATCATCATGGCAAAGATCAAGATCAAGCAGATCGGCAGCCCGATCCGTCGTCCCGAGGCGCAGAAGAAGACCCTTATCGGTCTCGGCCTCGGCAAGATGCATCGCGTGGTGGAGCTCGAGGATACCCCCGAGGTTCGCGGCGCGATCGCCAAGCTGCCGCATATGGTGGAAGTGGTCGAATAAGCGACCGTAACCAGCGCGAACCAAAGGGAAACCGAGTGCTATGAAACTTACTGATATCCGCGACAACGAAGGTGCCCGTAAACCCCGCATGCGCGTGGGCCGGGGCATCGGCTCGGGCAAGGGCAAAACCGCCGGGCGCGGTCAGAAGGGCGCCAAGGCGCGTTCGGGCGTCGCCATGAACGGCTTCGAAGGCGGCCAGATGCCGCTGCACATGCGTCTGCCGAAGCGCGGCTTCAACAACATCTTCGCCAA
This sequence comes from Qipengyuania sp., assembly GCF_042095715.1. Taxonomy (GTDB): domain Bacteria; phylum Pseudomonadota; class Alphaproteobacteria; order Sphingomonadales; family Sphingomonadaceae; genus Qipengyuania. The sequence continues at coordinate 21,655 of NZ_JBELMO010000046.1, read as the reverse complement.
GGATTATGCCGAGGTGAATGTGGGCATGATCCAGAAGATGATCGATGCCAAGAAGCTGGATGCCAAGGGCACGCTCGATCATGACGCGCTGAAGGCCGCTGGCCTGGCACGCGGCGGCAAGGACGGCGTCCGCCTGCTGGGCAAGGGCGAACTTTCCGCGAAGCTCAGCTTCAAGGTCGCGCATGCAACCAAGGGCGCGATCGCGGCGGTCGAAAAGGCCGGTGGCAGCGTCGAGGTGATCGAGAAGGCGCAGCCGGAGCACGAAAAGAAGGCTGCGCGTACCGAGGCCAACAAGGCGAAGCGCGCCAAGTAATTTCGAAAAAGACGGGGGGCGGGGTTCGACATACGGACCTCGCCCCCCTATCTATCCGACCTGAGCCGGGAGGGACCGGCGCAACACCAGGATCGATTTTTACCGATGGCAACCCGTGCGGACGCACTCGCGAGCAATATAAGCTTCGCCAATTTCTCCAAGGCCACCGAGCTGCGCCAGCGCATCTGGTTCACCGTCGGTGCCTTGATCGTGTTCCGCTTTCTGAGCTTCGTGCCGCTGCCGGGGGTCAATCCGCTGATCCTGTCGCGCCTGGCCGATCAGACGCGCGGTGGCATCCTCGACATGTTCAACATGTTCACGGGCGGCAGTCTTGAGCGCATGAGCCTCATCGCGCTCGGCGTGATGCCCTACATTACCGCTTCCATCGTGGTGCAGCTCGCCAGTTCGCTGCATCCCGCGCTCGCGGCCCTCAAAAAGGAAGGGACCGTCGGGCGTCAGAAACTCAACCAGTACACTCGTTACGGCACTGTCTTCCTGTGCGCGATCCAGGGCTATTTCGTGGCCCAGGGCCTGGAAACCTACGGCGCGTCGAGCGGGGTTCAGGCTGTGGTCGATCCCGGCGTCATGTTCCGTGTCGGGGCCGTCATCAGCCTGATCGGTGGGACCATGTTCCTGCTGTGGCTGGGCGAACAGATCACCAGTCGCGGCATCGGTAACGGCGTGTCACTCATCATCATGGCCGGCATCGTCGCGCAGTTTCCGCAGTTCGCGGGCAATCTTTTCGAAGGCGGCCGGACCGGTTCGATCGGGCCGGGGCTGATCATCGGCTTCCTGGTGATGGTCGTTATCCTGATCCTGTTCATCAGCTTCATGGAGCGGGCGCAGCGGCGTCTGCTGATCCAGTATCCCAAGCGCGCCACCGCGCGGGGCATGCAGGCGGATCGCAGCCACCTGCCGCTCAAGATCAACACGGCCAACGTCATTCCCCCGATCTTTGCCAGCTCGCTGCTGCTGTTGCCGCTCACGATCACCCAGTTCGCCGGGCAGGACGTGGACACCACGAGTTTTTCCGGCCAGCTGATCGTGACGCTGAACCAGTATTTGCAGCACGGGCAGCCGATCTACATGCTGCTCTACGCCATCGGCATCATCTTCTTCTGCTTCTTCTACACTGCGGTCGTCTTCAACCCTGAGGAAACCGCGGAGAATTTGAAGCGCAACGGCGGCTTCATTCCGGGCATCCGCCCGGGCAAAAGAACCGAGGAATATCTCGACTATGTTCTGACCCGCATCACCGTGATCGGCGCGATCTATCTCACGATCGTGTGCGTGGTGCCGGAATACATGATCGCGCGTACCGGCATTCCGCTCTTTTTGGGTGGCACCAGCCTGCTGATCGTGGTCAATGTGACGGTTGACACGATTTCTCAGATCCAGTCGCACCTGCTGGCACATCAGTACGGCGACCTGATCAAGAAGGCTAAACTGAAGGGCCGCCTGCGCTAACTGCGCGCGCCGGACGAGCTCAGCGAGGGAACGAGGGGCGCATGGACATCATTCTTCTAGGTCCGCCGGGGGCGGGGAAGGGCACTCAGGCGCAGCGCCTCGAGGCGGAGCATGCGATGAAGCAGCTCTCGACAGGAGACATGCTGCGGGCAGCCGTGCAGGCGGCGACGCCGGTGGGGTTGCAGGCGAAGGCCATCATGGATCGGGGTGAGCTCGTGTCCGACGAGATCGTCTCCGCGCTGATCGATGCCGAACTGACCGCCATGGGGAGCGAGACGGGGGCCATCTTCGACGGTTATCCGCGGACCGCGGCACAGGCCGCCGCGCTGGACGAGATTCTTGCCGGTCACGGGCGCAAGCTGGACCACGTGATTGAGCTCGAAGTGAACGAGGATGCGCTGGTTGAGCGCATCACGGGCCGCTTTACCTGCGCGAATTGCGGTACCGGCTATCACGATGTGTTCAACCGGCCCAAGGTCGACGGGGTTTGCGACGTTTGCGGTTCGACCGAGTTCAAGCGGCGCCCTGACGACAATGCGGAGACCGTGCGCACGCGAATGGCGGAATATCGCGCCAAGACCGCGCCGATCCTTCCGCTTTACGAAGAACGCGGGATCGTGAGCAGGGTCGACGGGATGGCCTCTATAGAGGATGTCACCCAAGCGATCGACACGATCCTCGCCTGATCCGAAAGCTGCTTTTCATCCCGCCGCGAACCGCCTAGACTGGCGTGAAAGGGACGGGGGAAACCATGCATCGCTGGACGATGATTTCCATTGTCGCGCTCGCCGCCACACCGCTTCGTGCCGAAGTGGTCGAAACCAGCGCGGATGGCTTCGTGACCCGCGACACCGCAACGGTCGCCGCTAGCCCAATGGAAACCTGGCTCGCCCTGACCAAGCCCGGCGAGTGGTGGAATTCCAGCCATACCTGGTCGGGCGATGCCGCGAATCTCACTCTGACTCCGCAGGCGGGCGGCTGTTTCTGTGAGCGCATTCCGGGCGACGACGGTGCGGGCGGCTCCCCGATGGAGGGCAGCGCGCGGCATGCGGTTGTGGTCCAGGCTTTCCCGCTCAAGGTGCTGCGCATGCGCGGAGGGCTCGGGCCCCTGCAAGGCGAACCCGCGACCGGCGTTCTCACGATCACTCTCAAGGATGTAGACGGCGGCACCCGCATCTTGTGGGAATACAATGTCGGCGGCCCTATGCGGTATGAGATCCCGCAGATTTCGAAAGCCGTGGACGCTGTCATGAGTGAGCAGCTTCGCGGCCTTCAGGCGCATCTCGGTTCGCTGGACGCCCCCACCACGAATGAAGAGCCGGGGGCCGACACACCGGGGTAGAATTGCATTCGGGTCGCGCAACCGATTGAAACAGCCCGCGCCGACCCGGCCGGGCCAGGCTGGGAGTAAACACCATGGCTTCGGTATATGATCGTCACGTCGATCTTGATGGCTTCATGGAGGGCGTGAAGAAACGCAATCCGGGCCAGACGGAATTCATCCAGGCCGTCCAGGAAGTGGCGCAGGACGTCTTCGATTTCATCGAGGACAAGGAAGCCTATCACTCTGCCCAGATATTGCGCCGGATTGCGGAGCCCGATCGCGTCGTCAGCTTCCGCGTGTGCTGGGAAGACGACAATCACAACATCCGCGTCCAGCGCGGGTGGCGCGTCCAGAACAACAACGCCATCGGCCCCTACAAGGGCGGCATCCGCTTCCACCCGAGTGTGACCGAAAGCGTGCTTAAGTTCCTGGCCTTCGAGCAGACTTTTAAGAACTCGCTCACCGGTCTGCCGATGGGCGGGGGCAAGGGCGGTTCCAACTTCAATCCCAAGGGCAAGAGCGACAGCGAAGTCATGCGCTTCTGCCAGAGCTTCATGACCGAGCTCTACCGCCACATCGGCCCGGATACGGATGTGCCAGCGGGTGACATCGGCGTGGGTGGGCGCGAGATCGGCTACATGTTCGGCCAGTACAAGCGGATCACCAACCGCTGGGAAGGCGTGCTGACGGGCAAGGCGCTGGAGTATGGCGGTTCGCAGATGCGCCCCGAGGCGACGGGGTACGGTGCCGTCTATTTTCTGCGCAACATGCTCAAGCACCAGTCGAAAGATATCGAGGGGCACACGACCGTCATCTCGGGCTCGGGCAATGTGGCCACCCACGCGGCAGAAAAGATCGTCGAACTGGGCGGAAAGGTTCTTACCCTTTCCGACAGTGACGGTTTCGTCCACGATCCCGATGGCTTCTCCCAAGACAAGATCGACTGGGTCAAGGAGCTCAAGACCAAGCGCCGCGGACGCATCAGCGAGTATTGCGACGAATTCAAGTCTGCGACGTTCCATGGCGATGGCGCGCGCCCGTGGAACGTGAAGGCGGATCTGGCGCTTCCCTGCGCCACCCAGAACGAACTCAACGAGGATGAGGCCAAGGCCTTGGTCGACAACGGCGTAATCGCGGTGAGCGAGGGGGCGAACATGCCGACGACTCTGGACGGGATCAAAGTCTTCCACGACGCCCATATCATGTACGGACCGGGCAAGGCGGCGAATGCCGGCGGCGTGGCTGTCTCTGGTCTCGAGATGAGCCAGAATGCCGAGCGCATCAGTTGGAACAACGAGCGGCTCGGTTCGATGCTTACCGAATTGATGGAAGGCATCCACGAGAAGTGCGTCGAGTACGGTTCGCAAGGATCGGACGGTTATGTGGACTATGTGAAGGGCGCCAATATTGCCGGCTTCAAGAAGGTCGCGGATGCCATGCTCGCGTTCGGGGTGGTGTAGAGCGCCATGGACCTCGGTATCGCCGGTCGCCACGCCGTCGTCTGCGCATCGAGCAGGGGCCTCGGCCGTGCCTGTGCGGAGGCGCTGGCGCGGGCGGGATGCTCTGTCGTCGTGAACGGCCGCGATGGCGATGTGCTGGAGACCACCGCCGCCGCCATCCGGTCAGACACGGGTGCGACGGTCACGGCCATCGCCGGTGATGTGACGGAGCCCGCGGTTCGCGAGCGCCTGTTGAAGGTGGCGGATGTCGATATCCTTGTGACGAATGCCGGTGGTCCTCCGCTCGCCGATTTTCGCGACTTGTCCGCCGAGGCAATCCGCGCAGGCGTGGAAGCGCAGATGGTGACGCCGATCGCGCTGGTGCAGGCGGTTGCGGACGGCATGGTCGGGCGGGGCTTCGGCCGGATCGTCAACATCACTTCGGCGAGCGTGTTGACCGGTATCGAGAAACTCGACCTTTCTTCGGGCGCGCGCGCCGGACTGACTGCGTTTTTATCCGGTGTCGCGCGCCAGCTGGTATCCGCCGATGTCACCATCAACAATCTGTTGCCGGGCAACTTCGACACCGACAGGCAGGATTCCATTATCGAAAAGGCTGCCTCTGCCAGCGGCCGGACCATAGAGGACGTGCGTAAGGCTCGGGAAAAAGCGGGTCCGGCCAAGCGGTTCGGTCGACCGGAGGAGTTCGGGGCCGCGTGCGCATTCCTCGCCAGCGCGCATGCCGGCTTCATCACGGGGCAGAACCTCCTGATGGACGGCGGCGCCTTCACAGCAAATTTTTAACGGATATCGGCCAGATTTTGACAGCGCCCCCCTTCGTGCTACACCCCTTGCATCATCGGACGCGCCGCCCATATGGGTGGTCGCGTCGATGCGTGCGCGGAAAGGCGGTTGACGCTGCGTCGGAATCGCATTAAGCGCGCCGTTCATTCGACAGGTTCGGGTCGGTCCGGCAGGCGGCAGCCTCATCAGCGCGCCATCCGGCCTTTTTGCGTTAGGCGCCCCTGCTGACGGATGAATTCGCGATGAGATAGGGTCGCCCGTTCGGGCAAGGCCCTGTGGAGCATGGAGAAGTAAGTGGCTCGTATTGCCGGGATCAACATCCCAACCAACAAGCGCGTGATCATCGCGCTGACCTACATTCACGGTATCGGCCGCAAGACGGCCGTCGAGATCGCAGACAAGCTCGGTATCGATCACGCTCGCCGCGTGGCCGATCTTTCCGACGAGGAAGTTCTGCGCATCCGTGAGACGATCGACGCGGACTACGCTGTCGAGGGTGACCTTCGTCGCGAAACCGCGATGAACATCAAGCGCCTGATGGACCTGCGTTCCTATCGCGGTCTTCGCCATCGCGCCGGTCTCCCGGTCCGCGGCCAACGCACGCACACCAATGCGCGCACCCGCAAGGGCAAGGCCAAGCCGATCGCCGGCAAGAAGAAGTAAGACCGGCTTCGTTTTTTCCGTCCTGGACCGTGGTCCAAGCGGTCCATGTCTCGACGTTAGGATTTTCAAATGGCACGCGAACCCAACCGCATCCGCCGGCGTGAGCGCAAGAACATCACCAGCGGTGTCGCGCACATCAACGCCAGCTTCAACAACACCATGATCACCATCACCGACGCGCAGGGCAATGCGATCAGCTGGTCCAGCGCCGGCATGATGGGTTTCAAGGGCAGCCGCAAGTCGACCCCCTATGCTGCACAGGTGGCAGCGGACGACGCCGGCAAGAAGGCCGCCGAACACGGCGTCCGCACCCTCGAAGTCGAAGTCAAGGGCCCCGGCTCGGGCCGTGAGAGCGCGCTGCGCGGTCTCGCCGCCGTCGGTTTCACCATCACTTCGATCCGTGACGTAACCCCCATCCCGCACAACGGGGTGAGGCCGTCCAAGCGTCGTCGCGTCTGATCCGTACCTGGCCGGTGCGGTTTCTGGCCGCATCGCCGCTCTTTCACGGACCGGACGCGCTTTCGAAGCGCTCCGGTCCCGCCCGTTTTAAGCGCTACCCAGCGAATTAGGGGATATCCATGGCCGTCAACAGCAAGAACTGGCAGGAACTCAAGAAGCCGACCAACCTCGAGGTCAAGGACACGGCCGCCAAGGGCCGCAAGACGACGTTCGTCGCCGAGCCGCTGGAGCGTGGCTTCGGTCTGACCCTTGGTAACGCGCTGCGTCGCGTGCTGCTTTCCAGCCTTCAGGGCGCGGCGATCACCTCGATCAAGATCGAGGGCGTTCTGCACGAATTCTCCTCGCTCGCCGGCGTGCGCGAGGACGTCACCGACATCGTGCTAAACGTGAAGCAGATCGCGCTCAAGATGGAAGGCGAGGGCATGAAGCGCCTGCAGCTTTCCGCTACCGGGCCGGGCGAAGTGACCGCAGGCGATATCGCTGTTTCCGGCGATATCGAGGTGATGAACAAGGATCTCGTGATCTGTCACCTGGATGACGGCGCAACTCTCAATATGGAACTCACCGCCAATGCCGGTAAGGGCTATCAGCCCGCCGTCATGAACCGTCCGGTCGATGCGCCGATCGGCCTGATCCCGGTGGACAGCCTGTATTCGCCGGTCCGCCAGGTCAGCTACAAGGTCGAGAATGCCCGCGTCGGCCAGGAACTGGACTACGACAAGCTGAGCCTGACCATCGAGACCGATGGCACGGTGACGCCCGAGGACGCGGTGGCCTATGCCGCACGCATCCTTCAGGACCAGCTGAGCCTGTTCGTCCACTTCGAGGAAGGCATCCCGCAGCCCACCGCCGGCCCGATGATCGGTCAGGCTGCCGAGGTGCAGGAAAGCGACACCAACACTCTCAACCGTTACCTTCTCAAGAAGGTCGACGAGCTGGAGCTGTCGGTTCGTTCGGCCAACTGCCTCAAGAACGACAACATCATCTACATCGGCGACCTGGTCCAGAAGACCGAGGCCGAGATGCTTCGCACGCCGAACTTCGGCCGCAAGAGCCTGAACGAGATCAAGGAAGTCCTGAGCTCGATGGGTCTGCGCCTTGGCATGGACATCCCTGGCTGGCCGCCGGAAAACATCGAGGAAATGGCCAAAAAGCTCGAGCAGGAGCTGTTGGGCTAACCCTCGGCATAAAGGGTTATGGGCGGTGACCCGATACTGCCGCCCGGACCGGGCTACCTGACACGGGCCCCTTACGAACGGAGAATACGAAATGCGTCACGGAATTTCTGGCCGCAAGCTGCAGCGCAAGACGGGTCACCGCCACGCCATGTTCCGCAACATGGCCGCCGCGCTGATTAAGCATGAGCAGATCATGACCACGCTGCCCAAGGCGAAGGAAATGCGCCCCTACATCGAAAAGCTGATCACGCTGGCGAAGCGTGGCGGCCTTTCGAACCGCCGTCTGGCCATGAGCCGTTTGCAGGACGAGACGCAGCTGAAGAAGCTGTTCGACGTTCTCGCCGAGCGCTATGCCGACCGCGAGGGTGGTTACACGCGCGTGATCAAGGCCGGCTATCGCGCCAGCGACGCCGCGCAGATGGCGGTGATCGAGTTCGTCGACCGCGACGTCGATGCCAAGGGGCAGGATTCCGGCCCCGTCATGAACGCTGACGAGGACGAATACGAGAACGCCTGAGGCGCTTTCGCATTGGCATGATTTTGGGGTCGCGGGGAAACTCGCGGCCCCTTTTCATTGCGGCCTGACCTGCCTAGGTTCTTCCCTGACGCCCCCGAACGAAGGGGCAAATATCTCGGAAGGGTCTTTCCAATCATGCATCGCCTGCTAACCGCCGCATCCCTTGTCGCCCTGGCAACCTCTCCCGCATCGGCGCAAACGGATGGGTCAACGAATTCGGCCGCAGCGGCCTCAGCGGAATCCTCTTCCATGTCATACCCCGAAACCCGCCGCGGTGATGTTGTCGATGAAACCTTCGGGGAGCGCGTGGCCGATCCCTATCGCTGGCTCGAGAACGATGTTCGCGAGGACCCGGAAGTCGCCCAATGGGTCGAAAGTCAGAACGCGGTCACCGAGGCGGCGCTGGCGCAATTGCCCGGGCACGACTGGCTGACCGAAACCCTGACCGAGCTCATCGATTACGAGCGATACGGCATCCCGACCCGGGCGGGCGGGACGTATTTCTACAGCTACAATCCGGGCCTACTCAATCAGGCTCAACTGTTCGTGCGCGATGGCTGGGATGGAGAAGCGCGCTTGCTGATCGATCCAAACAAATGGGCGGAGGATGGCGCCACCGCGCTGTCCGGATACGAACCATCCGGCAACGGCAAATATCTGGCGTATGAAATCCAGGACGGGGGCACGGACTGGCGCATCATCCGCGTGATGGATGTCGCGACCGGCCGGGTACTGGACGACGAGCTGCGCTGGGCGAAGTACAGCGGGAGCATTCAGTGGATGGGGGACGAGGGGTTCTTTTATTCCAAGTTCCCCGCCACCGGGGAGAAGCCCGACTTCCAGTCCCTGGCTTACAACCAGGCTGTTTATTACCACAAGGTCGGTACACCGCAGAGCGCGGACGTCGAGGTCTACGCCACACCCGATGAGAAGGAATATGGCCATTATCTTTCCCTGAGCAGCGACGAGAAATGGGGCACGATCATCTCGTCCGTCGGCACCGACAGCCGTTACGAGGTCCATACGATCGACCTCAGCAAGGGCTCGACGGAGAAGGGATGGACCGCAAGAACGGCAGTATCCGGCTTCGACAACGCCTGGAACCCGATCGATGTCGTAGGGACCACTGCCTATTTCGTCACCAACAAGGATGCACCGCGCTATCGCGTCGTAAAGACGGATCTATCCGCCGCAACGCCCGAATGGACAACCGTGGTGGCGGAGACCGAACAACCGATCGATGGAGCGTCGATCGTTGGGGACAAGCTGGTGCTGACTTATCTCAAGGATGCCACCACGCGCGCTGCCGTCTATACGCTCGATGGCAAGCCGCTGCGCGATATCGCGCTCGGCGAGCTGGGCACGGCGGGGGGCTTTTCCGGTAAACCCGGTGAGAACGAGACCTTCTACAGCTTCACCAGCTTCACCCGCCCCGCGACGATCTATCGCCTGGACTTGGGCACGGGGGAGCAACAGGTCTTCGCCGAACCGAAGATGAGCTTCGACCCTGATGGCTTCGAAGCAACGCAGGTTTTCTATCCATCCAAGGATGGAACCAAGATCCCGATGTTCATCGTGCGAAAGAAGGGCATCACCGGCCCCGCGCCGACGCTTCTTTACGGATATGGTGGTTTCGACATCTCGCTGACCCCCGGCTTTTCGGCAACCCGCATGGCGTGGCTGGAAGCCGGCGGCACCTATGCGCTCGCGAATTTGCGTGGCGGTGGCGAATACGGAAAGGCGTGGCACGATGGCGGGCGCCTCGCGAACAAGCAGAATGTCTTCGACGACTTCGCCTGGGCGGGCAAATATCTGAAGGCGAACGGCTACACGACGTCCGATGGCCTCGCGATCCAGGGTGGTTCCAATGGAGGCTTGCTGGTCGGCGCCACCGTCAATCAGAATCCGGAGCTGATCGACGCGGCGAGCCCCGCTGTCGGCGTGATGGATATGCTTCGTTTCGATCAGTTCACGGCCGGAAGGTACTGGGTGGATGACTATGGCTATCCGTCCAAGGAAGCGGACTGGCGGATCCTTCGCGCCTATTCACCCTACCACAATCTTCGGCCGGGCGTTGCCTATCCGCCCGTTCTGGTGACCACGGCAGACACCGACGATCGCGTGGTGCCGGGCCACAGCTTCAAATATACCGCTCGCCTTCAGCAAGTCGATCCGAATGGGGCCCCCCACCTGATCCGCATCGAAACGCGGGCGGGGCATGGAAGCGGGAAGCCGACCGACAAGATCATTGCCGAGGGAGCGGATGTGCTGGCTTTCCTCGCCTATCACACCGGACTTGAGCTTCCGCCAACGGAATAGAGGGCGTGTTCATAAAAGGTGGATTATTTATGAACATTCGCTGTCGGCGCGCTTCAGCTTAGGCGCATGGTCGATGGTCTATACCTTAAATCACGCTGCGGCACACGGTTGCGGCAAAGAAATGAGGAACAGATCATGAGCACCATTTCCAAAGCATTGGTCGGAACCCTCGCGGCTGGCGCGATGGTAATGGTTCCGGCTCTTCCTGCGGCGGCACGCGACAGGTACGACGACAATCGCGGCATCAGCGCGGGCGAAGTCATCGCAGGCGCAGTTATTCTTGGCGGTATCGCGGCCGTTGCATCCTCGATTGGCAACAACAATCGCCGCGACGATCGCTATTACCGCGACGGCCGATATGGCTACTACAACGGCAATCCTCGCGCCGCAGTCGAGCAATGCGTCGGCGCCGTGCGTCAGGACGCGAGCCGGCGTGGCTATCGCTACACCCAGGTGACCGACATTCGCGATGTGGACGACACGCGCTATGGCTGGAGAGTGAAGGGCCGGATGACGGTGCAAGGTAGCCGGGGTGGCTACTACGACCGCGGCGGATATTATTCCCGGGATCGGCGCGACCTTGGCTACTATAACAGCCGCTATGATCGCCGTGCCGATGATGGCCGGTTCACCTGCTACATCGACCGGGGCCGGGTCGCGAGGGTGGACTACAGCGGTATCCGCGGTCTTTGAACGGCACACAGCCAAGCCAGGCGGTTCAGCCCAGATTTAGGCTGAGCCGCCTAGCTCTAATGGGTTCAAGCGTTCGCGTGGTGGAGCGAGCCGTCAGGGGATCGAAAACATGAAGGCCATCTCCCTTTCCATTGCCGCTCTTGCATCGGCATCGCTGCTGGCGATGCCTGCCAGTGCGGCGGTCATGCCCATCGGCCGCACCGCTGACGTCGCTTCGACTGCCTTGCGCTCCGCCGAGCATTCCGGTTGGGGGCGTTATCGGCGCCATAACCGGGTCGATGCGGGCGACATTCTCGCCGGTGTCCTGGTGCTGGGTGGGATCGCAGCCGTGGCCAGTGCCGCCTCGCGCGCCAACCGGCGCGATCGCGGCTATCCCTATCCGCAGCGTTACCCCGACCAGCGCCCGCAATATCGCACCGATGCGCGCGGGATCGACGGCGCGGTCGACATGTGCGTGCGCGAGATCGAACGCAACGCGCGGGTTGCCAGCGTGGATAGCGTGGAGCGGAATGCGAGCGGTTGGCGCGTGACGGGCTCGATGGCCTCGGGCGGCTTCTTCGATTGTTCCATCGGCGCGGATGGCCGGATCGACCGACTGGACACGGATGCGGCACCCGGTGCGCGTGGCGGCGCCTCCTATGGGGTGGAGGATCGCCAGTATGACGACGACGCCTATTATTCCGCTCGCGCGCGGATGGATGCTGCGCCCACGCAGCAGGGGGCGCTGCCGGCCTATCCCGGCGGCCCTTTACCGGGTGAGGTCGACGGTGACCTTCCCGACTATCCCGGCGAACAATACCCCGGCGCCTGAACCGGCTTACCGGCGGCGTTCCAGGTTGTAGGCCGGGAGCGCCCACTGCCAGCGGATGGCGGCTGTTCGCAGCAGGAAACCGGCGGTGGCGGCGGCGATCCAACCCGCCCATCGCACCAGCCCCAGCGCATCGCTGGCCACGCAGAGCGCCGCCGACAGGGCAGCAGCCGTCACATAGAGTTCAGGCCGCATGATGATCGACGGGCGCCCCGCGATGACATCGCGAATGATGCCCCCCGCGCAGCCCGTGACCACGCCCATCACGAAGGCCGGTACCGGCGGGATGCCGTAACTCAGCGCCTTGGCCGATCCCAGCACGGCATAGGCGGTGAGGCCCAGGCCGTCTGCATAATCCAGCAATTTCGCCGGCCACAGATGAAGTGGCGCAACCCAGACGATGACCGCGGTTGCCACGCAGGCCGCCGCCACCCAGCGATCGTGCACCCAGAACACCGGGGCATCGATCAGCAGATCGCGCACCGTGCCGCCGCCGACCCCGGTTATCAGGGCGAAGAAAGCCATGGTGACGAATGTCTGGCGCTCGCGCGCGGCCGCCAACGCTCCGGAAAGCGCGAAAACGGCCACACCGGCCAGGTCCAGCCAGTCGAGAACCGGCGTCGGGATGATTGCGTCCATCAGCTGGGCCTCGCCCTGCGGCGGCGAAACATCAAGACGCCACCGAGTACCACCATGCCCAGCGAAAGAAGCGCTGAGACGATCAATACGGGATGGTGGGTATCCTCGCGGGTCTGCAGATCCATGATGTGCAGACCCCACATGAAATCGTAGAACCGCCACCACCGCGTACGCACGGCCTCGATCGCGCCGCTGTCCTCGCCGACATAGACGTGCGTGCCGTCCCGCAGGGTCACCTGCCATACCGCGACCGGCCGGCGGAAGTCGAACGGCGCGTCCTCGGCGGCGAAGCGGCGCGTGCCTGCAATCGCATCCCCGCCGACGATTTCGCGGACTACCAGTGCCCGGGCCTCCGTCTCCGTAATATCGCCCATCGGCCGGCCTGTGGTGGCATCGTATCGGTCCACGCTGCCATCTGGCCGCGTGACCAGGGTGACAAAGCGCCCGTTCTGCATGAAGCTTCGCATTTCGACCGCCTGCGCGGACCTGTCCGGCTGAAACGCGATCGGGCGGGGATTGCCGCTGAACGCTTGCCGTGTCTGCTCGATGCGGAGATGATTGCCCCGCACCTCTTCGATGGGCTTCGCCACCATCGTGAGGCCGCTGACGACCCACAGCAGCAAGGGCACGCCCGCGAGCCAGCCCAGCCAGATGTGCCATCTGGCGAAATTTCGCATTCGCCTAGCCATCAGACATTACCCGATTCGTTCGTGTCGAAGAGCTGTTTCGGGCGAGACATGGACCACTTGGACCACGGTCCAGGGGACAGAATAACCGCACTCTCGCGTGCTTCCACAGCGGCGATACGGCGGGCGAAACGGGCAGCGGAGCGAAGCATAGCGCCGCAAGCCTAGGCAGATCGGCAGGCGATAGGAAAGCCCCCTGTCGCCAAATCGCGCAATTACGGGGCGGGCAGTGTAATCGATGCCTGACCTTCCCCCCACACGGGCAGATACAGGCCTTGTCCCGCGGCCTTGAGCTTGCCGGTCCTGGCCTTGTCGATCTCGGCCCGAATGATCAGGTCGCCTTCACGCTTTTCCGAAATCGCGCGTGAAACCTTGCCCAGCAGTTCCGAATAATCCTTCTCGAAATTCTGAGCCAGCGCAGTGCCGACCGTCTGGGAAAAGCCGGGCGTTCCCGCCAGTTTCAGCAGCAGGTCCGCGCCGCGACTGTCGGTATCGCCGCGCACGTCCACCTCGGTGAAATCCACCTTCCGCGATCCCGGTTGATTCACCGGGCGACCGGTCAGCCAGATCTTGCCGGTGGCACCGGAATAATCGGTATCGCGTGGCACCGCGCTGAAGGTAACCCCGGCGGCGATCCGCCCGCCGGTGGTTCCATAGATCTCCACATCGCCGAAGCGAGCCATGACCGGACCTATTCCGGGAATGTCGAAGGGCCGCGCCTGGCGTTTTCGCAATGCCTTGGCAACCACCGGTTCGAGTTGTTTGTAATCCGCGATGACGGGGATGAAGAACACCATGCGCCCGGCATTCTGCGAAAGCGGAGCCATGCGGGGGAGGGGGGTGCGTTTCGGATCGGCGGGGCGATCCCCGACAAAGGTCTGCGTCAGCGCCTCCATGCCGATGTCGAGCGAAAGCCGCGTGCCGGTCAGCGTATAGCCGCCATATTGCAGCGCCTGCGGGGTCACGCGCATCCAGACCGGGGGATTGGCGCGGTTGAGCTGGAGCGAGGTGAAGGCCTTGCCCCAGAGCTTGTCCACCTGCTCGCGCAATTTCAGCTTGCCGAGTTCGGCAGGCAGCGTGCGTTCGAGCCTGGCGATGACCTTGCGCAGTTCCTTGTCCGCATCCTTGGTGAATTCGATCCGCTGGCCGATGAAGTCGATATGCGGTTCGTCGGTCCAGCTATAGTTCAGATCGACCGTCCCCACGGGGTTCCAGTTCCGGTCCAGATCGATCCTCATGCGCGCGCTGGCAGTGGCATCGGCGCTGGCGGTCTCCTGGCTCAATATGCCGCCGATATCCTTTGCCTGCACGGTCGCATGGACCGGGAACGTCACCAGGATATCTTTCCCGCGCCCTTCGAACCTGAGCTTGCCGCGGGTCACCGCACCGGTCAGGTCGCATTTGATTGTCGGCGTTTTCAATTTGACGAAGGCAACCTTCACCTTCTTCGACGCGACACACGTCTCGTCGGGGCGGTCGATGGTGTAGAGCGTGCGAGGCACCTCTTTTTCGAGTGCCGTAGCCAGCCCGGAAAGATCGACGGTGATCGGAACGGCTATGACCGATTCCTGCGCGGGCACCTCAATGGAGTCAGTAGCGCGCGGCGGGGGCCCCGTATCGCCGCCTCTGGAGCATCCGGACAAGAAAGCGACCACGATGAGCAGGGACGCTGCCGATACGTATCTGATCACGCGGCACCAACCTTTTTGCAAGCCAGGTCCGCCGCTTAGCGCGAAAATGCGGGCCCGTCGCGATTCTTCGCACACAGATAGCCGAGGGCAAGGCCGTATCCGAGAATCGGTGCTGCGCCATAGCCGATCAGCGCGCTGGGATAATTGGAAACGATGCCCGCGAAGCAGAATCCGAACAGGCTGCCCGCCAGCGCCTTGCGCGAAGCGTCCGGGCCAGGCACCGCGCTCGCCATCAGGAAGAAGCTCGCGACCAGCGCAACCAGAAGGCCCAGCGCGCCCACCGGATCGGTTCGCGCCAGAAGAAAAATGACCCGCTCCACGAAAGGCTGCGGGGGAAGTTCGCCCTGTATGGCTGCGACCAGGCTGATGACGAAGGCGACTGCTGCAAAGGCGCCGTAACGCCAGTCCTTGGTCGCATCATAGAGGCCGAATGCCGCCAGCATCAGTGCGGCGCCGGTCGCCATATCCGGCTGGAGGAACGCGGCCAGCAAAGCGACGGAAAGGAGGGCCGGCGCATATTCCGGCTCCTTGCCGAGCAGCACGACCAGCAGCGGCACCATGAGCATTCCGGCGTGAAGCGTGACGGGGCCGAGCGGCAGCCAGCGAGCGACACCGTCTATCGCAGGGCCGGTCAGGAGCGGGACGAAAAGCAAAACCAATGTGCACATCAGCAGCACGCGGCGTACGACCGTGCCACCTTGCGGAGGCGCCAGTGCGATCCAGACAGCGGCCAGCACCAGCGATCCGCCGTTGACCGCCAGATAGCTGGATGGCGCATCGAACGTCCATAGATAGGCCAGGCCAGCCAAGACCGGGATCGCCAGCGCCAGCACGGCCATTGCCCGGCCCTTCATTCCATTCCCCCCAGCATTGCCGTTTCGGCGGCGTAATCGAACATGTCCCAGGGGTAGGCGGCCAGTTGCGGGAAGGCGGTGCGCCAGTCCGCAGTGAGCCGGCCCTCATTCGACCGATACGCCAGCCAGTCGACGGCAGGTACCACTGCCTTTTCGTATCGTGAGGGCGCGATCCCCAGCGTCTCTACCGCACGGCTGCCATCCAGTATCATGGGAGCGGGTATCGACCAGGGTGTCCTGCCTGCTCCGCTCGCTGGGGTCCCGTCCATCGGGACCAACGCACATCGCATGCCCATGCGGCTGGAAATGGCCTGCCCGATTTCGAGCACGCTGGGCGAATCCGCGTCGGCGAGATTGTATATGCCGGTGGCCCCGCGCTCGGCTGCGGCCAGTGCAGCATCGCCGATCAACGCCGCAGCGGTAGTCTGGAAACGGCTTTTGCCTTGGTAAGCCAGCGGTATCTGCTCGCGGCTGTCGAGCAGGCGCTTTACGAACCACCATTCTCGCGGGTGGCGTGAATAGGGGCCGTGGATCGCACAGGGCCGCAAGATGGTCGCGCGCTGTCCGAACCGGGCGATGGCGTCCCGCTCCATAGCGATCTTGCGGGTCGAATAGGTTTGCGGTCCGGCGGAAACCGTCGGCTGATCTTCGGTAATGCGGGCTGGAAACGCAGGAAAACCGTTGCTCGCGGCTTCGTCCAGGGTGCGCCCCTGTTCATCGCGATAGACGCTGACCGAGGAGACGAGGATGAGGCGTCCGACCAGCGACGGATCGTACCTTGCGGTATCGCTGGCGTCGAAGGCGATCGTATCGACCACGACATCGGCGGAAGGGGCCGTATCGCGCCCAGCGACATGGCTTTCGAAACGTGCCTCTTCCAACGGCCAGTCCGGCAGGCTGCGCGCCAGCACGCGCACGCGCCATCCAGCCGAAGAAAAAGCCTGCGTTGCCGCTAACCCGATCTGCCCGGCACCGACGATGGCGACGGTGCCGGGCATCGGATCAGATGTGGATCGGCTTGCCCGTCACCGCCATGGCGGCTTCCTTGACCGCTTCGCTGTGCGTCGGGTGCGCGTGGCAGGTGTAGGCGATGTCTTCGCTGGTGGCACCGAATTCCATCGCGAGTGCCGCCTCGGCGATCATCGTGCCGGCGGGAACGGCGATGGCCCACACGCCAAGCACGCGGTCGGTTTCCGCATCGGCGATGATCTTGACCAGCCCATCGGGCTCGTGATTGGTCTTGGCGCGGCTGTTCGCCATCATCGGGAACTTGCCGACCTTGATGTCGCCCTGTTCTTTCGCCTGTTCCTCGGTCAGGCCAACACCGGCGATTTCCGGCCAGGTGTAGACCACGCTGGGGATCACATCGTGGTTCACGATGCCGGTGAGGCCGGCGATGTTTTCGGCTACCGCGATGCCTTCATCCTCCGCCTTGTGCGCCAGCATGGGGCCGGGGATGACATCGCCGATGGCCCACACGCCATCGACCTTGGTGGAGAAATTGTGGTCGGTCTCGATCTGGCCGCGCTTGTTGAGTTCGAGCCCGATGGCATCGAGGCCAAGCTTGTCGGTATTGGGCTTGCGGCCGATGGAGACCAGCACGCAATCGGCCTCCAGCGTTTCGCTCTCGCCGCCTGCGGCCGGTTCCATGGTCAGCACCGCCTTCTTGCCCTTGACGGTGCAGCCGGTCACCTTGGTCGACAGCTTGAAGTCGATGCCCTGCTTCTTGAAGACCTTGCGCGCTTCCTTGCGGATGTCGCCGTCCATGCCGGGCAGCACTTCGTCGAGGAATTCGATACAGGTGACTTCGGCGCCCAGGCGGCGCCACACGCTACCCAGTTCCAGCCCGATCACGCCCGCGCCGATCACGACCATCTTTTGCGGCACTTCGGGTAGTTCCAGCGCGCCGGTGCTGTCGACTACGATGTGCTGGGAATTGTCGACCTCGACATTGGGGAGTGGGGTGACGGAGGAGCCGGTGGCGATGACGATGTTCTTCGCCGTCTTGGTTTCGCCGTTCACCTCGACGGTGTGCGCGTCCTTGAAGGCGGCATGGCCCTGAAGCCAGTCGACCTTGTTCTTCTTGAACAGGAAGGCCACGCCCTTGGTCAGTCCCTCGACCGCGTCGAGGCGCTGGGCATGCATCTTGTCGAGGTTGAGCGTGGGCTTCACCTCGATGCCCATCTTCTCCATCGTGCCGTTCGACGCCGCATCGAAATATTCGCTGGCGTGGAGCATCGCCTTGGACGGGATGCAGCCGACGTTGAGGCAGGTGCCGCCCAGAGTGTCACGGCTTTCGGCGCAGGCCGTCTTGAGCCCGAGCTGCGCGGCGCGGATCGCGGCCACATAGCCACCCGGGCCGGCTCCGATGACGAGAACGTCGTAGTCGTATTGGGTATTGCTCATCAGCTTTCTGCCTTGTTCGTTTTCGCATCGCCACGAAGCCCCAGGGCCTCGTCGGCGCATTGCGTAATGATAGTCTGAAGCGCGGAATCGTCTCCGCTCATGAGCGCCGTCACGCTCAGTTCCTCGCGCGCGCGGCGGCTGGCGCAATCGCAGATCTGGTCGCCGACCTCCGCCAAGGGGCCGCCGTCATCCATGTACCGGACGCAACTGGCCTTGAGCTGAGCGGTCAAGCCCCCGCTGCCTTCCGCGCCCGCACCGCCGGCTCCCACATCGCTCTGCCCGCAGGCGGCGAGCGCCAATACGAGGGTGGCGGCGAGGGGGAGGCGCGGTATGATAACCATTGGAAAATCCTTACAGATCGATCAGCATCCTTGCAGGATCCTCGATCGCTTCCTTGATGATCTTGAGCGCGGTCACGGCCTCGCGTCCATCGATCAGGCGGTGATCATAGGACAGCGCAATATACATCATTGGGCGGATCTCGACCTTGCCGTCGATCGCCACCGGGCGGTCCTCGATACGGTGGAGGCCGAGGACGGCGCTCTGCGGCGGGTTGATGATCGGGGTGCTCATCAGCGATCCGAACACACCGCCGTTGGAGATCGTGAAGGTGCCGCCCTTCATATCGTCCATGGTCAGCGTACCGTCCTTGGCGCGCGCGCCGAAGTCGGCGATGTCCTTCTCGATTTGCGCGAAACCCTTCTTGTCGGCATCGCGCACCACCGGCACTACGAGCCCGTTGGGGGCGCTGACCGCGACCGAGATGTCGACATAGTCGTGATAAACGATCTCGTCGCCCTCGATATAGGCGTTGACGCTGGGGACGTCCTTCAGCGCGAGGCAGGACGCCTTGGCGAAGAAGCCCATGAAACCCAGGCGGATGTCGTGCTTCTTGGCGAACAGGTCCTTGTAGCGGTTGCGGGTTTCCATCACCGCCGACATGTCGACATCGTTGAAGGTGGTGAGCAGCGCGGCATTGTCCTGCGCGCCCTTCAGCCGCTTGGCGATGGTTTGGCGCATCCGCGTCATCTTGACGCGTTCCTCGCGGCGCTCGCCCGAAGCGGTTGCGGCCGGTGCGGGCGCCGGGGCGGGCGAGGGCGTCGGGGCCGGCTCGCTCTTCCTTGATTGCGCCGCGGCCAGCACGTCTTCCTTGGTCAGCCGGCCATCCCGGCCGCTGCCCTTGATCTGGGTGGGATCGACCCCGTGTTCCAGCACCGCGCGGCGCACGGCGGGCGACATGGTGACGGCATCGCCGCCACTCCCTCCGCCACCGCTTTCGGTCCCGGTCGCTTCCTTGGCCTGCGCGGGGGCGGCTTTCTCGACGCCCTTGTCAGGCACCGACGCCTTCGGCGCTTCGTCCTTGCTGGGCTCGTTCTTGGCCGCGGGCGCATCGCCCGCTTCGACGGTGGCGAGCACGGCGCCGACCTCAACCGTATCGCCTACGGCCACTTTCAGTTCGCCGAGAACGCCGGCAATGGGGCTTGGCACCTCGACCGCGACCTTGTCGGTTTCCAGGCTGGCGATGGGCTCGTCCTGCTTCACCGCGTCGCCCGGCTGCTTGAGCCATTCGCCGACGGTGGCTTCGGTCACGGATTCGCCGAGCGTGGGTACTGTGATGTCCTGGGCCATTTGGTTTCTCTGGTCTCTTTCAGGTCCGAATGATGGGTATCAGTTGCCGCGGGCCGCAGCGCCGCCGTCGGCCAGGCCGAGAGCGATGGAAACCAGCGCTTCCTGCTGAACCTTGTGGCGATTGGCGAGGCCGGTGGCCGGGCTGGCGGCGACTTCGCGCCCGGCATAGGAGGGGCGCATGCCCTGCTTGCCGGCTGCTTCCGCCGCTTCTTCGATCAGGCGATCGACGAAGAACCAGGCGCCGTTATTCTTGGGTTCTTCCTGGCACCAGACGACGGTTTCCAGATTGGTCATCTTCGCCAGACGGGCCGCAAGCGGATCGCCGGGGAAGGGATAAAGCTGCTCGATCCGCACGATCGACACATCGTCCAGCCCTTCCTCGTCGCGCTTTTGAATGAGGTCGTAGGCCACCTTCCCGCTGCACAGGACGAGGCGCTTTACCTTGTCGTCGGCGATCGTCTTCGTATCGGAAACGATGCGGCGGAAATGGCTCTCGCCGGTAAATTCGTTTGCCGTGGATTTCGCCATGGGATGCCGCAACAGGCTCTTGGGCGTCATGATGACCAGAGGCTTCCTGAACGGGCGCAGCATCTGACGGCGCAGTACATGGAAGTAATTGGCCGGCACGGTGATGTTGCACACGCACATGTTGTCGTTGGCGCACAGTTGCAGGAAGCGTTCGAGCCGCGCGGAGCTGTGTTCCGGACCCTGTCCTTCGTAACCGTGCGGCAGCAGCATAACGAGGCCGTTCGCGCGCAGCCACTTCACCTCGCCCGAGGCGATGAACTGGTCGATCATGATCTGCGCGCCATTGGCGAAATCGCCGAACTGCGCTTCCCACATTACTAGGCTCTTCGGATCGGCCATGGCAAAGCCGTATTCGAAGCCGAGCACGCCATATTCGGACAGCGGGCTGTCATAGACTTCGAACTTGCCATGCGGCAGCGTGGCGAGCGGAATATATTTTCGCTCGTCGGTCTGATCGACCCACACCGCGTGCCTCTGACTGAATGTACCGCGCCCGGAATCCTGACCGGACAGGCGCACGCCATATCCTTCGGTCACGAGACTGCCGAAGGCCAGCGCCTCTGCCGTCGCCCAGTCGAAGCCTTCGCCTTTTTCGAACATCTCGCGCTTGGCGTCGATCACGCGGTTCAGCGTCTTGTGCACGGTGAGATCGTCGGGGACGGTTGTCAGCGTGCGACCGAGGCTGGCGAGCAGCTTGTCGCCGATTCCGCTCTCCACGCTGCGCCGCGCATTCTCCGGATCGGCGGGCTTGTTGAGGCCCGCCCAGCGCCCGCCGAACCAGTCCGCCTCGTTCGGACGATAGCTCTTGGCGGCGGAGAATTCTTTCTCCAGACTATCGGTAAATTCGTCGATCAGCCCGTCGGCGTAGCCATCTTCGATCACGCCTTCCTCTTCCAGCCGCGCGGCGTAAAGCTCGCTGACCTTGGGGTGCTTGCGAATGCGATCGTACATCATCGGCTGGGTGAAGCTGGGCTCGTCGCCCTCGTTGTGGCCGAAGCGGCGATAGCACCACATGTCGATCACGATGTCGCGACCGAAGACCTGACGGTATTCGACGGCCAGCTTGCAGGCAAAAGTCACCGCTTCGGGATCGTCGCCGTTGACGTGCAGGATCGGCGCCATCACGCCCTTCGCGACATCGCTGGGATAGGGGCTGGAGCGACCGAACTGCGGGCTGGTGGTGAAGCCGATCTGGTTATTGATGACGAAGTGCAGGCAACCGCCGGTGTTGTAGCCGC
>NZ_JBELMO010000045.1:0-27412 GCF_042095715.1 Qipengyuania sp. | reverse complement strand
CGCGCCTGCTTTGGGAGCAGGATGTCGCAGGTTCGAATCCTGTCTCCCCGACCATTTTTGCCATAAGCTCGTGTGCTGAGAGCGGGACTTACCTTGGTTGCCCCAAAGTGAAAGAAAGAGCACGGTCGGAAGCAGCCAGATAATCCTGCTTTGATATCGATCCACCGGAGCCGAGAGGCCCCCGAAGATGGCTGCATTCAGTAGCAGCGCCAAAACGGAAAAAGCGACAACCACCATCCAGGAATAGGATATGCCGCGCCTTACCGCCGCGAGCGCTAGCAAGACGACGGCAAGGAACGTCGCGACGGGTACGATAGTATCGAAAGTCTGAAGGACATGGTCGTTCTCGGCTCTGGTGGCTAAATCTGTCGCACTATCGGCGAGTCCCCTTTCAAAGCTTGGATCTGGCGGCCAAAGCTCGCCTGTTCCCACAGACACAGTTTGCAAAAGAGCATTTCCAAACAAAGCGCGGATCTGAGCGAAAGGATATCGCTTGAATGCCTCCAAGAGGATTTCGCCTTCTTCGGCGCGGATCGCTTCGACTTGAGCGTCGTTTGCCAAGCGAAAACCGCTACTGCCCCAAAGAAAGCCGCCTACATTGTCCGGGATCGTCTCGGACAACTCGCAAATGGTATATTTATCGGATTCGCAGGCATCCTCGAGATACCATCGCGCCGGTCCGTCCTCCAGCGAACGCGCCAAGAGGATCGGGAGGCGAGCGGGAGCGATACTTTCCTCCCCCGTGCTTGCTTTGCCGCTGGCCACGTTGAACGCCACCGTCAAAACGACCGGGGCAAGGCACAGCGCGACAATCCAACCGGTCAGTGATTTCTCGAACCAACGCCAAGCGATGACGGCGATGCCGAGACCTGCTGCAAGAGGAATATTTCCATAATGGGCGAGCACCCCCGCCGTCGCCAGCCCGGCTAGGACCACTCGGTTTTTCGCATCTAATCCATCGACTTGCCGCAGCATCAGCAGGTAAAAGACGACGACAAGCCCAGCGAGCAGATCGGGCATCGCGTAGGACACGAACCACGGTAGGCTCGAAAGAACACCGATGGCGACGAGACCTACGACAAAACGCTTACGTCGGAATGCCGCCATTTCCGGGATAAGTGCGGCGGTCATGAAAAGAACGATCGTCGCCTGGATCAGACAGGTAATCCAGAGGCCGAGCGGCGACCCAGCCGTGACGTAGATATAGATCGAATAGGGAATGGAGCGAAGCTTCATCCCTTCCGTACCCGAGCCTAAGGGCGCGCGCTCCGCTTCCCCGCCAACCGCTTCGGTATGGGGGATTATCCTGTTTTCCAGCACGGCGAAAATCTTTTCGCCGAGCAGAAAATAACTGGTGGTATCGGAATAGACCAGAGGACCATTGGTAAGTGCCATCGGCCAGCTGAGAAGAATTGCCGCGACAAGCGACATCAGCAAACCTTTAAATGACCAGTACGGCGGCGGCGGTGGGGCCGTGACTGGCTTGACCCCTACCGTCCGTTTCCGCCATTGATTCAGTTTCACGTCCGACGTTCTTCGCGCAATGCCTTCGCATAGCCAGCAACCATGGCAAGCTGGCTAAGCCCTACGAGAACGGCCTGGGTCATTGGTCGCCGCAATCGCGCACGCAGGGGATAGGTGAGCATACCGAAATAAAAGCCGAAATTCTCAATTTTCGGGCGATCATCCTCGCGACGGTCCATTGTGGTATGCAGCTTGCGCGCGCCTCTTCCGTAATTGCTGTGCTGATTCCAGAAAGACGTTAACGAGAGGTCGTGCGCATGATCGACTACGGCACGAATTTCATACGCCAACCTCCCGCCGCTGGCCTTCCAGCGCAGACTGAAATCGCGGTCCTCTGAAGCGACCGCGAAATCGGTATCGAATCCGCCGATCGCCAGAAAATCCTCGCGGCGGCATACCATGTTGTTCGTCGTAAAGAAGGTCATCTCGCTGCCGTGAGAGTGGTAGTAATCGTACAAAAACGAGCATAACGATTGGCTGGCGGAGGAAAACACGTTGCCGGGTAGCGCATTTTCCACCCTACCGCCCACCAGCAATTGCGGCTCGCCTGCCTGCGCGGCCACGAGCTGCGTCACCCAGTCTGGACGAGGGCGGCAGTCGTCATCGGTAAAAACGAGGAGCTCCACATCTTCCGCCATTTTCGCCCCTGTGTTTCGAGCGGCTCCGGGGCCGGCATTACTCTGTTTGACCAGAGTGACCCAGTCATAAAGGTCGCAGATCGGCGAAAGATCCTGTGGACTTCCGTCATCGACAACGATCGTCCGATAAGGCCCTCCGTCTAGCTGCTCAAGATAGATGAGACATCGTCCGACCTTGTCCGGTCGGTTAAAGGTCGGCACGATGATTGCTAGCGACGGATGGTCCATCGAAACCTCGATGCTGGGCATTGCCACCTCCATCTGCTGGGCACTTTTGGAAATTCCAGGGTAGCTGACGTCGGAACGAATTTCAAAGAATAGTGTCCGATCCGCTCAGATTGAAACAATTCGGTCGTAAAGTCGCGACAAACTGGGCAAAATCTTCTACCGACAGCGTAATTCGAATTGAATTTCCCGGGGGCAACGTCGGCTAACATTTATTATTAGGGGCTTTCATGACGACGCAGGCAAAACGCGACGTAGTTATCATCGGGGGTGGTCCGGCGGGATTGACCGCGGGATACGAGCTGCTGAAGCGCTCGGATGAATATCGACCGCTCGTTTTCGAAGCAGGCGATATCGTCGGAGGTATTGCGCGCACAGAAAGCTATAAAGGGTATCGCTTCGACATCGGCGGACATCGCTTCTTCACCAAGGTCGGCGAAGTCGAGGCAATGTGGCGGGAAGTGTTGAAGGACGAATTCATCACCGTCCCGCGACAAAGCCGCATCTATTATCGTGAACGCTACTTCGACTACCCACTTCGGATCTTCAACGCGTTGTCCAATATCGGGGTCTACGAATCGGCGCGCATTCTCCTGAGTTATCTGAAGTGGCAGGTAAAGCCGCACAAGGTCGAAGACAGCTTGGAAGAATGGGTACAGAACCGTTTCGGTGGGCGGCTCTACATGCATTTCTTTCGCAGCTACACCGAAAAGGTTTGGGGAATACCGCCAACGCAAATTCGCGCCGACTGGGCGGCGCAACGGATCAAGAATCTGTCGCTGCTGAAAGCCGTTTGGAATGCCGTCTCCGGCTCGAACGACACCGCTAGCCTGATCGAGGAGTTCCAGTATCCGCGGCTTGGTCCGGGGCAGATGTGGGAATTGACTTCCGACCATATCGACGAAAATGGCGGAGCCGTGGAGAAGGGCATTCGCGCTATCCGAATCGTCCGCGATGGCAATCGCGTCACATCAGCGGAAATGCAGACGAAGGACGGAAATACGCGCCACGTCGAAGGCGACGAGTTCATCAATTCGATGGCACTGAAGGACCTGATTGAGGCGTTCGATCCGCCCCCTCCCCAGCCTGTGCGCGATGCCGCCGACAAGCTGAAGTATCGCGATTTCCTTATCGTTACATTGGTATTGGACAGCCCTGACCCCTTCCCCGACAACTGGATCTACGTCCACAGTCCGAACGTTAAGGTTGGCCGCATCCAGAACTTTCGCGCCTGGTCGCCCGACATGCTCCCTGATCCCGAAACTGCCTCCATCGGCATGGAATATTTCTGCCAGGAAGGCGACGGCCTTTGGACGATGTCGGACGAACAGCTGCGTGCGCTTGCGTCCAAGGAACTTGCGGAACTGGGCTTGGCGCGCGAGGATCAGGTCGTCGATGCGGCGATTATCCGGCAACCGAAAGCTTATCCGGTCTATGATGGCGAATATACAGATGCGCTCGGCACGATTTCCGAATGGATCGACGGGCTAGAGAATTTCCAGACGGTGGGGCGCAATGGCCTTCACCGATACAACAATCAGGATCACTCCATGCTCTCGGCAATGTTCGCAGCGCGCAATATCCTAGGTGAGGAGAACGATGTGTGGAACGTCAATGTCGAGCGCTCCTATCACGAGGAATTCGAATTGCCCGAGAAAGGCGACGCGCGCGAGAAAGTGTCGGCCTAGCGCACGCGCAGAATGACCCATGCATAGCCGAGGCACGCCGCTAGATAATGCACCCAGAGCAGTGGAATGGCAGTGATCGCTTCCCAAGCTCCGCGTTCGGTCAACATGGTCTTGAGAAAACTGCCATTGGCATAAGTCAGCAAGCCGAACGCCAAGATCAGCAACAGGGTGCCGGTTAAGGCGTTGGTTGCAAGCGCCATGAGTCCGAGCAGACTTGCCGCGACCGCGATGCCCGACAACCTTCCCTTGAGGCTGAGGTTGAGCGCATAGCTGGACGCTTCGCCGAGATCGGTCTGTAGCATCCGCGCCCATGGGATCGCGCGGTGAAACATGTCGGTATGGAACATGGTGCCGAGGCTCCAGCGTTTGAGGTGCTTGCCCTGTATGGTGGGGTCGAGCCGTATTCTGTGACCGCGAGCCGTCAGTTCGAGGCCGAGCTTGATATCCTCCATCATCGGCTGCTGCGCGTCGAATCCACCTGCTTGTTCGAAAGCCGACCGCCGCACTGCCCCGCAACCGGTCCAGAACGTTACGGCCTCGCCTGCGTTTTCAATATGGACGTGACGATGAAGCAGATTCCGGAACCGGCTAACGACGGTGTCTGCCGCAGGATCGTCGTCATATGAGCCGAAAACGGCGGCATGGTCTGGATGATCGCGAAAGAAATTCAGCACTTTAGCACGCGCATCCGAATGGACGACGACGTCGGCGTCGACAAAGTAGAGAGTGTCGGCATCGCTTGCCCGCGCGCCGACATTGCGCGCCTCCGCCGCGCCGGCATTTTTTGCGATGCACAGCGGTTCGATGCCGAGCGTTCGCGCGATTTCCGCTGTCCGGTCGGTCGATGCATCGTCCACCAGCACGATTTCGTGTGTGGAAAATCCCGCTTCGAGCAAACCGCTAACGCACTGAGCAATATAGGCTCTGGCATTGTGGGCTGGGACGATCACCGAAATGGAGAGTTCGCTCTGCTCACCCATTAAAGCGCGCCCGCAAAATCCGATGGAGGGGCAGTGGTAACAAACTCGCCATTACCGCCGCGGTGCGAATACGGGCGTGCCCATCCTGCGCTGCGAACGCTGGATCGGCGCGCCAGCACTCTGCCATCAGGGCGCGCGCATCCGCATATTCACCATTCTTGTAGGCGGCTGTTGCCCACACAAGTAGATTGCGCGCTTTTGCTGTCATGCCGATCATCGACGCGTCGATCTTCCCGCGGCGAAGGGCTGCGGCTCTTGCGGCCTCCCAACCCGCACGCATCCGGCGCCAGCTTCCGGTAATCTGCCCGGGTCGCATCCGGTAATCGATCAGCACTCGATGAAGCGCGGCAATTGCCTTTTCGCGACCTTCGGTGAGCCGGACCCAGTAATCCAGGTCGATGCAGGCGGGCAAGTCCGTATCGAAGAAGCCCGTTTCCCTTACACGTTGCGCTCTCACGACGACGCCGCTGCCGCTATGGATCGGGTTATCGAGGAGAAGGTCCGCTGCGCTATACCAATCTTTCGCAGCGTGCGACGTGACCCCGATCGGCGCTCCATTTTGATCGATATGGCGGCAAAGAGGAAAGACAAGATCGCAGTTTGTCGCGTCGATCTTCTCAATCAGCGCAGTCAGCGCACCGGGATGCAAGACGTCGTCGGCGTCGAGAAATCCGATCAAGCGCCCCTGGGCGCTGCGCAGCGCGGCATTGCGAGCAGAACCTGCGCCGCCCCGATCCTGACTGGTGATGACGCAGTTATGACCGCGCGTCTTGAACAGGTTTTCAAAGCGTCGAAGGATAGCAAGGGTGACATCCGTCGAACCATCGTCGATCAGCAGAACCTCGAAATTCGCCTCATTCTGTCCCAACAGGCTATCGAGGGTTTGAGACACATACCCTGCCACGTTATGGGCGGGAACAATGATGCTGATATCGACCATCCGCCCCCTTCATGCCGCAAGCGCGAACAAGTCGCAAAGGGGGCCTGGCGGAATCGCGCCACAAATACCGGATATTTACACCCGAGGCCCGCGATGAGGCAGGTCGAACCGCTGCGTATCGGCTTCGCAACTTACGATTTTCCTGTCTTGTCCGAACCCTTCGTCAGTACGCTGGCGATCGACATGGCAATGCGCGACCATGAAATATCGGTCATGACACTCAATCCGGAGCGGCGCGGCGTTTCGCAGACGATGCATGAGGAAGTCGAGCGAACCGGCATTGCCGACCTTGCGATCCACGCTGCACCGCGCACGCCATGGGGAAAGGCCATGGCGAAAACGCGGATGGGCCGTTTTGCCCTCCGTGCGCGGATGGCCCGGCATGCGGGGCCTTTCGACATAGTGCATTGCCATTTCGCGACGCTCGGCTTGCCGATGCTGTCATTACGCAAGAAGCGCTTTTTGAACACCCGAGCCCTCATCGTTCATTTTCGAGGGTACGACATTACGACATTCGTCGATGAGAACGGGAAAGACATTTATCGCGATCTCTTTGATAAAGCCGATCTGTTCATCGCCAATTGCGAGTATTTCAAGCAGCGCGCCGTGGCGCTGGGCTGCGATCCGGACAAGATCGAGGTTATCGGTTCGCCACTCGATGCCGAGCGATTCGTCCCCCCCAATGAGCGTCGCCCCTACCGGCAGCGTCCGCTGGAGGTGGTCGCGATCGGTCGGCTTGTCGCCAAGAAGGGGTTTGCCACCGCTATCGAAGCTGCTGCGATTGCTGGACGCCGCGGGCTCGACCTGCGCCTTACTATCCTGGGCGACGGGCCGCTGCGGCAGGAACTGCAAGCTCAAATTTGCGATCTCGGTTTGGAAGCCATCATTACCTTGAAGGGCCGGGCTACACAGCAGCAGATCGTGGAAGCATTGCATCGATCGGATATCGCGCTTGCGCCAAGTGTGCGCGATAATTCTGGCAATGAAGATGCGCCGGTCAACACGCTGAAAGAAGCGATGGCCACCGGCCTGCCGGTGGTGGCTACCCGGCATGGCGGCATTCCCGAATTGGTAAGACATGGTGAGAACGGATTGCTGGTGGAGGAATACGATGCTGCGGGCCTAGCCGGGGCGATCATCGATCTCGCCGAGCGCACGCAGGATTGGGCCGCGATGGGAGGGGCCGGTCGCGCCCGCGTTCTCGATATGTACGAGCGTGGTAAGGTATGCGACCGGACTCTTGCCGCTTACCACCGTGCCCTTTCATCCTGATGCTTGATCGAAAGACTGGCGCGGTACCCACCCGATAGTGTATCCGACATTGCAATGGAGACCTGAAAACGATGAACGAGACTGCCGAGCCGCTCGCCACCGTAATAGTCACCCAGCGCGAACGCTTCGGGATGACCGAGGAATCCCTCGACAGTTTGTACGATCATATCGGAAACAATGTGGATGTTGTGGTGGTCGACGGCAATTCGCCGCCCACCAAGAAAGCCTATCTCGAACGCACTGCCAAAGCGCGCGGCTTTACCCTGATCCGTCGGGAAACCTTCCTGACGCCCAATCAAGCGCGCAACCTGGGTGTCGCCGCAGCGAAGACGAAATACGTCGCTTTCGTCGATAACGACGTCATCTATTCCGGCGGCTGGCTCGAGAATCTGATCGCTTGCGCGGAAGAAACAGGTGCGGCCGTGGTCGCCCCTCTGACTTGCCATGGACTTCCCGCGCATAGCGAGATCCACCATGCTGGCGGAGATTACGCCCTTGGCGGCGAGATTGATGCGTTCATAGCGGCCAATGATGGCAGGAAACGCCCTTTCGACGAGGTTATGCACGGTCATGGCGACAAGGTCGACCAATGGCAGGGCAAGCTTTCCCGCAAGATAACCGGCATGTGCGAATTTCATTGCGTGCTGGTGCGAAAGGACGTGTTCGAGAAGACCGGGCCGCTCGACGAGGAACTGTTGTCTACCAAGGAACATATCGATTTTTCGATGTCGGTACGCCAAGCCGGTGAGGAGGTCTGGTTCGAGCCGTCGTCGGTCATCACTTATGTTTTTCCATGCCGGGCGCGGCCGCTCAATCGCGAAGACTGGCCGTTCTTCGCCTTGCGCTGGTCGAGCGCTTACGGTTCGCGGTCGCTGAAACATCTCATCGCGAAATGGCGTCTGCAAACCAAGCCCGACTACGTAGCCGAAAAAGAGCATATCTACGCTACGCGGCGGATGCAGGGCATCCTCATTCCAATGATGCGGCAGATTCCCCTCGTGGGACGCAATGCCCGCTTCGCCCGGGTCGCTGCTCGAGCATCGCAGCCGGTGGAGATGATGGTCAATCGCGCGATTGTGGGCTGGCACGACCGGCGGAGCTGAACCTTCAACCTTTGCGGGAGGGAAAAGGCAGGCGCAGGGTGATGGCGAAAGCCAAGGCGCGTTCCTTCCCATGGACGCTAAATTGCATCAATGTTCGCTCGAACCCATCGGGCCTGCCGGATAAGCGCCATAGCGCGAAGACGCTGGCGAAATAGACGAACATTCCCACCGCCACTTTATAAGCCAGCAGCGCCGCACTTTCAAACGAGGTCGTCAAGCGCTCAACGTCACCGGGCAAGGCGTCGATGCAAAGCACCATGAACCCAGAAGCGATGACGGCTCGCCAATTGTTCGAGACGATGCCGAATAACGGTTCGGACAACAGGTGCCGGATGAGAAACGCGTTAAGAACGACGCGCATGAGCGCAAGGAGCGCCATACCGATGGCTGCCCCCGCGAGCCCCCCCTCGGCGATCGTAAGCCACAGGACTGGGTAAGTCGCCAGTGCGATAACTAAAGAACGCCAGAAATTCGCCCGCAACTTCCCGAGTGAGATCGCGACGTTGCCAACTGGACCCGCTGCAACCTTAAACGCCATCGCTGGCGCCAGAATCTCAAGGACGATCACCGCGTCGAGCCAGTCGCGCCCGACTATCGTGCGGATCAGCTCGGCAGCCAAAATAGCGATCCCAGCTCCTGCCGGAAGTACGAAGCCACCTGTTACGCCCTGCGCCTTCCGAAATGCGCGCTGCATGGCAGAACGATCATTCTTAAGCGCCGAAAAACCCGGTAGAAGGGTGCGTCGCAAAGGCTCCAGCATTTCGTTCATGGGTATCGATTGCAAATCACGCGCGATAGTGAACACGCCAAGCGCGGCGGGCGTGGTCAGGATCCAAAGCATGATCCGCGGCGCCACGGTGTTCGCTTCGGCCGCAAAGCGTTCGGCCGCCAGCCAGCCACCGAAACCGACGAAATGCCGCCAATCCTTCGCGCCGATCCGCGGACGATAGGGCATGTGCCAATAAGAAACCAAGGACTGGAGCGCACTGGTCGATAGCGCGATTGTGACCAAAGCCCAGTAGTTGCGCAGCCACAAGGCGACTGCAATACCCAGCGCAGTCGAGATTGCCGCTGCGATAACATCGCGCACCACTTCGCGTCGAAAATCGAGATTGCGGCTGTATACGGCGAGCCCAGGATTGCGCAGCGCGTCGAGCAAAGGCATGAGCGCCAGAACGCGCAAGACTTCGTCCAGACTGGCGGAACCGAGAAGTCTCGCAAGCGGTCCGGAAAAGGCGAATAGGAGCACCGCGATCGCAAGGCCGCGCAGGAGTTGGATCGTGAAGACGGTATCGAGGTGCCTACGATCCAGATCTTGCCTCACAATAAGAGCGGCGCCGTCACGCGTGTCGAACACCGCCTGGATCAGGGTGACTACGGTGAATGCCAAGGCGATGAGCCCGTAATCGGCTGGCGTCAGCAACCGGGCCAGGATAACAAGGCTAACAAGCGTGCTAAGCCGCGTAAGCAAGCGACCGATTCCCAGCAGAACGGCGCCGGCGAAGGCCCGCTTGCCCAGATTGTCGTGCTGTCGTTCGAACTTCACGCCTTCGCCTCCGCATCGCGGCCATAACGAGCACTCCGCGGTTCGTCACTGAAGGCTTGATCGCTGCGCCTAAAAACGGTGCAAGGGGATCGATGTGCGTATCTTCTTTTCACGAGTTGCCGTTAAGCGAGCGGTTGACCGTCATTATCCCGACCTATGGGCGCAGCGAGATGCTCGCCAGTTCAATCGACAGTGTAATGGCGCAGTCGGTCGTCCCGCGTATCCTTGTGGTCGACGACGGCTCCGAGCCTCCGGCCAAGCTGCACCGGACCGATCCGCGCCTCTCACTCCACCGCCTCGCTCAAAACGCAGGCGGAGCCAGAGCGCGAAACGTTGGCGTTGATCAAGCGAGCACCCCCTGGATCACTTTTTTGGATGATGACGACGAATGGCTTTCCGGATCAGGCGCGCTGTACGACGTCATGTTGCCGGACGAGCCGCAAGCTGACTTATGTTACGTAAGCGGTCTTGAGGTTGTGAGCGCTGACGGCGACAAGCTGGAGCAGCGGAACGCCCATTCGCGCCAGAAAGGCGATGCCTGGTTTCTGGAACATACGCCACCGGGATCGAGCCACTTGACGAAACAGACCTTCGTCATGCCCGCTGCACTTTTTCGACGCATCGGTGGCTTCGATACGGGGCTTGAGAGCCGCATTCACTCGGAATTCGCCTTACGTCTCAACGGCGCGGCTGCAATCGAGGCCATTGATCGTACGACCTATCGGCTGCGCAAACATGGTGGCGCCCAAGTTTCGAAAATGCCCGGCAAGCGGCATCGCGGCTTCCTGCATATCTGGCGCAAGCACGAAGCGATTATAAAAGCCCATCCTGATGGCGGCGCCCGATGGGCCCACGATCACGCGCGTCGATTGTTTCAGGAAAACCGACCAAGCGAAGCTATCCACGCATTATGGCTTGCTTTTCAACTCAACCCTATGTCCCTTCCAGCGTCATTCAAGATTATTGGACTACACTTGCGTAAGTATATCCAGTTCAATTGATAAGCCAATCATGATTTGTGGAACTGCCTATTAGGCAGCATGGTTAGCCAATCGATTTAAAGCAGATAAGTCAGAGTATTTTGCGTCTACATCAGCATTCGTTTCTGGATAAAGCACGCGCCATTCTCAACTACCGATTGACGTCGCTGTAACAGCTTGTTGCTGCAGCGCGGTTTCACTTGGAGGGCGCGACAAATCCGTGCTTGCAACCTCATCGGTGTGAACGTGAAAATGCACG
The DNA here is from genome assembly GCF_042095715.1 of Qipengyuania sp. Lineage (GTDB taxonomy): Bacteria > Pseudomonadota > Alphaproteobacteria > Sphingomonadales > Sphingomonadaceae > Qipengyuania. Next base: position 16,257 of record NZ_JBELMO010000045.1, on the reverse strand, counting down.
AGTTTTGCGGCACCGAATGAGGTGGTTATCGCGGCATCGGTCGCGTCGCGTCCACGAGCCATAACGATGCGTGCGATCCGGGGGCAGTTGTGCCGCGCGTCGAAGCTGTACCATTTGCCCCCAAGATATGCCTCGAACCATGCTGAAAAATCCATCGGGGCGTCGATCGGCTCAATCCCGATGTCGCCCAAATATCCGGTGCAGTAGCGAGCGGGAACGTTTATCGCTCGACACAGCGTGATAGCGAGATGCGCGAAATCCCGACAGACGCCGAAGCGCTCGTCAAAGGCCGATCGCGCCGTGCGCTCGGAACTGGCTTTCATGTAGTCGAATTCGATCCTCTCGTGGGCCGCGTCGACCAAAGCTTGCACCCTTTCCCATCCGCTCTTCTTGTCTTGCGCTACGCTCCAGGCCTCGTCTGCAAGCAGGCTAACCTCGCAATAACGCGAGCTCATCAGATACTGGAGGACGTCATACGGCAAATCTTCAAGAGGGTGCTGCTGGGCATCCGGTGCAACCGGATCCGGCTCACCCGAATCCTCGATTACGAAGTCGGTATGAAGGGCAATTCCGCCAGGCGGCACCGTGAAGCGTGAGCAGACATTGCCGAAGGGATCGATAAATTGTCGCATCGGAACGTCGGGACTGGACGACACCACTTCGGGAGTGCGCAAATCGCTCTGCCTTTCGGGCCGGACGTTGAGGAGCGCCAGCATGGGGACGGCGACCTCCGTTTCGAAGCGGATGTCGAAACCGGTACGGATCAGCATGAGGCGGTCTCCTTGCGATCGAAATCGGGGTGGCTGGTTGCCAGGTCCAGCTGTTTGATGCGCACTTCGACATCCATTTCGATGCTGCTGCCGCGCTCTCCACGCCAGGTTCCGGAGAGAGGAACGGCCTGTGCCGGGTCGCGCGCCACGGCAACCCGGATCAAGCCGCGATTGCCAACGATTCCGTTGGTCGGATCAAACTCTATCCAGCCGGACCCGGGCAGGAAAACCCGTATCCACGCGTGCGTACTGTGGCCTCCCACGCGTGCGTCTTCATTATCCGGCTGGTAGATGTAGCCTGAGACAAATCTTGCCGCGAAGCCGAGGGCGCGTACCGCTTCCATCATCAAGACAGCAAAATCGCGGCATGTTCCTGAGCCTAGGGACAGGGTCTTTACCGGCGACTGGATGCCCTTACTTTCTCGGGCTCTGTACTCGAACTCTGCCTTGATCGATTTGGTCATGCTTTTCAGAAGCGAAAGCGTGTTGCAGCCGCTGCTCGGCTCGACGAAGCGACGCGCCCATCTGTCCACCTCGCGATCCCTGTCGGGATAATCTCGCTCGATGGAGCGCAACAGGTCGGGCATATCCTCGGCCGAATAGGTAAACGGATAGGTTTCGGCGTAGGGTTCCACGGCAATATCCGCTTCCCTTGTAGGCAAATGCTCAACTTCCGCAGTGCCGCGAACTTCGAGTGCATCGGCCCGCCTGTCAAAGGTTGCGATGGCGACGGCATTGCCGAACACGTCCTGTAACCAGCGCAATGAGGACGGCTCTGGTGAAATGTCGAGCGAAGCCGAAAGGACGCGCTGGTCGTAACTTTCGCGCGGGCGGACCAGAATGCGGTGCTCTCCGAAAGCGACGTCGCGTCGATAGCGATAGCGGGTCGTATGATTGATGGAGACTGTCGGCATATCGACCTCAAGGGCTTGGGTGGCGAAAAACGGGCAAAGCTGCGAGAGGCGGCCTATGCCTGTCTCTACTCTTCTCAACCCATCAGACCCGCATCCGGTCCGGGAGTTTCGCGGAAATGATCCCACGAGCCCGTTTCTGCTGCTGGGCGATCATGCTGGTCGGGCCATCCCGGCGGCTTTGTGCGGTCTCGGCCTCCACTCCAGTGACCACCAGCGGCACATTGCGCTCGACCTTGGCGTGGAAAGCCTTGGGCGCGGCGTTGCCGAACGCTTGGGTGCTACATTTCTCTCGCAGGCGTATTCGCGACTGGTTGTCGACTGCAACAGGGCAGTTCAAGATGACGAGTGGATCGTTGAGCGCTCCGATGGAACGCTTATCCCTGGCAATGCGGGGCTCACGAAGTCCGCCAGACAAGCGCGTTTCGAGGAGGTTTATAAACCGTATCATGAGGCCATCGCCCGTGAACTGGACCGCAGGGCAGCCGATGGGATCGAAACGATCCTTGTTTCCCTCCACAGTTTCACGCCAACGCTATCCGGAGTGCAGCGTCCGTGGGAAATCGGCGTCCTCCACGATGGGCATCGCGACGAGTTCGCCCTTGCGCTTCTGATGTCGCTCGAGGGCGTGGACCGATCAATCGGCGATAACAAACCCTACCACATGGATAATACTGACTACACGGTTCCTTTCCATGCATATGGTCGCGATCTGCGCTACGTTGAACTTGAATTTCGTCAGGACATCCTGGTTTCTCAACTGGACGAACTTAGCGCCCTGACTTCCCGTTTACTTAGGGGCGCTTGCGCGACCGTTTCAGATGAAACTAAACAGGTAGACTTGAGCGTAGATCCAGCGACTGATTAAAATCACATTAGGAACGACCAGCCTTGGCGGTGCTTCTCTTATCAGAGGTTTCCATCAAAGGAGGTCGATCAATGGCCGACACCGCCGATACCGATGCCACGCACATTCTCGCCAAAGATCATCGAACCGTCGAAGACCTGTTCGAGAAATACGAGTCTGCCAGTGGGCACAAAACCAAGGCCAAGATTGCTCAGGCTATCTGTCGCGAACTCAAGATCCATGCGCAGATCGAGGAAGAGATTTTCTATCCCGCGCTTAAGGGCAAGATCGACGATGATCTGCTCAAGGAAGCATATGTCGAACACGACGGCGCAAAGCTTCTGATCAATCAGATCGCTGAAGGTGGCCCGGACGAAGAGTTTTACGATGCCAAGGTCACGGTCCTCAAGGAAGAGATCGAACATCACGTTGAGGAGGAAGAGAAGGAGCGGGACAATATGTTCCAGCAAGCGCGTGCCGCTGACGTGGATCTGCATGCGCTCGGGAAGCAGTTGCTAGCGCGTAAAAAGGAATTGATGGAACTCGCCGATAGCGATGGGCTTCCCCCGGCTCGGGCCACGACCATGGATCACGGAGTGATCGCATGAGCGCAGCGGACACGGGCATCGGCGAAGGCGGACCAAAGGAGCGCGACGCTTCGGGTAAGCCTACGGAAAACAACACTGCACTGCAAAAAGAAAACCGGCAGGCCGCGAAGAACCAGAGTTCTGTCGAGCCTGATGAATATCCCAAGCGTCGAGAAAATCCCGTATGATTCTGAGCTGGGACTTTTCCGTCGGGCTGCGAACAGCACTGCCGCGCGCAATACCGCGCAATCACATCGATAGATTTGGAGGCCGCGATGAGTCGTAACAGGAATACCGGAGGTGCCGCATTGGGCATCGGCCTTACATTGGGGGGAATTGTCCTTGGATCTGTCCTGTCTGCTAAAACCCGAAAAGGACGGTCCCCTGATGACGCCCCTGGTTTTACCGCGCGCCGTGGCTTCGGTGACTACGACGTCGTGGGCAGAACGGTGACCATACGCAAACCACGCGATGAGCTCTTCCGATATTGGCGCGATTTTACAAACCTGCCGACGTTCATGGAAAACCTTGAAAAGATTGACATAGACAACGCAGAGACAGGGCTCGCGACTTGGCACATCAAGGCGCCGGCCGGGCGCACTGTGGCGGTCGAGACCGAAATCGTACGCGAACAGGACGGCGAGTTGATCGCCTGGCGATCCGTCGCAGGATCGGACATTGATACCGAAGGGCGAGTTACTTTCGAAGACGCCCCCGGAGAGCGTGGTACCCGGGTCGGCCTGATCATTGCCTACAAGCCGCCTGCCGGCGAATTGGGCCGGGCCATAGCGAAGATGTTTCTTCGCGAACCGGAAATTCAGGCGCGGCACGACCTGAAGCGATTTAAAATGCTGATGGAAACCGGCGAGATCGCGACCTCGGCCCATACCGCAGACCAAGCCAGAGCAGCCAAGCAGGAGAATGCAGCATGAAGGCTTTAACCTGGCACGGCGCCAAGGACGTGCGCGTCGATACGGTCGACGATCCCGAAATCATCAATCCACGCGATGCCATCATCAAGATCACCAGCACGGCCATCTGCGGCTCGGATCTTCATCTCTACGACGGCGTCATCCCCGGTGTTAAACCCGGCGACGTACTCGGCCACGAGTTCATGGGCGAGGTGGTCGAGATCGGGCGGGATTCGACCCTTAAAAAGGGTCAGCGTGTGGTGGTTCCCTTCACAATCGCATGCGGTGGCTGCTTTCATTGCAAAAGCCAGCAGTATTCCGCCTGCGACAACTCCAATCCTGTCGAAAAGCAAGACATGTCGGCAACCCTCTATGGTCAGCCGATGAGCGGTCTGTTCGGGTATTCGCACCTTACCGGCGGGTATTCCGGTGGGCAGGCGGAGTTCGTCCGCGTACCCTTTTCTGACATCGGTCCGATCGTCGTTCCCGATCATTTGGATGACGACAAAGTCCTGTTCCTTTCCGACATCTTGCCGACGGGCTGGATGGCGGCAGAGAATGCGGACATCAAACCGGACGACACGGTAGCGGTATGGGGCTGCGGCCCAGTTGGATTATTCGCGATCCAATCTGCCATCGTGATGGGCGCGGCAAAGGTGATTGCCATCGATCATTATCCGCACCGCCTCGAACTCGCCCGCAAATTGGGAGCTGAGATCATCAATTTCCGCGAGAGCAACGTTCGCGAGGCGCTGATGGAGATGTCTGGTGGAATCGGCGTCGATGCGGTGATCGATGCGGTCGGCATGGAATCCCACGGTTTCGCGGTCGATAACATTATCGACGTTATGAAACAGAAAGTGGGCATCGGTGCCGATCGAGCCAGCGCGTTGAAGCAAGCGATATTGGCGGTGCGGTTTGGCGGTAAGGTATCGATTCCCGGCGTTTACGGCGGCATGACAGACAAGTGGCCACTGGGCGCAATGATGGAGAAAGGGCTGCAACTGCGGGGCGGGCAGACCCACGTTCAGAAATATACGAAGGACCTGCTGGAAAAGATCGAGGACGGCACGCTCGATACCACCTTCCTCATCAGCCACCGCCTGCCGTTGGACGACGCGCCGCGCGGTTACAAGCACTTCAAGGAAGAACAGGACACCTGGACCAAGGTGATCCTCAAGCCCGGAATGGAGACGACGGAGTGAGCAAAAACAAGATCGAAAAGCTCGAAGGTTTGGTTTTGATAACCGGCGCCTCAAGCGGCATCGGGCTGGAACTCGCCAAGCTCGCTGCAGCGGACAACTGTGACCTTATTCTTGTCGCCGACACCGACCTGAGCGCAGGCGAGGCGACGGCGCGGGCAGCAGGCGCAACTTCCGTGGAGACACTCCAGGCCGATCTCTCGACACGCGCTGGCATCGATGCGGTAATGGAACTGATTGGAAGCCGGACGGTCGACGTGCTGATGGCCAACGCCGGGACTGGAGATGGCGGCAAGTTCATCGATCAGGATTGGGATGGAATCGCTCATACGATCGACACGAACATCAAAGGAACGGTGTCGCTCATTCACCGCATTGGAAAGGACATGGTTGCGCGCGATAATGGCCGAATTCTCGTAACCGGTTCGATCGTGAGCGACATGCCCGGCCCGTTCAACCTCATCTACAATTCCACCAAGGCGTTCGTCGTCGATTTTTGCGTGGGGCTCGCCAACGAACTAAAGGAAAGCAACGTGGTGATCACTTGCCTGCTGCCAGGTGTCACGGACACGAAATTCTTCGATCGGGCGGATATGGAAGATTCGCCCGTTGCGAAATCTAACAAGGCCGACCCCGCCAAGGTCGCCAAGGACGGATACCAAGCCTTGCTGGATGGTGACGTAAAGGAAGTCAGTGGTCTCATGAACAAGGTACAGTATTTCTTTGCCGACATCCTGCCGGACGAGATCGTGGCGAAGATGCACCGTAAGATGGCTGAACCGGAGCATGGCAAGCAATAGGCCTTCCTAGCTGAAGAGCTGACGTAAGGTCGGACGTACGCTCGCTGTTCGGGCACATCATTGAGACATAAGGTCAATTAAAAGGGAAATCCGCTTTGCCCGAACGCGCAATGCTGATGCCGGCTGTTCCAAGCCTATCGACGTTTGATGAGCGGAATGCGTAGGCTAACCGCCCCCCTATGCGGTCTCTAAAATCCGGGCAGGTCGGAGCCTTTGGTTCGGCGCGTTCACATGACCAGCGCGCCCATCGACTCGCCAAGGCGCACCAGCCTTTCGGGTTGCCAGTCGCGTTTGAAGTCGATCACCTCTTCTTCGAACAGCATGATGACTGTCGAACCGAGAAGGAAACGGCCCATCTCTTCGCCTTTGTCGAGTTTGATCGTCTCGCCGTCATAATCCCATCGAGATGGCTCACCGGATGTCTGAGATCTGACTACGCCGTGCCAGGCCGTGGCCATGCTGCCAACGATCGTCGCACCCACGAGCACCATGACGAACGAGCCGAACGTCTCGGTTTCAAAAACGCAGATGACCCGCTCGTTGCGCGCAAAAAGGTTTGGCACGCCTCGCGCCGTGGCTGGATTGACGGAGAAAAGCGATCCCGGAACATGGATCATCCGTGTCAGCCGCCCCGCGCATGGCATGTGGATGCGATGATAATCCCGTGGGGAAAGATAGAGATTAGCGAAGCTGCCATGACGAAACTTGCTGGCGAGCTCGGCATCGCCGCCGAGAAGGTCGGTTACTGTAAACCGATGTCCTTTCGCCTGCAGAATATGCACGTCGTCAATCGGTCCGAGTTGGCTGATGGTCCCGTCCACGGGCGATACGAAATCCGCATCCGCGATCGGCCGGAGGCCAGGTCTCAGCTCTCGTGTGAAAAAGGCGTTGAAGCTGGTGTAGCGTGCCGTGTCGGGTTCTGCCGCCTCGGCCATGTCGACCCCGTATTTTGCGACAAACCAGCGTATAAGCCGCTCCCTGCCCCACCCTGTTTCTCGCCCGGCCACACGCCCCGCGATGGCCGTGAGCAGGCGTTTGGGCAGCAAATACTGAAGAAAAACTCCGCCGTTGCGCACTATCCCAGCCTCCCCTGAGTTTCGATTTTTGCCATTCGGACGTGAACGCATAGACGATGATGATGGTCCCCGAGCATCCTGTTCAGTGCCTCAGAGCCTTCATTCGCGCCGGGTTAGCTGGTTTGCCGGTTTTGAGAGGCAGCGCCAACGCTAAACCATGTTGCGCGGCTGAACCAGACGGTCGAAGGTTTCGGCGTCGACCAGTCCGAGTTCCAGGGCGGCTTCTTTAAGCGTCTGATCATGTGTCAGTGCGTGCTTGGCGATCTTGGCAGCATTGTCGTACCCGATTTCTGGCGCCAGCGCGGTTACCAGCATGAGCGAGCGATCGACCAGTTCGCCGATCCGCTCCTCGTTTGCCTCTATTCCTTCGACGCAGCGGCGTGCGAAACTGTCCATTCCAATCGCCAGCAGCTCTATCGATCGCACGATGTTCGATCCGATCAGCGGCATGAAGGTGTTGAGTTCAAATTGCCCCTGCATCCCCCCCACCGTGACGGCCTGGTGATTGCCGATAACCTGGGCGGCAACCATCGTGAGCATCTCGACCTGCGTCGGATTGACCTTGCCCGGCATAATGGAACTGCCCGGTTCGTTAGCGGGCAAGGCGAGCTCTCCAAGACCCGAACGCGGGCCCGAGGATAGCAGGCGGATGTCGTTCGCGATCTTGTTCAGCGCCACGGCGAGCGTGTTGAGCGCTCCCGAAAAGGAAACCAGACCGTCCTTGGCGGCCAGTTGCTCGAAGGCGTTGTCGGCCGGGCGGAACTCTTCGCCGGTTATGTCCGAAAGCGCTGCCACCATGTCGCTGCGCCAGCCCTCGGGCGCGTTAAGCCCGGTGCCAACAGCTGTCCCGCCGATGGCGAGTTCCCTCAAGTCACGATCCAGCGCGTTTTGGATACGCTCTCGACAGCTGGCGATCTGCGCAGCGTAGCCGGAGAATTCCTGGCCCAGCGTCAGCGGGGTAGCATCTTGGGTGTGGGTCCGGCCGATCTTTACGATATCGGAGAATTCGCGCGCCTTGCCGTCGAGCGCCGAATGCAACACGTCGATTGCGGGCAGCAGGTGTTGCTGTGTCACCAGGACGGCCGCAATGTGGAGGGCGGTGGGAAAGCTGTCGTTCGAGCTTTGCGATTTGTTGACGTGATCGTTTGGGTGAACGGGATCCTTGCCGCCGCGCGTGCCGATGAGGTTCTCAATGGCAATCCCGGCGATCACCTCGTTGACGTTCATGTTGGTCTGCGTGCCGCTTCCGGTCTGGAAGATCGTCAGCGGAAACTGGTCGTCATGGTCGCCAGCACGCACCGCCCTGGCCGCTTCCTCTATCGCGTCTGCCAGCTTCGTATCCAGGCCATGCTTCCGGTTCACGCGTGCAGCAGCCTGCTTCACCGCCGCTTGCGCATGCACGATCTGGATCGGCATGCGCTGGTGCGCCGGGAAGGGAAAGTTCTGGAGACTGCGTTGCGTCTGGGCGCCCCAGTAGGCGCTCGACGGGACGTCAATCGGTCCGAGTGAATCTGTTTCGGTGCGGATGTCGCTCATGGATTGGCCAAGTACCATTTTTGCAACCGAATCCAAATACCTCCACTTGTCGCAAAACCCGGTGGCACGAGGCGAGCTTTCCCCCGCCGAACAGGTTGGCAGTCAGCTGCAACGGTCCAAGTGCGTGATGCGAAGGGCTCATCAAAACTTCGATCATTCCCTCCTAGGCGCCTTGTGCGGGACGCTTGCGCCACCTTATTGGAACTTGCGAAAATAGAATGACGGCGGCGCCAGAGTAGCCGGGAGCAAGGACACATCGTATGGGTGAATGGGTTGCACTGGCAGAGGGAGCGGCGGAGGCCGCGCGGGCGCTAGCGGGTGCCCTACAAGCCCGCGTCGCCACGATGATTGCACCCGATGGATCCGTCGATCCGGCGCTGGCCGATCGCAACCAGCATGCACTCCACGGTTTCGCGTGGAGTGCCACTGCCACCGAGGCGCTTGCTGCCGTGGCGCAATGGGCCTCGCAGCAGGATCGGCAGGGCCGCTTCGGGGATACCGAGGAACTGGCTTTGCGGGTCGGGTTCGGAGAATATTGTTCACAGCTCATAGGTGGCGTGCCGATGAGCCAGAGCGAGTTCGCCCGACCTGCCAGCCTGGGTGGGTCGTCAGCCGTCGCCGCGTTCGCAAGCGACCCGTCCGTCGAGCGGTTTCTTGCCGATGGCAACACCGTGGAAACCCGCGCTTCGCTTGCGTCCCTCTTGGCAGAAGGCTCGGTCCCGACCGAGGCTCTGGACGACGAAACGATGGACATGATCCGCGAGCAGTTCCGCGCCTTCGCGCGCGAACGCATCGCGCCAAACGCCCACTACTGGCACCTCGCAGATGATCTTATTCCGATCGAAATCGTGAAGGAGATGGCCGATCTGGGCGTGTTCGGCGTGTGCATCGGCGAAGATTACGGCGGACTGGGACTGGGCAAACTGGCGATGTGCCTGGTGTCCGAAGAACTGTCGCGCGGCTGGATCTGCGCGGGATCACTCGGAACACGATCGGAAATCGCCGGAGAGTTGATTGCGGCCGGTGGGACCGAAGAGCAGAAGCGACACTGGCTTCCTCTCCTGGCCAGCGGCGCGACGCTACCGACCGCGGTGTTCACCGAACCCGATACCGGATCCGATCTCGCCTCCGTCCGCACACGCGCCACCCGCCGGCCTGGCGGGGGCTGGGTCATCGACGGTGCCAAAACGTGGATCACCCATGCCGCTCGCGCGGATCTGATGACGGTCTTGTGCCGCACGGATGCCACTGCGCCGGGCTACGCTGGATTGTCCATGCTGCTGGCCGCCAAGACGCGCGGAAGCGAGGAAACGCCCTTTCCCGACGAGGGGCTTCACGGGTCCGAAATTCCCGTACTCGGCTATCGCGGGATGAAGGAGTACGCACTCTCCTTCGACGGGTTCGAAGTGGCGGACGACGGACTGCTGGGCGGAGCGGAGGGGCACGGGTTCAAGCAGTTGATGCGCACCTTCGAAGGTGCACGGATTCAGACGGCCGCGCGCGCGATCGGCGTGGGTTGGAACGCCTTCGACCTGGGCCTGTCCTATGCGCGGGAGCGCACGCAATTCGGCAAGCCTCTGATTGCCTTTCCAAGAGTTGCGGACAAGCTGGCCCTGATGGTGGCCGAATTGCTGATGGCACGCGAGCTGACCTATGCCGCCGCCAGGGCCAAGGACCAAGGCAAACGCTGCGATATCGAGGCTGGCATGGCCAAGCTGCTGGCTGCGCGAGTGGCGTGGAGCAATGCCGACCAAGCGGTCCAGATCCACGGGGGCAATGGCTATGCGCTGGAATACGAAATTAGCCGCGTCTTATGCGACGCGCGCATTCTCAATATCTTCGAAGGCGCCGGGGAGATACAGGCCCATGTCGTCGGACGGGGCCTGATTTCCCGGCAAAACTGAAACTGCGAAAGCGACCATACCCGTGAGTCTGGACGCCACCAACCTCCAATCAGCAATGCTTCTCGCGATGGCTATCCAGCGTTTTCTGCACTGCGGAAAGGGCGTTGAGAATCTCCTCTCGCCAGCCATCCGAACCTAGGGTGCGGACGGCTGAATGTGCGGCACACACAAAGGGCGTGCCGGCCCAGCGTTCCGCGATCTCGCGCGCCCAGGAATCGAATGCATTCGCAGCGCCGGCGCTTGGCTCAAGCGCCTTGCCCAGCATCGGATGGAAACGCAGACTGGAGGTGGGGAATATGCGCTTCAGAAAGCCGGGCGCGTCCAGGACATTCAGCGTATCGTCCACATGAACGATCGAACTGGCACGGTGCCGCGCCAAAACGGACGCCGCGTGCACGCTATCGTCGGGCGTCACCAGCAACAGACCGTCGGGAACGGTGAATTCCAGATCCTCTGCGAATTCGGCCTGTGTGGCCTCGTCCTCGATCACACCGTCCGCCCATGGGAGGTCGGGCATCTGCTGGTGATGGCGGCGGGTGCCGATCAGGCGGGCCTGCGGCGCCAGATCGTGCGCCGCGCTACAGTGAATGGTATGAAACGGATGGACGTTGATGATCGCATCGATTTTGGTGCCGCCATCTGTCAGATTCAGCAGCTCGCGCTTGTCGGCATCGTCGAGCGAATAGCTGTCGAGCAGTATAAATCGGCCGTTCTTGCGCCGCACCAGCGACATCTGGGTTCCGATATCGATCAGTCCGCCAATCTTGAAGCTGCCACGAAAATTCCAGAACCCGTCCGCCAATTGCTTCATGTGCCGCTTCCCCGATCGCAGGCCGCGCGCCCCGGCGGCTGTGGTGGTATCTACTCCGGCTAGGTCAGAGCGGAGCCGCTGGCAACCTCGCCAGAGAGGGGCCTTCCTTCATTTCGACATGGTGCGATGAGACGGCGGCGAATTTCCCACAAGGGGGTTGGAGAGGGGCCGGCGGCCCATTATGCGATCGTCATGTCCGCCACGGGTCCCGATCAGCCGATGTCCTGCGATGCATGCGTCATCCGCAATCGCGCCATCTGTGCCGACCTCGACGCATCGGAACTCGCCGTACTCGGCAAGCTCGGCCGCAAGCGGAAGCTCGAAGCAGGGCAGTCGCTCATCTGGGAAGGCGACGAAGCGGTGCTGGTCGCCAATGTAATGGACGGTTTACTCAAGCTTTCGACCCACACTGCGGACGGCAAGGAGCAGATCCTTGGCCTTGCCTACCCCTCCGATTTCCTCGGCCGCCCGTTCGGCCAGACGACGCCCTACGGCGTCGAAGCACTAACCGATGCTTATGTGTGCATCTTCCAGCGGGCCGACTTCGATTGCTTCGCGCGCGAGCATCCCCGCCTGGAGCACAAGCTGTTGGAGCGCACGCTTGCCGAACTCGACCGCACCCGGCGGTGGATGTTGCTGCTGGGCCGGATGAGCGCCGAGCAGAAGCTTGCGAACCTGCTGCTCGAGCTGGACGAGCGGTTGGGCGTAAGGGGCTGCGTCCCCCGTCTGGATCCGAACGCAATCTGGACTCTTCCCTTGTCGCGGCAGCAGATCGCCGATGTCCTTGGCCTTACCATCGAAACAGTGAGCCGTCTCTTCACGCGAATGAAAGGGGAAGGCATGATCGCCCTCCCCTCCCGCCGGGAGGTCGCAATCCTCGATCGCCCCGCGCTGGAGGATTGCGCCGCCTGACGCATTATCTTGCGCCTGCCTCAGAACCGATAGCTGACGCCTGCGGATAGCACCCACGGGTCTAGATCGTGCTTCGTTTCGATTGCCAGGGTTTCCCCGGCATACCACCTCGCGGTCGTACCGACGAAGTAGCGTTTGGCATCGATTGTCAGACCCAGCCCGCCATCCCCCAGGGCCATGTCCGCGCCCGCCTGAAGGACGAAGCCGAATTCATCGGATAGCTCCGTACGGGTCACACCCAAAGGGATAGTGGCGGCTCCGGGATCGACATCGACCCACCAGAAGTAAGCTATGCCCGCCCCGACAAACGGCGTGATTGCTCCTGCCGGCAAATGTGCTTTCGCGGTCAAGGTAGCGGGAATCAGCTTGGCGTCGGAAACGAGCTCCGCGCCGGGAAGGCCCGAAACCGCATCGACGTCGTGCTGGGTCATGCAGCATATCGTTTCGAGCGAGACATTCTCAGTCAGGAAATATTCGGCCGCCAGCGTGGGCACGAAATTGTCGGTGGCTTCTGTCTGAAGCGTGGCGGGCAGGCCGACGATATCCTCGTTCACCTCGGTGATTTTGCCATCGGGAAGAACTGCCGTGCCCAGCAGTTTGATCTGGAGGCTGCCATCCCGATTGCCTGCTTGCGCGGGTGCGACTGCGAGTATCGCGATGGCGGCGGTTGCGAGAAGCGTCTTCATTGTTGGTAGGTCCTGATTGGTTCCGGTCGCCGCAGTGGCCGCCCTTCGCGGCCCAGGTAGTTACGGTGCCAGTACCCCAATGCCCCCGCTCGCATGGGGAATCGTTGACGCAGATCAATGCTCTTCGGCCGTGGCGTTGCCATCCGGCCGCCCATGGAGACCTCTGCTCAACTCTTCGACCGTTTTGCTGCGCAATTCCTGCCGCAGTCCTCGTCCGATGCGGTAGCTCTGCGCACGCGGTCGCTCGCCAGGCTGGAAAGGATCGGAAGCGGAATGGTCGCAGCCCCGGCGGGCGACGGGCAATTGCTGGCCTTCATTGCAGATGGCGCGGCAAAGCTCGTGGCGCATACGGCCTCGGGGCGCGAGCAGATCCTGGGCTTCTACTTTGCGAGCGACCTTCTGCTGCTACCGGCCAGTGCCGAACACGGCTACGCGCTTCATGGCCTTACCGATTGCATCCTTCTGGTGATGCCCCATCATCAGATCCGCGAAATCGCCCGTACCGATCCTGCGCTTGCCGTCAGCCTGTTGGACGCGGCTGAAAGATCGCTCTCCCGCTGCCGGGACAAGGCCGTGACCCTGGGGCGGAAAACCGCATCCGAGCGCATGGCCGGTTTTCTGCTGTCGATGGTGGAACGAGCGGGAACACCGCGCCAAGGCGCTATCGTTCTCGATCTGCCGATGTCGCGCCGCGATATCGCCGATGGGATTGGACTAACCATAGAGACGGTGAGCCGTCAGCTATCCCAACTGCGAGAGGACGGCTTGATCGCCACCAGCGGCCGCTCTCAAATCACGCTTCTCGACCCCCGCCGGCTCAGGGCGAGGGCCGGCTTCATAAGCTGCGCCGCCTGACCTTGCGCGATTTCTATCAAATTTGCGCTGGATCAATGCGCGCTTCGCAACCGCCCCTTAGGCGCGCTTCCGCAAACGGAGGGTAATCGATGCAATATCAAGGTGCGCTGGAGCGCGTGGGCCTGTGGTTCGCGGTGCTGTTGGCCTCGATAGTGGTGGCGGCCTTGGCCAAGGACACCGGCTTCCAGGTCCACGCGGCCATTGTGGGCGCGGCCGCCTTTATTCTTATGTGGACAGCCGCCGGACGGTTCGATCCGCTCGCGGCGCGCTATAGCTTCTTCAAGTTTCCCGAAGGCCCTTCACGCTACGACGACGACACCATCCGGTGGGGTATCATAGCCACCATGTTCTGGGGCCTTGCCGGGCTCGCCGCCGGGCTGTTCATTGCCCTTCAGCTCGCATTCCCCGTGCTCAATTTCGAGCCCTACTTCAATTTCGGTCGCTTGCGCCCACTGCATACCAGCGCGGTGATCTTCGCCTTCGGCGGCAACGCGCTGATCGCATCCAGTTTCTACGTCGTCCAGCGGACCTGCCGCACGCAGCTTGCGTTCCCCTCGCTCGCCCGGTTCGTATTCTGGGGGTATCAGCTTTTCATCGTTCTGGCTGCCACCGGCTATCTGCTGGGGGTTACGCAGTCGAAGGAATATGCCGAGCCCGAATGGTACGTCGATTTGTGGCTCACCATCGTCTGGGTCGCCTATGCTGCGGTGTTTATCGGGACGGTGCTGAGGCGGCATGAACCGCACATCTATGTGGCCAACTGGTTCTACCTGGCCTTCATCGTCACGATCGCGATGCTCCACATCGTCAACAATCTGGCGCTTCCCGTCAGCTTGCTGGGTTCGCAGAGCTACGTTGTTTATTCGGGCGTGCAGGATGCACTGACCCAGTGGTGGTATGGCCACAATGCCGTCGGCTTCTTCCTCACCGCCGGTTTCCTGGCGATGATGTACTATTTCGTGCCAAAGCAGGCGGAACGGCCGGTCTATTCCTACCGCCTGTCCATCATTCACTTCTGGTCGCTGATCTTTCTCTACATCTGGGCGGGGCCGCACCACCTCCACTACACGGCTCTTCCCGATTGGGCGCAGACGCTGGGCATGGTGTTTTCGATCATGCTGTGGATGCCTAGCTGGGGCGGGATGATCAACGGTCTGATGACGCTCAACGGCGCCTGGGACAAGGTCCGCACCGATCCGATTATCCGCATGATGGTGATGGCCCTGGCCTTCTACGGCATGAGCACCTTCGAAGGTCCGATGCTGTCGATCAAAAGCGTCAACAGCCTCAGCCACTACACAGACTGGACCATCGGCCACGTGCATTCGGGCGCACTGGGCTGGAACGGCATGATCACCTTCGCGACGGTGTATTATCTGGTCCCCCGCCTTTGGAAACGCGAGCGGATGTATTCGCTGCGCATGATTAACTGGCACTTCTGGCTCGCCACGATCGGGATCGTATTCTACGCCGCCAGCATGTGGGTGGCTGGCGTCACCCAGGGCCTGATGTGGCGCGAATATGGGCCGGACGGTTATCTGGTGAACAGCTTCGCCGACACGGTTGCCGCGCTCCACCCAATGTACATCCTGCGTGCCTTCGGCGGACTGCTGTATCTCTCGGGCGCGGTCATCATGACCTACAATTTCTGGATGACGCTGGCGGGCAAGCTGCGCAGCGAGGCCCCCATGCAAGACGCCGCCTATGACGAGGCGCGCGATCGCCCCCTCCCCGCCCGCGAACCCACCGCCGTGCCGGCCGAGTAGGACAACACCGATGAGCACTTTCACACAGCAGCCGCCGACCGATCCGGACCTTTCGCACGAGCCGCCCGACGTCCAGGCTACCATTAAGGGTCACAAGCGGCTCGAGCGCAACATCACCCTGCTGGGCATCGCCACCTTCGTGACGGTGGCGATCGGCGGGATCGTGGAAATCGCGCCTTTATTCTGGATCGACAACACTATCGAACGGGTGGAGGGCGTGCGCCCCTACTCCCCGCTCGAGCAGGCCGGGCGCGACATCTACATCCGCGAGGGGTGTTACGTCTGCCACAGCCAGATGATCCGTCCGTTCCGCGACGAGGTGGAACGCTACGGCCATTACAGCCTGGCGGCAGAGAGCATGTACGATCACCCCTTCCAGTGGGGGTCGAAGCGCACCGGTCCCGACCTTGCCCGCGTTGGTGGCCGCTATTCGGACGCTTGGCACGTCCAGCATCTCACCGATCCGCAAAGCGTGGTGCCCGAAAGCGTGATGCCGCAATACGGCTTCCTCAAGGAAACCGATCTGCACATCGGCGATCCCGCCGCGCGGCTGCGTACGCTGCGCGCGGTGGGCGTCCCCTATACGGACCGGGACATAGGACAGGCGATGGCCGATATCGTCTTGCAGGCCGACCCCGATGCGGACGCGGGTGATTTCCTTGAGCGGTATCCCAAAGCGCAGG
>NZ_JBELMO010000044.1:0-28035 GCF_042095715.1 Qipengyuania sp. | reverse complement strand
TCTTCCGATCTGTCCGCGCGCGCCGAAGTTCGATGCCGAGGTTCTTTATGCCCTGATCCCCGAAGATGTCCGCGCACCCTACGACGTGCATGAGGTGATCGCTCGCATCGTGGACGGCAGCGAATTCCACGAGGTCAAGCAGCAGTATGGCAGCACGCTCGTCTGCGGCTTCGCGCATATCTGGGGTATGCCGGTGGCGATACTCGCAAACAACGGCGTGCTCTTTTCCGAAAGCGCACAGAAAGGCGCCCATTTCATCGAGCTTGCCTGTCAGCGGCGCATTCCGCTACTTTTCCTGCAGAATATCTCGGGCTTCATGGTCGGCGGCAAATACGAAGCCGAAGGCATCGCCAAACACGGGGCCAAGCTGGTCACCGCGGTCGCGACCGCCACCGTTCCCAAGGTTACCGTAGTGATCGGCGGCAGTTTCGGCGCCGGAAATTATGGCATGTGCGGCCGTGCCTATTCGCCTCGTTTCCTGTTCACCTGGCCCAATGCGCGCATCAGTGTGATGGGCGGCGAGCAGGCGGCCAGTGTCCTCGCCACCGTTCACCGTGACGCTGACAGCTGGACAACGGAGCAGGCCGAGGCATTCAAGGCGCCCATCCGGCAGAAATACGAGGATGAGGGCAATCCCTATTACGCAACCGCCAGGTTGTGGGACGATGGGGTGATAGACCCGGTTCAGACCCGGGATGTGCTCGGCCTGGCTCTTGCGGCAACCCTGGAAGCTCCGATCGCCGAACACCCCGCCTTCGGGGTGTTCCGAATGTGAGGCCGAGCCTGCTCTCACGCGCGGCGAAAGCGGCCATCCTGGCTGCGTTCGCCGCGCGCGGCTATCGGCTTAAGAATGCAAAGCATCCCGGTGTGCCCAAGAGCGTGATCCTGGGGGCACCGCACACCAGCAATTGGGACTTCGTGTTTTTCCTCGGAATGGCGGATAAGATGGGGATCCAGCCCGCATTCATGGGCAAGCACACTCTATTTAGGGGCGCACAGGCCCGTTTTATGCGGGACATGGGAGGGATCCCGGTCGATAGGTCGAAACGCGCCAATTACGTAGCGCAGGTGGTCGCGGAATTTGCCCGCCGTGACGAGTTGGCTCTGGTCATGGCGCCGGAAGGATCGCGCGGTTCGCGAGGCGAGTGGCGAAGCGGGTTCTACAACATCGCGATGGGTGCGGGCGTGCCGATCGTGCCGGCGTGGGTCGATCAGGAACGCCGGAGAGGGGGCGTCGGGGAGCCATTATGGCCATCCGGCGATTATCCGGCCGATCTGGCCAAGCTGGCGGCTTTCTACCGCTCGGTCCGCCCGGACTGCGATCGGTTTGAAAAACTGGCCGAAAGCGTGGCCACGTGATTTAGTTCACCACCGACCAGTCGGCAGCTCGGGACAGCCGAGGCACCGCTTCGTTACACGAGGGCCCTGTGCCCGCGAGCAGTTCTTTTGCTTGCCTGAGGGTCTGGCGCGGATCGAAGGTGTAGCGTCCAATGGCGGAGCCATCCCGACTCAAGAGCGAAAGCACTAACTCACTTGACGAACCAAGTGCTGTCGCAAAGCTATCGAAGCCGCTTGCACGAGGATCGATAGCGATGCGAAGCCGCGTCGTCCCGAATGCGGCGATCGAATGTCGGACGGCGAAATCACGACCATTTATCCGGAACCTAGCTCTTTTGACCTGGCCATTCATCAAACCGGGTTCGGCGACGACAAACGCCATCGATGGGTCCTTCAGAGCCTGTTCGCCAACCCCTTCGAACAACAGCTGAAGTTCGACCCGCGGACTTTCCTGCGCGTATAGATTGATGAGCAAGCGAGGCGGTGCCGGTGTCGGAATTGCGGGCTTCGTATCGATAATCTGGATTTCCGGCCGATTTCCCAAAAAGCAGGTCCGGGTGCGATTGCCCTGGCTAGTTTGAACGCGCGCCGCCTCGCCGCGCTCCATGCGGCAGGATTGCACCAATCGCGCCAACGCTTCGCGGAACCGCGACGCATCGGGCGGCCCGAACGCAATCAGATCGGTCGCGAGATGGCCTTCGGTGTCGTAGAAGGCGACTTGCGTTGCGCCCTCGACGGTCTCTCCAGCCCAGGCCAGCTCGGTCCATCGCAGTATCCGCGACCACTGCCGGGACCCACCCGCCGCTTGCGCCATGATCCGCGTAGAGCACCCGCCTTCGGTGATCTCGGCGGTGGCATCGACAGAGACACGCTGGCCTCGCATCTCGAGGTCCAGGCGGCGCCCGTCGAGCGCGGATGAAACGATCGCTGCGTCCTCCACGCTAACGGATGAGCCGCCATCGGAGACGACGCCACTCGAAGCCATGGCCATCAGTAATCCAGCCGCGAACATCCTGCGCTTTCCCTCGACGCCGAATGCGTCCCGGGGGACATGTCATAAGTGCCAGGCCATTATATTTTCTTATCGTCAGGCTAGGGGCTCGCGAGGCGATGACTGCGTGAAAAGAGAGGCTCGAGAAGCACTGATGCGGTTGCATCACTCTGCTTGGATGGTCTTCCGGCGCTCCGCCGGGATAGCCAGAACCATACGGCTGTGCCAAACCTGTCAGCCTTTACGAAGAGCGAACTGATCGGCGCGCTCCAACCGGCTCCAGCTCCATTCGCACTTTCCGAGTCGGTCCGGGGGCATTCTGCAATGCGATCGCACGAGGCTTGTTGAGCAGCCCGTGTAAGTCGCTCCACCGGCCAAGGATGTTTGCGCCAGGCACAAAAAAAGCGGGGCCTTTCGACCCCGCTTTCCATGTATTCTTAATCAGCTCAGGCGCTAACCGGCTCGTCATCGTCTTCGGCCGCGATGGTGATCGCGGTGAAGGCCGCGACGACGGCGATCGCCAGAACGGCGTAAAGAGCGCCACCACCAGCGAGTTCGCTTTCGCCCTGAGCCGGAGCCGCAGTGCGTGCATTTGCACCGGCATAGACAGCCGGCGAAGCGGCCACCGCCAGCGCGGCGCCTGCAGCTGCAATCTTACGAAAAGTCATACAACGTCCCTTCTGAGAATTTCGTGCGGGATCATTTTAGTGAGCCCCACACGATTCAAACAACATTTTCGATGTTGGTTCCAGACAAATTTTTCTTTGGCGCTGATTCACATGCACATCGTGCTGAACCGTTGCACTCTGGCGACAGACTTAGATATCGAGGTTTGCCACATTCAAGGCGTTATCCTGGATGAATTCGCGTCGGGGCTCGACGATATCGCCCATCAAGCGGGTGAAGATTTCGTCGGTCACATCCGCATCCTCCACCTTCACCTGCAAAAGGGCGCGATTATCGGGGTCGAGCGTGGTCTCCCACAATTGTTCGGCGTTCATCTCACCCAGCCCCTTGTAGCGCTGGATTTTTTGACCCTTTCGCCCGGCTGCCAGCACCGCCTCCAGCAGTTCGGTAGGCCGGGTAATCGTGGTGCCGCCATCTGCTGCCGGAACCTGATCTTCGACATCACCGGTCGAAACTTCGCCGCCCTCTTCCTCGTCGACCGAATCGGCGCCTCCGGACACCAGTCTGACAGGCGCGGCATACACATCCGCGAATTCCGCAGCCAGGCGATGGAGCTTGCGCGCTTCGGCGCTGCCGACAAATTTCGCGTCGATCTCGTGCACATCGGTAACACCGCGCCACAGTCTCCTGATCCGCACCATTCCGTCCGGACCGATCTCGGCTGACCAGCGCGCTTCCGGATCTCCCATCTGCAGATTACGTGCCGCGCGATCCATCGCTTCGCCACGATCCTGAAGATCGGGATCGAGAGCACCGGCAAGTGCGAGCGCCTCTACCAGGGTGGGATCATATTTGCGCGGGATGAATGCCATCAGATTGCGCATCCGCAGTCCATGCGCGACGAGAGCCTCCAATTCGGCCGAACCGCGTGCGCCCCCCTGCGTTTCGAGTACCCGCCCCGACAGACCCTGCGCGATGAGATATCGATCGTAGGCGGTCTGGTCCTTCAGATAGACCTCCGACTTTCCGCGTGCGACCTTGTAGAGCGGCGGCTGCGCGATGAAGAGGTGCCCGGCCTTGACGATTTCGGGCATCTGACGATGAAAGAACGTCAGCAGCAAGGTTCGGATGTGGGCACCGTCCACGTCCGCGTCGGTCATGATCACGATCTTGTGGTAGCGCAGCTTGTCGAGGTTGAATTCCTCGCGCAGGCCCGTGCCCATGGCTTGGATGAGCGTGCCCACTTCCTTGCTTGAGATGATCCGGTCGAAGCGCGCACGCTCAACGTTGAGAATCTTGCCCTTCAGCGGCAGTATCGCCTGCGTCTTACGGTCGCGCCCCTGCTTGGCCGAACCGCCTGCGCTGTCGCCCTCCACCAGGAACAGTTCGCATTTGCTCGGGTCGCGCTCCTGGCAGTCGGCGAGCTTGCCCGGCAAGCTGGCGATACTCATCGCGCCCTTGCGGCTCATCTCACGGGCCCGTCGGGCCGCTTCGCGCGCGGCAGCTGCATCGATGATCTTCTGGACGATCGATTTCGCATGCGCCGGATTTTCCTCCAGCCACTCGCCCATCTTGTCGCTCATCAGGCTTTCGAGCGGCTGGCGCACCTCAGACGAAACCAGCTTGTCCTTCGTCTGCGACGAGAACTTGGGATCAGGCAGCTTCACCGAAACGATTGCGGTCAAGCCTTCGCGCATGTCTTCGCCCGATAGAGAGACCTTTTCCTTCTTCATCAAACCGCTGGCGCTGGCGTAATTGTTGAGCGTACGGGTCAGAGCCGCCCGGAACGCAGCCAAGTGCGTCCCGCCGTCGCGCTGCGGGATGTTGTTCGTGAAGGTGAGGACATTCTCGTAGTAGCTGTCGTTCCATTCCAGAGCGACGTCGATGCCGATACCGTCCCGTTCGGCGGAAACCGAAATAGGATCAGGAATCAAAGCCTGTTTGTTGCGGTCCAGGAATTTCACGAACGCCGCTATTCCACCTTCGTAGAACAGGTCGTGTTCCGCGACCTCCTCGTGCCGTCGGTCGCGCAGCAGGATGTGAACCCCCGAATTCAGGAATGCGAGTTCCCGATAACGGTGCTCCAGCTTTTCGAAGTCGAATTCGGTCACGTTCTTGAACGTGTCGTTGCTAGGCATGAAGGTGACGCGGGTTCCGGTCCGCTCGCGCCCGGCCGGGCCCTTCACTTCCAGCGGTGAGACCGCATCGCCATGCTCGAAGCGCATCCAGTGTTCCAGGCCGTCGCGCCAGATCGTAAGTTCCAGCCATTCGGACAGCGCATTGACCACCGACACGCCCACACCGTGCAACCCGCCCGAAACCTTGTAAGCGTTATCGTCACTGGTGTTTTCGAACTTACCCCCGGCATGAAGCTGGGTCATGATGACCTCGGCCGCGGAAACCCCCTCTCCCTTGTGCATGTCGACCGGAATGCCGCGGCCATTGTCCTCCACACTCACGGAGCCGTCGGGGTTGAGTTCGATCAGGACGAGATCGCAGTGACCCGCAAGCGCCTCGTCGATAGCATTGTCCGACACCTCGAACACCATGTGATGCAAGCCCGATCCGTCATCGGTATCGCCGATGTACATGCCGGGCCTTTTGCGCACGGCGTCGAGACCCTTCAGAACCTTGATGCTGTCCGCACCATAGCCCGCGGTATTTTGAGGGCGTTCCGGCGACTGGTTGGGAGTGTTCTCGGTGTTCTCGTTCATGCCCATCATATAGGCATGACACCCGAGAATCGAAAGCTTTGGCGCCCCCTTTCATCCACAGGCGAAGGCGTTACGAGCATTCCGTCTTGGTCGAGAGGAAAACGATGTAACCACCTTCGGAAAGACGTCGGTTTACATGGGAGGCGATTATCTGTTCGACCTGGTGGAAGTTCTCGCCGACACGAAGTAGTTTCGCCTGGGACCTGCGAGCGCTAGGGGGCGGCCATGCTCTCGGTGCTCGACATATTCCGTATCGGCATCGGCCCCTCGTCGTCACACACGGTGGGACCGATGCGGATTGCGCGGCGCTTCATCCGCGCGATGACGAAGCGAGGCTTGCTGCCTCAAGTCGAACGGATCGCGGCGGAATTGCAGGGGTCCCTTGCCCTGACAGGCGTCGGTCACGGCACGATAGATGCGACGATGCTCGGCCTTGCCGGATTTGCGCCGGATCGCACCGATCCCGACCAGGCTGCCGCAGCCCTGGCAAAGATTCGCGAGGACATGCAACTCACATTGGCCGGGCGAGCCATTGGCTTCGATCCAGGCCGGGATATCGACCTTGCAGGGCATGTCATTCCCGACCTCCATCCCAATGGCATGGTCATGCGGGCGTTCGGTGCGAAGGGGCAGCTGCTGTTAGAGAAAACCTATTTCTCGACCGGTGGCGGATTCGTCGCGAGCAAGGCCCAGTTGATGCGACCGCCTGAACGGGACTTGATAAGCACGGGCCCGCCCGCCCCTCACCCTTTCGGGTCGGCCGCAGAGCTGCTGCAGCTATGCTCCGAAGAATCGCTGACCATCATGGACATCATTCTCGCCAACGAGGACGCGATTAGACCGCGCGCAGATACCATGTCCGGGCTCGACCGCGTCGCACAGGCCATGGGGGATTGCATCGATCGCGGGCTCTCTCAGGAAGGTGTGCTTCCCGGGGGCCTCAAGGTTCATCGCCGTGCGCCCGGCCTCTGGCGCGGCCTCCAGGCAAATCCGCAATCGAACGAACGCGAACAGCTTTTCGATTGGCTGAATTGCTACGCCATGGCGGTGAACGAGGAAAATGCCTCGGGCGGCCGCGTCGTCACCGCGCCGACGAATGGTGCCGCCGGCATCATCCCCGCCGTGATGCGTTTCTATTGCGATGCCGACGAAGGCGATTGCCGAGACCGCCGCAGACAGTTTCTGCTGACTGCGGGCGCGATCGGTCTGCTCTACAAACAGCGAGCCAGCATTTCGGGCGCGGAAATGGGGTGCCAGGGCGAAGTGGGCGTTGCCTGCTCAATGGCCGCCGGCGCATTGGCCGCGTTGTGGGGCGGCAGCCCCCACCAGGTCGCCTGCGCCGCCGAGATCGGGATGGAACACAATCTTGGGCTGACCTGCGATCCCGTGGGCGGGCTTGTGCAGGTGCCCTGCATCGAGAGGAATGCCATCGGTGCCGTCAAGGCGGTGAACGCCGCAAGGCTAGCGTTGCACCGGACAGAAGCCGAAACGTGCGTCAGCCTGGACCAGGTTATCGAGACGATGCGGCAGACGGGGCTCGACATGTCGAGCAAATACAAGGAAACCAGCCAGGGTGGCCTGGCGGTCAACGTCATCGAATGCTGATGCTTTTTATCGTCGTCGGTGTTGTGTCGGGAGCGCTATTGGTCGGAGCGGCCTGGGGCATTTGGGGCAAGCTTCCAAAACCTATCGAAGGGTTCCTGGTCGCTCTGGCCGGTGGGGCACTGCTCCTTTCCGTGACGAGCGAACTGATCGAACCATCGCTGGAAGAGGGATCGCTTTCCGTCGTCGCACTGGCTGTGGCCGCAGGTGCGATCGTTTTCGCGGTGGTCGATTATCTGATCGACGAAAAATGGGGTCCCGATTCCGGTGGCGGCCTCCTCGCTGCGATCACGCTTGACGGGATCCCCGAAAACCTGGCGCTTGGCGTCGCTCTGATCGGGGCGGGCTCGCTGGAGGTCGCCGCGCTGGCGGGATCGATATTGCTATCCAACCTGCCGGAGGCGGCGGGCGGTGCCAAGGAGATGGGTGAAAACGGCACATCCAGAATAAGGATCTTCGAGTTGTGGGCGGCTACGGCGGCGATTCTGGCGGCTGCTGCCATCGCGGGCAATTTCCTGCTGAAGGGAGCAAGCGAAGATCATTTGGGCGCCATTCGCTGTTTCGCTGCGGGGGCCGTCATTGCAAGCCTCGCCACCGAAGTCTTCCCGAAGGCTTTCAAGGAAGATCGACATTGGGCAGGCGTTGCAACCGCTTTGGGCGCTACCCTGGCGTTCGCCTTGGGAAGTCTGGGATGACAGGCCCATCAGTTGCGCATTATTCTTGGAAAGCCGAGCTTTGCATCTTAGGCCCAGCTTCATCGAGTGATAATCGGGGGAGCTAGAATGATCGACGCGATAGGGGCCCAATTCGGAAGTTTTTCGGCTATTTTGGCCGAGTGGGCCCGCCGACGGCCGGATGACGCCGCGCTGAGCGACGACCGCGGCACAGTCACTTGGGGCGAACTTCTTTCATCGGTCGAGCGCCTTGCAAGCAGGCTTGTTGCCGATGGCCTGAAGCGCGGTCAGTCGGTGGCGATACTGGGCACATCCTCTGTCAATTACGCGCTCGTTTTCCTCGCGGCGGTACGGGCGGGCGGCGTCGCGGCCCCGCTGACCACCAGCGCCAGCGCCGATCAGCTTGCCGGCATGGCTGCCGATTCCGGCGCGCTGCATATCTTTCTGGACCGCGCGAAGCTGACCGATTTGGGCGACGATCGCTTTCCCGGGATGACCCGCGTCGTTCTGGACGAGGAACTCGAGAGTTACATGGCACCGGTTGGCACCGAGGCACCCTCTTTCGACCCTTCGCCACAGGATCCGTTCAACATCATTTATTCAAGCGGAACGACCGGAATCCCGAAGGGCATCGTGCATTCGCACCAGATGCGCTGGCGACAATTTGCCGGCACAGCGAAGAGTTGGCTGACCAACGAAGTGTCCGTCAGGAGTCTCGCCTCCACCCCCCTGTATTCCAACACCACGATGGTGGCATTCCTCGCTCCGCTTCTGGCCGGTGGCTACGTCCGCATCATGGGCAAGTTCGACACCCTGCGCTGGCTCGACCATGCGGCTGCCGACGGGACGACCGTGACCATGCTGGTTCCCGTCCAATACCAGCGCCTGATGGACGAGCCCCGTTTCGACGAGTTCGACCTATCTGCCCTTCGACTGAAATACTGTACCAGTGCGCCCTTTTCGGCAGAGTTGAAACGCGAAGTGCTGGATCGCATGCCGGGGGCACTCGTCGAGATCTATTCCATGACCGAAGGCGGGCTGGTTTGCCTGCTGCCGGCGCATGAATTTCCCGTCAAGCTGCACACGGTCGGGCGGCCTGCGCCCGGTAGCGAGATGAAAGTGCTGGATGACGCGGATCGCGAGGTGCCGTGGGGTACGGCTGGCAATCTGATCGGACGCAGCCATACCATGATGGCTGGCTATAAGAACCAGCCGGACAAAACGCGGGAAGGATATTGGACCGATCCTGCCACCGGTGAGGTCTGGCAGCGGATGGGTGACATCGGCCGCGTAGACCAGGACGGCTTCGTCGAGCTTGTGGGCCGTGCCAAGGACATGATCATCTCCGGCGGCTTCAACATCTATCCCGTGGACCTCGAGATGGAGTTGTCGAAGGAGCCCGAAGTGGCGGAGGCCGCAGTCATCGGCATGCCGAGCAAACGCTGGGGCGAAACGCCCGTAGGGTTCGTCACCTTGAAGAACGGTGGCGGGGACACGGCGCGCATCCTCGAAGCGGTCAATGCGCGACTAGGCAAGACGCAGCGCCTGTCCACCCTGCATGCGATCGATTCCATGCCCCGCAGCCACATCGGCAAACTGCTGACGAGCGACCTGAGGGCGTTGGCGGAAGAATTCGAAACGGCCGCTTGAAGGGGGGGGGTGGACCCACCCCCCCTCGCGACGCCAATAATTCCGCTCAGCGGATCGATGCGACTTGCGACGGAATGCGCTTCTGCGCGCTCGCGATCGCCGCTGCCCTCGCTTCCCGAACGCAGGATCGGTCCACGGTCTTCCAGCCGGAATATAAGGCGTTGTCCGAACGGCACGCCTTAACGGCAGCATCGTCAATGCGAGCCTTCAACAGGTCGACGTGCTCGGGACGAGCAAGGTCGAGATCGCCGTGCCAGACTTCGACGGTTACCGTCTCCGCATTCGCGGGGGCGGTTGCAATGGTAGCGAAAGCAGCCAAGGCTGCGAACAGTGACATGCGCATAATCGTCCTCCGTGGTTGCGATATGTCGCCGGTCATCACCCTCTTTGTGTTCTTCGCCGGGTTATCGGTTGCAAATCGCAATGCTGCAATTGCGAAAAGTTCAGCCCCGCTTGCAACGCGCGCATGAAGCTTTCGAGACGCGGCGCCTGGGTTGGGGGGAGATGGGCGGCCGCGTCTCTACTCGCTGCCTGAAACGGTCAACCAAGCGGGATCTCCGGGGGGACAGGATCGCCGGCAAATATGGTTGCCGCAAATTCGAAGGTCCATGACCAACGAGACATCGAACCGGCATGGTTCGATTGTTGTTGCGCCCATACAATTGCAAATTACGCTGCTAAAGTGCAAAAAATCCCCCCTTGGTTGTAGCAAATGCAACTTTCAGCGTCTACCGGGGCTCGGTTGCGGATCGGGGTCGAGTGGCGCGCCGGCGCGGCATTCGCTCGGGGATCCTCGCTCCAAGACTGCCGGTCTTCGCATAAAAGCACTCGAGCCCGCTCCCATTTGGACAATCAGGACCGCTGGACAGCCAGGCGCGCGTGCCCCTATCGGGCGCGGCATGGACGCCTCTCACCTTCCCGACTCGATCCTGATCGTCGATTTCGGCAGCCAGGTTACCCAGCTCATCGCGCGCCGGGTGCGCGAAGCGGGGGTTTACTCAGAAATTGCCCCGTTCAGTATGGCGGAGGCTGCGTTCCTGCGGATGAGGCCCAAGGGGATCATTCTCTCCGGCTCGCCCGCGGGCGTTCCAGAGGAAGGCAGTCCACGCGCGCCGCAGATGCTCTTCGATGCGGGCGTCCCCATCCTCGGCATCTGCTACGGCCAGCAGGTCATGACGCACCAGTTGGGCGGCGAGGTAAGGCCCGGCCACGAAACAGGTGAAGGCGGCGAATTCGGACGCGCCTATCTGACCGTCAGCAAGGACTGCGCATTGTTCGACGGACTGTGGCAGGTCGGCGAGCGGCATCAGGTGTGGATGAGCCATGGCGACAAGGTGACCCGTTTTGCAGAAGGGTTCGAGATCGTTGCCACCAGCGACGGCGCACCGTTCGCGGTGATCGCCGACGAGGCGCGCCAGTTCTACGGCACGCAGTTTCACCCGGAGGTCGTCCATACCCCCGATGGGGGCAAGCTGCTGGCCAATTTCGTACACAAGGTCTGTGGCCTCGCCGGCGACTGGACCATGGCCGCCTATCGCGAGACCAAGGTGCGCGAGATCAGGGAGCAGGTGGGCGATGGCAAGGTCATCTGCGGGCTATCCGGCGGGGTAGACAGTTCCGTCGCGGCGATCCTGATTCATGAGGCGGTCGGCGACCAACTCACCTGCGTATTCGTCGACCATGGATTGCTGCGTCTGAACGAACGCGAGCAGGTCGAAAACCTGTTCCGCGACCATTACAATATTCCGCTGGTGGTGGTCGATGCCGAGGCGCGGTTCATGACTGGTCTCGATGGCGTCAGCGACCCGGAAAAGAAGCGCAAGTTCATCGGCGGGGAGTTCATCGCCGTCTTCGAGGAAGAGGCGAACAAGCTCGGCGGAGCGGATTTCCTCGCCCAGGGCACGCTCTATCCGGACGTGATAGAAAGCGTCAGCTTCACCGGCGGCCCTTCGGTGACAATTAAGAGCCACCACAATGTCGGCGGGCTGCCCGAGCGAATGAACATGAAGCTCGTCGAGCCCTTGCGCGAATTGTTCAAGGACGAGGTGCGCGAACTGGGCCGCGAGCTTGGCCTCAACGACCAGTTCGTGGGGCGCCACCCCTTCCCCGGCCCCGGCCTTGCCATCCGCATTCCGGGGGAAGTGACCAAAGAGAGGTGCGACATCCTCAGGAAAGCCGACGCCATCTATCTCGACGAGATCCGCAAGGCGGGGCTTTACGACGCGATCTGGCAGGCTTTCGCGGTTCTGCTCCCCGTGAAAACGGTCGGGGTGATGGGCGACCATCGCACATACGATTCGGTTTGCGGCCTTCGCGCCGTCACCAGCACTGATGGCATGACGGCTGATGTCTATCCGTTCGACGCGACCTTCCTCACCAATTGCGCGACGCGCATCGTGAACGAAGTGCAAGGCATCAACCGTGTGGTCTACGACTATACAAGCAAGCCCCCGGGCACGATCGAATGGGAATAGGCCGACCCGTTACCTAGCGCGCGATCCATAATGCAACTGCCCCTCGGCTCCGATCCGCGCACCGATGTCCTTCTGCGGCTGCAACCCCTGCTGATCCAGCGGTTCGGGCGAATCGAGCGTAGTGAGCAGGGTCGGCGCCGGCCGGAGTGGACGCTGGTACAGGGTGTGATTGGGGCGCGTACCCGCTCGGAGGTTTCGAATGCGGCAACCGACGGGTTGCTGGAGCGTCATAGAAGCTGGGAAGCCGTGGCCCAGATCGAGCTGGACGCGCTGACGACGGAGTTGGCGACGCAGACCTATCCGAACATGGCCGCGCAGCGTCTGACTGCCTGCCTCAATGCCTTGATCGCGCTGCGCGGCGCCGCCGACCTCTCCCATCTTGAAGCCATGGAAACGGATGAAGCGATGGGCTGGCTCGAGCAATTGCCCGGCGTCGGTCGCAAGATTGCGGCGGGGGTGATGAATGCCAGCACGCTTGGCCGCCGCGTCGTGGTTCTCGATAGCCACCACCGGCGCATTCTCCAGCGCATGGGTCTGGTCCCCGCCCGATCCGACACGGCGCGCGCTTTCACGGCCATCATGCCCGCGATTCCAGCCGAATGGTCAGCCGCCGAGATCGACGAACATCATCTGCTCATGAAAGAACTCGGGCGCGCTTTTTGCCGCCCGCGCGCTCTATTGTGTTCGAGCTGCCCGGCCCAGTCTCTTTGCGAGACGGGGGAGGCAATGCCTACCAGCTGAAACCCGCCTCGACCGCTGCCTTTTCGGCTTTCGTGCTCTTGCGACCCAAAATGGCGTTACGATGCGGAAAGCGCCCGAAACGGGTGATCATTCTATAATGATCACGCGCGAATCCGAGATTGTCGGGAGCATGTCGGGTAAACATGGTCAGACTCGCCCGCTGGTCGGCGATATGCTCGCTGTGCATCAGGGGCATGTAGACGAATGGCCGTTCCCGCCTCGGCAGCTCGCGATCCCACCCGCGTTTCATCATGCCATATGCAATCGCGCGGGCAAGTGGGTCCCAGACAAAGGCGCGGGCATCGTTCCGATAGAGGTTGCGCGGCACCTGATCGAACAGGAGGATCGCCGCTTGCGCGGTGAGCGGATCGCTTAGAAATCCGCCGGCCCGATCATTGCCGAGCATGGCGAGATCGTGCTCGAACCGCCGATGCAGCATAGCGTCCACACCGTCCGAGCCGCCCCACCAATCGCCCGGCCCGAGCTTCCCGAACCAGACAAAAAGTATTTCGGCCGCCCAGCGACGCGATGCCGCCGTCATGCGTTGCCCTTAGCCGTCCGTCTTTTCGTAAGGGACGAAATCGACAAGCGAAACAATGCCTGAGAACATGCCGGTGGTACGATCCGCAGTCGTGACCATATCGGTTCTGCACAAGCTGGAGCCACTGCCATGCTTGCGGATTACCAGCACATCGCTGTCGTCGATCGATTCGGGATTGGCGGTCCGGTTGACCCATACGCGCGAGCCGTCCTTGTAGACGATCGCGGTCTTGTCGATCACGGTGAGGTTGCGATTGCCGAACATGGCAATGCAACTTTTGGGCTCACCGGCGGTGCGGCCCTCGATCAGCTTCGCCAGCTTTTCCTCGCCGGTAGGTCGATCCCCGGCGGTTACAGGACCTGCGGACAGGGCCATGGCGGCGGCGGTCAGAATTGCTGCTTGCTTGAGCATAAAGATTCTCCTTCGAGACAGGTCTAGCACATCCACGATGAACGCGCGCTGATCGGTCGCGAAGACCGCGCTATGTGGTTCACCCGGTTCCTCCGACCGTAATTCCATCGATAAGCAGGGTGGGCTGGCCCACACCCGCAGGCACGCTTTGCCCGCCTTTTCCGCACACGCCGACACCTTCATCCAGCGCCATGTCGTCGCCGATGCCGATGACGCGCGTGAGCACGCTCGGCCCATCGCCGATCAGCGTCGCGCCCTTGATCGGGGCCACCACCCTGCCGTCTTCGACCTTGTAGGCTTCGGTGCAGGCAAAGACGAATTTTCCGCTGGTTATGTCAACCTGGCCACCACCGAAACTGGTGGCGTAAATGCCGTTCTTGACGCGCGAGAGCAGCTCTGACGGATCATCATCGCCCGAACGCATGAACGTGTTGGTCATGCGCGGCATGGGCGCGTGTTCGTAGCTTTGTCGGCGCCCGTTGCCGGTGGGCTCCACGCCCATGAGCCGCGCATTGAGGCGATCCTGCATATAGCCCTTGAGAATGCCGTCCTCGATCAGCACCGTTTCGCGGGTGGGTGTGCCCTCGTCATCGATGGACAGGGAACCGCGCCGGTTGGCGATGCTGCCATCGTCGACGATCGTCACGCCGGGCGCGGCCACCCGCTCTCCCACACGACCGGAAAAGGCACTGGTCCCCTTGCGATTGAAATCGCCTTCCAGCCCGTGTCCGACCGCTTCGTGCAACAATACCCCGGGCCAACCGGGGCCCAGCAGCACGGTGCATTCTCCGGCGGGGGCGGGCACGCTGTCCAGATTGACCAGCGCCTGGCGGACGGCCTCGTCCACCGCGTGCATCCAGCGGCCTTCGTCGAAGAGATCGTCGTAAAGGAAGCGGCCGCCGAAACCATAGCTACCGGTTTCCCGCCTGCCGTTCATCTCGGCGACGATCTGGACGTTGAGCCTTACGAGCGGGCGGATGTCGCGCGCGGTGAAGCCATCGGGGCGTATGATGTCGACCACGCTCCAGTTGGCCAGCAGAAACGCCGAAACCTGGGCCACGCGCGGGTCCTTGGCGCGGGCCACGGCATCGATCTTCTCGAGCAAGGCGACCTTCTCCGCGAAGGGCACGAGGTCCAGCGGGCTTTCCTCTGTGTAAAGGTGGCGGTTGGTGCGCACTGGCGGTGCCGCCTTGTCGCCCACGGATGGGTCGAGCAGTTGCAGCGTCTCTCCCGCGCGCGCAATGGCAGCGGAGCTGATCTCGTTGGCGTGGGCGAAGCCGGTCGAATCCCCGCTTACCCCACGCAAGCCGAACCCGGAATCCCGGCTGTAATCGGCCGTTTTCAACCGTCCGTCATCGAAGGCGAAGCTCTCCGAAGCGGTGTACTGAAGGTACAGCTCGCCATCGTCGCAGCGATTCAGGAGGCGAGCGGTGAGGCTTTGCGCTTCATCCGGGGAAAGGCGATCGGGCGCATAGAGCAGCCCGGCGGGATCCGGCGTGGTCATGCGAATGATGTAGGCGTTCGGATCGCGCGCGAACAGCCCCCACCCGTTCTCTCAGGCGTGGCCCGGATCGCCGCCTTCGGAAATGTCTACCAGCGCGGCCTGGTCCGCCCCGTCCGCCGGACCGCCGATCAACACGAAGCGCCGGTCGCAATAGCCACAGTCGACGTAGCCGTGCTCGTCGATCTCCAGATAGACCTTGGGGTGGCCGAGCGCGGCGGGGCGATAATGTTCGCCGCTGCGGATGTCTGTCGCACCGTCGCACCAGACGCGGCGGGTTTCGACATGGGTGACCTCTGGCGGTGGAATGCTCATGAGATGCGGCGATAAACGCTTGGGCCGCGCGCCGCAACGCCCTAGGGGCATGGGACATGACTACCGAACCGGCCATCCGCATCGACAATCTCGTTAAGCGCTACGACCCGCCACCGGGGCAACCCGAAAGCGAAGGGAAGCTGGCGCTGAAAGGAGTCAGCTTCGACGTGCCGCAAGGGGGCATCTTCGGCTTGCTTGGCCCAAATGGCGCGGGCAAATCGACGCTGATCAACATCCTGGCCGGGCTGGTGAAGAAATCCGGGGGAAGCGCGGAAATCTGGGGCTTCGATATCGAGGAGCACACCCGCAACGCCAAGCGGTCGATCGGTATCGTGCCGCAGGAAATCGTCTTCGACCCCTTCTTCACGCCCTTCGAAGTGCTCGAAAACCAAGGCGGTTTCTACGGCGTTCCGAAATCGCAGCGGCGGTCGGAAGAGCTGCTTAAGGCGGTGCATCTGGCGGACAAGCGCGATGCCTATGCGCGCACGCTCTCAGGCGGGATGAAGCGGCGCCTGCTGATCGCGAAGGCGATGGTCCATTCACCCCCGATCCTAGTGCTGGACGAGCCCACCGCGGGCGTGGATGTGGAACTGAGGCGGCAGCTCTGGGAACTGGTGACGCAGCTCAATCGCGAGGGCGTCACCGTGGTGCTCACCACGCACTATCTCGAAGAAGCCGAGCAGCTTTGCGACCGCATCGCCATCATCAACCACGGCGAGCTGATTGCGAACAAGCCCACCCGAGAACTCATTGGAATGGCTCGGGAAAAGATCGTTTCCGTGAGCGTGGACAAGGACTTGGCGGGGCCCATCATGGAACCCGCCTTCACCAAGGCCGAGGTGGTCGAGCCGCGTCGGCTGGATATCACCTACGACCGCGATGCTACCACCGCCGGACAGGTGCTGGCGCTGGTGCAGAGCCATGGTTATGCCATCGAGGACGTCACCACGCGCGAAGCGGATCTTGAGGACGTCTTCGTCCAGCTTACCGGCGCTGGCTGACCGTCAGAAGTGGTAGCGCCGGCCCAGCCCGGCATCCCTCACCGGTTGCAATCCCCAGACATTCGGCATGGTTTCCTCCATCGCCGAACCGCAGCGTCCGCACCGCCCCACATGGGCGCCGTGAACGCGGCGTACGGTATTCCTGTCGAGGCTATGCCGCCCGAGCGCACAGCCGAGTGCTGCAATTTTCATGTGATCCCGCGACCTTCCCGTTGGTATTTGCCCCCTGTCGCACCGGTCTTAACGGCTGCCGAAACATGGTAAACGGGGCGCGCGGCGAAATGGTGGATTCACGCGGGCGGCGGCGCAAAAGCCGATGATCACCCGCTTGATCGCACGCCCGAACGTGCCGAGCAAGCCCGGACGGGCGCGGATCAGCGATAGTCCAGCTTTGGATACCAATCGGTGCCGCGCCCGCCCGGCGTCAGGTCGAGCACGGTCCAGACCGAAGCAACATCAGGGATGCCGCGCGGGTCCTTTCCTTCCTCCGCCATCTCTCCGGTCATCGCGCCTTTCCAGAAGAGACGCACTTTGTCGCCGTCCTTGCGGAACACCGTGAGCACCGGATTTTCCCCGCCCTTCTTTGGATCCAGCCCGCCGAAATCCAGCGCGAAGGCGTCACCCACGGTCTGTAAGAAGCGGAGGTGGCGCCAACCGCGCTCTCGGGCGAAAGCGAGTTGGCGGTCCACCGGGCTCCGAGCCAGCACTACCAGCGCCACGCGCTGCGTAATATCGAGGGCGTTGGCATCGAGCGGACCAAGCAGATTGGTGCACATCGGGCAGGGCCGTTCGCGCTCGGGCCCGTACATCTGGAAGTAGGTGACGAGTGTATCGTGGCCCCCGAAAAGATCGGCCAGCCCAACCTCGTCCCCGTTCATGTCACGGAAGCGATAGTCCTTTTCAACGGCCGGGCCCGGCGGCAACTTGCTCCGCTGCTCCGCAACCGCGTCGATCTGGCGCTGCAAAGCGATTTCTTGGGCAAGCAGATCGGTGCGCGCATCGCGGTAAGCGTCGCTTTCTCCGGGGAACGGGGTGCGCAACGCGGCAAGCTTTTGGACGTCATCTTCCATGACATGTCTCCCATGTGCAAATGGTGCAATCTTCCGTGCATGCAACCGTTCCAGACACTTTGCCCGCTTGCCGCGCGGCCTCGCCCGGTTATGACGGCGCCATGACAGATATCCCTCATGACGTCATCGTGATCGGGTCGGGTGCCGCAGGGCTCACCGCCGCGCTAGCGCTGGCGCAGGAAAAGCGTGTCCTGGTGCTCGCCAAGGGCCGATTGGACGGAGGCAGCACGGCCTGGGCGCAGGGCGGTATCGCCGCGGTGCTGGACGCGGGCGATACCTTCGAGGATCACATCCGCGACACCATGGTGGCGGGCGCCGGTCTCAACGATCGCGAGGTGGTGGAATATGTGATCGAGCGCGCGCCCGCCTCCATCGACCAGCTGATCGAGCTCGGCGTCCCCTTCAACGAGGAGAGCGGAGACCTCCACCTCACCCGCGAGGGCGGCCATTCGCACCGCCGCATCGTGCATGTGAACGACGCCACCGGCTGGGCAGTGCAGGAGGCGCTGCTGAAGGCCGCGCACGCCAATCCCAATATCACCCTGCTTCCGGGGCAGGCTTGCATCGACCTCATCACCGGACATCATCAGGAACGCTTCAGCGGATCGGGCCGGGTCTGGGGCGCCTATGCGCTGGACGAAGCGAGCGGCCAGGTCGTCGCCCATGTCGCGCGCGCCACCGTGCTCGCCACCGGCGGGGCGGGCCGCGTCTATCTGTTCTCCACCGCGCCGCGCGGCGCCACCGGCGACGGGATCGCCATGGCGTGGCGGGCCGGCGCGCGCGTTTCCAACATGGAGATGATGCAGTTCCACCCCACCTGCCTCTACAATCTGGAGGTCAAGAACTTCCTGATTACCGAAGCGGTGCGCGGCGAAGGCGGGCGGCTGATCAATCCCGTTACCGGGCGGCGATACATGGAGCAGTACGATCCCGAGCGCATGGAACTGGCCCCGCGCGATATCGTGGCGCGCGCCAACGACGATCAGATCAAGCGGTACGGGCTCGATTTCGTGCATCTCGACATTAGCCACCAGCCGGCCGATTTCGTGACGCACCATTTCCCTACCATTTATGAAAAGCTGATGGGGCTGGGCATCGACATGACCAAGGGGCCAATCCCGGTGGTGCCGGCGCAGCATTACACCTGCGGCGGGGTGGCCGTCGATCTGTTCGCGCGCACCGACCTGCCCGGCCTGTGGGCGGCAGGCGAATGCACCGAGAGCGGCCTCCACGGCGCCAACCGCCTCGCCAGCAATTCCCTGCTCGAATGCTTCGTGTTCGGGGAGGCGGCGGCCAGCGACATCCTCGCGATGTGGGAGGAGCTGGAAGAGCCGCCCGCGATCCGCCCCTGGGACGAAAGTCGCGTGATCGATTCCGACGAGGAGGTGGTCATCAAGCAGAACTGGACGGAAATCCGCCGCTTCATGTGGAACTATGTCGGCATCGTGCGCACCACCAAGCGCCTGGAACGCGCCGCGCACCGGATCGAAATGCTGGGCCGCGAGATCGAGGATTATTACGGTAGTTTCCGCGTTACCACCGATCTGATCGAGCTGCGTAACCTCCACCAGAGCGCCGACCTGATCGTCCAGGCGGCGCTGAAGCGGCATGAGAGCCGAGGCCTCCATTACACGCTGGATTATCCGGAGACGGAACCGATTGCGCGGGATACGGTGCTGGTTCCCTAAGGAGTTCCAAGCCCCCCTGACGCAGTGGCTTAACCGGGGTAAACCATAACAGTTCGTCAAACATTCTTGCATAGATGCGAGTATGTGAGGGAACTCCTATCCTTTGGACGAAGGCTGCTTGGCGGTCGCGGCGTCGCCTGCGTGCTCGCCGCGCTCGCCTGTTGGTTGCCGACCGGGGAGGTGGCCGCGCGCTGCCTCGGGAGCACCGACCCCGTCGTCCAGAGCGTCGAAGTGGCGATAGGCCGAGATCCCGGCAGCGCCATCGATACGATCTCGGGCCTCATCGCACGCATGGATCCGGAAAACGCACGCCGCATCGCCGAACTTTACGCGGCCCAGCTGATCGCCATCAGCATGAGCGGTCAGTCGCGAGAAGAAATCAGGGAAAAGGCGCACCGCGCGGCATCTCGGTTCGGACCGGCAGACAACATCAACCTGTTCCTGCGGATCAATGATTACGCGAAGATGAAGCCCGGCCCGGCCCGGGCGGACACGCTCGCTGCTATAGTACGCGATTACGGCGGACTGCCTGAGGGCAGTCAGGCCCGCACCTGCCGCGGCACCGATCTTGCTCACTACCATTCCGTGCTGAACGAGCAGAGGGAGGCTTTCGGCTTCGCCTCCAGCGCATATCGCAACAGCGAAGCTCACGAGAATTCGTCCCCGCGCGCCGAAGCGGCCTCCATGATGTCCTATCTGGTCTCGCTCGGATATGATTTCGAATATGCGGGGCAGCTCAGTTCCGAAGCACTCGAAATCTGGCTTGGGCTTGGCATGAGCGACCTCGCCGCGAACGAGTTGGTTCTGCGTGGTTACATGCATTTGAGCGACGGGGGGTGGCAGCCTGCCATCGCCGACTTCCGGGCTTCCGCCGAACAGGCGCGTAGTTACGGCAATCAATACGCCATCGATTATGCATTGCTCGGGGTCTGCGAAGCCGCGCTGAAAGGCGAGAAACTGCAACAGGCGGCCCCGGCCTGCACGCAGTCCTTCGGCGCTCTGGCAAAGCCGCGCGAACCGATGGCATTCCTTGCCACAACACTCATGGCCGAATTGCTCGTTTCGCAGGGAGAGCCGAACCGGGCTCTCAGGCTGATCGAGCCCTGGATCGCCGGGGGCAGGGGCGACGCCAGTTTTTCCGAATGGGCCAGGACACTGGCGGTGAAGGCACAGGCGCTCTCCCTCCTCGGGCGGTATCGCGAAGCCTATCCGGTCATGCGGCAAGCCAAATCCATCGCGGACGAAGGCAGGGAGAATGAACTGCGCAGCGGGTCTGCCGCGCTGCGAGCTCGCTTCAAGACCCAGGAGCTTCAGGACAGCCTCGCCCAGCAGGAGCGCACCAGTGGCATCCGGCTGCGTCTCGCCGCAGTGGTCATGGTAGCGGCAGCCGCGATCATTACCCTGCTGGGGGCACTCATCTATTCGCTGCTTCGCCACCGGCGCCGGTTCCGCCGCCTGGCCATGACGGACCCGCTGACCGGGCTGCGCAACCGCCGGGCCGCGCAGGAGGAAATCACCTCATTCCTGCGCACACCGGCGACCGAAACCCCTCGGGCATCTTTCGCGCTTCTGGATATCGACCATTTCAAGTCGTGCAACGACCGGTTCGGTCACGACGCGGGCGACATCGTCCTCAACCGGTTTGCACGCGTTATCGAGCGATGCGTACGACCTGGCGATATCGTGGGCCGTTGGGGTGGGGAAGAATTTCTGCTGATCGCTCCGGCGACCGACGTCGAGGAAACCGCCCGGATCGTCGAGCGGATCCGCGCCGAGGCCGAGCGAGAAACCTTCGATGCCGCGCCAGGGTTCCGTCTGCACTTCAGCGCGGGAATCGCTCAGCTCGGCGAGGGCAAGGATCGGATCCACGAGTGTATCAAACTCGCGGACCGACGGCTCTACGGCGCGAAAGCGAGCGGGCGAAACACCAGCTGCGCAGCCGGATACGATGTCGATCCCGAACTTTAAAGGAACTCCAGACTCGCTTGACGGCCAAGGAACCTAAAACGCCGCTTGGCATTCTCCGGTCGAGAAATATTAACCACGGCGGTCGTAAACCAGCGAAATGAAAGTCTTGGACGGCCGCGCCAACAACCGTGACGGTTGGTGGTGGGCCCCGATCCTTACCGGGTTTGCCTATCTCGCCACGGCCGGTGTGTCATTGTATCTGACGCAGGGTGCAGACGGCACCGCCGCCCTGTGGCCGCCCAGCGGGATCATGCTGGCGGCGCTGCTGTTGTGCTCCCGTAAGCAGGTGAAATGGCATTTGTTGAGCGGCGCGGTGGCAAGTCTGTTGGCCAATGCGATATTCGATCAAAGCCTGCATTTGACCGCGGCCTTCACCGCCGCAAATGTTGCGGAACCTGCGCTAATTGCTTGGCTCGTAAAAAAGCGGGCGCGCTGCCGTGTGTCCTTCCTGAAGACCCAAGGCCTGCTCTGTTTCTGCATGGCGAGCGCCATTGGCGCGGTCGCGAGCGCAACCATCGCCACCGTTTTGTCAGGACTTATCACGCCCCTGTTCTGGTCTTCCTGGTTCCTGACCGTGCTGCTGGGTATCCTGATCGTGACGCCTATTGTGGTCACGATCATCGAAGCGCTGTTGAAGAAGCGGTTTTTCGATCGCGGCTCGAGCCGGGAAACCTTCTTCGGCCTCGGCGCGGTCTTCATCCTCAGTATCGCGACGTTCTTCCAGTCCTCCTATCCCCTGCTGTTCCTTCCCGCCGTCGCCGTAGTCTACTGCGTCGTCCGGCTCGGACCCATCGGAGGGGCCGGAAGTGTTCTGATCGTCGCTGCGACGGCGAGCTTCGGCGCGCTGAACGGGTCGGGACCGCAAACCCTGATCCACGGCAGCGAGCTCGGCGAAAGCCTGTTCCTTCAATTCTACCTGCTCACGCTGCTGGCCGTCGCGCTGCCGATCACCTCGCTCTTGTCCGCCCGTGAACGGCTGGTGGAAGAACTGGGAGAAATGGCGCGGCTACTGCAAATGTCCGAAGGGGCATCCCATGTCGGGCACTGGCGGCTCGACATCGCCAACGATACGCTCACCTGGTCCGACGAGGTGTTCCGCATTTATGGGCTTTCTGGCCCTACTCCGCCCCCCTTGGACAAGGCGTTAGAAGCCTATCACCCCAAGGACCGCGAAATGGTGTCCACCGTGCTAGAAGAAAGCATGGCCGAAAGGACCGGCTTTGAATTCGACGCGCGTATCATCCGGCCCGATGGCGAGGTCCGCCACGTGAGGTCCAGGGGCGAGATCGATCGCGAAATGGAAGACGGCAGCTTCGGTGTGTTCGGGATCATTCAGGATATCACCGATCAGGTTCGACATGAAGAGGCGCTGCATCGTGCGCGGGTCGAAGCCGAACTGGCCGCGCACGAAGCGACCATCGCCGCGCAGACCGACCAGCTGACTGGCATAGCCAACCGCCGCAAGATCAGCGATCTTGCCGAACGGGCCATCGCCTCAGCGAATACATGCGGCCAGCCCCTGTCCGTGGCGCTGCTCGACATCGATCATTTCAAGTCGATCAACGATCGGCTGGGCCACAACGTCGGCGACGAAGTGCTGATACGCGTGGCGCATGCCGCGGAATTGCAGATCGGGAGCGACGGCGACGTTGGCCGGTTCGGCGGGGAAGAGTTCCTGATCGTCATGCCCTGCGGCGCGGAAAAGGCCTGCGAGCGGGCCGAGGCCGTGCGCCGTGCGATCGGCGATCTTGCCACCGACCCTTGCGTCACCGTCAGCGTGGGGGTGGCGCAGTTCCGACCGGGGGAATCCCTGCGCCAGGTGCTGCAACGCGCGGATGAAAGCCTCTATCGTGCCAAGAACGAAGGGCGCGACACCGTAAGGCTGGCTGCCTGACCCTCTCGTTTCGACGGGCCTTTCCCAAGCCGCCTCTGGCTGCTCCCTTACTAATCCTAAAGGAGGTGGGCGGTAGGGATGACGCTGCGGCGGAGCGCCGACACCTCCGGTTTAGCGCAACGACATACCGGAAGGGCTTGTCCGCAGATACAGCTCTTCTACAGTGGTTCAGTCGGGCAGTGGTGGATCGCGAAACCGGCGCGCGCATCGGACGTCGAGAGGCTTCAGCTTGAATATCGATTTCGCGACGCTGATCGGATCATCGCCCAATCCGTACGTGCTTCTCGACCGGGATCTGAGGATCGCATGGATGAACGATGCCTATCTGGCGACCACCATGCGGACCCGCGACAGCATCCTTGGCCGCAAGATTTTCGATGCCTTTCCCAGCGATCCGGCCACCGAAAGCTTCCGCCAGCTGGACGAGTCCCTCAACCGGGTCCTTGCGATATCACAGGTCGATGAGATCGCTTTGATCCGCTACGACATCGAACGTCCCGACGGCTCGTTCGCCACCCGCTACTGGAGCGCGACACACACGCCCGTCTTTGACGATGCAGGCGAAATGCGCTTCATCCTCCAGCATACGGTCGATGTGACTGAGCTGCACAAGCTGAGGCAGCTTCGCGATGAAGCCAATCTCATCCGCCGTGCGGAAACCATCCAGTCGAGAAACGAGAGCCTGCTTGAGGAGAGTCGGCGCCTGCACCAGTTCTTCGAGCAGGCGCCCGGTTTCGTTGCGGTGTTCGGTGGCCCGGAACACATATTCCGAATGGCCAACGCGGCGTATCTCGAACTCGTGGGTAGAAAGGAAATCGTCGGGCTGACGGTTGCACAAGCATTACCCGAAGTGGTCCCCCAGGGCTATATCGACCTCCTGGACGAGGTTTACCGAACGGGAGAGCCGTACCTTGGCCGGCGCGAGCGCGTTACGCTCCATTCGGAGGTTTCTGGTTCCACGAGCGAGCGCGTACTCAACTTCGTCTTCCAGCCGATTCTGGGGGATGACGAGGATACTTCGGGAATAATCGTCCAAGGCTACGATGTTACGGACGAAGCCGCCTTCGAAGAACGACAGGCCATGCTCATCAACGAGTTGCAGCATCGGGTGAAGAACACGATCGCGGTGGTGCAGGTGCTGGCAAAGCAGAGCTTTCGCGACCTGGCCGACGGCGAGAGCGCAATGGCGATCTATTCCTCGCGATTGATGGCCCTCTCCGCGGCCCATGGGGTCCTCACCCAGGGAAGCTGGGGCCCCGCCCCGATCAGAGAGATCGTGGAAGCGACGATTGGCGCGGCCTGCGGCGATCTGGCGGAGCGTGTCGAGGTTCGTGGCCCCGATTACATGCTCGACCCGGAGTCTGCCCTCGGCCTCACTATGATCGTGCACGAACTCACGACCAATGCGCTCAAATACGGTGCGCTTTCGAACGACAGCGGCGGTGTGGAGCTGCGGTGGACGATCGCCGATTGCGATACCGAAGATCACGTTCACGTAATCTGGCGCGAACACGGGGGGCCCAAGGTGGAGCCGCCCAGAAATAAGGGGTTCGGCACCAGGCTCATAGAGCGGGGGCTCGGGTCGAGAGGATCCACCGGGGTGCGGTTCGATTTCGCGGAGGAAGGTTTGGTCTGCGCATTCGAAATCGGCTTGGCGAAGGGCGAATCAAGCGCCCAATTCGGGCGTCCCTTCGCAAAGTTCTAACGGTCTGACGTTAGGCGCCGGATCGAAGCGGGTCGCGCCATGGCGTGACGCGCTTCGCCTCAGCGCAGTTGACTGTCCTTGCTTCCGCGGCGGTTGATGGTGGTATGCGCCACGGCGCGGTCGCGGCCGGATTGGCATGCGATGCAGGTCTTGACGCCCGGCAGCGCCTCCCGCCGCCGTTCTGGGATCTGCTCTCCGCATTCCTCACAGAACTTCTCGCTCTCGCCCCTGGGCATGCGTGCACGCGCGGCACTCACCGCGTCGGTCACGCTGTCGTCGATCTGATCCTGTACGGCCCCGTCACGGGTCCATCCGCCAGCCATCGTCATTCTCCTTCTTCCAATCAACCATATGGGAAGACGAAAGTGCCAGCGCCATAGCCGCCGGGGGGAATGGATGTTAAATGAAGTCGACTGATCGAGGAAGAATGGGTTTGAAAATGTCGCGCAACCGATGAATTATCCCGAGTTCGATGCGGGAACATTAAAGACGGGAGCTTATCAATTGTCAGTTGAAAACCCATAAGGGCTTCAAGTTCGCTGATTTTTTGCGCTTACTTTGATAGCCGGGGATCGTCGCCCGGCTTTTTCGAAACAATTCCCTCCGCAATTCATTAGTTGAACAATGCGGGGCGCCTTCGTCGGGCCTTCGCGCAACAGGAGGATAGGATACATGAAGAAGCTGTTTACTTTGGTCGCCCTTCCGCTTGCCGCGTCACTTTCCGCCTGCGGGCAGGATTCCGCGGTCGAGGAACGGGGCGACATGCTCGAAGAGCGCGCCGATGCCGTCGAGAACGTAGGTGACGATCGGGCCGGCCAGCTCGAGGAAATGGCCGACGAGGCGAACACTGACGCCCGCGAAGATGCGCTGAACGCCCGAGCAGAAGCCGTGGACGATATTGGCGACGACCGTGCCGAAGCGCTCAACGAACGCGCAGACACGATGGAATAAGCCCAAACGCTTGATCGCCTCGCGTCGGGCCGCCCCTTGTACCCGGCGCATGGCGAGCGATCGCCCAGGGCCGGTTCGCCGGTGCCGGGCGATTTTCCTATCCGCTGCGGCGGAAAACCGACCCTGACGACAAGTGCCCGGGCGGGGAACGCCATTCGCACTTGCAGCATAAGGCCCCTCCCCCTACCTCCCCTCCATGCCCGACTGGATTGCAGCGCCCCTCGCCGCCCTGCCCGACTGGCTGGCCGTCCTGATCGTCGCCGTAGTGGCGGTCGCGCTGGCGCTGGCGGTGCATTCCGTGGTGTTCCGCCTCCTTTCCCGCGTGGCCAGGGACAGTCAGACCCAGTCCGACAACGTCGTGGTCACCAAGCTTCGGCGCCCGGCACGCTGGGCCATGATCATGCTGGCGCTGGTCGTCGTGGTGGCGCTGTTTCCCGCGCTGGAGACGGTGTGGGAACGGGTCGGCGCCTTCGTCATGCCGCTGTTCGTCGGCTGGATGGCGATATCGGTGCTGCATGCGCTGATCGAGGTGATGATCCTCAAAAACGACGATTCCATGGAGGACAACCGCGCCGCTCGGCGCAAGCGCACCCGACTTGCGATCTTCAACCGCATCGCGACCTTCATCCTGGTGTTCGTGACCGTGGGGCTGATGCTGCTGGCGATACCGGGGGTGCGCGACATCGGCGTGACGCTGGTCGCCAGCGCCGGCTTGGCGGGCTTAGCCGTGGGTGCCGCCGCGCAGCCCGCGCTCAAATCTCTGATCGCCGGGGTGCAGATGGCTCTGACGGAGCCGGTGATCGTCGGGGACGCGGTGATCATCGGCGGCGAATGGGGCTGGATCGAGGAAATCCGTACCACCTATGTTGTGGTGAAGGTGTGGGACGAGCGGCGACTGGTGGTTCCGACGAGCAAGTTTCTGGACGAAATCTTCCAGAACTGGACCAAGACCACCGCGCAACTGATGGGCACGGTGATGCTCTACGTCGATCCAGCTACCAAGCTGGACCCGATCCGCGCCAGGTTCATGGCAATCGTCGAAGGCAACACGCGCTGGGACGGGCGCGTCCGGCATATGCAGGTGACCGAGTTGACGCGTGACGCGATCGAGGTGCGCTTTCTGGTCACGGCGAAGGATTCACCCACCCTCTACGATCTGCGCTGTGACGTGCGCGAGGCGCTGATCCAGTGGCTGGCCGAGGAGATGCCGGAGGCGATCGTGCGCAGCAGGCTGGCGCCGGTCGCCCCTGTGGAAGTGCTGGGTGCCCCTTCGGGCGCGGCACTGGCGCAGATGGCGGGCGGGGACTAGTTCGCCCCGGAGCCCTTGGTCCGGTGCTTGCTCAGGCCGCGCAACTGGTGAAGCGTTCGGGGATCAGCCGCGCTACGCCGCCGCCGGAAATCTGATCGGCAGAGGCAAGCTGGCGCACGGTGGCAGGCTTGATCGCGCATTTGAAGGCGAGGCCCGCAAACCCCTGCCGCGCCCAGATCACCCGCGAGGGGATCACAGTGCCTTCCGCCAGTTCCACCTCCAGATCGTCTCCGGTGGCGAGCGCCATTCCGTCCAATGCGATCATGCAGCCGAGGTGCGAGATGTTGCGGCAGCGATGCGCCTGCCGCGCGCCGCGCACCAGAGTGAAGACCTCGGTTTCGCTGGTCAGCCGTTCCGTCCTGCGATCGTCCATGGATACCGTCCCCTCTCCATCCGCCGTGCAATCGGGAGATGGCGGATGGCGGAGAGGATGTATTGCGCAAGAGGGTTAAGGAATTCTAAACATCCCGCTGAAGGGACGGGAGTGATTGCCTAATGCCGCAGATCGAAGCCAACGGGCTGACGCTGGAATACGATGAGTTCGGGGACAGGGGTGCGGAGCCGATTCTGCTGGTGATGGGCCTGGGCGCGCAGA
This sequence comes from Qipengyuania sp., assembly GCF_042095715.1. GTDB lineage: Bacteria > Pseudomonadota > Alphaproteobacteria > Sphingomonadales > Sphingomonadaceae > Qipengyuania. The sequence continues at coordinate 275 of NZ_JBELMO010000044.1, read as the reverse complement.
TGACGCTGTGGCCCATCGAACTGGTCGATGCGCTGGTTGAGCGCGGCTTCCGCGTTATCCGCTACGACAATCGCGACATCGGGCTCAGCCAGAAGCTGGACGGCGCGCGCGCCCCGGGCATCGTGCGCCAGACGCTGATGGGCAAGATCGGCCTGCGCGCGCGGGTGCCCTATACGCTGGCGGACATGGCGGCGGACGGAGTCGGCGTGCTGGATGCGCTGGATATCGCGAGCGCCCACATCGTGGGGGCCAGCATGGGCGGCATGATCGCCCAG
>NZ_JBELMO010000043.1:0-22744 GCF_042095715.1 Qipengyuania sp. | reverse complement strand
CGATGGAAATTTTTCACGAGCGACGGTCCCCTCATAAAACCGATTCAAAAGGAAGCGCGATGAGCGCGCGAATCGCCAGCTAGGCCCGTTCAATGACAGTTTGAGACGCACGGTGACGGTTTCTTTACAGCGCGAAAGAAAGCGCCCGGCGGGCCCGCAAAGTGCCTTCGAAAATCGATAAAACATTGAAAGGAAACAATTCCGCCGCGCCCCTTAAGCTCGGGCTTCGCAAGCGCGAAATGACAGAAATGTTGCAATATGACAGAATTGTTGCATTTCCCGGCAATTCGGAGTAAGACTGAGGTTCGCCAGGTTTAGGGAGATTCTTGGAGATGCTTTTCATTCTTACGGCCGCCGCAGCCGCGGCAACTGCCCAACCGGTTCAGGACGTGGCGTATGAGGAGCTGGTCGCCGGTCGCAACCAGGCTGCCATCGCGTCGATCACCGCGAATTCGAACCTGGATGCCGACAACCCGGCCCGCCTGATCAATCTTGGCGTCGCTTATGCGCGCGACGGCGATATGGAACGCGCCCGCCAGATGTTCAGCGCCGTGGCGGAAAGCCGCGAAGTGGTGGAACTGGAAACGGTGGACGGTGCCTGGGTCGATGCGCGCGAACTCGCCAGCCGGGCATTGGCGATGCTGGATGCCGGCGAATTCCGCACCAAATTCGCGAGCCGTTAGACGAAAAGAGCGCAAACCCGCGCTGATCTATACGGCCTGTCGCTCTTTTGGAGCGGCAGGCCGATTGTTTTGGGGCGCTCCGGAAGGGCGGGGTTAACCATATTGTCACCCTTGTGTAATGTATAAGCGCCACTGGACCTTATCGGAGGGCGCCCATGATTCTTTCCGCATGTTTGCGTGCGGCTGCGGCCCTTGGCCTGGCGCTGATCGCGGTGCCGGCCTCGGCCGACGTGCTGGAAATCGGTAGCGACGGCCCCCGCTGGGTCGCCGGCGCTCCCGCCATGTCCGCGTCCGCCGTCGATATGGTGGAAGCCACAGCCACGCTTCCGGTTCCCGAATCTTTGATCGTACCCGATCACATCGTGGCCGATCCGGGCGTGACGGGCGGCGGCGTGCCAGCCGCTTTCCGCAAGAAGGTCGCCGAATTGTCCGCGCGGTTCGATCTCAGCCCCGCACTTATAGAGGCGCTGGTCTGGCAGGAGAGCCGCTGGAATGCCGGCGCGGTGTCCCCTGTGGGCGCACGCGGCCTTGCCCAGCTCATGCCGGGCACGGCCCGCGATCTGGGCGTCGATGCCAGCGACCCCTTCGCCAATCTGGAAGGCGGGGCGCGCTATCTTCGAGAGCAGCTCGACCGCTTCGACGGCAATGTCGAGAAGGCGCTTGCCGCTTACAATGCGGGGCCGGGCCGGGTCATCAAGGCCGGCGGCGTCCCGCGCATCCGCGAAACCCAAGGCTATGTCGCGGCCATCATGGGCCGCCTTTCCAATCACTCCCGGGAGTAGACCAGTTCTATGCGTTCGCTTTCTCGCCTGACTGCACTTGCCGCCCTGTTGTCGCCCACCGCGGCCTTCGCCCAGGCCGATCCGGCCGGTTCGGGGCCGATCGTGGCCGCGGTCGGCTGGCTCCAAGGCACGCTGCTGGGCAATGTCGCCACCGCCGTGGCGGTGATGGCCGTGGCCGCCGTGGGCTTCATGATGCTGACCGGCCGCCTCAACTGGCGCTTCGGCGCGACCGTGATCATCGGTGTATTCATCCTGTTCGGCGCGGCATCGATCGTGGCCGGCATCCAGCAGGCCGCCGGGGCCTGAGGGGGGAGGGCGCATGACTCAGCTTAGCCGCCATCGTGTCCACCGCGCTCTTACGCGCCCGCAGATGTTCGCGGGCGTGACCTACAACTATTTCATCATCAACGGCATGGTCACCACCGAACTGTTCCTGATCACGGGAAGCTTCTGGGCCCTGCCGGCGGCGTTGCTGATCCATGCGATCGGCTATTTCGCCTGTCTGCGCGAACCGCGCATCTTCGATCTGTGGATGACCAAGGTTTCGAAGTGCCCGCGGGTGAAGAACTACAAGCACTGGGGCTGCAACAGTTATGCCGCCTAGACGGTCCTTCGCGACCGGGTTTGGAAAGGGAATGGTCCGAGCATGAGCAAGTGGAAAGGAGCTGCGGCCTGGGGCGCGAAGGAAGCGCGCGCGGGCGACCGGCTGCCTTACGCACGGCTGCTGGACGAAAGCACCGTGCTGCTGCGCGATGGCAGCGTCATGACCGCATTGCAGGTCCCCGGCCTCCTGTTCGAGACCGAGGATTCCGATGCGCTGAATTCGCACGCCGCCACCCGCGAGGTGATGCTGCGGTCTACGCTGGACGCGCGTTTTGTCCTTTATCATCACGTCGTGCGCCGCCGGGTTGAAGTCGAACTCGATGCCTCGTTTCCGGATCCGGTAAGCCGCCATATCGATGCACGCTGGCAAGAACGACTGGGCTCGGGATCGCTGTTCGTGAACGACCAGTTCGTCACGCTCATCCGGCGGCCCGCGCGTGGCAAGGCTGGTCTGGTGGAGCGTGTCCAGAAGACGACCCGCCGCAAGAAGGGGGCGGTCGAGGCCGATCCCAAGGACGTGCGCTCGCTCAAGGCGGCGGCCACGGGGCTGCTTGCATCCCTCTCGAACTACGGCGCGCAGCTGCTGGGCGATTACGTCGGGCCACAGGGCCACACCAACAACGAGATCCTGGAACTTCTCTCGGCGCTCTACAACGGCGAGATGCGGCCCGTGCGGCGCCCGGCCGACAATATCGATATCGGCAATCTGCTCCCCTACCGGCGCGTGTCGTTCGGGATCGACGCCATCGAGCAGCGCGGCTCTGGTGCGCCGGAGTTCTGTTCGCTTCTCGGTCTGAAAGACTATCCCGAGGCGACCAGCCCAGGCCTGCTCGACCCGCTCCTGCGCCTGCCATACGAGATGGTCGTATGCGAGAGCTATGCGCCGACCGAGCGCCAGACCGCGCGTGAACGCATGGATCTGGCCATCCGCCGCCTGAAATCGGCGGACGAGGAAGCCGCCGCCGAACGCGCCGACATGCTGGCCGCGCGCGATGCGCTGGGCAATGGCGCGGTCGCATTCGGCGATCACCACCTGACGGTGATGGTGCGCGAACGCGATCTTGCCCGCCTAGACGATGCCACCGCCGCCTGCGCCGCCGCGATCAGCGACACCGGCGCGATCGCCGTGCGCGAGGACACCAATCTGGAACCCGCCTTCTGGGGCCAGTTCCCGGGCAACGAAGGCTATCTGGTCCGCCGGGCGCTCATCTCCACCGCCAACATGGCCAGCTTCGGCTCGCTGCATGGCTTTGCGCTGGGCAGCGCCGCGAACAATCACTGGGGGGATGCGGTCACGCTGCTGCAGACCACCAGCGCGACGCCGTTCTTCTTCAATTTCCATCACGGCGATCTGGGTAATTTCTCGGTCATCGGGCCTTCGGGCTCGGGCAAGACCGTGGTCATGAACTTCCTCGCCGCGCAGGCGCAGAAGTTCAGCCCGCGCACGATCCTGTTCGACAAGGATCGCGGGGCGGAACTGTTCATTCGCGGCATCGGCGGACGCTATGACGCGATCCGTTCGGGCGAGCCGACCGGTTTCAACCCGCTGTCGCTGTCCGATACGCCGGGCAACCGCGCATTCCTGCGCGAATGGCTGGGCGTGCTGCTGAAGGCCGAAGGGCCGGAGGAAGAGGCGACCATCGCTGGCGCGGTCGACGCGGCATACGGCAACGACCCGACCCTGCGCCGCCTGCGCAATTTTCGCGAGCTTCTGTCCGGCACGCGGCGCCCGCAACCGGGCGATCTGGCCGATCGACTGGCCGCCTGGATCGGCCATGGCGAGCATGCCTGGCTGTTCGACAACGCCGATGACCGGCTGGACATGCGAGCCCGCGTGCTGGGCTTCGACATGACCGCGCTGCTGGAAAATCCGCGACTGCGCACGCCGACCATGATGTATCTGTTCCACCGCGTCGACGAGCGGCTGGACGGCAAGCCGACGATGATCCTGATCGACGAGGGCTGGAAGGCACTGGACGACGAGATCTTCGCCGCGCGCATCCGCGACTGGCTGAAGACGCTGCGCAAGCGCAACGCGCTGGTCGGCTTCGCGACGCAGAGCGCGCGCGATGCGCTCGACAGCCGCATTTCCACCGCGCTTGTCGAACAGACCGCGACGATGGTGTTCATGCCCAACAGCCGCGCCCGGGCAGAAGATTACTGCGACGGCTTCGGCCTCACCAGCCACGAACTGGCGCTGATCCGCACGCTTCCGGCACACAGCCGCTGCTTCCTGGTGCGCCAGCCGGATGCCAGCGTGGTGGTTCGCCTAGACCTGTCGGGCGCGCCCGAGGTGCTGACGATCCTGTCGGGCCGCGAAAGTGCCGTGCGCCGGCTCGATCTGCTGCGCGAAGCGGTGGGCGATGCGCCGGCCGACTGGTATCCCACGCTCACCGGCTCGGCGTGGCCGGGCGGCGCCAATGATTCCGGGAGCGATGACGACATCGCCAGGATGGCAGCAGAATGAACCCGCAGAACTGCCAGGCCGCCGCGGACGGCGTCGCATCGGGCATCGCCGCCGCGTTGCAAGCGGTGGATTGCGTGGCCGGCAATGTGACCGGCCAAGCCTTCGGTCGCCTATTCGCGCCCGGCGGATCGATGGCGACCGTGCTTACGATCCTGCTGACGCTGTATGTCGCTTTCTTCGCGCTCCAGCTGCTCACCGGCCGCGCCAGTCTCGGCATCAAATCTCTCACGCCGCGCATGATCACGGTCGGTCTGGTCCTGACTTTTGCCACAAGCTGGGTCGCCTATCAGAGCGTGGTGTGGAACCTGGCGGTGGCATCGCCCGACTGGATCGCGGGGGTTCTCACTGGCGACAAGGGTTCCGCGACACAAACCTTCGCCGCGAAGATCGATATCGTGTTCAAGGCCGTTCAGGAAGCCAGCCAGGGGCAGCAGGACATCTCCGCGTTCTCGGGCCCGGGCATGATGTGGCTGGGAGCGATCCTCTTGTTGCTGGGCACGGTCGGCATCCTGGTGACCGCGCGGATCGCGCTGGCGGTGCTGATCGCGCTCGGCCCGATTTTTGTCGTGCTGGCGCTGTTCAACGGCACGCGCGGGCTGTTCGCGGGGTGGGTCAAGGGCCTGACCATGCTGGCCCTCGCACCGCTCTTCGCCGTGCTGGGCGGCAGTGTGATGCTCGAACTGGCGGTTCCGATCCTTTCGGCTCTGGTGGCGACGCCCGGTCAGGTCGATCCGCAGGCGGCCATGGGCTTTTTCATGATCGGCGCGGTGCATGTCGCGCTGATGGTGATGGTCATCAAGGTTGCGGGCACGATGGTGTCGGGCTGGACCGTGTTCGGTCTTGCCATTCCGGAGCGCGACAGGGACCGGGGCATGTCCGCGGTGCCGCCCGCCGCGCCCGCTATGCAGCCTCAGCTTACACAGGCGCAGGAGGCAAGCCAGGGCATGGCCGCCGCTCGCCGGATCGATATTTCCGCACAACCGGTCGGTGCCGTGGCGAACGACGGGGGGGCCGGCCGCTCCGCCGCGTCCAGCGGATCGCGCACCACGGTGATCCAGTCCTCTTCAGGCAATGGTCAGATGCAACCGCTCAACACAGGTCCGTCGCGCACGCAGGGGGTGGGGAGTCGGTTCCGCTCGCCCGCCAAGGCATCCGGTGCGCGCATCACGGAGAAGCAAGCATGATACGTTCGTCCGCCGCCGCACTGGCAATGGCCGTCATGGCCATGCCGATTGCCGCCCCCCTCCACGCCGAAGACGCGCGCCTGGTCGAAGTGACCTATGACGAAGCGAACGTTTTCCGTATCGAGGGCCGCCCCAAGGTCCAGGCCACCATCCGTTTTGCCGAGGACGAGGCGATCGAGAACGTCGCGGTCGGCGATTCCAACGCCTGGCAGATCACGCCGAACAAGCGCGCGAACCTGTTGTTCGTGAAGCCGCTGGAAGAGCGCGCGAAGACCAATATGACCGTGGTCACCAACAAGCGCACCTATCTGTTCGACCTGGTCGCCAGCCCCACGGCCAAGCCGCTCTATGTCATGAGCTTCACCTATCCCAAGGAAGAAGCCGCCAAGGCTGCGGCGCAGTTGGCGCAGGCGAGGCAGCAGACCACTCCGATCGAGGACGCGGCGGCCAGCGACGACCTTGCAGTTCTCGATCCGGCCGAACTGAACTTCGCCTGGAACAAGACCGGCGATGCCGGCCTGCTGCCCGAAAACGTGTTCGACGATGGCGAGGCGGTGTTCCTGACCTGGCCCGAAGGCCGCACGGTTCCCGCGATCCTGATTACCGATTCCAAGGGCACCGAAGGGCCCGTCAATTTCAGCGTGCGCGGCAATACCATCGTGGTCGATGGTGTGCCCCGCCAGATCGTGCTGAGGTCCGGCAAGGACATGGCGACGATGGTCAACACCGGGCCGGAACGGCCCCGTTCACAAGCACCCAGCCAGGCCCGCGCCGATACTGCGCTGGCCCAGCAGGACCGGAGATAAACCCATGCGTCTCGCGATGAAACTGCCCGCCAAGGATGTCCACACGGGCGTCGCCAACGATGTCGATCCGCGTGAAGATGCGGACAATCTCGATGTCATCGATCTGGCCAGCCGCAATGCCTATCCCGCGGTCGCGGGGAAAAAGGGCAAGGCCGATGGCCTTGGGATGGTTGCCGGCATCGCTATCGTGGCCGGGCTTGGTCTGGTCACCTTGTGGAGCATGAACGCTGCGCGGACCGAAAAGCCGACGCCGGAGGCAATCGGAAATCCCGCTGTGCAGCCCCCTTTCGAGGCGTTGCCACCTTCCACGATGCCGCAGCCAGGCATTGCTCCCCCCCCGCCTTCGATGCCAATGGCGACGGCGGACCCGGCACCCGCGCCGATCTATGCCGGGCCGCCGAGCCCGGACATGATGCCGAGCGCCACCGCCAATCCCTATAGCAGCCCCACCGTCGTCTTCGACGCGGGCGGCGCGCCCGCCACGGCGGCCGTTGCCGCCCCCGGTGAACCTGCCGTCGGCGGTCCCGCACCGAGCGGAAATTCCGCCAACGATTTCGCCAGCCGTATCGGCGGCGTGGGCGGTGCTGCGGCGCAGGCGAAGGCTATGACCAATCCGGCCACCACGGTGACGCAGGGCACATTGATCCCGGCGGTTCTGGAAACCGCCATCGATACCAATGTGCCGGGTTACGTGCGCGCGGTCGTGAGCCAGGACGTTCGCAGCTTCGACGGCAGCAAGGTTCTGGTGCCACGTTCCAGCCGCCTGATCGGCCAGTACCAGTCGGGCCTGCAGGGCGGGCAGAAGCGCGCCTATGTCATCTGGACGCGGCTGATCCGTCCCGATGGCGCATCGGTCAATCTCGCGTCGCCCGCCATCGGTTTCGACGGCACCACGGGCCTTGCGGGCAAGGTTTCGGGCAACAGCTTCTTCAAGCGATTCGGCTCTGCCATGTTGTTGTCTGTCGTCGGCGGGCTGGGCGGTCTGGTTTCGGGCGGCGCCAGCGTGGTGCTGGGCGGGGCGAGCCAGTCGGCCGCCGCGGTTGCTGCCCAGGAAGACAGCAAGGTCGGCCCCACGGTGCGCGTGCGCCAGGGCGAGCCGATCCGCATCTTCACCGCGCGCGATCTCGATTTCTCGCAGGTCAGCTGATCCGAGCTTCTGACCGCCAGTGACCGCCGACATCCACCCCTTCCTGCCCGACGACAGGCCGGACGAAGACGCGCCCGCCGTCGACCTGCAGGGCGAGCGCAGCGTCTATCTGGAGGCCTACCTGGCCCCGTTCGCGGAGTGGTTGCAGCGCGACACCGTGACTGAGATCATCGTCAATCGACCGGGCGAGGTATGGGTGGAAGATGCCGCCCACCCCGGCATGCAGAAGATCATGCGCGCCGACATCGACGACCGGTTGATCCAGCGCCTGGCCGAACAGGTCGCGCGCGTAAGTCATCAGGGCATCAACCGCGAACACCCGCTGTTGGGCGCCACCCTGCCCGATGGCGCGCGCGTGCAGTTCTGCGGACCGCCCGCCGCGCGAAAGCATTGGGCGATGGCGATCCGCCGCCACCGCCGGCTCGACCTGCCGCTCGATGCCTATGATACCGGACCCCTTAAGCCGCCCTCGTTCGGCGATCTGCCAGATCCGCAGGAAACCCCGGTGGCCTTCCTGCGCGAAGCGATACGCCAGCGGCGCACGATCCTGATCTCGGGTGGCACCAGCACCGGCAAGACCACCTTCCTCAACGCCATGCTCGGCGAAATTCCCCGGCACGAACGCGTGGTGCTGGTGGAAGATACGCCCGAACTCAAGCTGCCGGGTGAAAACGGCGTCGGCCTGGTCGCGGTGAAGGGCGAGCTGGGCGAAGCCAAGGTGACCGCCAATGAACTGCTGCAGGCTGCCCTGCGCCTCAGGCCGGATCGTATCGTGCTGGGCGAACTGCGCGGTGCGGAAAGCGTCAGCTTCTTGAGAGCGATCAACACCGGCCACCCGGGCAGCTTTTCCACCATCCACGCCAACAGCCTGCGGGGCGCGCTGGAGCAGCTGTCGCTGATGGTGATGCAGACCGGTATCGGCCTGACCCGGGCCGACACAATCGCCTATGCTGCCAGTGTCATCGACGTTCTGGTGCAGCTTGGTCGCGACGAGAACGGCAATCGCGGCATCGCGCATATCGCCGAAAGTGCCGCGCTGCTGGGCTGATCTGCGGTGCTCAGGGTGTGCCATTCCGTGACCGGATAGCGCCGCCGCTTGCAGCCCCGCTCATTCGTGATACCTTCCCTGGCTCGAGCCGCGAATAACGTGGCCGATCATGGGAGAGAGAGTATGAGGGCGATTACGACCCTGCTGGCTGGCGTGTGCGCCACAGCGATTGCCGTTCCGGCACTGGCACAAAGTACTACCGAAAGCCCCACCGCCACAACCAACCCTGACACGATCGTGGTCACCGCGCAGCGCCGCTCCGAAAGTCTGCAGTCCGTACCGATCGCGGTCAGCGCCTTCGATGCCGCGGCGCTCGAATCCCAGCAGATCGAAAACGCCAGCGACCTGCAACTCACGCTGCCCAACGTGTCTTTCACGAAGGGCAACTTCACCAGCGCGAGCTTCACCATTCGCGGCATCGGCGATTTATGCGTGGGCGTCACCTGCGACAGTGCCACCGCCATTCACATCAACGGTTCGCCGTTGTTCGGCACGCGCCTGTTCGAAACCGAATATTTCGATCTCGAACGGATCGAGGTGCTGCGTGGTCCGCAGGGCACGCTGTTTGGCCGCAACGCAACTTCCGGCGTGGTCAACATTGTCACCGCCAAGCCCAACCTTTCAGGCTTCGAAGCCGCGGGCGAAGTCGAGAACGGCAATTTCGACAGCATCAAGGCCAAGGGAATGGTCAATATCCCGCTGGGCGAAACGATGGGCGCCCGCGTGGCGGGTTTCTATCTCAATCGCGATGGGTTCACTGAGAACCTGTACGATGGATCCACCCTAGATGGGCGTGACATGTACGCGGTACGCGGTTCGTTCAGGTGGGAACCCGGGCTCGATACCACCATCGACCTGATGGGCTTTTATTTCCACGAAAGGGATGATCGGCTCCGCATCCAGAAGCAGCTTTGCCAGCGTGATCCGACCGGGGTCCTGGGCTGCCTCGCCAGCCGCCGGGATTTCGCCAAGACCAACGCTGATTCCACGCTGGCGTCCGTCCTGAGCTCGCGTGAATTGTTCGCCATACAGGGCATTCCGACGGCGCTTGCCCTGGGCAGCGTCTATTCAAACGATGGCGACGGCTATTCCAGCTTCATCGAGCCGAACGACGTCCGGAAGGTCCGCACCGCATTCCAGCCCGAATATTTCGCCGACGAACTTCAGTTGCAGGGCCATCTCGACCAGGGTCTCGGTTCGCTCAACCTGTCGCTGACGGGGATCTATCAGGAAACCACCGTCGATTCGCGCCAGGATTACAATCTCGGCGTGCTGTCACGGTCGGGTTATGCAGCACCGCTGGGCACACTGGCGTTCTTTGCGGCCAACGGACTACCCACCGGGGTTGCCTCGCCCGCGTTTATTCCCGGCTCCTCAGCCTATTTCCGTCCGATCGCCGCGGCGTTGACTCCGAACGGGCCGGGCGGCGTCCTGTGCACGTCGGATAACGATAACGGCAACCTCGGCGCGTTCGAGGGCAATTCGATCTGTTCCGACGTGCCTCTGACCTTCGACCGCTCGGTTCAGTATCAGACCGCGTGGTCAGCGGAGGCAATCGTCAGCAGCGATTTCGACGGCATGTTCAATTTCCTCGTCGGGGGAATCTACGCCCGCACCGATGTCTCGGAAAACAGCTATTACGTGAATGCTTTCGGGCTGGATTACGCCGCCGCCATACTGGGGACGTTCTCTGCCTTTGCCGCCGGCGCGCCGCCGAGTTATCTGGCGACCTCGATGTATCGCAACAACACCGCCGACTTTTCGCTGAAAAGCTATGGCATCTTCGGCGAAGCTTATGTCGATGTGTTCGATCGCTTCAAGCTGACGCTGGGTGTGCGTTACAACAATGACGAGAAAGAGGTAACGGCGCGCACCTCCTTCGCCAATGTCCTCGCCCCGTTCGGCGGAACCGGGGATCCCTTCGACGCGACACCCCTCGGCGCGCGGTTCGATGCGGATTCCGCGACACCTTGCCCACCCGGTAGCCCGGCGGGCGCGGTGGGTTCGGTGCCGGGGTGCGAGGCCTTCCAGGTTCGTAGCGTAGGCTTCGATGCGGTCACCGGCCGCGCAGTCGCCGATTTCCGCATCACCCCGGACAATCTGATCTATGCGTCCTATTCTCGCGGATACAAATCGGGGGGCATCAATCCGCCCCTGTCGCCCGTCTTCGCGGTGCCGGAGAATTTCGATCCCGAACATATCGACGCGTTCGAGATCGGCAGCAAGAACACCATCGCCAACGGGATGCTGCAGCTCAACGCGACGGCGTTCTACTACAAATACGACAGCCTCCAGCTAAGCCGTATCGTGGCGCGGACCTCGGTCAACGACACGATCAATGCCAACATCTGGGGCGCCGAACTGGAAGCGATCATCCGGCCCGATCCCAGCTGGCTGTTCAACATGAACTTCAGCTACCTGAATGCGGAAGTGGCCGGGGACCAGTTCTTCTCCAACCCGCGTGATCCGGGGGGCGGCGATCCCAACGCGGTCATCATCAAGGATCTGTCCAACGCCTCGCTCTGCGCTGTGACGGGGGCCGGAGCCAATCTGTTCGTCGGCGCGATCAACGGCTCGCTCGGCCTGCGCGGGCCCACCGCCTTCCCATCGGACAGCGGCATTGCATCGACCGGTGCCTTCAGCATCTGCTCGGTTCTGGCCGCCCAGGCCCCCACGGTCGGCGCGCTGTTTGGCGGGGTTAATGTGCTGAGCCCCGGCGTGGAGGTTAATCTCCGGGGCAACAAGCTGCCACAGGCCCCCACGACCAAGGCCTCGGTCGGCGTCCAGTATACCGCCGATTTCGCCAATGGCATGACGCTGGTTCCGCGCTTCGACCTGGCCTATACCGGGGAACAGTTCGGCAATGTCTTCAACGGCAACGTCAACCGGATCGAACCCTTCGTTCAGGCGAATGCGCAGATCCAGCTGAACGGTTCGGACGACCGATGGTTCGTGCGTGCCTTCGTGCAGAACATGTTCGATCGGGATTCCGTGACGGGCCTTTACGTGACCGACGCGTCGTCGGGCAACTTCACCAACATCTTCACCCTCGATCCCCGCCGCTACGGCATCGGTGCCGGGTTCAGGTTCTAAGGGCAAGCTTCGTAAGATGATGCAGGGCCGGGTCGAAAGCCCCGGCCCTTTTTTCCTAGCGCGAGCGTGCGAAGGGGGAAAAATCCGTTTCCGTGTCGAACAGTTCCACCCCCTCGGCGCGTTTCAGCCTTCCGATCACCACATAGGTAAGCGGCGTCAGGATCGCTTCCCACGCCGTCTTGATCGCCCATTGCGACAGCACCACCTGCCAGAGCAGTTCGGGCGGCCATCCGGCGATGCCGTAGAACGCCAGTGGATAGAAGATCAGGCTGTCCAGCCCCTGCCCCACAATCGTGGAGCCGATGGTGCGGGTCCACAGATGCTTTCCGCCGGTCCACACCTTCATGCGCGCAAGGACATAGCTGTTGGCGAATTCGCCCACCCAGAACGCGATCATGGACGCGGCGACGATGCGCCAGGTGTTGCCGAACACTTTCTCGTAAGCGGCCTGCCCGTCCCAGCCCGCCGCCGCGGGCAGGCTGACGACCGCCCAAGCCATGAAGGCCATGAACAGTAGCGCCGCAAAACCGGTCCAGATCACCCGGCGTGCACGGGCATAGCCATACACCTCCGTCAGCACGTCGCCGATGATATAGCTGACGGGGAAGAACAGCACGCCGGCACCGAACGACCATTGGCCCCCGCCGGGCAGGGTGACGTAGCTGGGCTTGGACGCGCCGATCAGATTGGACAGCAGCAGGATGGTGACGAAGGCAGCCATCACCAGGTCGTAATATTTGAAGTGCAGCCCTGGCGCTGCGGAGCTTTCGCGGACGAGGGCGGGGTTATCCATGGTTTGCGCGTTCTAGAGGTGTTTGGCAGCGCCGCAAAGCGCGCTATGGGCGGTCGCGACGCGCCCGTAGCTCAGCTGGATAGAGCACGCGCCTTCTAAGCGTGTGGTCGCAGGTTCAAGTCCTGCCGGGCGCGCCATTCGCCGTCAGACGAATCGGCGCCGATCTATCGGGGGGGTGCGCCGTCAGGTATGAAGGATCTCGGCGTGGCGATCCTTTTTCCCGTCATGCACGCTGGTGGTCAGGCTATGGCGTAACCTTTGTGTGATCCTTGTCTGCATTATAGGGGTTGGCATCAACCTCGCTCGCGGCCGCGTTGTCATCCGTCGGCGCGGCTTCTTCTTCGCCAGTCTTCGACATCTTCCGCATCTGGCGGGATGCGGCGCGGCGCTGGCTCTTCTCGAGCCATTGTGCGATCGACAAATCGCCTTCCGCGACATCCGCAAGAACGGCCCCGCGCGATCCTGCGGGTTGCGGCGGACCGGTCGTGGAATCGACCGTGGTCTGCCGCTCGATCTCGGCATTGAACAGGGCGCCGGCCAGCACGCCATAGGCGCTGAGGAAGAGCCACATCAGGAACACCACGATGGCAGAAAGCGAACCGTAGGTGGCGTTGTAGTCGCTTACATAGGCGACATAGAGCGCGAAGCCGAAGCTGATCGCGATCCACAGCAGGGTCGCGAGCAGGGCGCCAGGCGCAAGCCACCGCCACCGCGCTGGGCTGCGGTCCGGCCCGTAACGCATGATCAGCGCGAAGCCCGCAGTCCCGAGCGTGATGGCCACGACCCATGCCGCGATCTTGAACACCAGTTCGAGCCCCGCGCCGAGCAAGTTTTCCGCGTGGGTCTGAAGCCAGGCGAAGGACCCGGCGCTGGCGATCCCGACCAAGGCGATGAAGATGCCCGCCAGCGTCAGCGCGGCAACCCGCAGCGTCAGCGGAACGATGCCGCGCGTTTCATGCTCCTCATTGATGATGTTGAGGGCCGATACCAGCCCGTTGGCCGCCCGCATTCCGCCATAGACGGCGAACAGCAGCGCGATCACCAAAGCGAAACCGGTGACGCCGGCATTCGTCGTGATGGCGGATATGAGCTGCTCCTGGAGCAGGGTTCTGGCTTCGGCGGGAAGAACCGTCGTGAGCGAGCGGATCTGACGCTGGACCATCTCCACATTCCCGACGAGGCCATAGATCATGACCGTCGCAGCCAGCAGGGGCGTCAGCGCGAGAAAGGTGAAGAACGCGACACCCGCCCCGACCAGGGACAGATTGTGGAACCCCCACATGGTGTAAACCCGCTTGAGGATCATCCGCCATGCCGGCCAGGGCATCTGCAGCGGGGAAGTGGCCGTTGCCCCCGGCGCATCTTTTGAGGATGGACGTTCGCTTGCTTCGGAATTACCGGGATAATTTCCCTGTTGGGTCTCTTTCGCTTCGGACTTGCTTGGGATAGGGGCCAAACCGGCTTCCTTTGGAATGGTTAATGGGTTCGCTTTTACTGAGAACGGACAAGGTGGACATTGGTGCCGTGGCTTTACGTGCGCTGCGCGCGGGCACCGCACTGTCCGTTGCCTTCGCAAGCACCGGCCTCGCCGCCCAGACCGCCCCTGACGAAACGGCGAAGGAACAGGCCGAGCCGGCGCTCGCCGTGCCCGCACCGCCGCCCGATGTCGCTTTGCCGGAGGTCGAGCCGATCATCAGCGACGAGGAATTCGACGAGACGGTTCCGGAACTCGATCCCGCCACGGACGAAGAGCTGCAGGGACCGCTCGAATCGATAGAGGCGTTCGAACGGCGGATCGCCTCGGAACAGGCCGATGCCGAGCCTGTCGAAGGCGCGGAGGCGCCGTTGGGAGATCCTGCCCTGTCCGATGGCGATGCGGTAGAGGAGATCGGCGACGCGCCGATCCGGGACGCCGAGCTGGTCGCTCCGCTGCCCCCGCTCGAGACCTTCGAGGTGCAACCCGTGCAGTTCGCAGAGGATGCCACCGACGAGGAACTGGTCGAGGTCGCTTACGATGTGCAGGTCAACGGGCTGACCGCTGCCGACGAAGAGACCGAGACCAACCTCGCCGATATGTTCGACGACCTTTCGGCGCTGCGCGATGGTAACGAGGTTGCGGCCAACGTCGCCCAGGTTTCCGCGCGGCTGACCGAGGATAGCGCGCTGCTGAAGCGGATTCTGGCCTCAGAAGGCTGGTACGAGGCGAGCGTCGCTACGCGGGTGGACCGGTCCGAGGAGGCCAATGGCCAGCCGCTTACCGCCGTTCTCGATGTGGTGCCCGGTCAGCGCTTCGTGTTCTCCGACATCGTGATCGATGCCGAGCCGACCGAACCCGCCGACCTGATCTCAAGCAATCTGGCGCTGGAAGTTGGCGAGCCGATCGTGGCGGAGCGGGTCCAGGGGGCGGAGGCCAATGTCGCGGTTCGCTTGCCCGAGAACGGATATCCCTTCGCGACCGTGGGTCAGCGCGACATACTGCTCGATCAGGATACCGGCGACGGCGTGTACACGCTGCCCGTCGATACCGGGCCGCGCTCCCGCTTCGGCGGAATCGAAACGACCGGCGATCTCGTCTTCGATGCCGAGCATGTCGAAGTTCTGGCGCGCTTCGAACGGGGCGAACTCTACGACAGCCGCGACGTGGACGACTTGCGCCAGGCGTTGGTGGCGACCGGGCTGTTCAACACCGTCTCTGTGGTCCCGCAAAGGAGCGGGCAGGACGCCGGTGACGGGACCGAATACGCCACGATCCTGGTCGAACAGGAAGCTGGCCCGCCGCGTACGATTGCCGGCAGCGCAGGCTATGGGACGGGGCAGGGCTTCCGCGTGGAGGGCAGCTGGACGCACCGCAACCTGTTCCCGCCCGAAGGCGCCCTGATCGCGAACGCCGTGGCGGGAACGCAGGAACAAGGGGCGGGATTGACGTTCCGCCGCTCCAACGCCGGTCGGCGCGATCGGACATTCCAGCTTCGGGCCGACGCGTTCCATTCCGATTACGACGCCTTCGAGGCGTTCACGGGGCAGCTTTCCGCCCTGATCAGCTATGATTCCACGCCGATCTGGCAGAAGCCGTTGACCTATGCCTATGGTGCCCGGCTGATTGGGACCAATGAACAGGACTACAACTTTGACATCGGCGAGCTGGAACGCCGGACGTTCTTCATCGCCGGGCTCACCGGCCAGATCGGCATCGATCGCACCGACAGCTTGCTGAACGCGACCGAGGGCTTTCGCGTTACCGCTCTCATCGAGCCTGAGGGCTCACTGGAGGGCGGATTTACGCCTTACGTCCGTGCCCGCATCGATGGTTCGGCCTATTACCCGGTGACCGATGCCATCGTTCTGGCCGGGCGTGTGAGGGTCGGGACCATCCAGGGCGCAGAGCGATCCGACATCGCGCCGTCGCGGCGGTTCTATGCCGGCGGGGGCGGTTCGGTACGCGGGTTCGGCTATCAGGAACTGGGGCCGCGGGTCGAATTGCCCAATCCGGACTTCGATCCCTCCGACCCGGAAGAGGAAGACGATCCGACCTACTTCCGGCCCGTCGGCGGGCGCAGCCTGAACGAGGCCGCAGCCGAGGTCCGCTATCGCTTCGGCAATTTCGGCGTCGTCGGCTTCGTCGATGCCGGGCAGGTTTACGAGGATACGCTGCCGACCTTCTCCGACATTCGCTTCGGCGCGGGGATAGGCGGGCGGTACTACACCAACTTCGGGCCCCTGAGGCTGGATGTGGCCATGCCGCTCGATCGTCGTCCGGGTGAGAGCAATTTCTCCGTCTACGTGTCCATCGGGCAGGCGTTCTGATGGCTGAGGACGGCACCGTGGAGACGGCGGGCGAGGAGCCGGAGACCGAAAGCGCAGAGCCCAGCCATCGTGGCCGCACCGTGGCGAAATGGGTCGGGATCGGACTGGCGGCTCTGGTCGCCATCATCGCCGCAGCCTTGCTGTTGCTTAATACCGGGCCGGGCCGGCGTTTCGTGGTCAACCAGATCGAGGGGCTGGAATTTGAAACCGGCATGGAGATCGGCATCGGCCGGATCGAAGGTTCGCTCTATGGCGAAATGGTCCTGCACGATTTCACGGTCTCCGACCCCAAGGGCGTGTTCCTCAGTTCGCCCGAGATGCGTGTCGACTGGCGTCCCTTCGCCTTCATCCGCAATCACGTCGACGTCCGTTCGCTCACCGCCGAGCGAATGACATTGCTGCGCTTGCCAGAATTCAACGAAACGCCACCGTCGAACGACCCGCTGTTGCCGGATCTCGATATCGATATCGGGCAGTTGCGCATCGATCGCTTCGTGGCGGAAGCACCCGTCAGCGGCGAGCGCAGGGTCGCTGCCCTTGCGGGGGCGGCGCATATCGCGGACGGGCGGGCGCAGGTCTCGCTCGACGGGCGTACGATCGAAGGACGCGATCGCGCGGGCGGCGACCGTATCGCGCTGAAACTCGATGCGGTGCCGGAAGAAAACCGCCTCGATCTCGATCTCGATCTCAACGCACCCGAGGGCGGCGTGATCGCAGCGCTGGCCGGACTGACCGACCCTTTGCGTGTTCAGCTGAGCGGCAAGGGGGACTGGAATAATTGGAACGGGCGGTTCGATGCCAATCTGGCGGGATCGGAGTTCGCGCGGCTTGCCCTCGGCGCGCGGGACGGCACCTTCACCCTGCGCGGCCCGACCCGTGTGGCGCGCCTGTTTGAAGGGCCGACCGCGGCTCTGCTCGGGCCGATCCTCAATGTCGATCTGACCGGTGCGCTGGCCGACCGGCGCGTCGATCTGTCCGGTGGTCTGTCCAGCGACGCGTTCCGGCTCGACACGGATGGCCTGATCGATCTGGGCGAAAGCGCATTCCAGGATCTGAAGCTGGACTTCATCCTGCTGAAACCGTCCGCGCTCGCAGAGAACCTGTCGGGCAGCGGCATCCGCGGCGAACTGGCCCTCAATGGCGCCTTCGCAACGCCCGAAGTGCAATACGACCTCAGCGCCAGTCGCCTGGTCATGAACGACATGGGTCTGACGGGGTTCACCGCCAGCGGTGCCGCCACGGTGAATGCGGATCGGATCCTCATTCCTGTTCAGGCCCGTGCCGCCCGTATTACCGGGTTGGACACGGTGGCAGGCGGCACGCTCGCCAATGTCCGGCTGGACGGCGATGTGGCGATCGATGGGCCGCGCATCCTTTCGGATAACATGCGCGTGCGCTCCGACCGGATCGATGCCCGCGTCATCCTGCTCGCCGACATGTCCAGTGGGCTCTACACCGGCGCGATCGACGGGCGGATCGACAATTACCGGGTGGAAAGCGTCGGCGTGTTCGATATCACCACCGATGTCGATCTCCGGACTGAGGGCTCCGGCTATGCCCTTGCCGGGCGGGTGCGGGCGCGTTCGCGGGCTCTCTTCAACGAGAGCGTGCGCGACTTCCTCGGCGGCAATCTCGTCGCTTCGGCTGATGTGCGCTATGGCGGAGACGGGGTCGCGCGCTTCACGAACCTGCGCCTGACATCGCCGGCGGTGCGGATTACGCGCGGTGCGGGAAGCTATTCTCCCAGCGGCGCGATTTCCTTCAATGCCGATGGGGTGACCGATCAATATGGAGCGGTCGGCGTACGTCTGGCTGGGACCATCGCCAACCCGCGTGCCACCATTACGGCGGAGCGCCCCGATTTCGGTATCGGCCTCGCCAATCTGCGCGCCAACATCAATGGCGCGCGGGGCGGCTATCGCCTCGATGCCACTGCCGACACCGATTACGGCCCGCTGACTGCCGACGTAATCCTCGGCACCGGTCGGCAGCTGACACTGGATATCCAGAGCGCCAATTTGGCCGGAATCGATTTTGCCGGCTCGCTGCGGCAGACGGCTGCCGGCCCATTCGCGGGCCGACTGACGGCGAACGGGCGTGGTCTGGGCGGCGTGGTTCGCCTGGATGCCGAGGGGCGCTATCAGGAGGCGCTGATCAATCTGCGCGCACGCGATACGGTTCTGCCCGGTCCCGCGCAGCTTGCGATCGGATCGGCCATCGTCGATGCGCGCGTGGTCCTGTACGACACGCCTTATGTCGTCGCCGATGCGCAACTTTCGCAGACGAGGGTGGGCGGCCTCAACCTGACAGCGGCACGCGCCAAGATCGATTACCGTAACGGTCGCGGGCAGGCGCGCATCCTGGCCGAGGGGGTCAGCGGTGTGCCTTTCCGCGTGGCCGCGAACGCCGAACTGGAACCCGACCTTTGGCGGGCGGCGCTCAAGGGCCGCGTGCGCGGGATCGACTTCCGGACCACCAGCCCCGCACGCATCATCCCCGGCAATGGCTCTTACGAGTTGCTCCCTACGAGGATCGATTTCGGACAGGGGAATATCCGGCTCGCCGGTAAATACGGCGAGGGACTGAAGCTGCAAAGCCGGCTCGACACCGTTGATCTTGCGTTGTTCAACTCCTTCGTACCGGGGCTGGGTGTCGGCGGGCGGGCCAGCGGCAGCCTGGATTTCGAACAGGCCACGCCCAACGCATTTCCGAAAGCGGATGCACGCCTGCGCATCGATGACTTCACGCGGACCACTGCGGTGTCGGTCAGCCAGCCGATCGACATCAACTTCGTAGGCAAGCTCCTGGCCGACGGCGGCGAAGCCCGGGCGGTC
The DNA here is from genome assembly GCF_042095715.1 of Qipengyuania sp. GTDB lineage: Bacteria > Pseudomonadota > Alphaproteobacteria > Sphingomonadales > Sphingomonadaceae > Qipengyuania. The sequence goes on along the minus strand of NZ_JBELMO010000043.1, from coordinate 3,500 downwards.
ATGCGCCGTCGCGGCACAGTCATTGGGCGTGTCGTCGCATCCTTGCGGCCGCTGCCTCCAGGGTCCGGAAGCTGGACCACCCGGATGCTGTCGGCGCCGCTTGGTGGGGGAATTCGCTATAATGGCCCGGCGGACACGCTGTTCTCTTTCGCCGGTCAGCCCGATCAACGCCTTTCTGGGCCGATCGGTGTCGCTGCGGACTTTTCCGGTCGGGTTCAGAGCCCCGAACTCGCCGGCATCGTGCGCGCCAGCGACCTGACCTATGAAAACCAGACCTACGGCACGCGCCTTTCGAACATGGCGTTGCGCGGCCGCTTTACCGGGGATCGCTTCGAGCTGGAGCAGATGCGCGCCACAGCGGGCGACGGTACAGTCGCGGCGCAGGGCTTTGTCAGCCTGGCATCGGACCGGGGCTATCCCATGGACTTTTCCGTCACGCTCGACGATGCGCGGCTGGCGCGCAGCGACGCGCTGGCGGCAACGGCGACCGGCGAGCTCAAGCTGACCAAGGCGGCGGGGCAGACCGCGCTTCTGTCCGGGCGTCTCACGCTGCCGGAGACGCGTTACGAGATCATTCGCCAGGGCTCGGCCCAGGTGCCCGAGCTGACCGGCGTACGCTTCAAGCCGCCCAAGGGGCCGCAACGCATCACCGGCAGCGAACCCGCGGAAGCCGGGCCTGGTCTGTTGGATCTGCTGCGGCTGGACGTGGCGCTCGAAGCGCCGGAACGGCTTTATGTTTCCGGCATGGGGCTGGAGAGCGAGTGGAGCGCCGATCTCAATCTTGGAGGTACGAGCGCCAATCCGCGGGTCACCGGTGCCGTCGAACTCGTTCGCGGGACCCTAGGCTTTGCGGGCCGTTCGTTCGAACTGAACGAAGGGCGGGTGCGCTTCACCGGCGGGACATCGATCGATCCGGTCATCACGCTGGTTGCGACCGAGGATATCGAGGATGTGACCGTCAACGTGAATGTGACGGGCCGCGCAATGGACCCGCAGATCGCCTTTTCCAGCGTGCCCGGCCTGCCGCAGGACGAAATCCTTTCGCGCATCCTGTTCGGCAGTTCGATCGGCAATCTCTCGACGCTTCAGGCGGTCCAGCTTGCGGCTTCGCTCAACTCCCTGCGCGGGTCGGGTGGTGGTCTGAACCCGCTGGGCAAGCTGCGTTCCGCCGCCGGCATCGACCGGCTGCGTATCCTGGGCGGAGACGAGACCCAGGGGCGTGGAACGGCGCTGGCGGTGGGCCAGTACATCACCGACGACATCTACGTGGAATTCATCACCGATGCGCGCGGGTTCACCGCCACGCAGCTGGAGGTCAGCCTGACCCCTGCGCTCTCGATCCTCAGCCAGGCTGGCGGCTCGGGCACGACCAATGTGAATGTACGCTATCGGAAGAACTACTGATGCGCGGCGCCCTGGTGGCTCTCGCCTGCCTTGCCTTTGGGCTCTCGGCCTGCCGGCAGGAACCCTCGTTCGACGAGCGGTACGACACCGCGCAGAAGAAGATCGAGGGCATGGTCGACGACATCGATCAAGACCTGGAGCGAGGCGCCGTTGCGGCCCAGCCCGGCGACAATGCTACCGGTGATGACGAACCGAACGACGGGGACGGATCGGACGCGTCATAAGTCCTGGGCGGCCAGCATCGCGAGCAGTGCAAAGCTCGCAAGCCAGTGTTCGCCCATGTAGTCTCCGCTGACATGCGGCAGGCTCGCCTCGAAATGCTCCTCAGCCCGTCGCTTCAAGAGAGGGGTAGCGGGGTGCTCGCCCAGAACTTCGCGTACCGATAGCAGGGACCAGGCCCGGCTGAGGTTGAGCCCGTCGAGATGCGCGATCTTGCCGTCGCTGCGATCCGAAACTGTGACGGGGCGACATTCGCGCTCCAGCCAGCCATTTGCCAGCACCAGCTCTTCGAACCAGCCCGCAAAGGCGAGCGAAGGCATGACACGGCTCATCAGATGGGCGCTGGTGAGGACGGGGGAAAGGAATTCGTCGCCGCCGGGTTCCCAACCGCGATAGTCCTGGCGTGCCGAAAAGGCCGCCATCGCCCACTCGTCGATGGTCGCCAGAAGGACCGGGTCGTGCGTCTCGGCCCATTCGCGCGCAAGCACAAGCGCGAAGGGCGTGTTGAAATGCGTGCCGACCGTGATCGGGTACGTCAGCACCTTGAGATAGCTCCTGAACCGCGTCGCGAAGGCGCTCGCCAGCGGGGCGAGGCGTACAGCCCATTCGCGATCCCGATGCCGCTCCGCTTCTAGATGAAGATAGAGCAGCCAAGCCCAGCCATAGGGCCGCTCGAACCCGCGCGACAGCGGCCTTTCGAGATAAGCCAGTTCGGTGGCGAGCTTTTCGGGCGTGAAAGTCTCCTCCGCCAGGTCTCCGATCCGCCGTGCTTCCGAGGTTCCGGGATGAAGGCGACGAAGGGTGAGAAGCGTCCACCAGCCATGTACGCAGCTGTGCCAGTCGTAGCTGCCGAAGAAGGCGGGATGCAGCACGCGCGGGGGAAGAACGTCGTCGTCGGCGCCCATCGCATGGTCCAGCTTGTGCGGATATTCGCGCGCCACATGACCGAGCGCGATCCGGGCGAAGCCCCGGGCTACCTCCTCGCTCAACTCCACAACAGGAAACCCCCGACATAGATGATCGCTACGTTGCAGACCCACAGCGGGATCGCCGTGCCGATCTGTTGCCGGATCACGCCGTTCTGATCCTTCAATTCGAGCAGGGCAGCGGGCACGATGTTGAAGTTGGCCGCCATGGGCGTCAGCAGTGTCCCGCAGAAGCCCGCGAGCATGCCGACCGCGCCGATGACCGCCGCATTTCCTCCATATTGTTCCACCAGCAGCGGAATTCCGATGGCCGCCGCCATCACCGGAAAGGCAGCAAAGGCGTTGCCCATGATAATCGTGAACAGCGCCATGCCCAGCGCATAAACGATGACCGTGGCCAGCACGCTTCCGCCCGGGATGACGGCACCGGCCACGCCCCCGATGATGTCCCCGACGCCCGCCAGTGCGAAAACCGCCCCGAGGGCCGCCAGCATCTGCGGAAGGATCGCCGCCCATCCGATCGAATCAAGCAATCGGCGCCCTTCTTCCGCAGGGGCGAGGGCAGGGGGCCTCAGCCAGATCATCGCCACGAACAGGGCGATCAGGACGCCGATGCCGAACAGCAGCAGGGTTTCGCGCCGCGGTTCGAAAAGGCCCGTCTGCCCCAGCGGAGTGTAGTTGTAGAGCAAGGTCCCGGCGACGGCCGTGAGCGGCACGACAAGCGCGGGGAGGAATAGCCGGTTGCCAAATCTTTGGGAGAACACCACCCGCTCGCTGGGGGAGGTCGTCGGCGGTTCGCTGCGGCTGAGCCATCCGGCCCCCGCGACCGCAACCATCGCCAGGACAAGCACGCCGTTGGCGAAATCGGATAGGTGACTTCCGAACAGGAAGCTGGCGGCAAGCAATCCCCAGAAGGCGGCATTGCCCTTGCGACCATCCCGCAGGCTGAGG
>NZ_JBELMO010000042.1:0-5460 GCF_042095715.1 Qipengyuania sp. | reverse complement strand
CCATTCATAGGTGATCATGCGCGTCTGCCGAGCCTCCTGTCGAAGGCGAGGATGCGCCCCCCGTGGATGAGCGTGGCGCAAATCGCGGTGGGGATGGCCCAGACGGAAAGCTGCAGCGGAGTAAGCGGGTAGCCTGCGCTTTCGAACACCCCCTGGATCAGCAGGATGGAGGCAATGGCGAAGAAGATATCCTCGCCGAAGAACAGGCCGACATTGTCGGTCGCGGCGGCCATGGCCTTGACCTTCTCGCGATCGGCATCGGCGAGATCCGGATGCGATTTCTGGGCCGCAGCCTCGGCCATGGGCGCAACCAGCGGCCGGACCGCCTGGGGGTGACCACCAATGTCCTTCATTCCCAGCGCGGCTGTCAGCTGCCGGAAGACGAGATAGACGACGAGCAGCTTGCCCATCGTCGCCCCGCGCACGCCTTCGATGACGGCGCGCGCGCGCTCCTGCAGGCCATAGCGCTCGAGCAGTCCGATCACGGGCAGAATGATCCAGGTGACGCTGATATAGCGATTGTCGCTGAAGGCCTTGCCAAGCGCCTCGACGACCGAAACCAAATCGAGCCCCGCCAGCAGGCCTGTCGCCACGGCGGCCCCCACCACCACCGCCAGCGGGTTCATGCGCAAGGCGAAACCCACCACCACGATCGCGATGCCCAGAAGCGGCCAATAGTTCATTCGGGCGGGCTTCCATAGCCGCCACCGCCCGGTGTCAGGATTACGAAACGATCCCCGGGCGCCATGTCCGCAAATCCGGTAGTGCCGATATCCATTCGAGTGCCATCCGCCCGCTCGACCCAATTCCGGCCCGGAGCGGCCTCGCCCCCACCGCCGATGCCCTTGGGCGCCACCTGGCGGCGGTTGGCGAGCATATTGGCGCGCATCGGCTCGAGGAAGGTCATCAGCCTTTCCACGCCATCGCCGCCGTTATGCAGGCCCCGCCCACCGGATTCTGCGCGGATGGCGAAGCGATCGAGCCTTACCGGAAGCCGCGTTTCCAGTATCTCGGGGTCGGTGAGGCGGCTGTTGGTCATGTGAGTCTGCACGGCGCTGGTCCCGTCATGGTCCGGTCCCGCGCCGGAGCCGCCGCAGATAGTCTCGTAGTACTGGTGGTCCGTGTTGCCGAAGGTGAAGTTGTTCATCGTACCCTGACTGGGTGCGAGCCGACCGGTGGCGGCGAACAGGGTGTCGGTGACGACCTGGCTCGTCTCGACATTGCCCGCGACGACCGCCGCGCCGGGGCGCGGGTTGAGCATGGAGCCTTCGGGCACGATCAGCTCCACCGGACGCAGGCACCCGTCGTTCATCGGGATCGCATCGTCGATCAGGGTACGAAGCACGTAAAGCGCAGCTGCGCGGGTGATGGATCGCGGAGCATTGAAATTATCCGCAAGCTGATCGCTGGTACCAGTGAAATCGAACACGGCCGAGCGCGCCTCCCGGTCGATCCGGATCGCGACGCGGACGGTGGCGCCATTGTCCATCGGATATGCGAAGCTGCCGTCGCTCAACCGGCCCAGCAGGCGGCGGACGCTCTCCTCCGCATTGGCGAGGACGTGCGCCATATAGGCAGCCACCACGCTTGCTCCTTGCTGGCGCGCCGTTGCGACCAGCAGTTCGGCGCCCCGGGTACAGGCGGCGAGCTGGGCGCGCAGGTCCGAAATGTTTCGGGCGGGATTACGCGCAGGAAATCGCGCATCTCCAAGCAGGCTGCGCATCTCGGCCTCACGAAAGCTGCCCTCGTCGACCAGCAAGGCGTTGTCGATCAGGACGCCTTCTTCCTCAATGGTCTGGCTTTCGGGCGGCATGGAGCCCGGCGCGATGCCGCCGATATCGGCATGATGGCCGCGCGCCGCGACGAAGGCATCGGGTTCCGCACTCGCCTCGTCATAGAACACCGGGACGATCACGGTGATATCGGGCAGGTGGGTGCCGCCGCGAAACGGATCGTTCAGGACATAGGCGTCGCCGCGACGAAACCCGCGCCCGTCACGGCGTTTCCCGCGCGCTTCGATTACGCGGGCGATGCTGTCTCCCATGGAACCGAGATGCACCGGAATATGGGGCGCATTGGCGATCAGCGCGCCGCCTGCGTCGAACAGTGCGCAGGAAAAATCGAGCCTTTCCTTGATGTTCACCGATGTCGCGGTGGACTGGAGTACGACGCCCATTTCCTCGGCGATGGCCATGAAGAGGTTGTTGAATATCTCCAGGCGCACCGGGTCGACCTCGGTCCCCATCGCGCGGTCCCGCTGGAGCGGGACGGCGCGGGTCAGGACGAGATTGCCTTCCTCCGCCAGTCGCGCTTGCCATCCTTCCTCGACCACGGTGGTCGACCCGGGGTCGATCACCAGGGCGGGGCCGGCCAGCGTTTTGCCGGGCTCGATGGCTGCGCGCTCTATCGTCGGCCAATCGCCGGACGCCTCGCCCCGCACTGGTACAGGTTCGGCCAGCACTGCGCCCAATCCGCCCGAACTGCCGCTGGCATCCACGCTCAACGCGTCCACCATGATCGCCGCATCGGCATCGGAATAGCCGAAGCGCTGGCGGTGCAGCGCGCGAAACGCCGCGTCCATCTCCGCATGATCTCCGCACGGTACCGACAGGATGCTGTCGCTGCCTGAAAAGCGGAGCCGGGCGCGACTTTCGACAACGATCAACGTGCTCCCGATCCCCTGGTCTTCCAGGGCACGCCGCGCCTCGCTCTCGAGCGCGGAAAGCTCCTTGTCGAAGCTCTCCGTCAGCGGGCGGACCAGGCTGGTTTCCCGGATCACCTTCACGGGCGCGAGCCCGATGCCATAGGCCGAAAGCAGGCTCGCAAGCGGATGCACCAACACCGTTTCCATGCCCAGCGCATCGGCCACGCGGCAGGCATGCTGGCCCCCCGCGCCGCCGAAACAGGCGAGCGCATAAGTCGTCACGTCATGCCCGCGCGCCACGCTGATCTTGCGGATCGCATTGGCCATGCTTTCGACCGCGATGGCCAGAAATCCTTCGGCAATGGTTTCGAGCGATTGTGGGTCCGGCAGGGCGGCGGCGATCTCTTCCAGGCGTGCGCGCGATGCCGCCGGGTCGAGCGGCTGATCCCCGCCTGGGCCGAACACGCTGGGAAAGAATGCGGGATCGATCCGGCCGAGAAAGAGATTGCAGTCGGTTACGGTGAGCGGGCCACCCTTGCGGTAACAGGCTGGGCCAGGGTTCGCGCCGGCACTGTCCGGCCCCACGCGGAAGCGCGCACCGTCAAAGCTGCATATGGATCCGCCGCCCGCCGCCACCGTATGGATCTGCATCATCGGCGCGGCCACGCGCACGCCGGCCACCACGCTGTCCCCCGTCAGTTCCAGCTCGCCCGCGTAATGGGCGACATCTGTGCTGGTGCCGCCCATGTCGAAGCCGATGAGCTTCGTGTGGCCGAGCGGTTCGCCTGCCGCCACCATCCCGACTACCCCGCCGGCGGGGCCCGACAGGATCGCATCCTTGCCGCGAAAGGCGCCGACTTCCGCCAACCCCCCGTTGGATTGCATGAAACTGAGCCGCCCCGCCGCGGGGAGGCTTGCCTTCAGCCCATCGGTGTAGCGCCGCAGAACGGGCGAGAGATAGGCGTCCACCACCGTCGTGTCGCCGCGCGGGATCAGCTTGATAAGGGGGGCGACCTCGTGGCTCACACTGACCTGCGCGAAGCCGAGGTCGCGTGCGATGACGGCGAGCTGGGCCTCGTGCTCGCGGTATTGCCAGCCATGCATCAGCACGATGGCGAGCGCATCGAAACCGTGTTCTTTCAGCGCCTTGAGATCACGCCGCGCCTGGTCCCGGTCGAGCGAGAGCAGCACCTCGCCATCGGCACCGATGCGCTCGTCTATCTCAATGACGCGGCTGGGAAGCTGTTCTGGCAGGACGATGTGGCGCGCAAAGATATCGGGCCTCGCCTGCGTCCCGATGCGCAGGGCATCGCGGAAGCCGGACGTGATCGCTAGCGCCAGCCGCTCACCCTTGCGCTCCAGCAAGGCGTTGGTGGCGACGGTGGTACCGATCCTGAGATCGGCGATCGGCCCTTCACCGTGGCGCGCCATGAGGCGGCGCACCGCCTCGCTGGCGGCATCATCGTAATGTTCTGAATTTTCCGACAGGAGCTTGTCGGTGACGAGGCGACCGTCGGGCGTGGTGGCAACGACATCGGTGAAGGTTCCGCCCCGATCGATCGCGAAGCGCCAGCCTTTCTGGGGGGCGGGGGCGCCAGTCGTCTTGTCGGTCTTCTGCCCTGTCGCTGGGCCAGTCACGGGGCCAGTCACGGGGCGGGGCGCAGCGGTGGTGAACTCATTGGCTCAAGGCATCGCGCCATTCGCCGCAGAGGTCAATCGCAGTGGCGAAAACGATCCGATGGGACCCGCAACCATATCGATCGCCCGATTGATCGCCACCGCGGAAAGGCGCGGCGGGCGCCCGGACGCGCAAACTATCCGCGCATTGTCGTATCGAACCATTCGAACGTCACCGGATAGCCGCAATCGTCCGGGATCATCAAGGCGGGCCGGCCCTCGTGCTTGCCGCGCTGCGGGATGATGGTGCGCACGGGAATGGATTCGGCATGGGCGCGGGCATCGGCGAAGCTTTCGAACTGGGCAAGCCGTTCGAGGTTGCGGCGGGTTGGAAAGATTACCGACAGGTCCCCTTGGTCGGCGCGTTCCAGAGCCTGGGCGGCGGTTATCCAGAACAGCCGCGTGTTCTCGGTCGCGTCCACCGCCAGCTCCACTGCGCCCGTCCCGATGTCGTAGAGATAGAAGCGAGTGTCGAAGATCCGGCTGTGCGCCATACCGCGCGGGCACCAGCGGGCGAATGGCACCAGCCGGTCAAGCGCGAGGGTAACGCGGAATTCGTCCAGCACCGGTGCCAGCGCGCGCGCGTCTTCCAGACGGACGCGCATGGCCAGTGCTCGGTCGCGGTCGATCGCCTCGGTGAAGCCGAGCGCGAGGCCGGTCTCTTCCAGCGTTTCGCGAATGGCGGCGATGCGGTGCGCGGTCTCTTCCTCCCCGAACGGGCCGCCGAGCGCGCGGGCGAGCTGATGATCTTCGGGATCCACGCGACCGCCGGGAAACACCGCCATGCCGCCAGCAAAGCTCATGTCGCGCGAGCGCACCACCATCAGCAGTTCGGGCGCACCCCCGTCCGGCGCGCGGCGGAATACGACGAGCGTTGCGGCGGGAATTTCGGGCGGGGTTTCGGCGGCGGTTTCGGCCATATGGGACCCTTGCCGTGCCGCGCGCCGCTTGCCAAGCACCTGGGTTAACGCGCTGCGTCGGGAAATCTTACAGGCCAGTATAGCCTCACTGCTGCGTTAACCTTCGCAAACGCGGCAATGCGCCGTTTCTGCGATTTGGCACGCGTCGTGCAGAAAAGCCGTTGTCCCAAGCAATCTTCGTAAAAACGGCGGGGCCAATGTCTCCGGCCCCGCCACCCC
>NZ_JBELMO010000041.1:0-28425 GCF_042095715.1 Qipengyuania sp. | reverse complement strand
GCTGGTTTCGCTGCTCGACGTTTCCTCGGGCATCCTGATTCGCGCGCTTGGCGTGCGGCCCGGTGGGCAGGGCTCTGTCACGGCGGAAGAACTGCACATGCTGTTCGCCGAAGCCACGCGCTCCGGCGTGATCGAACAGGAACAGCACCAGATGCTGGCCGGCGTGGTTCGGCTGGCGCAGCGCCCCGTGCGCGAGGTCATGACCCCGCGCAACCAACTCGACTGGCTGGACATCAACGCGGACGAGGCGGCCATGCGCGAGCGGCTGGACGCCAGTTCCCACTCGCTTCTGCCCCTGGCGGACGGGTCGGCGGACAAGGTGGTGGGCGTGGTCAAGGTGCGCGAGCTTTACGCACAGCTGGCAGAGGGCCGTGTCCCAAACCTCGCCGCGATGATGCGCAAGGCGGAGGTCGTCCCCGACCAGCTCGACATCGTCGATGCCCTGCGCGTCTTGCAGCAGGCCGATGTGCCCATGGCCATGGTGCATGACGAATACGGCCATCTGGACGGCATCGTCACGCCGGGGGATGTGCTCACTGCGCTGGTCGGTTCCTTCACCTCCGATCAGGACCATGGCGAGGCGCCGGGCCTGGTCGAGCGGGAGGACGGATCGCTGCTGGTATCGGGCAGTCTGCCAGCCGATGCGCTGGCCGACCGGATCGGCATCGAATACGAAGACGATCGCGACTTCGCTACCGCTGCGGGCTTCGCGCTGTCGGTGCTCAAGAAGCTGCCCGACGAAGGCGAATATTTCGATTACGAAGGTTGGCGCTTCGAGGTTCTGGACCTCGACGGGCGCCGCATCGACAAGCTGCTGGCCTATCACACGCCCGGAACGGTCATGAAGACCGCGGGCGAGGATGCAGACGCTTAAACTTTAAGTCGGATATTCAGGGCGAAACCCCGGCCCTGTCAGGCTCCGGGGACGACCGCCTGCGCAGACCCGCCGGGGCCGCTGGGCGCGGCCAGTATGTCGCGCGTCACCGTGCCCTTGGCCACCGTGTTGGTGGTTTCGCTGCCCACCGCGCTGCGGATGCCGGGTGCGGCGGTGCCGGCGCGGTCGAGCACGCTGGTTTCCACCGCGCTGCGCGGGGCGGCGGGGAAGAGGGCTTCGAGCGCCTGTTCCGACGCGGTGCCTTCGGCCGGGCGCGGCGCGCCGGGGGCGGGCGGCACCAGGTTGAAATCGGGGGGCACCACCAGCGGAGCCTGGCGCTGGACGGCGAATTCGTCGGGCCGGTCACGGCCCAGGATGCCGCCGCTCGAACAGGCGGAGGTCAGCAGAAGGGCGGTGCCGGCAAGGGCGATGGAAAGGCTCTTGGTCATCACTGTGTCTCCGCGCGGGTCTCGTCCGCCGTATGCGTGGGCTTTTCGCGCACCAGCAGGGCGCGCGCAAGTAGCAGGACGACACCGATGGAAATGGCGGCGTCGGCCAGGTTGAAGATCATGAAAGGGCGGAAATCGCCGAAATGCAGATCGGCAAAGTCGATCACGTAACCGAACTGGACACGGTCGCGGATATTGCCCAGCGCTCCGCCCAGAATCAGCGCCAGCGGCACGATGTCGGCAAGCTTGCGCTCGCGCATCATCCACACGGTCACGATCAGGGCGATGGTCCCGGTAACCGCTACCAGGCCCCAGCGCATCGCATCGCTGGTGGCGCTGAACATGCCGAGCGAAATGCCCGGATTTTCCGTATAGCGGAGCGCGAAGATGGGCAGCAAATCCATCACGTCGCCGATCCTGTCGATGCCGAGCGGTCCGGTGACGTAGCCTTTGAGCCACTGGTCCGCGCCGAACAGTGCGAAGGCCAGCACGGGGCCGATGGCCCGGTTGCGCGCGATCGGCGTCATTGGGCGGCGTCCATGGCCGCCACCACGTCCTCGCAGCGCGCGCACAGATCGCCGTCCTCCGTCACCTCGGGCAGCAGGCGCCAGCAACGGCCGCATTTGTGATCGGTTGTCGGTGTGACGGTCACCGTGTCGCTATCGCCGCGCTCCACTGACGCGGTGATGAACAGCGTGGCGAGTTCGTCGTCGGAGAAGGCCTCCGGCACCGCATCGCCGGGCACGGTGACGTCGGCTTCCAGGCTGGAACGGATGGTCTTCTCACGCCGCAGCGGCTCGATGGCCTCGGTTACATCCTCGCGCAGCTCGCGCAATTTGGCGAACCGTTCGGCCAGCGCATCGTCGCGCCAGTCGGGAAGTTCGCTCCATTCCAGCAGGTGGACGCTGCCGCGATCAGGGAAGCGCGTGCCCCACACTTCTTCGGCGGTGAAGACCAGCACCGGGGCGGCGTAGCGCACAAGCGCCTGGAAAAGCACGTCGAGCGTAGTGCGATAGGCGCGGCGCTCAACGCTGTCCGGCGCATCGCAATAGAGCCGGTCCTTGCGGATATCGAAGAAGAAGGCGCTCAAATCCTCCGCGCAGAAATCGATCAGCGCGCGGGTGTATTCGTTGAAGTCGAAGGCATGGATCGCCTTGCGCAGCGTCACGTCGAGATGCCACAGCCGGTCGAGCATGTAGCGTTCGAGTTCGGGCATCGCGCCGGGATCGATGCCTTCCGCACCCCATTCGAAACCGTCGAGCGCGCCCAGCAGATAACGAAAGGTGTTGCGCAGGCGGCGGTACTGATCGGCCACGCCTTTGAGGATTTCATCGCCGATGCGGTGATCCTCGGTGAAATCGACGCTGAGCGCCCACAGGCGGATGATGTCCGCGCCATAGGTTTCCATCGTCTTGAGCGGATCGATGGTATTGCCCAGGCTCTTCGACATCTTGCGCCCGTCGGCGGCCATGGTGAAGCCATGCGTCAGGATCGCATCGAATGGCGCGCGCCCACGCGTGGCGCAGCTTTCCAGCAAGGACGACTGGAACCAGCCGCGATGCTGGTCTGACCCTTCCAGATAGAGGTCGGCGGGCCATTGCAGATCGGGCCAGCGCCCGCTTTCCAGCACAAAGGCATGCGTCGTGCCCGAATCGAACCAGACATCGAGGATGTCGCTGACCATCTCGAAATCATCGGGGTTGTGAGCATCGCCCAGGAAGGCGGCCTTGTTGGCGTAGCTCCAGGCGTCCATCCCGTCGGCCTTGATGGCCTCGACGATGCGGGCGTTGACCTCCGCGTCCTGAAGATAGCTGCCGTCGGGGCGGACGAACAGCGTGATGGGCACGCCCCATGCGCGTTGGCGGCTGAGCACCCAGTCAGGGCGCCCTTCCACCATGCTGCCGATGCGGTTGCGGCCCTTTTCGGGGACGAAGCGCGTGTCGGCGATGGCCTTCGAGGCTCGCTCGCGCAGGGTCGCGCCGTCTCCAAGATCGCGGTCCATCGGCACGAACCACTGCGCGGTGGCGCGGAAGATGACCTTGGCCTTGCTTCGCCAGCTATGCGGATAGCTGTGTTGGTAATCGTCCGATGCGGACAGCAGCCCACCCGCCTCACGCAGATCCGAGCAGATCGGGCCTTCGGGCGAATTGAACGGCTTGTTGATCACGCTCCGGCGGCGTTCCTTGCCCTCCGCATCCAGATCGCTCGCGCCCAGCCACGGCCAATCGTCGCGGTAGCGGCCATCGGGCAGGACGGCGAAGACCGGCTCGATGCCATTTGCGCGGCACAGCAGGAAGTCGTCTTCGCCATGATCGGGCGCCATGTGGACGAGGCCGGTGCCGCTGTCGGTCGTGACGAAATCGCCCGCCAGCATGGGGCGGGGCGTTTCGTAGAAGCCGCCGAGATTGTGCATTGGGTGGCGGACCTTGGTGCCGACGAAATCCTGGCCCATGAAGTCGTTATGAATAAGGTATCTGCAGGGCAGCATACCCTCCGCGCGTTCCAGAAATTTCTGGTGCAAATTCATAGCTACGAGAAAACGTTGGGCGTTAGGATGTTCGAGGTTGTCTGGACCTAAAAGAACGTACTCGACCTCCCGCCCATAGGCCAAAGCTTGGTTGACCGGGATCGTCCACGGGGTCGTCGTCCAGATCACCGCATGCGCGCCGACCAGTTCCTCTATGGGGCTTTCGATAATCTCGAACGCCACGTCGATCTGGGTCGAGACGATGTCCTCGTATTCCACCTCCGCCTCGGCCAGCGCGGTTTCCTCGACCGGGCTCCACATCACCGGCTTCGATCCGCGATAGAGATTGCCCGCCTCGGCAAGCTTCAGCAGTTCGGCGACGATGATCGCCTCGCTGTCCTTCTGCATGGTGAGATAGGGATTGTCCCAGTCGGCCAGTATGCCGAGGCGCTTCAGCTGTTCGCGCTGCACATCCACCCAGTGCTGCGCATAGGCGCGGCATTCCTCGCGGAAGGCGAAGACTTCGGCCTCGTTCCGGTTGGCGCCGGACAGGACCGGCTTGGCCTTCTTCTTCTTGCGGTACTGCTCTTCCACCTTCCATTCGATGGGCAGGCCGTGGCAGTCCCAGCCGGGCACATAGGGCGCGTCCATGCCGATCGCGTTGTGCGTGCGGCAGACCATGTCCTTCAGCGTATGGTTCAGCGCATGGCCGATATGCATGTCGCCATTGGCGTAGGGCGGGCCGTCGTGGAAGATGAACTTCTCTTTGCCCCGGCGCGCATCGCGCAGCTTTTCGTAGAGCTTTTCTTCCTGCCAGCGTGCGGCGATGGCGGGCTCCTTCTGCGGGAGTCCGGCCTTCATGGGAAAATCGGTCTTCGGCAGGAAGACGGTATCGCGGTAATCGCGCTTGGATTCGGCTGGGTCGGTCATGGAAACTGGCGCGTTAGGCGAAAGCAGGCATGTAGGAAAGAGGGCCGAATCGCCCTCGGTAGAATAGGAACCCCCCTACACAGCCCGGGGCCGATCCTCGCGAATCGGCGGGAATCCGTCAGGCCAGAAGCCGCTTCGCCTCGGCGCAATCGCGGTCCATCTGCGCGATAAGCTCCTCGAGCGAAGAAAATTTCGCCTCGCCGCGCAGGAAGTGGTGGAAGGCCACCTCGATTTCCTGGCCGTAGAGATCGCCGGAAAAGTCGAAAAAATAAGGCTCCAGCAGCTCCTTGGGCGGATCGAACTGCGGGCGCACGCCGATATTCGCCGCGCCTTTCAGGACCTGCCCCGTCGCCAGAACCTTCCCCGTCACCGCATAGACGCCGTATCTCGGGCGCAGATAGCTTTCGATCGACAGATTGGCGGTGGGATAGCCGATGGTGCGCCCGCGTTTGTCACCATGCTGCACCACCCCGCGAATCGCGAAGGGGCGGGTCAGCAGCCGCGCCGCCTCCGCCGGATCACCAGCGCGCAGCGCATCGCGCACCCGGCTGGAACTGACGGGATTGCCATCGTCCATGACGGGCGGCACCGCGCGCGCCTCGATTCCGGCCTCGCGCCCCAGCGTCTCCAGCACTTCGCGATTTCCGCCCCGGCCCTTGCCGAAGGTAAAATCCTCGCCCGTCACGACGCCGGCCACGCCCAGCCGTTCCGCCAGAAGGACCGTGACGAAATCCTCCGCCGTCATGCCCGCCAGTGCGCCGTCGAAATGAAACACCAGCATGGCGGTGGCCCCGGCGGCGAGATAAAGCTCCTGCCGCTGCTCCAGCGTGGTCAGGCGAAAGGGCGCGGCCTCGGGCTTGAAGAAGCGCACCGGATGCGGGTCGAAGGTGGCGATGATGCTGGGGCGGCCTTGGGCGCGCGCCCAGTCGATGGCCTCCTTCGCCACCGCTTGGTGGCCCAGGTGGAAGCCGTCGAAATTGCCGAGGGCGACGACCGCGCCGCGCAGGCTGGCCGGCATGGCCTCGCGGTGGTCGAGCCACCTCACGCCCCCTTCTCCAGCGTGACGAAGGCGAACGCGGGCCGGTCACCCTGGGCGGGATGCTCCTCGCGCGCCAGCTCGCGCCACTGGGCGGGCAGTGGCGGCATGAAGACATCGCCTGCGAAATCCTGGTGGATCTCGGTCAGCTCGACGCGGTCGCAATGGGGCAGGAAGACGTCGAAGATCGCCGCGCCCCCGATCACGGCGGCATCCCCGCCCGCTTTCGCCAGCGCCTCGTCCACGCTGCGCGCGAGCTCCGCGCCGGTCGAATCCCACCGTTCGCGCCGGGTCAGCACGATATGGCGCCGCCCGGGCAGCGGCGCGGGAAAGCTCTCGAAGGTCTTGCGGCCCATGATCATCGGCAGCCCCCTGCCATCGGGCCCCATGGTCAGCGCCTTGAAGCGCCTGAGGTCGGCGGGCAGGTGCCAGGGCAGCTTGCCCGCCTTGCCGATCGCGCCATTGGCCGCGCGGGCGTAGATTGCGAACAGCGCCACGCCGCGCTCAGCGCACCAGCCGGGTTACATGGCCCATCTTTCGCCCCTCGCGCGCCTGCCGCTTGCCATAAAGGTGCAGATGCACGTCGGAGCCCGCCAGTTCGCCTTGCGCGCCCTTGGCTTCCTTGCCGATCAGATTGCGCATCTCGACTTCGCGCGCCACGGTCCCCGTGTCGCCCAGCGGCAGCCCGGCGACGGCGCGGACGTGGTTTTCGAACTGGCTGGTGGCCGCGCCCTCGATGGTCCAGTGGCCGGAATTGTGTACGCGCGGCGCCATCTCGTTGAAGATCGGGCCATCGGCTGTGGCGAAAAATTCGCAAGCCAGCACGCCGACATAGCCCAGCTTGTCAGCGATCTTGCGCGCCAGATCCCGCGCATCGTCGATCTGCGGTGTGATCGCATCGCCCGCGGGAAGCAGGGATCGGGCGAGGATGCCGTCCTCGTGCTCGTTGCGCGGCGAATCCCAGAACCGGACCTCGCCATCGCGCGCCCTCACCAGGATGACGGAGAACTCGGCGGCGAAATCCACGAAGCCTTCGTAAACGCAGGGCGCCGAAATCGGGGGCAGCGCCGCTATGTCGTGCTGTGATCCGATGCGCCATTGGCCCTTGCCGTCATAGCCGTTGCGGCGGGTCTTGATGATGCCGGGCGTGCCGATGCGTTGCGCCGCATCCTCCAGATCGGCCTGAGAATCGATTGCATGGAAAGGGGCGGGGCGGCCGCCCAGATCCTCCACAAAGCGTTTTTCGGTGAGCCGGTCCTGCGCCACTTCCAGCGCGATGCGCGGCGGAAACAGGCGCGTCTTCGCAATGGGTTCGAGAGCGGTCGGCGGGACGTTCTCGAACTCCCACGTCACCACGTCGCATTTCGCCGCGAAGGCGGCCAGCGCCGTCGTGTCGCTCCATCTGTTGGTGAAGAAATCATCGCACAGCGGCTCGGCGACATTGTCGCCCTCGGGCGCGAAGCCGATGCAGCGATAGCCCAGGCTGGCGGCGCACATCGCCATCATCCGGCCCAACTGGCCGCCCCCGAGGATGCCGATGGTGCTGCCGGGCTTCAGCATCAGTCGACCGGCCGTTCCGCCACGGCATCGGTCTGGTTGGCGCGCCATGTCTTCAGCCGGTCTGCCAGCGCCGCGTCGTTGAGCGCCAGTATGCCGGCAGCCAGCAATCCGGCATTGCTCGCCCCCGCTTCCCCGATCGCGAGCGTACCGACAGGGATGCCCGCGGGCATCTGAACGATGGAAAGCAGGCTGTCCTGGCCCGAAAGCGCGCGCGACTGCACCGGGACGCCCAGCACGGGCAGATGGGTCATGGCAGCGATCATGCCGGGCAGATGCGCCGCCCCGCCTGCGCCCGCGATGATCACGTGGAACCCCTCGTCTGCCGCGCCCTTGGCGAAGGCAGCCATGCGATCGGGCGTGCGGTGCGCGGAAACGATTCGCGCATCATAGGCGACATCGAGGCTGTCGAGCTTTTCGGCCGCGTGTTTCATCGTCGGCCAGTCGGACTGGCTTCCCATGACGATCGCGACCTTCGCCGCCCCCGCACCCATGTCAGGCATCCTTCAGGTAATAGCGTTCGCGCGCGGGCCGCAGATTGTCTCCGAATTCATAGACGATCGGCTGCCCGGTCGGGATTTCGAGGCCCGTGATCTCGTCATCGGAAATTCCGGAAAGGTGCTTCACCAGCGCACGCAGCGAATTGCCGTGGGCGGAGATGATCACCGTCTCGCCCGCCGAGAGATGCGGAAGGATCGCTTCCTCCCAATAAGGCAGGACCCGCTCGATTGTGAGCTTCAGGCTCTCGCTGCTGGGCACGGGAATGCCGGCATAGCGCGGGTCCTTGGCCAGATCGAAAGCGCTGCCTTCCTCGATGGCAGGGGGCGGCGTGTCGAAACTGCGGCGCCAGATATGCACCTGCTCCTCGCCATGCTTTTCGCGCATTTCGTCCTTGTTGAGGCCGGTCAGCCCGCCATAGTGCCGCTCGTTGAGGCGCCAGTCCTTGGTTTCGGGTATCCACAACCGCCCCGCCGCTTCCAGAGCGATGTGCAGCGTCTTGATCGCGCGGCTCTGCAGCGAGGTGAAGGCGATGGTGGGCAGCAGGCCCTTGTCCTTCAGCAGTTTGCCCGCCGCTTCTGCCTCGGCCACGCCCTTGTCGGTCAAATCGACATCCCACCAGCCGGTGAAACGATTGGCAAGGTTCCATTCGGACTGGCCGTGGCGGACGAGGATCAGGTTTGGCATGGCGGCTCCGTCTGACGCTGGGAGCGCTTGCCGTTAGCGGCCCGGTTCGCCCTTGGGAAGGGCCGCTTCGTTGCCATCGCTTCCCGCACCGGCCAATTCGCGCGCCTGCAACTTGCGGCGGCGCAGATTCTCGCGCAGCTTCGCGGCCAGCCGATCCTCGCGGCTGGGCTGCGGTGCTGCTTGCCGCACAGGTTTGGGGGGCTGGTCTTCACTCATCTGCAATATCCTGCCGCTATCGACGCCATCAGGCAAGCGGCGCTTGACTTTCACGCCATGCACGACAATAGCGCCCGCCCGTCGATGCCCGCACATTTCGCGGGCTTCCCGTGCTGCTGTAGCTCAGTGGTAGAGCGCACCCTTGGTAAGGGTGAGGCCGGGAGTTCAATCCTCCCCAGCAGCACCATTTTCTCTACATTTCCGCTAACTCGCCGGTGCGGACGCGTCTCGGCGAATGTGCGAGCCGTGTCCTTGCGTGAGGAAGCCATCTGCCAAGCCGATGCGCAGACTTGAGGCAGCGTCAAAAACACGCCACCAGCCTATCAGAAATGATAACGGGAGTGGCTCATGGATTTCCGGCTTAGCGAGGATCAGCGCGAGCTGCAGGAGGCGGCGCGCAGGTTCGCTCAGGGCGAACTGGTGGATCTGGCGCGCGAAATGGAGGAAAAGGACATCCAGGTCCCCGCCGAGATGATGCGGCGCTATGGAGAGCTCGGCTTTCTGGGGGTGAACCTGCCCGAACGCTATGGCGGGCTGGGGCTTGGCCATCTTGAGGCGCTGCTGGTGCTCGAACAGTTCGCGATCGTTTCGAACGCGGTCGCATTCCCGGTGTTCGAGGCGCTGGTCGGGCCGGTCCGCACTGTCGAACGCTTCGGCTCCGATGCGCTCAAGGCGGCAATCATTCCGCAGGTTACGGCGGGCGAGGCGACGGTGGCCGTCTCCATGTCCGAACCGGAAGCCGGAACCGCGCTCACCGATCTCACCACCCACGCTGCCCTGGACGGCGACCATTTCGTCCTCAACGGTTCAAAGCGCTGGACATCGGGGGCGGGGCACGCGCGCTATTACGTGGTCTATACCCGCCTGTCGGACGCGCCCGGCGCCAAGGGGATCGGCGCGCTGCTGGTGGACAGGGAATGGGAAGGCGTGAGCTTCGGCAAGCGCGAGGAACTGATGGGATTTCGCGGCATCGCCACGCGGGACATCACCTTCGAGGATGTGCGCGTGCCGAAGGACAATCTGGTCGTGGGCGCGGGCGGCTTCGGCAAATTGATGAGCGCCTTCGGGCTGGAGCGCTGCGGCAATGCGACGCAGAGCCTGGGGCTTGCCGCCGGAGCGCTGGAGCAGGCAAAGGCCTATGTTCAGGAGCGCAAGGCCTTCGGCAAGCCCATCGTCGATTTCCAGGCCGTGCAGCTACGGCTGGCGGAGATGGCCATGCAGGTGGAGGCCGCGCGGCTGCTGATCTATCGCGCCGCCGCCAATGCGGCCCATCAGGACGGCGGCCTGCCCAGCGTTTACGAAAGCAGCGTGGCCAAATGCTTCGCCAACGAGATCGTGCGATCGGTCACCGCCAACGGGCTGCAGGTGATGGGCGGATACGGCTATCACAAGGATTACGGGATGGAACAGCGCGTGCGCGACGGCTTCGCCTGGGGCATCGCGGGCGGCACCACCGATGTGCAGCGCATCAACATCGCCGCCGCGCTGATCGGCAGGCGGTTCGACCAGCGGAGTTAGGCAGGATAAGGAAAGATCAGCCCGGCGTCAGGCGCGCAGGTCCGACCAGTCGGGGTGCTCGTCAAACTTTTTCGCGACGTAGGAACAGCGCGGATCGACCTTGAAACCATCTTCGCGCGCATCGGCCACAAGGGCATCGACCAGCCGCGCCGCCACGCCCTGGCCGCCGATTTCGGACGGTACGATGGTGTGGGTCGCGACCCGCACGTCTTCGCCCCTGCGCTCCCAATCGAGGTGGCCGGTGGCCTGTTCGCCTTCGAGTTCGGCCACGTAGCGGCCATGGTCGCCCTGGTCCTGGTGCGTGATCGTCATGCCGGTCATCGTAGTCTCCTTGTCCAAACACCCAACGGGTCCTTGCACCGAACGGGTTGACGCTTAGAGGCGTTCCCATGACCACAGATACCGCCAGAGCTTTCCTTTCCGACAATGCCGCCCCGGTCCATCCCGAGGTGTGGGAGGCGATGCGCGCAGCCGACGCCAGCGATTCGCCCTATGACGGCGATGCGATATCGCAGCGTCTGGACGAGGCCTTCGGGGCTCTTTTCGGGCGCGAGGTTGCGGTTCTGTGGGTGGCCACGGGCACGGCGGCCAATTGCCTCGCGCTCGCTGCCATGGTGCCGCCGCACGGCGCCGTGGTCTGCCACGAGGAAGCGCATATCGAGATGGACGAAGGGGGCGCGCCCGGGTTCTTCCTCCACGGTGCCAAGCTGCTGCTGGCGAGGGGTGACAGTGCCAAGCTGACGCCCGATGCCATCCGCGCGGTGGTCGATCCGATCCGCGACGACGTGCACCAGGTGCAGCCGCATGCGATCTCCATCACGCAGGCGAGCGAATACGGCTGCTGCTATCGCGCGGACGAACTGGCGGCCATTTCCGCGCTGGCCCGTGAAAAGGGGCTGGGACTGCACATGGACGGTGCCCGCTTCGCCAATGCTGCCGCGTTCCTGAGCGACCTGGGGGCCGGGGCAAGTACGGCGGCGCAGGCGGCGGCGGGCGATGTCGATGCGCTCAGCTTCGGCTGCGTGAAGAACGGCGGGATGAGCGCAGAGGCGATCGTGTTCTTTGATCCGACCCTGGCGGACGTCGCCCGTTATCGCCGCAAGCGGGCAGGGCATCTGCAATCCAAGGGCCGCTTCCTCGCCGCGCAATTGCTAGCCATGGTGGAGGGGGATCTCTGGCTCGCCAACGGGCGCGCCGCCAATGCCGCGGCCGGGGAGGTCGCGCGGGCCTGCGCGGACCGGCTGATGCAGCCGGTCGAGGCGAACGAGGTGTTCGTGCGCCTTTCCCCGCAAGAGCGTGAGGTGCTGCGCGACCAGGGCTTTGCCTTCTACGACTGGGGCGCGGATGCCGCGCGATTCGTCACCGCCTGGAATACGCGCGAAGACGATGCCCGCGCGCTCGCCACGGCGATCGCCGGCCTGTGAGGGGTTACAATGTGAGCGTTTTTCCGTGAGCGAGTCGCCGCCGCATGCGCTGATGCGCCCGGGGATCGCGCTGCCCTTCGTGCTGGTGGCGCTGATCTGGGGGTCGACCTGGTATGTCATCACCGGGCAGATCGCCGGGGTGCCGGCGCACTGGTCGATCGCCTATCGCTTCGCGCTCGCGACGCCGGCGATGTTCCTGCTCGCGCTGGTTATGCGCCGGAAACTGGCCATGCCGGGCCGCGCGCACCGGCTGGCGCTGACGATGGGCCTGTTCCAGTTCTGCGGCAATTTCACCTTCGTCTATATGTCGGAGCTGCATCTTACGTCGGGGATCGTGGCGCTGATGATCGGCATGATGATGGTGCCCAATGCCATCCTCGGGAAGATCTGGCTCGATCAGCCAGTGACGCGCCGGTTCATCGGCGGCAGCGCCATCGCGCTCGCCGGCCTAGCGCTGCTTCTGGTGAACGAGGCGCGCGTGGCGCCGCTGGAAGGCAGCGTGGCGCTGGGCGCGACACTGGCGCTGGTGGCGATGCTGTCAGCCTCGGTCGCCAATGTCATCCAGGCAGGGCCTGCCGGGAAGGACGTGCCCTTGGTGACGCTGCTCGGCTGGGCGATGCTGTATGGCACGGTAATCGACGTGGTTCTGGCGCTGGCACTGGCGGGGCCGCCGGTCATCCCGCCCGACGCCGCGTACTGGATGGGCACAACCTGGCTCGCGCTGGCCGGGTCGGTCACTACCTTCCCGATCTATTACGGGCTGGTGCGCAAGCTGGGCGCGGGCCGCGCGGCCTACAACGGGGTGCTGGTGGTGGTGATCGCCATGGTGATATCCACCGTGCTTGAGGGCTATCGCTGGACCCCGCTCGCGATCGGCGGCGCGGCGCTGGCGATGATGGGGCTGGTAGTGGCGCTCAGGGCGCGGCAAGTTGCCCCGGTAAAGACCGTGCCCGCCCCGGTCGGCGAATAGCTAGCCCAGCTCGGCGGACAGGATCGCGCGCAGCCCTTCGCGATAGCTGGGGTAGCTCGGCTGCCAGCGCGCCAGGCGCTTCAGCCTGCCGTTCGCGACCCGGCGGTTTTCGGCGTAGAAGCCGCGCGCCATCGGGCTGAGCCCGGCCTCGTCGAGCGATTGCAGCGGTGGCACTGCCACGCCCAGCAGGCGGCAGGCTTCCTCGATCACGGCGTTCTGGCTGGCGGGCAGATCGTCACCCAGATTGTAGGCGCCCGGTGGCGCATCCGCCTCCAGCGCCGCAGCAACGCCGCCGGCGATATCGTCCACATGCACGCGGCTGAATACCTGATCCGGCAGATCGATCCTGTGCGCCTTGCCCTCGCGCACCCGGTCGAGCGGGGAGCGCCCCGGGCCATAGATGCCGGGCAGGCGGAAGACCCGCGCGCCCAGCGAGAGCCAGCGGGTATCCGCCTCGGCGCGTGCCTGTCGCCGTCCCTCGCCGGTGGGCGATGCCTCGTCCACCCACGCCCCGCCCGCATCGCCATAGACGCCGGTGGAGGAGAGATAGCCGAGCCATTTGCCGGCCAGGGCATCGCCATAACGGTCCAGCACCGGGTCGCTGTCGTCCTGCGGCGGTACCGAGGACAGGACGTGGTCCGCCCACGCGAGCGCATCGCGCACAGCGGCCTCGTCCGCGAAATCGAGATCGCCGTCGCTGCCCGTTGCCCGGCAGACCCAGCCGCGCGGCTCCAGCACGGTGACGATGCGGCGGGCGCTATAGCCCAGGCCGAAGATCAGCATGCGGCTCATTGCGGGGCGGCGTCCTTCATCGGATCGTCGAGATAGCCGGGCTCGGGCCTGACGATGGTCGCATCCGGAACATGATCCTTCTTCCACTGCATCGCCATCTCGACACGGGTGCGCCCGCTCGGATGATCGAAGAACACCGCTTCTTCCACCGCGCCGGGTTCTATCTTGCGGTATTCGGACAGCCGCATGGCGACCTTGGCGAAGCCATCGGGTTCGCGCGCCGCGTCCAGACCAAAGGCATCGGCCGCACTTTCGTTGTAACGGACCAGGCTGTTGGTCAGCGGGGTGGCGAGGAAGAAGAACACCGCAAGGCAGATCGCCAGCACCGGCAGGGATGCCGGGTCGGCAATGTCGCGCACGCCCCAGCGCGCGCCATACCGGCGGATCAACCAGGGCGCGATCCGGCTGGTGGCAAAGAATCCGATGGCGGCCAGACACAGAAAGCCGCCGACCAGCAGCCAGACGTGGCCGAGCTTGTAGTGACCCATCTCATGGCCCATCACCGCCAGGATCTCGGGCTCGCTGGTCCGCTCGAGCAGATTGTCGTTGAGCGAGATGCGGATGGTGGGGCCAAGTCCGGAGACATTGGCCGAAATCCGCTTGTGCTGTTTGGATTGGTCGAACACGTAGATGTGATCGGCGGGAATGCCTTCCTTCGCCGCCACCGCCTCGATCCTGGTGCGCAGAGGACCCGCTTCCATTTCGGTGTAGTCGTTGAACAGCGGCGCGATGAAGACCGGCCCCAGCACAACCCCGATCAGCAGGAACATTCCGGTGACACCCGTCGCCCACAGCCACCATGTCCCGGGCGCCCTGCGGATCAGCGCGTAGATCGCGATCAGCACCAGCGGCGTGACCACCAGCGATATGGCGAACCCGATCAGCGTTTCGCCGAACCACCCGCCGAAACCCTGGCTCAGCAGATCGTATTGTTTCTCTCGGAAAAAGCCGGTGTAGATCGTCCAGGGCAGCGTCAGCAACCCTCCGACGAGGGTGTAGAAGAAGGCGGTGACGCCGGTCACGATCCAGCGGCGCCTGCTGATTCGTTCGCCCAGATTGCGAAACGCCTTCATCAGCCCGAAGCGCAGAAGCAGCCAGTCGACCAGAATGCCCACCGCCGTGCCCCACAGGATCAGCCAGTAGCTGCCCTCGAAATAGGCATCGGAATTCGCCCGCGCTGGCCCCTGCAAGGTGTCCAGATAGGCCCGTGTGGCGGCTTCGACGTCGAAGCCGGCATTCGCTGCCGCCAATAGATTCAGCACTCGCGCCTCCCCCAGATCACATGCGAACCGGGCTGCCCCGCGTCGCGCTCCGGGTCAAGCGTGTTGGCGGGCCTTCGCGGAATCCGGGACGATATTCGATGCGCCCCGTCTGACGCTAGCCATCCAATATTCGAAAGCTTCAGGGTCAATCGACTTTCCACGGCCAGCACTCCAGGTCACCCTCCGCGCACCGAAACCGGTCGACTAGCTCGCTACACCTTCGACCCTCCGACCACTCGGCGACTTCGCAGAGGGGCAGCGGCCTGTCGATCGGGCGACGAATGAACCTGTGCGCTCGATCGGCGTTGGTGGACAGGACCCGCTTTTTGCCTAGAGAACCCGACCCATGGATATCGCACGCACCCCCGCCACCCCCGACGGCAACCCCGAAATGGCCGATGCCCCGGTCCACGCACCGCCGCCCGAGATCAGGCGCGAGGATTACCAGCCCTGCCCCTGGCTGGTGCCGAGCATCCGGCTGGAATTCGAGCTCGGGATCGAGGAAACGCTGGTCACCGCGAAGATCGACGTGGAGCGCAATCCGGCCGGCAACGGCTCGCCCACGATCAGGCTCAACGGCGACGGGTTGGAGCTCGTCGAACTGCATTGCGACGATGGCCCGTGCGCAAGCCATGTGATGGAGGGGCAGGATCTGCTCGTCACGCTGGAGGGCGACAGGCACACGCTGACCATCGTCACCCGGCTGAAGCCGGATCAAAACAGCCAGTTGATGGGGCTCTATGCCTCCAACGGGATGCTGTGCACCCAGTGCGAGGCGGAGGGTTTCCGCCGCATCACCTTCTTCCCCGACCGGCCCGATGTGCTCAGCACCTATACCGTCCGCATGAGCGGACCCAAGGCGGATTTTCCCGTCCTCCTGTCCAATGGCAACCATACCGATGGCGGTGAGGGCGAAGGCGGCACGCACTGGGCCGAATGGCACGATCCCTGGCCCAAGCCGAGCTATCTCTTCGCGCTGGTCGCGGGCGATCTGGTGGCGCGCAAGGACAGCTTCACCACCATGGCCGGGCGCGAGGTCGATCTGGCCGTCTGGGTGCGCGAGGAGGACCTGCCGCGCACCGAACATGCGATGGAATCGCTCAAGAAATCCATGAAGTGGGACGAGGAAACCTTTGGCCGCGAATATGATCTGGATGTCTTCAACATCGTGGCCGTGGGCGATTTCAACATGGGGGCGATGGAGAACAAGGGCCTCAACGTCTTCAACACCAAATACGTCCTCGCCGATCCGGAAACCGCCACCGATGGCGATTACGACGGGATCGAGGGGGTGATCGGGCACGAATATTTCCACAACTGGTCGGGCAACCGAATCACCTGTCGCGACTGGTTTCAGTTGAGCCTGAAGGAAGGCTTCACCGTGCTGCGCGACCAGCTGTTCAGCCAGGATATGAACAGCGCCCCGGTCAAGCGGATCGAGGATGTGCGCGTGCTGCGCAGCGTGCAGTTTCCCGAGGATTCGGGGCCGCTGGCGCATCCGATTCGCCCGGACAGCTATCGCGAGATCAGCAATTTCTACACCTCGACCGTCTACAACAAGGGCGCCGAGGTCATCCGCATGATGCGCACGATGGCGGGGCCGGAGCGCTTCCGGGCCGGGACCGATCTCTATTTCGACCGCCACGATGGCGAGGCGGCGACCTGCGAGGATTTCGTCCGCTCGATCGAGGACGGGGCGGGGCTCGACCTCAAGCAGTTCCGCCGCTGGTACGAACAGGCCGGCACACCCAGGGTTTCGGCCGTTCTGCGCGAGGAGGGCGGACGCACGGTGCTCGATCTGGAGCAAACCGTGCCGCCGACGCCGGGGCAGCCCGCTAAACAGCCCATGCCCATCCCCCTGCGTGTCGCCCTGCACGACCGCGACCGCAACGCGCTGGGCGAAGAGCGTCTGATCGTGCTCGACGAAGCGCGCGTCAGCTTCGATCTGGGCGAGGCGGCGCAAAGCCCGGCGCTGTCCATCAATCGCGGCTTTTCCGCGCCCGTTTCCATCGAAAGGCCAGTGGACCGCGAGGAGTTAGCTTTCCTTGCGCGGCACGACGACGATCCCTTCGCGCGCTACGAGGCGATGCAGGATCTCGTCGTCGGCCATCTGGTGCGGGCGGCGGGCGGCGATCTTTCGGATGCCGAGCGCGAGGAGGGCGAGCGCGCCATTGCTGCGGCCATGGGCGGCATCCTTACCGACGATGCCCTGGACGATCAGATGCGCGGCGAACTCATGCTGTTGCCGGGAATCACATATCTGATGGAGTCGATTCCCTCCGCCGACCCGTCACTGATCGGCACCGAGCGCGAGGCGATCAAGCGGGTGATCGGCAATGCCCTGGGCCAGGAGCTGCGCGATCTGCACGACCGGGCGAGCGCGGTGCCGTTCTCGATGGGCGCGGCCGCCAAGGGCGCGCGCAAGGTGAAGACGCTGGCGCTCTCTCTGCTGGCCGCAGCCGATCCGGTCGCGACCGAAAAACGCGCGGCGCAACAATACGATAGCGCCGACAACATGACCGACCGCCAAGGCGCGTTGATGGTGCTGACGGGCCTGCCGGGGGCGGCGCGCACGGACAAGCTGCTGGATTTCTACAACCGCTATCGCGGCAATGCTCTGGTGATCGATAAATGGTTCGCGCTGCAGGCGAGCTCGCTTCATCCCGAGGTGGTCGAGCACGTCAAGGCGCTGGCGCAACATCCTGATTTCACCCTCAAGAATCCCAATCGGGTGCGCTCGCTCTACATGGCCTTCACCGGCACGCCCCAGGGGTTTCATGCCGCCAGCGGCGAAGGCTATCGACTGATCGCGGACCTCGTCCTGGAGCTAGATACGATCAATCCGCAGACCGCGGCGCGCTTCATCCCGTCGCTGGGCCGCTGGCGCCGGATCGAGCCGGTCCGTGCCGCCCTGATGCGGGCGGAACTCGAACGGATCGCCGCCTCCCCGAGGCTGAGCCGCGACACCTACGAGCAGGTAAGCCGGTCACTTGGCTGACTTTTTGACCGCCGACGCGCTGGAGGGGGTGCCCCATGCCTTCTCCACCCGCGCGCGCCTTCCGCTCGAATACATCCTCCCCGGCGCCCCTCAGGTACTCGTCAAGCAGGTCCACGGCGCGCGGGTCGTTCACGCCACCGCACCCTTCGACGGCCCCGTACCCGAGGCGGATGCGCTGGTAACGGACCGGCCCGGCCTGCTCATCGGCATCGTCACCGCCGATTGCGCCCCGGTTCTCTTCGCGGACCGCGAGGCGGGCGTAGTGGGCGCGGCCCATGCCGGCTGGCGCGGCGCCTTCGCCGGCGTGCTTGAAAACACCTTTGCCGCCATGACCGATCTCGGCGCCCGGCCGGAGCGCACGACGGCGGTCATCGGCCCAACTATCGCTGCCCCCAGCTACGAGGTGGACGAGGGGTTCCGCGATCGATTCCTCAACGACAACCCCGCCAATAGCCGCTGGTTCACCCCCGGCCGGCCCGGCCATTTTCAGTTCGACCTCCCCGCCTTCGCGGCCCACCGGCTCAGCGCGGCCGGTGTGGGCGAAGTTCATGACCTTGCCCGCGACACCTACGCCGAGACGGCCCGGTTCTATTCCTATCGTCTTGCTACGCATCAGGGCCGAGCGACCGGCGGACGCCAGACGAGTGTCATCGGTTTGCCATAAGCTATGTGCCCGGTGCGGGAGGGCGTGCCAAAATCGCGGTTGGCAACAGGCTGGCGAGCCGCTAGAGGCCGCTCCCAATCGCACTTCCCGCCCTCATGGGCGCTGGCGGTTGCGTACGCGCCGGCTCTAGGGCCGGTTTGCAAAACACAGGGAATTCGCATCCCCGGCACTCTATTCGTCGCCGGTGGAAGCCAGGCAAGGCAAAGGGCTGATGGCAGATACGGCTGCAACCGCTGACACTTCGGTAACCGAAACGAGCACCACGACTGCAGAAGGCTATCGCCGCCGCGACGTTCTGGGCATTCCCGCAAACACCGCCGCGGTCGCCGCGGCCGGGGTGGGCGGTGTTGCGGTCCTCGTTCCGCTGATCAGCCAGATGGCGCCTTCCAAGGACGTGCTCGCCGAAAGCTCGACCGAGGTCGACGTTTCCGCGATCGAGGCCGGGCAGGCGATCAAGGCCGTCTTTCGCAAGCAGCCGCTGTTCGTACGTCGTCTGACGCCGCAGGAGATTGCGGCGGCCGATGCGGTCCCGCTGTCCAGCCTGCGCGATCCGCAGACCTTGGAAGAACGCACCAAGGAAGGTCACAAGGACATGCTCGTGACCATGGGCGTGTGCACCCATCTGGGCTGCGTTCCACTGGGAGCGGGCGAGGGTGAGAACCGCGGCGAGTACGGCGGCTACTTCTGCCCCTGCCACGGCTCGGCATACGATACAGCGGCGCGCATCCGCAAAGGCCCCGCGCCCACGAACCTCGAGGTTCCCGATTACGAATTTACCTCCGACACCACGATCTTGGTCGGCTGAGCATACAGGATAGGCACGCGATGAGTTTCCCCTGGGCCAGAGAGTACAAGCCGGCAAACGGCTTCACGCAGTTCCTCGACGAGAAGCTGCCGCTTCCGCGCCTCGTCTACAATGCGGTCGGTGCCGGCTATCCGGTGCCGCGTAATCTCAGCTACTTCTGGAATTTCGGCGTTCTGGCCGGGTTCTTCCTGATGCTGCAAATCGTGACCGGCGTCATCCTCGCGATGCACTACGCCGCCAATGCGCAGGTCGCCTTCGCCACGACCGAACACATCATGCGGGACGTGAACTGGGGCTGGATGCTGCGCTATGCGCACGCCAACGGTGCCAGCTTCTTCTTCATCGTGGTCTACATCCACATTTTCCGCGGCCTTTTCTATTCCAGCTACAAGGCTCCGCGCGAGATGATCTGGCTGCTGGGCGTGGTCATCTTCCTGCTGATGATGGCGACGGCCTTCATGGGTTATGTGCTGCCCTGGGGTCAGATGAGCTTCTGGGGCGCCAAGGTGATTACCGGCCTGTTCGGCGCGATCCCTCTGGTGGGCGAGCCCATCCAGATCTGGCTGCTCGGCGGCTACGCGCCCGACAATGCCGCGCTCAACCGCTTCTTCAGCCTGCACTTCCTGCTGCCCTTCGTGATTGCGGGCGTGGTCATCCTGCACATCTGGGCGCTGCACATCCCCGGCTCATCCAACCCGACCGGCGTCGAGGTGAAGGACGAGAGCGATACCGTGCCGTTCCATCCGTATTACACGGCCAAGGATGGTTTCGGACTGGGCGTCGCGCTGATCCTCTATTGTCTGCTGCTTTTCTTCCTGCCCAACTATCTCGGGCACCCGGACAACTACATCGAGGCGAACCCGCTTTCGACGCCTGCGCACATCGTCCCTGAATGGTATTTCTGGCCGTTCTACGCGATCCTGCGCGCCTTCACCGCGGACTTTTTCTTCATGCCTGCCAAGCTGATGGGCGTGCTCGCGATGTTCAGCGCGATCCTGCTGTGGTTCTTCCTGCCCTGGCTTGACCGCAGCCCGGTGCGCAGTGGCCACTATCGCCCACTGTTCCGCAAGTTCTTCTGGTTCGGCCTGATCCCGGCGATGGCCGTGCTGTTCTACTGCGGTGGCGCACCGGCGGAAGAGCCGTACGTGATGTTGAGCCAGGTCGCGACAGCATATTATTTCCTTCACTTCCTCGTCATCCTTCCGATCGTGAGCTCGGTCGAGAAGCCCAAGCCCCTGCCGACCTCGATCACGGCAGCAGTCCTTGGTTCGGACAAAGAAATGGTGAAGGGCGAGGCCGCCGAGCCGGTAGGCGTCTGAAGCGAAGATACAGGAACGGAATAGACCAGTACCATGCGTCAGTTGATCACGCCCCGCGTCATCGCCCTCCTTGTCGGGCTGTTCTTCGCTCTCGCCGCGTTGTGGGGTTTCGTAAGTGGGGTCGGAGCCGTCATCGGCCAGGGCTTCCTGAAGGAACCCACCGCCGAGCACGAGTTTCACGAGCACCCCAACGATTACGACTTCAGCTTCAATGGCCCGTTCGGCAAGTGGGACCAGAAGCAGCTGCAGCGCGGTCTCAAGGTTTATGACGAGGTCTGCTCGGCTTGCCACAGCCTGAAATTCGTCGCTTTCCGCGATCTCGCAGCGCTCGGTCTGACCGAGGGGCAGATCAAGGCGTATTCCGCCAAGAAGGTTGTCCCCGGTATCGACCCGGTCACGGGCGAGCCGACGACGCGGCCCGGCACACCGACCGATTACTTCCCCTCGCCCTATCCCAATGCGGTGGCGGCAGCGGCAGCCAACAACAATGCGATCCCGCCCGATCTTTCGCTGATCACCAAGGCGCGTCACGACGGAACGAACTACGTTGCGTCGCTGCTCACTGGTTACCAGGCGCAGCCCGCGAAGCTGGTCGAGGAATTCCCGGGCGCGAAGACCCCTCCCGGTCTTCACTACAATCCGTATTTCGCCAATCTCAATCTCGCGATGGCTCCGCCACTCACGACGGAAGGCCAGGTCACTTTCGATGACGGGACCAAGTCGACCATTCCGCAAATGGCCCAGGACGTAGCGGCTTTCCTGACCTGGACGGCAGAACCGCAGCTGGTGAAGCGTCGTCAGACCGGGTGGGCAGTGATGGTTTTCCTCCTGTTCGCGACGGTGCTTGCCTATCTCTCCAAGCAGACGGTCTGGGCGGCTGCGAAGCCGAAGAAGAAGGTTTGATCTTGTCGGGAGCGCGATCCTGACCCCCGACGCGCTCAAAGCCCTTGTAAGAACGGTGCCGGACTTTCCGGCGCCCGGAATACAGTTCCGCGACATCACGACCCTGATAGGCGATCCCGCCGGTTTGAGCGCGACAGTCGAATGGCTCGCGCGAGCGGCTCGCGAAGCCGGAGCGCAGGCTGTCGCCGGGATGGAGGCGCGCGGATTCATTTTCGGGGCTGCGGTGGCGGTGCAGTTGGGGATCGGCTTCGTGCCAATTCGCAAACCGGGCAAGCTCCCCGTCGAGACGATAAGCGTCGAATATCATCTCGAATACGGTGTGGATCGTCTCGAG
Organism: Qipengyuania sp.; assembly: GCF_042095715.1. Classification (GTDB taxonomy): domain Bacteria; phylum Pseudomonadota; class Alphaproteobacteria; order Sphingomonadales; family Sphingomonadaceae; genus Qipengyuania. The sequence goes on along the minus strand of NZ_JBELMO010000041.1, from coordinate 6,722 downwards.
ATGGATCCCAAATCGGTCGAGAAGGGACAGCGCGTGGTCCTTGTAGATGATCTCATCGCCACGGGCGGCACCGCGCGTGCAGCAGCCGAATTGATCAGGAAAGCCGGCGCGGTAGTCGATAGCGCCATATTCGTGATAGACCTGCCCGACCTTGGCGGTGCGGCATCGCTGAACACATGCGGGATAGAAACCCACGCACTCATGGCTTTTGCGGGCCATTGACGCCGGAAATATCTGGCAATCCGTGCGTTGTTGCCCGGACTGCCGTGCCAGCCAGGCGGACGGTAAGGGAGCGATAATCTAGCAGATGCAGGAACAAGCGATCGTTATCGCGATGGTGGGTATACTGGGCATCGGCGCCCAGTGGCTCGCATGGCGCACCAACCGCCCGGCCATCGTCCTGATGCTCGCCGCGGGCTTTCTGGCCGGTCCCATTCTGGGCATTTTCGATCCGGAACACGCTTTCGGCGATCTGCTCGAGCCTATGGTCGCCATCGGTGTGGCGCTGGTTCTGTTCGAGGGCGGGCTGAGCCTCGATTTTCGCGAACTGCGCATCACCGGCGGCGGAGTGTGGCGCATGGCCACCATCGGCGTGGCGGTCGGCTGGTTCCTCGGCGCTGTCGCGGCGCATGAAATTGCCGGCCTGGTATGGCCGGTCGCGATCCTGTTCGGAGGCATCCTCGTCGTAACGGGACCCACGGTAGTCATGCCGCTGCTAAGGCAGGCCACGATCCAGCAGCGACCGGCTTCTCTCCTGAAGTGGGAAGCCATCGTCAACGATCCAACCGGCGCTCTGTGCGCAGTGATCGCCTACGAATATTTTCGCCTGTCCGTCGATGGCGCCACGCTTTTCGAAGTGGTCCCGCCCCTGCTTTTCGCCGCCGCGCTATCGGCCCTCATGGGATATGGCGCCGCAAGGGCGATAGCGTGGCTGTTCCCCCGCGGTATGGTCCCGGAATATCTGAAGGTGCCGGTTCTCTTCGTGACCGTGATCGCGGTGTTCGTCCTGTCGAACACCATCGAGCACGAGGCCGGTCTGGTCGGCGTGACCGTAATGGGCGTCGCCCTCGCCAACATGAACGTGCAATCCATGCGCTCCATCCACCCTTTCAAGGAAACGATCGCGGTGCTCATGGTCTCGGGCATTTTCGTGTTGCTGTCGGCTTCGCTGACCTGGGACGACCTTGCCTATCTCAACTGGCGCTTCGGGGCGTTTCTGCTCGCCTTGCTCTTCCTGGTCCGTCCGCTGACAGTCCTGATCAGCCTGTTGGGCAGCTCCATACCGTGGAACGAGCGCTTTTTCGTGGCGTGGATCGCACCGCGCGGCATCGTTCTGGTGGCGATCAGCGGCCTATTCGCGTTTCGTTTGTCCGAGCTGGGCTATGCCGACGGTAATGTGCTTATCGGACTTGGCTTCGCGGTCGTCGTCACCACCGTCTTGGCGCATGGCTTCACAGTCGACCTCGCGGCAAAGCTGTTTCGCGTGAAGGGAGAGACCCGCCCTGGTCTCATCATCGTGGGAAGCACGCCCTGGGCCGTGGCGCTCGCCGAGCTGATGCACGATCTCAAGATACCGATCATGGTCGTCGATTCGAGCTGGCAGCGCCTCGCCGCGGCAAGGCGCAAGGGATTGCCCCATTATCACGGGGAAATCCTGAACGAGGCGACCGAGCACAATCTGGATCTGTCCCCGTATCAGGCGCTGGTCGCCGCGACGGAGAACGAAGCCTACAATACCCTGGTCTGCAACGAATTTGCTTACGAGATCGGCCGGGATAGCGTCTATCAGCTCGGCGAGCCGGGCGACGAGGACGATCACAACGCCTTGCCCGATTCCCTGCGCGGCCGCGCCTTGTTCGAAAGCGGTTTCGGCGTCGAGGAGGTTGCAGAACGCCTCCGCGAGGGCTGGGTTTTCCGCCGCACCAAGCTGTCCGAGAACTTCAAGTTCGAAGACGCGAAGGATACGCTGCCCTCCTCGGCCAACATGCTCCTGCTACTCAAGAAGGATGGAAGGATGCGATTTTTCACCCATCTCGCGACACCAACCCCCTCGCCCGGGGATACCGTGGTCAGCTTTTCGCCCCCCCAGCGCGCCAGCGCGGAGGAGAAGAGCCAGCATCGCGCCGCGAAGCGAGCGGGAAAGGCTCAGACCGCATGAGGAACGCCATTATACCTTCCATGCTTCTTGCCCTTGCAGCCTGCAATAATTCGAACGAGGGGGCGGAGGCCGAGCCCAGCCCGGAGCCCACGCCCAACACGCAAGAGCCCCCTCAGGCATCGATCATGCGCAGCGATATGGCGGTCCCAACGGAAGCCCCGGCCCCGATCGAACCGCTCGACATCGTGATCGGTTTTCCTGAGGGCGGCGCCGAACTTTCGGCGGAGGGCGAGGCAAAACTCGCCCGGCTGGTCGATAGCGTGCAGGTGGGCGAGGGCGGTCCCATCGAACTCGCCGCGCACTCGGATTCGGCTGGTACCGACAGCGCCAATCTGCGCGCGTCCCGCGAAAGAGGGGAGGCGGTGCGTGACTGGCTGGTCGACAAAGGCATCGATCCCGAACGCATAAGCCTGGTATCTTTTGGCGAGCAGAACCCCGCGAAGCCCAATGCGCTTCCCGATGGAACGCCCGACGAAGCTGGCCGGGCCGCCAACCGGCGCGTCGAAATTCACGTTCCCGTCCGCATCGAACCGACCGGCGAAGCCCGAAAGCCCACACTTGCCGAGGAAATCGTCGAGCGCACCAGCGAATTTTCGGGGTCGAGAAGGGCCAGCCCAACGCCGGGACCAACAGAAGGCAATTGACGCGGCAAGCTATTCGATGGCATCTGCGGCGCGTCGAGCGAGCGGGTATAGCTTAGTGGTAAAGCTCCAGCCTTCCAAGCTGGCCAGAATGGCGCGAATGCTGGGCTTTTGCGGTAAAACGCCTTAAAATCCTGCTCTTTGTTTTCAATCACTTGCGCGAAGGATGTAAAATGATCCGGAACGGTCCGGGTTCTTTTTTCATCCCCGGTCAGAGGCGGCCATGGAGCCGCGGTATGTCCGTCTTTCTCGCTATGCTTTGCGCCTCGTGTTCACCGATCGCTGAGCCCGTCCCCATTCCCGCCGCCTGTACGGTTACCGATGGCGATACTGTTCGCTGCGGCGATGAGCGGGTGCGCTTGCTTGCGATCGACGCTCCCGAACTGCCGGGCCATTGCCGCGCCGGCAGACGGTGCGCCCCTGGCGATCCCGTCGCTGCTACGGACAGCCTGCGCGCGGCCATGCAATCGGGTCCGATACGGATCATCCGCATGGGACGCGACCGCTATGGCCGCACGCTAGGGTCGGTCTATGCCGGTGAAGTCAATCTATCGTGCCTTCAGATCCAAACCGGCAATGCCGTTTACGTCCGGCGTTGGGATGATGGCAAAGTCATCGCCAAAACGTGTCCGGAAATCACCGGAGAGGGATCACCCCCCGGTTAAGAGGCGCACCTTTTGTGTTTCGAACTCGCTTTCGCTGATGATGCCGTCATCCCTGAGCTTTGCGAATTTAGCCAATTCGTCGGCGGCTGAAAGGGGAAGAACCTGTTGCGTGGGCATCGGCTCTTCGACCGCCAGTTGCGGCAAGGTGGAGGGGTCCGGCTCCACAACCACCATGCGATAATCACGTGCCAGCGTCATCGTCTGCTTGCTGTCGCCTCGCATGATCTCGACGTCATAGGACGGGTTCTTGACCGCTTTACGCAGGCCATCGAGCAGATTGGCGGAAGTCTTTATCTTCTCTTTCGAAATCCGGACGATCCTATCGCCGGCGACGATGCCACCGAGTCCTGCCGGCGATTGCGGTTCGACTTCGGTTACGATGAGTCCGTTGCCGTTCGTCTCTTGGAACGAGGCGCCGAGATAAGCGTGGTTGGGGAAGGTGGTGCCCCCGGGAAAGCGGCCGCCCAACGCGGAAAACAGTTCCATCACATTGTTATGGTAATGCGCACCGTCCATTTCTTCGGTTCTGGTCTGGCCGAATGCCATTTGCGTTTCGATCCAACCGGTGGCCTGCACGCGGCTTGAACCGTTGAGCCCAGCGATATTGAAACGGATGTAATTCTTGGGCGGAGTGGAATACTGATTGCCGATCAGGAGAGCCGAAAGAAGGCCCTGCATCGTGGATAGCTTCGCTTCGCATTGAACCATCGTCGAAGTGGAATTGATGAGGGTCCACCCCATATCGGCGCAGCCGTTGGCGATCCTGTCGGAAGCGTCCGTCACCCCCATGTCGAAGATAGCTTCGGTTCTACCTGACGGGGTGACCGCATAGGGAACATCCGCGAAGGCAGGCGAGGCCGGAACGGCGCTGGCAAGCGCCGCGGCAATGATCAATCTTTTCAATTTAACCCCCCGTGATTGGAGGGGCTTCTATCGGATCGAATTGCGAATTCCGTCAAGTGCGTAAACTATTTCGTCTCGTGCAGGCCATGGCCATGGATCGGTCCCCGCGTAATCGATGGAGCGGAGGTCCTGACGCAAAAAATGTAATGCTACACCTAACATTTCCCTTGCGTTCCGTTGTAACGCATGGCATTACACTTTCATGGAAATCGAAAGCATCCGCCACAAAGGTCTCAAGCGCTTGGCTACCAAGGGCGATACCCGCGTGATGGAAGCGCAACGGCTCACCGACATGCTGGCTTTCATCGCCGCAGCCGACACAATCGAAGACCTGCAAACCCCGCCGAACTTCGGCTTTCACGCCCTGAAGGGCGACCGCAAGGGCACCGTCGCCATGACGGTCACGAAGAACTGGCGGCTCACTTTCTCCGTCTCGAACGATATCGTTTTCGACTTGGATTTGGAGGACTACCATGGCGATTAAGCTTCATCGCTCTATCCACGTTCACCCCGGCCCCTGGCTGCGGCGCAACGTGCTCGATCCTTATAGGATGAGCGTGACTGCAACCGCAAACCACCTCGGCGTGTCGCGTCCGCCGCTCAACAATCTGCTCAATGGGAAGGCTTCGCTGTCGCCGGAAATGGCGGTGCGCTTTGAAAAGGCATTCGGCATTTCCGCCGCGACCATGCTTCGCATGCAATCGGCCTACGATCTGGCGCTGGCGGAGGAAAAGGCGCAGGCGTTCGATATCGCGCGGCTTCCCGAGCCCGCATGACCCGCTCCCGTCGCAAGATGGCCATTCCACCTGCTGATTTGTCCCACTTCGGGACGCCCATGACGTTGGACGGTCTTTCGTATCAGTTTGTCGCAGGGCTACTATTGCGGTTTCGCAACGGGAAGTAATTACCGCCCACGACTCGAGGAATGGTCCTCGGTCGAAGGTTGGGGTTTCCCATGAAGACTAAGTTGCTTTTGGCAGCCGGTGCTCTCGCTATATCCAGCGCACCAGCGACCGCCGCCGATTTCTCGTTCGTCGGTTCATTGTCCGATCCGAACGATGTACTGTTTTTCGATTTCGACGTCGGGTCGCTATCCAGCGTCACCCTTCGCACCTTTTCCTACGCTGGCGGAACCAACGCCGCTGGCACCTTCATCGCCGGGGGCAATTTCGACCCTATCCTGTCGTTGTATAACCTCTCGACTGGGCTGCGCGTCGGTCAAAACGACGATGGTGGCTGCTCTTTGGTCGATCCAGATCCGACGACCGGAGCCTGCTTTGACACATTCTTACAAACCGAGCTTGGCGCCGGTTCGTATCGTGTTGCTGTAACGGCTTTTTCGAATTTCGGCCCCGAGACGCTTTCCGGTGAATTTCGCAATACCGGCAGTTTCAACGGTCGAGGCACCAACTTCGCCTTCGACGTTTTGAACGTCGACACCGCGATTGGCCCGGGCGGCGTGCCCGAGCCTACCACGTGGGCGCTGTTCATTCTTGGTTTCGGCGTAGTCGGCGCAAGCTTGCGCTCACGCCGTCAGCAGGTCGTTCACTTCGCCTGACACGGGCGATTGCTCGAGGCGCCGCTCCCGCACTGGGGGCGGCGTTTCGACGCCTAGAATGTGATTACCCATTATCGCGGCGGCCATACCGTCAGACGCGAAACGGCGGATTTGTTGACATGGAGGTCAACGATACCCCCACCGATACCCCCAAATTGCGGGCGGATTTTGCCCTAGAACTTGATCTCACATGGCACGATCGCTGCCCCCAAATGGCCGCACCGGCTGCAGCGCATCTTTTCCTCGAGCCGCTCGATCGGCCACCTCGCCCTGGTGGGACCTAGATCACCCATCATCAGGACCGCGCTGGCGTCGGTGACATGACCACAGGCCGGATTGTCGCAGGTGATGCGCGCATTTTGCGCGCGCCGGGTAAAGTCGTGTATCGAATCGAGGCGATGACGAGCCATGGCCCCAGATGGAACGGAACAGGAACGCCTAGCAAGCCTCGTCGCTGATCCGATCCACTGTGTTCCCGCAGCGTGTCGCCAAATCTCCCTGCACGATCGCGGTCGTCTTCAAATCTGGCTGTCCCAGCGCTCGCGATCCCGGCAGCGTCCGGACCTCGTTATGGCGCACGTCCGCGCCCTTCACGCCGTTCATGGCGATGGCCCACCAGAAGCCGGACATCGCGATTTCGTTGTTCCACACCCGCACCCGCTTGGGCGGCAGCGCACCGAAATTGGTGATGCCCTGCATCCCGCCGCCGATGCGATTGCCGATGATCGCGATGTCGCTGGTGGGCGGCTTGCCCGCCTCGCTCCAGATCTGGATGCAGTCGGGGTGCGTGCCGTCCT
>NZ_JBELMO010000040.1:0-28637 GCF_042095715.1 Qipengyuania sp. | reverse complement strand
AGACGCGCTCGCACGCGGCGATCTTGTCGGTGGCCGGATCGACGTCTTCACGACCGCCGCCCGACCGTCCGGAGCCGACCTTTTCGAACAGCTTTTTGCCTTCGACCAGCGCGGCTATATCGAGGGCAAGGGCTTTACGGTCACCGCCAATCTGTTCTGCCGCCGCGAGACGTTCTCAGCCGTTGGACCGTTCGCGAACGGCGTGTCCGAAGATCTGGAATGGTGCCGCCGGGCCCGGCGCGCGGGATTTTCCCTGGTCTATGAGGATGAAGCGGTGGTCCGTCACCCCACCCGTCCCGACTGGATTTCGCTACAGGCAAAGTGGCGCCGATTGACCCGTGAGGCCTTCCTGCTTCACCGCATGGAGGGCGGAAGCCGCGTGGGATGGGCTCTGCGTCAGGTTGCAGTGGCCGGCAGCGCCGCTCCGCATACCCTCCGCGTGCTGCGAGCCGATCTTCCCGTCGGCGACAAGGTTCGTGCAGCTGGGGGGCTCTGGCGCATCAGGACATGGCGGGCACTGGAGGGATTGAAGCTATCCCTCGCTGGGCAGCGCTAGTCAAACGCGCCCAATGTAACCGAAGCAATTAAAGTCGCGATCAGACCGTCGATGCCAGTTCAGTTCCGATAAAGCCCTTGCGCGCTTTCTGCGGCAGCGCATTTACGACATCGGAGAGAAACCCCGCGACATAGGGCCACGCTGGCCGCTCGGTAATCCGGATTGTCGAAGCTCGCACGAGCATGCCATCGCCGATGGTGCCGGCCATGGCAGCAGAAAGACGATCCGACCTCTGTTCTGAAGCCGTGCGCGGGAAATCCTCGCCAAGCCGGGTCCAGTAGACGATATCTTCCACGCGGTCGTCACCGACGGCGCTCAGATAAACCGCGGGAATTTCATGGCCCCTCGAAACCGGCACCGCGCCCATCTCCCTTTGCCCGATGGCCATTCCCACCGCTGGATAACATGCCTCCGGGCGGTGCAACTGGAGAAGATCGCTTTGGACGCCCCCATAAGCGATCAGAAGCATGATCGGCGGCACCTCCTCATTAGGGAGATAATACACGCGCGAAAGCGTGGCGGAATAGAGTCGGTCGGCCAGGCTGTCGGGCGTCACCGGAGCTATCACCGATCCTCCCGGATGCTCGCGCCATTTGCCGAATTGCTTGGGAACAGCCTCTTCCAGCGTGATGCCGGAGAACAGCCTCACTGCCTCGCGGGGACGAAGGAATTCGGCGACGCCGAAGGTACCGAGCGCCGCCCCGCCGATGATGAACTCGCGCCGGTCAGGCATGGTTTGGTGCTCCCTTGGCGTTTCGCCGATCGATAAAACGGCGCAGCACGGCGTCGAGCAAGATCGTAAGGCCGAGCGCAGCCGCGAAAAGGACGAGCCCTGTCGTCACGTGAAGGAACCCTTGGGCCACCGCGTCGCCGGCATAATAGGTCAGCAGGACCAGTACCAATACCCGGATGATGTTCACGAATACCGCGATTGGGATGATTGCCGCGGTCAGCGCGAGAGCGTAGCGCAATGACGCCCGGTGGATGACGTAAATGTAGAATAGCATCACCGCGACAAGGCCGATGAGCGAATTCATACCCGAACAGGCATCTTCCACCAGCAAACGATATTGCGCGATCGTGATTACGATACCGTATCGATCGACGGGGTACCCAAACCAGCTAAGCATCGACGTCGAAACGACGGACACGAACATCCGAAGCGGTGATGTAATCTGGTCGATGACCCAGCCGGGAATCGGAACCAGAAAGCCGAGGTAAATGAAGGGAAAAGCATTCGCCAAGAGCGATCGCAAACCCAGCAGTGTCAGGGCAGTGGCCAGGAAAAAGAGATAGACCCCTAGGGCTTCGATCGCGAGCAGATCGTACGGTCGCCCGAAGGCGTACAAAACGCATGCCACCACGAACATGATACCGGCGAGTGCAACTGGCGGCTTGGTCCTCAGTGCCAGCAGTTCGGCCCGAATGTGAAAAAGAAGCCAGATGCCGGTCGCCAGGACGATCGGGCCGTGCGCCCCGATTTCCATTGGCCATGATTGCTCCGCAAGGCGGATCAGCGTCGGAATTGCCAGAACCGCAAAGCCGACGATGAGCGGCCAATGCGAGGCAAGTAGGGTCAACGCGGGACTTCGCCCGCCCAGATCGGTTTTCGGGGCGGCAAGCGTGTCAGTCGACATCGAGGAATGTACCGACGATGGTTACACGATCGGATGTGAGCTCTTCGATGAAATGTTTGACATCAGCGACATAGGTCACATCGCGCTTGACGACGAGAAGAGCGTAGCGAAGCACGGAAGCAAGCCGCCGCGTGTCCGAACTGTATCGCGCTGCGGGACAGTCTACGATGGTGAAATCGAAGCTGCGCATCAGTCCGGTTACCAGATCTTCGAAGCGTCGACTGGACAGCAGAGCTTGCGGATCTGCCGGCCGCTCTCCGGCGTGGATCAGGGACAGATTGGGGAGAACATCCTCGCGGATGACCTGCGCAGGATCGTCGAGCGTTCCAGCCAGATAATCGCTGAGGCCCGGTTGCACTTCAGGTGGCTGGAAATAGGTTTCCAGCTCCGGCTCGCGCATATTGGCGTCGATGAGAACGGTGGAAAGCCCAGCCTGCGCGGCGGCAACCGCGAGGTTGACGCTGACCAGCGAGCGTTGCACCTCGTCGCCGATGGAACAAATCGCCAGTGAGCGTCGTCCGATGCCGATATGCTGCTGCGAAAGGTGGTTGCGCAGAGCGCCCACCGCCGAACTTTCCGTGCCCGTAGGATCCGCGAGAACTGCGATGCGCCGGGAAAACCGGTAACCGCCCGGTTCACCCACCAGGGTCTCGCTATCGGGATCTTCCTCAACGGGCTCCGTTACGAAGTCCGCCGTGTCGGCGTGCGTATCCTCGCCAGCTTGCAGTTCTTCGCCTTCGAGGGTGTCACCCTGGTCAGAAGCTAATCTATCCATAGAATCCTCGTTCCGCGGCGAAGTCACGTTGCGGACTTTTTAAAGAACGGAAGCATTTTCGAACTATTGCCCGCGATGGCGGCGTTCGATTTTGAGAGCGGTTGCAAATTTGCAATGCCAAGGACAGGGATGCCCTCGAACGCCAGATCGGACGGCGCACGTACCCTGCGGTTCAGCAGTTCCACAAGGACCGCCAGTGCCATTCCGAACGCCAGCCCCATCGCGATCGAACCAATGACGATCAGAGGGATCTTGGGAAAAGACGGCGAGCCGGGCGCCACCGCATTGCCCAGGAACGACATTCCGGTCTCGGTGGATTCGCTTTCCTGCTGCAATTCGACAGTCCGCTTGGCCGCAGCCTCGACTTGCTCCCGCAGCACCAGGGCATTGACCGCAAGTTGACGGGCCTCCGCGACTTTGCCACGTTGACCAAGAACCTTTGCTCTCTGGGCAGCGAACTTTTCGCTGGCGGACGGCCCGCTCGAAACGACCGGAGCCCGAGCCGCAGCACGCGCTGCTGCGAGTTCCTGCTGCGCACTCTGCGCTGCCGCAGCGCGTTGCTGGCGCAGTGCCACGAGGCGTGGATGGTTGGGGCCAAGCGTACGCATAGCGGTTTCGATCGCGACGTCGAGTTGCTGAACCTGTGCCTGCGAGGGACTGCTCATGGGCATCGCCGCAGGCATGGAAGGAACCGCCGGCATGTCCTGCACCCCGGCCATTGCTGCCAGCCTCGACGATTCCGCGTCGGTCATATTGTCTTCGAGAACGATATTGTTCTCGCGTTCGAAATTCGCCTTGGCTTCCTCGGCTTCGGCCAGTTTGGCGCGTAGGCTTTCCGTCTGGCTCTGAAACCATTCGGCGCTGCGCTGTGCTCCGCGCTGTTTGGAGAGTCGCGTCTCCGCCTCGTAAGCTTCACGCAGGGCGTCTGCTACACTGGCAGCATTCTCGGGCTGGTCGGTGGTGTAGCTGATTTCCAGAATATTGCTGCCAAGAACAAGGCGAGCGTCTGTGCCCTCGATAACTCTTCCCGCTAGCCACCTGCGAAAGCTCATATCGCGACCCGGATTGGTAGCTTGGTAGGCAGCAGCGAGCTCTGGCGACGAAGTCCAGTTGAACTGATCGACCACGCGACCTGCAACGCGATAGTCCTTGATGAGTTCGATCTGAGTCTGGACGTAAGCGTTCATGAACTGCGAAGACATTGTCTGCCCAGTGACAGGATCAGGCTTCGCGATATCAAGCATCAATCTTGACGTGGCCGTATACCGCGGAGGGACCAGACTGATCACGAGTATCGCAGCACAGATCGCCGACAGGGTCGTGACGAGCACGAGATTTCTCCGAGCCCACAGGATGCGGAAAAAGTGCGCGATACTCATAATAAAATCCCCGTTCGCAAACGCTTAGAAGAACCGCTCGCCGACAACGATTACATCGCTGTCCTGGATCGGATCGCTGAGACTGAACTTTTTAACTTCTACGCCATCACGAACCACAGTGATCCGCCTGTCCGATCCCAAGCTGGTAAGACCGCCACCACGGGCCAATGCCATCCGCAGGCTCATCTTGTTCTGGATTGGATAGGTGCCCGGCGCGTTCACCTGGCCATATATATAGAAAGTGGGCGCAGCGGGCACGAAAATCTTGTCGCCGGGATTAACGATGGGATCGGCGGCATCGCCACCCCGCGCGATGGTTTCAATCGTAAGGGGAATTTCATCCCCGCCCTCATGGCGGAGATAGAAGGTTTCCGCACCCGTAGCGCGCAGACCGCCAACGCGAGCAATAATCTCTGACACGCGATACGCACGGTCGATCGGAATCAGGCCGGGGTTCGCTACTTCACCGAGCACCGTCACATAGCGACTGGTAATCTGGGCAACCGTAACCTGGATAGCGGGATCGATATAATACCCTCCCTCGGTGAGGGCCGCGGCAATTTCCCTGCTCAATTGGAGCAAGGTCTTGTCCTGTGCCGTGAGAGTGCCGACGTAGGGCAATTGGATGGTGCCATCCTGCTGCACCGTCACCCGACCCCGGAAATCTTCGGAACCCACCATGGCGACGTCCAGAACGTCGCTGATTCCGATCACGTAACCATTCTCGAATGCGGCGGGTGCTGCACTGGGGGTCTGAGCGGGCGGAACCTGCGCATTGGGAGCTGTCTGCGCGACTGCCCCCGTCAAGCTTAACGATAAGGAGGCGAAGATGAGGGCCAATCTGGCAAAGATGCGCATGAGGCGACTCCTAAAGGGAAAATGACAGGCCCACTTGGGCGAAAACGTTATCGTAATCGAAAATGGGCTGATCGGTGGTCCGACGTTGATAGCCGGCATCGAGAGTAAGGCTAATACGGCGGTTAAGCTCGTAGGATGCACCCCCTGAGATATCGTAAACGGTTTGCTCGCCAATGAACGGGCCTTGGATATCTCTGGCATAAAAGAAGCGGCGCGGCGAAACCGATCCGCTCACACGGAAGCGCAAACGCTGGTTTGCGGCGTAATTGGCAGTCAGACCATAGGCTTGCGAAAGTTCGTAAGTCGACACGCCGGTAAGGGTGCTAGTGAATTCGCGTGAGCCGTAGGCCATAAACTGGAGGCGCTCGCTTGCCAGCAAAGTGAGTTCGAGACTTCCGTTGACCCCGGATCGCGATGGAAGCACGCTATCGTCCGAAGTAACATCGACCTGGGAAATACTCCCACTGAATTGCAGCCGCGTGCCAATGTCCCTGCGATAGGCCAGCCCGTAGCCCTTTACCGAATATCCGCTCGATTGCCCCGTCAGGGTCAATTGGTTGGGAAGGTCGGTATCCTGCCTGAAAGCAAATATGCTGATTTCGCCCAATCCGGGCGAGGCATAGGTAAGCCCAGGCTGCACGCGCGTCGTCTCGTAATCCGCGACGCGGCGGAGCGAGTTGCTGTTGAAGCCGCTGCCACGTTCCACCTCGAAGGTCGGACGCAGTCCGTATTGGCTCCCGCACGCAAGTTGCCCGACGATCCGCTTGCGAGTTTCCAGATTGTCCGTACCGAGCGTGGGTTCGACACCAACGTAGACAAGCTCGCCGAGGCTGCTCTGCCGCCTCGAAGCCAGCCCCGTAACTGTCAGATCGCAAACCGGAAGATCGAGAAAAACGGAAGGTTCGACCTGAAGCCGTTCGCTGTTGAGCGAGTCATTGCGGACATAAAAGTCATACCCGAGTATCGCCTGCAACCCGACCTGGTGGCGCCCCAGGGTTCGAGCCACATCTAGCTGCACGGACGGCGATATCCGAACATCTTCTTTGTCCAGCCGGCTTAAACCGGCCGAAGCATCGTTTATTCTCGGCACATTGCTGTCATAGCGAGCATCCAGTCGGAAAGAGATCTGGTCTCGCGAAGATCCCAAGCCTCCCGACGAGGCGGACGCGCTCGTGGGATCGGGCGCCCCGATGCCATCCTGTGCGTGGACCAGCCCGGCAGGCAGGATGACGAGCGTGGACGCGACACCCGCCGCGAAAGCCCGTGGAATTCCATTCATGCGTGCTGCCCTCCTCGGTGCGCTCAGTTTTGGCGCCTGGTCGAGTATTGTAAATCCGGCCTTTTTGCCAGACTCCGTAACGAGTTTATTCCAATTGCCCTAACCGAGAACCGGGACAACTTTTCCCAATTCGCAGCTTTTGGGCGCGGCGGGGACGACACTAGCGATCGCTACATGAATAGCACGCACGCTCGAACGTCCCCCGACCCGACTCTACAGAATTACTCGGCCGGAACTGCAGCCGGCTGACCCGCAGGCGCTGCGCCGCCCTCGGGCGTCTTGGGCGGGGCGAAGGCGTCATTGTACTGCACGTTCTCACGACCGGCCTTAATCTTCTCGGTCAGAGAATTCTGCATTGCCGATTGCGAGCGCTGACGCGAAAGCATCTCACCTGCCACCTGACGCGCCTGATCGCCGGTAATCGGATCGACCTGGCTTGTGCGTACTTGATTGATCCTGATCCCCTGCGCGGATGGGATAATGAAAACCTCGTTAGGCGGAAGAGCGCCGATCTGTTGCGCCGCCTGCGGTGGGATCGTCAGCGAATCGATGACACCGACAGTCTTGTTGCCGGGAACATTCATTCGGTTGAGCACCGCTTGCGCCTCGGCCATCGTCTTCACGGGTTCGAGCGCCTCGAGAACCCGCTGCGAGGTTTGCGGGACGATGATTTGGTCGACCACATAGGTGCGCCGGTTCGAAAACAGCGACGGATTTTCGGTGATGAAGTTGTCGATTTCATCGTCGCTCGGCTGCGGAAGCGTTCCGCCGATCTTACGCTGCAAGAGCTGAACCAGCGCGGCCTGGCGTGCCTTCTGTTCAAGAACCGCGAATTCCGGCCCCTTGTCCAGGCCTTCCGCTTCCGCTGCCTGGGCCAGAATAGTCCGATTGATGATGTTTTCCAGTGCGTAACGCTGAAGGTTCTTCTGCGCTTCGGGGGTGGGAGCTGTCGCACCGTCGAGTTCTGCTTCAAGCTCGGTTGCGGTGATCTCTTGCCCGTTAACAGTCGCGACGACCTGGCCCGTCGGCGCGGAGGGTTCCGAATTACAAGCAGCCAGCGCGAGCGGCGCCGCAAACATTAAGAAAGCCTTATTCCCCATCATCGTATCCCTGTCCATCTGTTATGCCGATGTGCCGAGCACAGTTGCGATAGCGCGCCTATAGGCTAGAGCCGGCTGAACAGTCACCCCTTTTAGGGTCGTGTTTCGTATCAGCACCACATGCCGCGAAAAATTTAATGGAGTCGCGATCTGATGAAAATATGTCTGGCGGCGTCCGGTGGCGGACACATGCGCCAACTGCTCGACCTCGAGCCATTCTGGCATGACCACGACTTCGTTTTCGTCACCGAGCCCACCGCAATGGGGGAAAGCGTTGCCCAGCGCTACCCTACCGAATTCGTCCCGCATGTCGCGTTGGGTCAGGCCAAGCTCGGCCATCCCATCGAGATGCTGCGTTCGACCTTCGCCAATCTTGCTGCATCCTGGCGAATCGTTTCGCGCCATCGGCCCGATCTGTTTATCAGCACCGGGGCCGGCTCCATGTTCTTCACCGGCCTCTTCGCCAAGTTGCGCGGAGCCAAGATCGTGGTGATCGACAGCTTCGCGCGGTTCGAGAAGCCGAGCGCCTTCGCACGGATCGCCGGTCCGCTGGCGGACTGGCGCATTGCGCAGTCTCCCGCTTCGGCGCAGGCCTGGAAAGGCGCGGAATGTTACGATCCGCTGGTTGTGCTGGACAGCGAAAGACCGGCCAAGGAATCGCTTCTCTTCGCGACGGTGGGGGCGACGCTACCGTTCGAGAGGCTGCTCGATTACGTTGGAGATGCTGTCAATCGCGGTAAGGTTCCAGAGCGTGTCGTGATCCAGACCGGCAAGGGCGTCGAACCGATTTCCGGTACCGAAAGTGTCGAAACTCTGGATTTCGACGAAATGCGCGCATTGCTCGGCCGTGCCGATATCGCCGTGTGTCATGGGGGAACAGGATCCATCGTCACGGCGCTGCAGGCTGGCTGCCGGACGATCGCGATTCCCCGCCTGTTCGATCGAGGCGAGCACTACGACAATCACCAGCTAGAGATCACCGAGGCGTTCGAAAAGCGCGGGCTACTGTTCGTCGCGCGCGACCGGGAGGAATTCTTCGAATGCCTGGAGCGGGCGCGCACCGCCACGCCGAGGCTGGCGACTACCGATCCCAAGGGCCTGATCGCTCGCCTGAAAGAGATTGCAGGCAGTATCGGACCGTCCGCCGGGTCGACCCGAAAATCAGCCTGACGGTATCAATAAGCGTTGGGGTGAACCAGAACGCGAAGGGTCGCTACGATAATCGCGAAATCTCGCCACAGGCGCCAACCGGCTAGATATTCGAGATCGGCATTCAAACGGTTGGTAAGATCGCTAGTGGTCTCCGTCGCGCCGCGATAACCGCGGACCTGCGCCAGCCCAGTGATGCCGGGCTTCAGCCGGTGGCGTTCCCAGTAGCGATGCGAAATCTGCCAGAACAGCCGGTCTTCCGCGGTCGATCCAAAGGCGTGGGGACGCGGCCCGACGATGCTCATGTCCCCCTTGATAACATTGAGCAGCTGAGGCAGCTCGTCGATGCTGGTCTTGCGAATGAAGGCGCCGAAACGCGAGATGCGATCGTCATCGCGCCGCGTCGACTGTGCCCCGGCTTGATCGCTCTGTTCCTGCCGCATGCTGCGGAACTTGAAGATGTTGAAAGGTACGTTGTTGCGCCCGATGCGGGGTTGGCGGAAGAAGACGGGTCCACGCGAATCAATTTTGATGAGCAAGGCCACGGTCAGCAGCAAAGGTGTCAGGAAGATCAGGACGGGGACCGCGATGGCGAGATCGAAAAGCCGCTTCTTGAACTGGTCGGAAAGGCTCAACGTACCGCGCGATACCACCAGCGTATTCGTTCGCCCGAACGTGTCGAGCCCGATCGCGCCCACATCGTCGCCAAGCCCGACGAGCAGTTCGCCTTTTGCATCTATCGTCTTGAGCATGATCGCCCAGGCCGCCTGCCGTTCCGGCGGGCAGGCGACCAGGATACGATCGTACAATTCGGTCAATCGGGTGAAATGCTCTAGCGCGCTTGGGTCGTCGAGATCGGGTCTGAGGTGATTGGCCGCCGCATCGATGACGAAACGGGCGCCAGGTTCGGGGTTGCTCCTCCCGTCGAGGATCACGAGCTCGTCGGTCAGAACGCCGCTCAATTCACGCCTCACCCACCGGTAGGCGAAAAGCCGGAACCCCAATAGCAGGATGAGCATCGCGCCCAGGACAACGAAGATACCGAGACGCGAAATCTCTTCGCCCTGCTGGAACGAAAAGAGAAGCGCGAAGACGATCAGGAACGTTTTCACCACGGCGCTCACCGTGCGCCGCGCGAGCTCCGCGTAGTCGACGAGAATGCCCAGTGAATAGAGACCGCTGTTGACCGCGGCGGCGAAATAGATCGTGGAAACGACCAACATCAGATCCACTCCGCCGGCGAGACGCCAGGACGGATCGCGGACCAGGTCTGCGAGATTGAATGCGATCAAGATCGCCAGCGCGTCTCCTAGAACAAGCCGTGCGTACAGCGCCATGCGCGCGCTCTTGCGCACATAGCCGGACTTTACCGCGCCGCCATGATCGGAGTCTTCATCGGACTGAATGATGGCCTTCGGATGTTCCATTTGCTCCCCAATGCACGCGGTGCACCTTCTACAAGGAAGGCTCGCAGGCAGGCAAGGTCTTCCGGGGCCGACTTGGGAGCCGCCTCATATTGGGCCAACGGACTAGATAAAAGTCAATTTTCCGAACACCAACGGGGTTTGCACGCATCTTACTGCGTGATAAGCAAGCAATCCCGTAGATAATCAGTTCGAGACCGGACCCGTGTTTGAAGATACCAGTCGCTGGCGCCGTTTCGCCGAAGGGCGCGGCCTGATCATCGCAGTCGCAGTAATCATACTGCTCCTGGGTATATCTGTCGCATTCGTGCTTCGGTCGAAGGCGTTGGGCATCTGAGCCGGTTGCAAGTGCTCGCCATGCACTTGCAACCTGCCCTTATCTCCAGCCCAAGAGCGCCTCAGCACTTTCCGTCGACACTGTCCCCGTCGACTACATTGCCGCATTGGGTATCCGCCCTGATGCCGGCCTTGATATTGTAATAGGGGTAATTGGGTGCCTTGGCGCCCTCGATCGTGCGAACGACGTTGTTCCAGACGAACGAGCCCGGCGAATTCGTCATCGCGATGCCGTGCCAATAGCTGACCTCGACTTCGTTATTCATCACTCGCACATTCTGCGGCGGGGCGGCGCCGAAATTCGTGATGCCCTGCATCTTCCCGTAGATCCTATTGCCGATGACATTGATGTCGCTGGTCGTCATCTGGCCCGGGAAGCTCCAGATCTGGACGCAGTCGGGATGGGTGCCATCCTTGACCAGCCGGGCACCGTCGTAAACCGGCGGAATGGGCTTGAATGCCGTGCAGGTGTTCCCCAGCAGGTGCACGCGCTTGGCCGTGGCGATATTGAAGCCGTCGGATTGCAGGCCGATGGCGACATTGCCGCGCAGCGTGATGTCCTCGCTGCCACGCGTCACCAGCACGCCGGTCTTGCCGCCGGTCAGCGTGGCCCCGGCCACTTCGATACGCTTCGACCCGTCGATGAAGACATTGACCCACACTTCGGGCGGCAGGGGCGCATCGATCGTGCCCCCAAGCCAGACCCAACCCGCGGTCCCGCGAATGGTAAGGCTGCGGACGCGTGCGTCGGACGCATCGATGGTGATCGGCTTTGCGTTATCACGGCGCGGCAAGGAGATGTCGCCGCATTTTCCGCTCAGAGTAACAGTGTCGCCCGGTTGCGCTGAAGCCAGGGTTGCGGCCAGCGTCACACAGGTAGCGGCAATTACACTCATCTAACATTCCTCGTGGACTTCCAAGGCGACATGATTTGATGTCGTGGTTCCGTCGAGGTGAGTCATTAGGCCGGTTCAGGTTTACATCGCCCTACCGCGAATTAAGTAAAACACCCAAACGGTAACCATTCGGTGGCGTGGGTGACATTCTTTACTTAAATACTATGTTTATCGCCGCGTTAACCAAGGCATTGAAGGTATTTGACCTCTCCTCCAAATCAGCTTGCGAAAAGCTTTTATTTAATACGCTTTAAACCGCGAGATGTCAGGTGGTTTCGAAAGTACTCGACCGAGCAGTCTTCGTCCGTCCTAGCATTTACGGTCGGCCTTGCCGTCCACCCGGTTGCCGCAGCGATTGCCGTTATCCGCCTGGACATTTGCGCGGGCGGGCACGTCCGGCCGGCCGAACGCGGTCGAGCCCGGCAGGGTGCGAACGGTGTTGTTTCGGATGTCGGCCTCTTTCGTGCCTTTCATCGCGATGGCCCACCAGAACCCAGACATTTCGATGTCGTTATCCCAGATACGCACCCGCTCCGGGGGGAGAGCGCCGAAATTCGTTATGCCCTGCATGCCGCCACCGATGCGGTTGCCGATGATGGCGATGTCGCTGGTGGGCGGTTTGCCCTTCTCGCTCCAGATCTGAATGCAGTCCGGGTGCGTCCCGTCCTTGATCATCTTCTTGCCTTGGAAAACGGGAGGGATTGGCTTGAAATCCTTGCAGGTATTGCCGATCAGGCTGACGCGCGTCGCCGTGGCGATATTGAACCCATCGGAGCGAAGCCCGGTCGCGATATTCTCGCGCAGGACGATATCCTCGCTCCCGCGCGTCACCAGCACTCCGGTCTGTCCACCCGTCAGGGTGGCGCCCGCGACCTCAATCCGCTTGGCTCCGTCGATCATCACGGTGACCCAGGCCTTCGGAGGCAGCGGCGCGTCGATGGTCCCGCCCACCCACTTCCACCCGGACGTCCCACGAATGGTCAGGCTTGTCAGCTTGGTGCCGGTTGCATCGATGGTGACCGGCACCGCGTGGTTGGCGGGCGGCAATCTGACATCGCCGAACTGGCGGCTGCGGTCGAGAATGATCGTGTCCCCGCCTTTCGCCGCCTTCGCCACCGCCGGGAAGCTCTCCGGCGTGGCGCGCAGCGTCTTGGCCTGGAGCGGCGCCGAAACAAGAGCGAGAAGAGCGATAAGGCGGATCATAAATGGGCTCCTGATGTAGCGTTGGTGGTGGCGAGCGCGTAACCAATTGGCCCGAACTTAAATGCCGACACGGCGGCGTATCGCCTCGGGCGGGTTAGCGAATGGCAGCGTAACGATCGCGCCGCCCCCACCTGAACTTTTGCCGGATCGACGATAGGAACACCCCCTTGATCGCGCGTGAACGGGAAACATCTCCACGCGCCCCGATCGGCGCAGGCATGGGGATGAGGATGTCCCGCCTCACCCCCCCGCTCGATCTAGCATTGCCGATCGATATCCCCGTCGACCTCGTTCCCGCAGCGCACGGCATGGTCGCTGGTCTCGACCATCGCCTGGACGAACAGATCCGGCCTCCCGACCGCCCTCGAGCCCTGGATGGTACGGACCTTGTTGTTGCGAACATCCGCCCCTGTGGTCTCGTTCATGGCGATGGCCCACCAATATCCGGCCATGGAGATGTCGTTATTCCAGACGAAAACCCGCTCCGGCGGGCGGGCGCCGAAGTTGGTGATGCCCTGCATCCCGGCGCCAATGCGATTGCCCACGATGAAAATATCGCTGGTCGCCGGCTTGCCGTTCTCGCTCCATACCTGGATGCAGTCGGGATGGGTCCCATCCTTGATCAGCCTGGTGCCCCTGTAAACGGGCGGGATCGGCCTGAACTCGGTGCACATGTTGCCGACCAGGCTGACGCGGCTGGCGGTGGCAATGTTGAACCCGTCCGACCGCAGCCCGGTGGCGATGTTGTTGCGCAGAGTGATGTCTTGGCTTCCGCGCGTCACCAGAACGCCGGTCTGCCCACCGGTCAGGGTCGTGCCGACGATTTCGATGCGGTCCGAATTGTCGATAAACACGTTCACCCAGACCGCCGGCGGCAGGGGCGAGGCGATGGTTCCGCCCATCCATTTCCAGCCGGCGGTTTGGCGGATGGTAAGGCTGCGCGCCCTGGTTCCGGAGGCCATGATGGTCACCGGCACGGCGTGGTTGGCGCGCGGCAGCGAAAGGTCGCCATAAATCCACCGCTGGTCGAGGACGATGGTATCCCCGGCCTTCGCGTCCCTCGCCACGGAATGGAATGTTATCGGGTTTGCGTGCAGCGTCTCTGCCTGGAGAGGAGCTGCGCAAAGGGCGAGGATAGTGAATAAGAGAACACGTATCATGTGTAGGCTCCTGCGCTGTCGTTGGTCGCGGCGCGCGCGTTACCGTTCAAACTGAAATTGAGTGCCGGATCGGCGACGATGAATTGCGCGGGACTACCGGCCTGCAATTCATAGCTGCCGCCGCCCCGCCCTGATTGGTAAAACCCCTCCGCCGGTGATTGTAGCGCCTTCATTGCGCATGAACAGGGGGTCGTTGCGCACTTCACCCGCAAACTGGGGCGGATGGTGGGAGTGCGATTGAGGCATCGCCCTTATTTGCGATCCCTTTTTAATGACACCACGAGCGTTGAGTGAAGCGAGTTTTCTTTTCTGGCGGGACTCTCTAGCCAGTCGCGTGGGGGATGACGTGCATCTTTGTTCAGGAGATCAAAAAACTGTGTAGGAGTGCTTATTCAGTATAAAGATGGAGGGCTTATGAATAAGCTTATCGCACTGCCTATTTTGACACTTGCATCTTCGCCAGCATTGGCTGCTACTCTTGCTTTTCAAGTGCAGTGGGAATCCTACAACGGGTACGCCCTTTCACCGCCTTTTTCCAGTGAGTTCTCTTTCAACACCAATTGGAATGGTACATCAGATGGCAATTTCGAACTTCGCACCAGTTGGCATGACGGGACCAGTGACTACGAAATTGGAAATTTAACAGTAGCCGATGGTATAATAACATCCTTAGGTAAGTTTTTTAGTGATCCCGGATCGTGCAATTGTTATGACTATTTCTCATACGGTAGCGGCCTTTACGACTTGGGTTACATCAGGATGCAAAGTGTCGCCACGTATAGATACCAAGATTGGGAAGGGGTTTACTCTAACGCGGAATACTCTACTCGTCTCGCGCCTGTTGCAACACTCGACGGCAACCCCGTCGATGTTTTGTATTATCCGAAATTGGGTGGGACCGGGTTCGTACCCGAACCTTCGACTTGGGCCTTTTTTATCCTGGGCTTCGGCGCGATCGGCGGGGCTATGCGGCGCAGGCAAAGTGCAACTTTCGCTTTCGCACGATCATAATTCGAAAACACTTGGGCAGTTGGCGACAGGGTTGGAGACATAAAGCAAGGTAAAAACCGGATTAAGCTGCGTATGCTCCTGCGGCATCGTTGGCAGCGTTGCGGGAATTGCCGTTAAGTCCGAAGGGGAGAACCGGATCGGACAGCATCGCGCCGGCCGGACTACCGGGCAGCAAGGTGTAGGCGCCAGCCCCCGCGCCGGCGACATAATTGCCCACCGCAATGATTGTGGTGCCCCGGTAATCGGTGAACAGCGGGTCGTTGCGCACGATCTCGCTGGTGCCGTAAACCGAGCCGACGCCGGGATAGTCCTGCACCCGGTCGGCGCCGGTTTCGTTGGGCACTTCGGCCATGAACTGGCTGAAATTGCTTCGGCAGCCGACGCCGTGGATGAAAGCCCAGTTGCCCTGAGCCGTGCCGCTGGCGTCCGACTGGTTGGTGCCGCGGAACACGTCGCATTTGGAGAACACCGCCACCGCGATATTGCCGACGACGCTTTGCAGCGTGGAGGTGCGGCGCGTCGGCCCGTCGTCGTAGAAGGCATTCCACCGCCCCGCCAGCAGCGCGCCCGCATGGGTGTTGTTGTGGAGGATGACGTGGCTGTTGCTGCCCACCGCACTGTCTGCCGAGAGCCGCACCGCCGGGCCCGTTACGTCGGTGCTGTATTCGACCACGTTCTGCACGAAGGCGAAGCCATGCACATCGGTCTCGCCGATACCAATCGTGCCGACGCTCGAGCCGGGGTTGGGCAGCGTGTTGAATGCCTGGATCGCCCCTGAAAACAGCCGCGCCCCCCGCTCGAACTTGGCGTTCGAGATATGGCTTCCAATGACGCACCATCCCTCGATCGCAAAGCCACTGGCGGAATAGGCCGAAGGCGTCAGGCTGATCCCGCGCAGCAGCCGGTGTTCGAAGGTGGAGGCGTTGAGAATGGTGCTGTTTGCGCTGCTGACATTCGTGAAACTGGTGCCGAAGTGGTAATCGTGCGCCTGGCTGATCCAGGGATTGTTGTTGTTCCCGTTGTCGAAGGTGCAATTGTCGAACATGACTTCCAGCTGGGCCGATGCACCGTTTCCAACGATATTGCCGGTGCCCGTTCGCACCACGCCGATATCCTTCAGCACAAGCGCCCCGGTGGTGAGCGGTGCGGTCAGCGAGCCGCCGGTACCGAGATACGGCCCGAAGCTTGCGCTGCCGAAGCTGACGCGCGCGTTTGCCCTGGGAACGGCGGGGTCGCGAGTGATGGTCAGCGCCGCAACCCTTTGCGTGCGGTGCGCGGCGGTAGCGCCCAGAACGAAGGGCGTGCCGCCATCGTCGCCGGTGCGAATTTCGCCCATGTCGATGCCGCTGGTGGCCTTCAAAGCATTATCCAGCGCGGTGATCGCAGCTGATATGGTGGCGAAGGGACTGGCGCTCGCAGTCGCTGCATTGATTGAGACCACACCCGAGCCATCGTTCCCGCCATTGGCGGCGGTCTTCACATAAGCCAGCGTCCTGGCGCCGGTGTTCTTGAGGAAATAGCGGGTGCTGAAGCCGCGCGCAGCATGGCCGTCCGATGCGCTGTCCGCGACCGACGTCGCGCCGCCAACCCGCGGGTAAACCCTGGCGTCGAGCTTTATCAGTCCCGACGCGAGGGCCGAGACATCGATATTCGCCTTATAGGCAATTACGGCATTGCGGTCGCCCGCGCGGTTCGAGACGACGGGAAGCCCGACCTTGACGGTGGCGGTGGCGCCATCCTTGTCCGTGGCGATAAACTCGACGCAGGCAACCTGCCTGCCGCTGCCCGCATTGCGGTGGAAGGCGGTCAACTCGGCTTCCAGCGTGCTGCCGACCACGAGGCGGTGCGGCATGATCCAGTTCACCACCGGTTTGGGGCTGGTGACGGTGGAATTGTTGGCCACCCCTGCGATGGTGTCGGTCGCATAGACGTAATCGGACAGCGCGACGGTGTCGGCGGTCAGATGCTTGTGCAGCGGGTACGGCTTGCGCACCCGCTTGGTGGTCAACAGCGATTCGGTGATGATCGTTGCCGCCCCGGTCGCGCCGAAGCCCTGGCGAGAGACGGAAACCGGCTTGAATGCCAATTCCTGTGGCTCGATCATCGTCGCCTTCCAGCCATCGGCGGCGATGGCGGCGATGGGCGGCGCAGCCGGTTGGCTGGGGGGCCGGAGGTTCGCGGGAAGCGCCGTGACCCCGCATCCAAGCGCGAACATTACGCCAGCGCCACGATGTCGGCGGCGGTCGTGCCGGTCGCGCGGACGAACTGCGCGCGGACCGGCAGGATCTGCCCGCTGGCGACATTGGCGAAGGTCACATCCGCAGCACCCCCGGCGGTTCTCAGCACCACCGTCCCGCCCGAGCCGACATACAGCGCCTTTGGCGTGGCGACCAGCGGCGCGGCATCGGAAGGGACGATGGCGTAAGGATTCGCGGAAGGGGCTTCGGCGCTGTCGGCGCGGCGGGCGAAGGCATCGGTCATGGTTCGAACTCCTGCGGGGCGGCACCATACCGGCCCCGATTCGTCCGTTATCTAACCATTTTGGTTATGTGTAGGAAAGGAAATTGGATTTCGATAGGTCGGCGCCCGCCAACCTATTGAACCCGCCCGGCTTCAGCGTGCCAGAAGCGGGCGCCACCAGTCCTCATTGGCCAGATACCAGGCAATGGTGCGTTCCATGCCGCCCTTGAAATCGACCGCCGGGACATAACCCAGCTCGGCGCGCGCCTTGCGCTCGTCAATGGCATAGCGACGGTCGTGGCCCTTGCGATCCTCCACGAAGGTCTTGAGGCTTTCGGTGGGTTCGCCCCTGGCCGCCGGGGCATCGGGATAGCGTTCGCGCAAAGCCGGATCCTTGGCGAAGGCCTGATCAACGACATCGCAGATTGTCTCGATCACCGTCAGATTGGGCAATTCCTCGCCCCCGCCGATATTGTAGACCTCGCCCGGCTTGCCCTTCTCCAGCGCCAGTTCGATCCCGCGGCAGTGATCGGTCACGAACAGCCAGTCGCGCACGTTCATTCCGTCACCGTAAATGGGCAGGTTGCGGCCCTCCAGCGCGTTGATCAGGAACAGCGGGATAAGCTTTTCGGGAAATTGGTACGGGCCGTAATTGTTGGAACAATTGGTGGTGACCACGTCCATGCCAAAGGTGTGGTGATAGGCGCGCACCAGATGGTCGCTGCCCGCCTTGCTGGCCGAATAGGGCGAGTTGGGGGCATAGGCGGTGGTCTCAGAAAAGGCCGGATCGTCCGCGCCCAGCGAGCCATAGACTTCGTCGGTGGAGACGTGGTGGAAGCGGTGCGGTTCGTCCCCGCCCCGGTCCAGCCATTCCGCCTTGGCCGCGCGCAGCAGGCTGTGCGTGCCGATGACATTGGTCTGCACGAAAGCATGGGGCCCGGTGATGGATCGGTCCACATGGCTTTCAGCCGCGAAGTGGACGATGGTGCGGATGTCATTGTCGCGCAGCAGCTTTTGAACCAGATCGGTGTCGCAGATGTCGCCTTCGACCAGCGTGGCGCCTTCGACATCGGCGATGCTGGCGGCGTTGCCGGCATAGGTCAGCGCATCCAGCACGACCACGCCCTGGTTACGCTGTTCCCGCCAGTAACGCACGAAATTGCTGCCGATGAAGCCGGCGCCGCCGGTCACGAGGATGTCAGCCATGGGTCTTGATCTGCTCCAGAACTTTGATCAGCGAATGCCGCCAATGCGGCGCCGCGCCGCCCAGCGCAATCGCCGTCTTGCGCGTGTCCAATACAGAGAATGCGGGGCGTTTGGCAGGGGTGGGATAATCGCTGGTCGCGATCGGCTTCACCCGCGCCGCCGTGCCCGGCAGCAGGCCGAGCCGCGCTCCCTCGTCACGGATGGCGACGGCGAAATCGTACCAGCTGGCAACGCCGCTGTCGGTGAAGTGGAAGGCGCCGCTCTCTCCGGCGAGCGCCAGTTGCCACAGCGCATCGGCCAGATCATCAGCGCTGGTGGGCGACCCGATCTGGTCGGCGACCACGCCCAGCTCCTCGCGCTCCGCCATCAGGCGCAGCATGGTGCGCACGAAGTTCTTCCCCTGCGCGGCATAGACCCACGCGGTCCGCACGCACAGGTCCCCTTCCCGCAGATGCCCCTCGCCCGCCAGCTTGGTCGCGCCATAGACCCCCAGAGGCGCGGTGGGCGCGTCCGGGGTATAGGCGACAGAGGCAGAGCCATCGAAGACGAAATCGGTGGAGACATGCGCCACTCGCGCGCCCACGGCTTCAGCCGCTGCGACAAGATTGGCGGTGCCGGTGTCGTTGACCGCCTTCGCCCGCTCCGCATCGCTTTCCGCCTGATCGACGGCGGTATAGGCAGCGGCGTTGAGGATCAGCTGCGGGCGTTCGCGCTCAACCAGCGCCGCCACCGCAGTGCGGTCCGCGATGTCGAGGTCACCCGACCTGGCGGCGATCACCTCCGTGTCTTTCGGCGCGCGGGCCACCAGCGCCAAACCCAGCTGCCCCCCCGCCCCGGTGACGAGAACCTTCACGCAAAGCCCTCGCTATCGCGGAAGCTCTTGGCCGCGGCATCCTTCGCCGAAATCTGCGGCTCGATCCCCTCCAGCGGCCAGTCGATCGCCAGCTCCGGATCGTCCCAGCGGATCGCATGCTCATGCTCGGGCGCGTAATATTCGGTGCATTTGTAGAGGAAGTCGGTGCCGTCCTCCAGACTCAGGAAGCCGTGCGCAAAGCCCGCCGGCACCCAGAACAGGTTCTTCTTCTCGGCGGTGAGTTCCACTGCCGCCCACCGGCCATAGGTTGGGGAAGACCGACGGATGTCCACCGCCACGTCCCACGCCCGTCCGCTGGCGACACGAACCAGCTTGCCCTGCACCATCGGGTCCTGGAAATGCAGCCCGCGCAGCACGCCGCGCGCGGAGCGGCTGTGGTTGTCCTGCACGAAATCGCAGTCGATCCCGATGTCTGCAAACACGCGACGGCTCCAGCTTTCCATGAAGAAGCCGCGTTCGTCCCCGAACACGCGCGGTTCGATTTCCAGCGGCCCGTCGATGTCGAAACGCGTGACCTTCACCCGACCGCCCCTTCGCCCTTGAGCAGGCGAAGCAGATAATCGCCATAACCGCTCTTCACCAGCCGCTGAGAGATTTCCTCCAGCTTGGCATCGTCGATGAAGCCCAGGCGCCAGGCGATCTCTTCCGGGCAGGCGATCTTGAGGCCCTGCCGTTCTTCGGTGATGCGAACATATTGCCCGGCATCCAGCAGCGAGGCGTGGGTCCCGGTGTCGAGCCAGGCATAGCCGCGCCCCATGATCTCCACATTCAGCTTACCCGCTTCCAGATAGACGCGGTTGAGGTCGGTGATCTCCAGCTCGCCGCGCGGGCTGGGCTTGATTTCCTTCGCGATGCGCGGCGCCTCGCCGTCGTAGAAATAGAGGCCCGTCACCGCGTAATTCGACTTTGGCTGCTCGGGCTTTTCCTCGATCGTTTCGGCCTTGCCGCCCTTATCGAAGGATACAACGCCGTATGCCTTGGGGTCGTTGACGTAATAGCCGAACACGGTCGCGCCCTCAGTGCGATTGTCGGCCTTCGCCAACAGCTCGCCGAAGCCGTGACCGTAAAAGATGTTGTCGCCCAGCACCAATGCGCTCGGCCCATCGCCCACGAACTCCGCGCCGATCAGATAAGCCTGCGCCAGTCCGCCCGGATCGGGCTGCACGGCATACTGGATTTCCATGCCCCACTGCGATCCATCGCCCAGCAGGCGCTGGAAGCTCGTCTGGTCGTGCGGAGTGGTGATGATCAGCACCTCGCGGATGCCCGACAGCATCAGCACCGACAGCGGATAATAGATCATCGGCTTGTCGTAGACCGGCACGAGCTGCTTGGAGACGGCATCGGTCAGCGGGGCCAGCCGCGTGCCCGATCCGCCCGCCAGGATGATACCCCGTCGATTCATAGTGCAATCCTTTGATGGCGCGTCGTGGATCCCAAGCTTTCGCAAGCGCGAAGGCAGCGCCGCACTGTCAGGCGACCGGCCCTTTGTAAAGCGGCGGCGGGCCGATGCGTCCCCCTGTCGGACAGTCTTAAAAGCAAAGCTTCGCGCAAGCGCTTGGCGCAGCGCCACCCGCCGGTTAGGGCACCGCCATGAGCAATCGTGTCTTCGTTCTCAACGGCCCCAACCTCAACCTGCTCGGCACGCGGGAACCGCATATCTACGGATCGCACACGCTGGACCAGATCGGCGAGGCGGTCAGCGCGCGCGGGCGCGAACTGGGCGTGGAGGTCGATTTCCGCCAGACCAATCACGAAGGCGTGCTGGTCGACTGGCTGCACGAGGCGTATGGTGAGAGCGCCAAGGCGGTGCTGCTGAATGCGGGCGCCTACACCCACACCTCGGTCGCGCTGCTCGATGCGATCAAGGCGGTTTCGGTGCCGGTGATCGAAGTCCACCTGTCCGACCCCCTCACCCGCGAAAGCTTCCGCCACGTCAGCTATGTCGGGATGGGCGCGGTGGCGGAGGTCAAGGGCCTGGGCTGGGAAGGCTATCTGGTCGCGCTGGAAAAGGCGGCGGCGCTGGAAGGATAAAACGCAGGTCGCCGGAACCTTGCGGGCTTGCTGCGGGTTTTCGAAGTCCGAAGGAGCTTTTATGACCGATACCGCCACGCCCGACAAAACCCTGCTCATTGCGTCCAATCGAGTCGACGAGATGACCGTCCGCAGCCGCGACGGCGAGAAGATGGGGCATGTGCACAGCTACATGGTGAACAAACGCACCGGCACGGTCACACATGCGGTGTTGAGCCTGGGGGGATTCCTCGGCCTCAACAAGAGCTACTATCCGCTCCCCTTCGAATTGCTGAGCTACAATGCGGTGGACGATCTCTATATCGTGACCGTGGACCGCCGCCTGCTGGAGGGCGGCCCCAGCTGGTCCAACAACGCCCCCGATTTCAATCAGGCCTACGCCGACCGCGTCGCCAGCTACTACGACACCCGCCACGAGGCGATCCAGCCGGGGGACTGAGGGGTATCGGGGTTTGGCGTCACTTTTGCAGCAATCACTAATCCTGTTGCGGATAGCAGAAGTCCAGCATGGCGCACCGTTGTCGGCTAACGTCCCCTTTAGCTGACATTGCGCCGAGGGGTTGCGATCACCCAAAAAAGCAATCCCGCCAGCGCACCGCTGAGCGCGATGATTCCCGCAAATTGCAAGGCGATCAGATAGCCATATGCTGTCGTGGCACCATTCACGACAGTCGCCCTTCCGCCGATGCTTGCCTGATCGGCAGAAGGAGGTAGCAAGGCGAAAAGCAGCCAAGGCGTTGCTGCAACCAATGCACCCACGAAGGTGCAGTTGAGCCATGTAGGCTTTACCCTATCGCGCAGAAAGACATAGGAAGGCACGCCCAACAGCAGGCCGAACGGATACGCGAATAACGTAAAGACTAATCCAGTTCGCCCGACCCTTTCCAGATAACTGTCTAGTCCCGCGTATAACGGTTGGAACATTGCGAGTGTGAATGCGGCGATACCTGGCACTACCATGAACGCGAGTAGCACCCTCCATCGGTGTGGTGCCCATGTGTGAGTTTGGGGGTCCATAAGCTGGCGATATAGCAAAGTTTTAACGGGTGCGGACAATTTGCGAGCGCCCGGTTTACATCCCAAATTCAAACATCGAGCCGACCCGACGTGATTGTTCGCACTTCCCCTCACCCACGAAACGTGGAAATCAAACGGGGTCAGCAGGTTCCTCCGCCCCACCATTTGCCTTGGCACCCTACCGCGCAGGCAATTCCACGGCCTCTTCCGCTTCAACCGGCTCCTCGGCTTCCGCCTCGCGTTCCATGGTGAAGGTGCCGTCGAGCTCCAGCAGACTCCAGACGCCGGTGATGGTCATGCCGTCGCCGGAAAGGCGGCCGACGTAATCGACGGGGTTGTCGTACCCCCTGAGCCCATTGCGGTAGGACTTGGTAAAATCCACGGATAACCCGCCGCGTGAACCGGCGATCACCGCGTCGATGGTGCCCTGGCCATAGAACTGGTCGGGCTCCACGATGGTGCCGCACAAAGAGCCGGCCAGCTCTTCAATGATCGCGAGGAAGGGCGTTTCGGGGTCCGAATGGCCCGGGTAGGTAAAGCTGCCGTGCCAGGTGCCGGTCAGGTCCTCGCTCCCGCTCATGCCCCTGACCCAAAGCCCGTATCAGGCACCGGCGCTTTCGCGCACCCCGGCGATGCCCGCCTCCCGCTGGCGCCGCAGTTCCGCCTTCAGCTTCGCCGGATCGCCCGCAAAAACGAACCCGAAGCTGACCCCGCCTTCCTTGCCCACGGTGGCGTGATGCAGCTTGTGCGCCTGCACGATCCGCTTGGCATAGCCGCCGCGCGGCACCCAGCGGAAATAGCGTTGATGGACCAGCCCGTCATGCACCAGCGTGTAGATGATCCCGTAGCCCAGAATGCCGAGGCCGATCCAGGTGGCGGGCCACCAGGCGGCATCGCCCATCACCAGCGGGCTGCCCAGCGCGAACATGGAAATGCTCATCGCCGCGCCGACCAGACCGTAAAGGTCATTCTTCTCCAGCATGTTGTCATGCGGTTCGTGATGATCGCGATGCCAGTCCCAGCCGAAGCCATGCATGATATACTTGTGGCTCGCCCAGGCGACGCCCTCCATCGCGAAGATGGTGGCAACGACAATCAGAACAGGGAGAATAACGGCCATCGGGGCCGATATAGTCTATTCGGCGGCAGGAAAGAAGAACTCGCGCAGGTGATCCCCGATACGCGCGGGCTTGAGCGTCTCGGCATCGATGCAGCACCAGGCGGACTGAACCTCGGCCAGCACTTCTTCGCCCCGGCGAATCACCGTTCGGTAGAAGGCGCGCGCGCCCTTGAAGCTTTCCAGCACCGGATGTGCGCTGACATCGTCGCCCAGGAAGCCGGGATTGCGATAGGTGATCTCGTGCTTGAGCGCGACCCAGGCCTTGCTCGCCACGTCCTCGCTCGGTGCAATCTTGCGCCAGTGCGCCAGCACCGCCTCCTGCACCCAGGTGAGGTAGCGTGCGTTGTTGACGTGACCCATGAAATCGATGTCGGCTGGCTCGACCGTGATGGGCATCGCGAAGGAATCTGCTGACATGATTGTAAGTTAGCGCAGACAGGTTACAAACTCCATACGCAATTGCAGTTAAATTACGGGTAATTGTCCGCGACGCGGCGATTTGGCTTTCGGATTGCCCTTCCGACCGGTGCCATACCCACAATAGGCTGAGGCCGCCGGACCCATTACCGCAACGATCGCGCCTGCATGCCCCGCCTTAAGGATCGATTCGACCAGCGGGGCGGCACTGACCGGCGTTAAATTGCGCCGATTGCTCTTGCCCCGCGAGGCCGGCAGGCATAGCGAGCCCGCCATGGCCAGCAGCCCCCGTACCCTCTACGAAAAGATCTGGGACGCCCATGTGGCGGACCGGCGAGAGGATGGCACAAGCCTCCTCTACATCGACCGCCACCTCGTCCACGAGGTCACCAGCCCCCAGGCTTTCGAGGGGCTGCGCGCCGCGGGCCGGCCTGTCCGCCGCCCAGAGCTGACGCTGGCGGTGCCCGATCATAACGTCCCCACCACCGCGCGGCTGGCGCCCGACGGCAGCGAGCTGCCCATCGCCGACCCCGAAAGCGCGCAGCAGCTCGCCGCACTGAAGCGCAACACCGCCGAATTCGGCATCCGTTACATCCCCGCGACCGCGGCCGAACAGGGGATCGTCCACGTCGTGGGGCCGGAACAGGGTTTCTCCCTTCCCGGCACCACCATCGTCTGCGGCGATTCGCACACCGCCGCGCATGGCGGGATCGGCGCGCTCGCCTTCGGCATCGGCACCAGCGAAGTGGAGCATGTGCTCGCCACGCAGACGCTGCTGCTCAAGCAGTCGAAGACCATGGAGGTCCGCGTGGAGGGCGAGCTCGGCCCCGGCATCACTCCCAAGGACCTGATCCTGCACATCATCGGGCGGATCGGCACAGCGGGCGGCACCGGCCATGTCATCGAATATCGCGGCGCCGTGTTCGAGAACATGAGCGTGGAAGGCCGGCTGACGGTCTGCAACATGAGCATCGAAGGCGGCGCGCGCGCCGGGCTCATCGCGCCCGACGACACAGTTTTCGCTTGGCTCAAGGGCCGCCCCATGGCTCCGCAGGGCGCCGCCTGGGACGAAGCGGTGGCGTGGTGGCGCACACTGGCCACCGATCCCGGCGCGCGGTTCG
The DNA here is from genome assembly GCF_042095715.1 of Qipengyuania sp. Lineage (GTDB taxonomy): Bacteria > Pseudomonadota > Alphaproteobacteria > Sphingomonadales > Sphingomonadaceae > Qipengyuania. The sequence goes on along the minus strand of NZ_JBELMO010000040.1, from coordinate 3,625 downwards.
ACAAATCGGTGGTGATCGACGCGGCGGAGATAGAGCCCACCGTCACCTGGGGCACCAGCCCGGAAGATACCGCTCCCATCGGCGGCACCGTGCCCGCGCCCGAGAGCTTCGCCGATCCGTCCAAGCAGACCGCCGCGGCCAAGAGCCTCGACTACATGGGTCTTGCCGCCGGGACGCCGCTGAACGAGATCGCGATCGAGAACGTCTTCATCGGCAGCTGCACCAACAGCCGGATCGAGGATCTGCGCGCCGCAGCCGAAGTGCTCAAGGGCCGGCACAAGGCGGCGGGAGTACGCTGGGCCATCGCCGTGCCCGGATCAGGCCTGGTCAAGCGCCAGGCGGAGGAAGAGGGGCTGGACCGCATCTTCACCGAAGCCGGGTTTGAATGGCGCGAGCCGGGCTGTTCCGCCTGCCTCGCCATGAACCCCGACAAGGTCCCGCCGGGCGAACGCTGCGCCAGCACCAGCAACCGCAACTTCACCGGCCGCCAGGGTCCCGGAGCGCGCACCCACCTTATGAGCCCCGCCATGGCCGCCGCCGCCGCGGTGCGCGGACGGTTGACCGATGTCAGGGAGCTGGTGGACTAACCCTTGCCTTCCCGTCCGGACCTCCGCATGAGACCTGCATGACCGAGAAAGCCAAAGCCGCCGCCGCCATCGCGGGTGCCGTGGGCTCCGCTGCCCTTGCCGCCGCCCTGCTCTATGCCAACAAGCGCAAGGAGAAGAAGGCCGGCGGGCCGCAGTCCGGCCCCGTTCCGGGAGGCGAGGCGCCCGAGACCGATTGATGGATGCTGTCTCCTCCATAGAGGGGCGCGCGATCCCCTTCGGCGCCAAGAACGTCGACACCGACGTCATTATTCCGGCCCACTGGCTGAAGACGGTCAGCCGCACAGGGCTTGGTAAGGGCGCCTTCGAAAGCCTGCGAAAGGATCCCGACAATATCTTCGACCGGCCCGAATATGCGGGCGCGCCGATCCTGATCGCGGGCGACAATTTCGGCTGCGGCTCAAGCCGCGAACATGCCGCCTGGGCGCTGGGCGACATGGGTATACAGGCGGTGATCGCGCCCAGCTTCTCCGACATCTTCTCGGGCAACGCATTCAAGAACGGCATCCTGGCGGTGGAGCTGCCGCAGGAACAGATCGACCGGCTCATGGAGGTCGCTGAGACCGATCCCGTGCATATCGACCTGGAAAACCAGACCGTGACGACCCCCTTCCAGGACCGTTTCCATTTCGAGATCGACCCCTTCCGCAAGCATTGCCTGCTGGAGGGGCTCGACGAGATCGGCCTGACGCTTTCGAGCGCCCCGGCCATCGACACCTATGAACAGCAGCGCGCGGCACACATGCCGTGGCTGGAACCCACAATGGAGAGAACCTGATGAAAGCAGTCCTGTCGAAGGAAGTCGGCGGCCCCGAAACGCTGGTGGTCGAGGATATCGAGGCCCCAACACCGGGCGCCGAGGATGTGGTGGTCGATGTGGCCGCCTGCGCCATCAACTATCCCGACACTTTGATCATCAAGGACATGTACCAGTTCAAGCCGCCCCGCCCGTTCTCCCCCGGCGGCGAAATCTCCGGCACTATCTCGGCTGTGGGCGAAGGCGTTTCCGGCTGGCAGGTGGGCGACAAGGTCATCGCCGGTGTCGGCAGCGGGGGCCTGCGTGAACAGGTGGTGGTGCCCGCCGCCAAGCTGTTCAAGGTGCCCGACGGCGTCGACTTGGTGCAGGCCAGCGCCCTGCTGATGACCTACGGCACCACCATCCACGGTCTCAAGGATCGCGGCGACATCAAGGCGGGCGAAACCGTGCTGGTGCTGGGCGCGGCGGGTGGCGTGGGCCTGTCCGCGGTGGAATTGGCCAAGGCCTATGGCTGCCGCGTGATCGCCGCCGTCTCCACCGAGGAGAAGGGCGAGGTCGCGAAGAAGGCCGGGGCAGACGATGTGGTGATCTACCCCCGCGCGCCTTTCGACAAGGATACGTCCAAATCGGTGGCCCAGCAGTTCAAGGACGCGGTGGGCAAAGATGGCGCCGATATCGTCTACGACATCGTAGGCGGCGATTATTCCGAACCCGCGCTGCGATCGATCGCATGGGAAGGCCGCTTTCTGGTTATCGGCTTTCCGGCAGGCATCGCCAAGATGCCGCTCAACCTGACCCTGCTCAAGAGCTGCGACATCCGCGGCGTGTTCTGGGGCGCCTTCGCCGCGCGCTTCCCCGAACGCAACGCGGCCCATATCGCCGAGCTGTTCGAACTGTGGCAGGCGGGCAAGATCAGCCCGCTGGTCAGCGAAACCTACCCGCTCGACCGGGCGCACGAAGCCATCGCCAAGCTCGACAGCCGGGGCGCGGTGGGCAAGCTGGTGGTGACGATGGCGTGAGTTTGGGGGGCCAGGAAATGGCCCCTTTTCCGCCCTTGCCCCCTCGTCATTCCGCCACACATCCCTCGTCATGTCGAAGGCGGGAACGCAGGCGGCCCGTGCGCTCATCGACGCCGCACACCCATTGCCACCCGCGCGCCTGCCCCCTAAATCGCGAACAGACCACTTTTCGAAGGAATATCGATGACCGACTTCAAGGATCGTGAGCGCGGCGAGGAAGCCAAATATGCGTTCGACGAGGAGACCAGCTTCAAGATCGCCGCGCGCGCCAACCGGCTGGTGGGCGAATGGGCCGCCGAAAAGATGGGCCTGACCGCCGAAGAGACCGACGCCTACAAGAAATCCGTGGTGCAGGCCGATTTCGAGGAAGCCGGGCATGAGGACGTGATCCGCAAGCTGGTGGGCGATCTGACGCAGGCGGGCTGCGACGTGGGCGAAGCCGAAGTGCGCAGCAAGCTGGCGGAATGCAACGTGGAAGCGCGCCGCCAGTTCATGTCCGGCAACAACTGAGGCGCCCGCGATGCCCATGCCCGCGCAGGAAATCGAGAGCTTGATCGCCGATGCGCTACCCGGCGCGGTGGTAACGATCCGCGATCTGGCGGGGGACGGCGATCATTACGCCGCCCATGTCGTGGCGCCGCAATTCGCGGGCAAGAGCCGGGTGCAGCAGCACAAGCTGGTCTATGAAGCGCTGGGTGGGCGCATGGGCGGGGAGCTCCACGCCTTGCAAGTCACCACCGAAGTTCCCACCTGATTCGCCGGACGATGCTCGCGCACCGGCGGGCCCAAGCAATACAAGGAACCGGTCGTCATGGCTGAAGTAAACGCACGCATTTCCGACATCGTCGGGGCGAGCGACGTGGTCCTCTTCATGAAGGGCACCCCGCTGTTCCCGCAGTGCGGCTTTTCCAGCCGCGCCGTGGCCATACTGGAGCACTGCAATGTCGCCTTCGACAGTGTGGACGTGCTGCAGGACATGGAAATCCGCCAGGGCATCAAGAGCTTTTCGGACTGGCCCACCATCCCCCAGCTTTACGTGAAGGGCGAATTCGTGGGCGGCAGCGACATTATGATGGAGATGTTCGAAGCCGGCGAATTGCAGCAGCTGATGGATGAAAAGGCGGTCGCCAAGGCGGAGGACTGACCCCCGCCCGCGGCGTCCCCCTGATATCCGGACCAAGAAAAAGGCCGCCCCGGCGGGCGGCCTTTAGGGTTGGGGGGGGTGTTTGTCGGGTTGTGGTGAT
>NZ_JBELMO010000039.1:0-28880 GCF_042095715.1 Qipengyuania sp. | reverse complement strand
CTGGCTTGGCGACGGTGGAGTAGACGTAATGGTATTTCCGCCCTGCGAACTTCTTGTTGATCATGCCGAATTCGACCGTGCGATCGTCCAGCCGTTCCTCGGTCGTCGTTCCGTCCGTCAGGTTGAAGCGCCAGCGGTGTAACCTGGTGCCCAGTGAGTGCCCGTCGAGGTAGGCCATCATGTGCGCGTGCTCACCGTGCTCCTGAAACTTCTCGGGGCGGGGTGTGGGGTCTTCCTGGAAATACCCGTCCATGATTACCTCATCGCCTTCCTCGTAGGCGTTGAGCCAGTGGAGCACGTAAGTCGGTTCTGCCTCGAACCACCGGATTTCCTCGGACTTGCCGTGGCGCGGGACCAGCGCGAAGCGTGAGGGGACGCCCTTGTGCAGACGCACGGCGTGCAGGTTGCGGTGCTTCATCAGTTCCTCGTCCCAGAACACGGGCAGATCGTTGAGGATCGCCCAGTTCTCGGAAAAGATCATGTCGTGCGGCAGGCGCGGCCCCGGTAGTGGAACGGGGATATAGTTCGTCAGCTTCCCGTCCGCGTCGACTACCCCATAATGCATGTAGGGCGGGTGCTTCGAATAGTTGAAGAACAGCAGTTCGCCGGTCGCCTCGTCAACCTTGGGATGGGCCGAAATCCCGTCGATCGGTACCCACGGCGCGATGCCTTCGTTCTCCAGCGTCTCGGGATCGAGCACGTAGCCTTCTCCACACTGGTAGAACGTCGCGATCGCCTTGCCTGCATGGACCACGATATCGGTCGAGGCGGCGTCCTTGAGATCGCCCTTGGCTCCGAAGCCGGGTCTTTTCGACACTCCCGGCCCGTCTGCGAGACCACCCCACAGTGCGCCGCCCTCGATCTGTTCGGCTTCGAAGCAACGTGTGCGCACAAAGCGATTGCGATAGGTTGCGCGGCCTTCGGAAAAGGCGATCTGATGGATCATCCCGTCGCCGTCGAACGGATGATGCCGACCTATCGGCTGATGCACCGGGTTCTCAGTGTTTCTAAGATAAAGTCCGTCGATGTCCTCCGGTATCTTTCCCTCGAGCACTTCGAGTTCCGAAGCATTCACCTCTTCATGTTGCGGTGTCCAGGGGCCGGACATGTAAGGATGATTCGACGGGCGAAGGGTAGATTTTACCCGGGGCAGCTTTTCGACGCGCATGGCAACTCGCTTCCGCAAATTTTTTGGCTATGGCGGTTCGATAGCGCGACTCGGTATTGTATTGCAAGCAAATCGCTCACGAGTATTAACTATCGCTTGACCATCTCCCCTTGAACATCCATCGACTACTTGCATAAAAATACCAAAGGAGAGAGCTATGTCTGTCAGCCTGATCATCCACGCTCTCGCGCTCGCTGCGCAGCCACCTGCCAGTGCACAAATGCCAGCGCAGTTGGTCCATGAGCCCGCGAGCATCGAGGAGAGAGAAATGCAGGAAAATGCCCAACACAATATCGCTGTGGTAAAGAAGATGATCGCGGCATGGGAAGCCCGCGATGCTGAAGCCATTACCAACATGTTTACCGAAGACGGCGTGCTTCATTCGATGATGATAGACCCTATCGTGGGGCGCGAGGACATTCTGCCGCGGATGCAATTCCTCGTCGACAATGCCAGCCACATGCACCTCAATGTGCGCAACTGGGCGGTAACCGGCGACACGGTCTTTATCGAACGTCAGGACGAATTCACTTTCAAGGGACATGAAGGCAAGGTGCCGGTGGTCGGCGTGCTGGTGGTCGAAGGCGACAAGATCAAGGAATGGCGCGAATATTACGACCGCGCCGAACTGCTCGAGGCCATGGGAGTGGAAGGCGATTTCTGAGATCGTCTCGCCGACGGTTAACCGCCCCGGGCGGACGCCACTAAGGGCATGGCTGACGCTGGCCGCGCTGTTCATCGCTTACATCTGCAGCTTCATAGACCGGATGATCGTCAGCCTTCTGGTCGACCAGATCAAAAGCGATCTGAATATAACCGATTTTCAGATCAGCCTGATTCAAGGGCTGAGCTTCGCGCTCTTCTTCACGATAGCCTCGATTCCGCTCGGGCGACTGATCGATCGCGTGAATCGGACGCGCGCGATAGCAGTGGGCATCGCGGCGTGGAGCGCAGCGACTGTTGCCTGCGGACAGGCGACCAGCTTCATTGGCCTGTTCCTCGCACGCATGGGTGTAGGCGTTGGTGAGGCGGTGCTTTCGCCTGCGGCCTACTCGATCATCGCGGACAGTTTCCCGCGCCGGAGGCTCGGGCTCGCGATGGGCCTTTTCGGGCTTGGCAGCGCAACGGGTGCCGGGCTCGCTTTCATGATTGGCGGCGGTGTGGTCGCGCTCGTGGCGCAGGCCGAGACGATGAGCCTGCCGATCTTCGGTACGGTTCGACCGTGGCAATTCGCTTTCATCGTTGCCGGAATTCCCGGGTTCCTTATCGCACTGGCATTCCTGTTCATCCCCGATCCCGGACACACAACCCGTTCGAGCAAGAACGAAGGATTACCTTGGGCGGCAATAGGGGCGGAATTGCGTCAGCGGTCCGGCTTCTACTGGTCGGTCTTTGGCGGTGTCGCAGCAGTTAATTTATCGGTCCTCGGCACGGTCAACTGGCTGCCAGCAATGTATATGCGCGGTTTCCAGACGGATCTTGCGACGACCGGCTATATAGCCGGTTCGCTCCTGATTGCCGGGGGTCTGCTCGGCATGGTAGGCGGGGGCGCTATTATGGACCGTTTTGGTGGAGGCGTTGCTGGGGCGCGGATGCGCTTTTGCGGCTGGGCGGTGGCCATTGCGGTTATTCCCGCCATCGCCTTCCCCCTGGTGCCGGATATTTGGCTGGCGGGCCTGCTGTTCGTCGCGTTCTTCACCGCTGCGGCGGCGGTAGTCAGCGCCGCGCCCAGCGTGCTGCAGGAAATGGCGCCTGAGGGAATGCGCGCTACGATTGCCGCGATCTATGTCTTCGTCGTCAACGCGGTGGGCATAGGTATCGGCGCCAGCGTGACCGCGGCGATCTCCGACTCGCTCTTCCCCGGTGGAGACGGCATTCGCAATGCGATGGCGATCGTGGCGCCGCTTGGATATGCAATCGGCGCGGCCCTATTTTTCAACGCGGCGAGGCATGCTAAACGCTGAGCCCTATGAATGCACCGGTCAGAATTCGTACATGCTCCATCTGGCGTAGCCTGGAAGTTGTCGGCGATACCCCCACACTGCTGGTAATCGAGGCGAGCTGGCTGGGAGAGCGACGGTTCGACGGCTTCCGTCAGCGTACCGGCTTGCTTAAGGCCCTGCTCAGCGACCGCCTGAAGAAGCTGGTTGCAGCGGGCCTTTTCGAAAAGCGCCAATATTGCGACGCCCCGCCACGCTTCGAATATGTGATGACCACCAAGGGGCGCGACCTCTACTGGACATCGCTGATGATGCTCCGATGGGAGACTGGTTGGGCGAAATCTGGCAACATCACCGTCGAACTGACGCACAAAACCTGCGGCCATCGCTTCGTGGCCGATCCCGCCTGCGGCAGCTGCGGCGAGACAATCAGTGCGTTCGAAGTTGACTGGCGCGAGGGCCCTGGCGTCGGCCTGATGGCCCCAAGCTACAGTCGCCGCCGCCAGCAGCGTCATTCACCGGAAACCGCAACATCGCTGATGAATGAGTCGGCGCAGCTTATGGGGGACCGCTGGGCTAGCCTGATCATGCGGTCAATCTTCACCAACCTGTACCGCTTCGATGAGATCAGGCAGGACACGGCGATTGCCACGAACATCCTTTCCGAGCGGCTCAAGTGGCTCGAATTGATTGGCGTCATCCGGCAGAGGACTGATCCGGCCTCCCCCTCGACCACGCAATACCGCGTGACCCGCAAGGGCGTGGAGTACTATCCGGTGTTGCTAATGCTGATGATCTGGGGCGATCGTTACTACGCCTCGCCCGAGGGTGCGCCGGTCCTGCTGTTTCACAAAAATTGTGGCGGGCCGCTCAATCCGAAGGTTGTCTGCTCGCATTGCCGTGAGCCGATCGTCAGCACCGATGTCGAATATACGATCGGTAGCAAAGCGCCCTGATTATACTTTCATTATCGAACTGACCCCGTTAGCATCGAGGGGATGACAAGACGTTCGACGATTGTGACTGGCGCGGGCGCCGGACTGGGTGCCGCATTCGCAAAGGCGGTTGCGGCGGAGGGCTCCCAAGTGCTGGTGAACAACCGCCGCCATGCGCACCGGCCATATCTTGCACAGGGCGTCGTCGATCAGATCATTGCCGCAGGCGGCGCAGCTGCGATCGACGAACACGCGGTCGATGCGCTCGACGGACCCGAAGCGATCATTCAGGCGGCGCTCGACCAATTCGCCGGTCTCGATGCACTGGTGCTCAATGCAGGGATCAGCGGCCCCGCTATCAAGGTCGGCGAGGGTGACACGGAGCTTCGTCAGGTGATGGAGGTCAACTTCTTCGCCAACACCCGGCTGGTCGAGGCCGCGCTCCCGCACCTGCGCCAGTCACCGTCGGGGCGGATCGTGATGATCTCCTCGACCGGCGGCCTCCACGGAGTACGCGGGCGCAGCGCCTATGCCGCCTCCAAAGGCGCGGCGACGGCGTATGCGCTCAGCCTCTCCGACGAATTGAGGCGCGAGGGGGTCCTGGTCAACGTGCTGACCCCCTACGCGCAGACCAAGATGACCGCCCGGCCCGACCGTGAACCCGACCCGCGCCTCGCGCCCGAAGGCGCCGCCGCAATGTGCGCGTGGTTGGCGAGCGAGGCGTGCGACCGGACTGGCGAGATCTGGGTCGCAGGCGGCGGATACATGCGCGCGGCCAAGGCGGTGGAAAGCCGCGCCGCGCGATTCCGGCCCGATGGGCTGGATGAACTGGCGACGCTGCCCGAACCCCGCGGTTTCCGAGGCGGGGAAGCCGCATTCGCCGATTTCTATCGTGATGCATTCGGAGAGGATTGATGAAAGTAGAAGGCTGCACCGCTCTTGTGACCGGTGCCAACAGAGGCATCGGCAAAGGCTTTGTCGAGGAACTGCTCGAACACGGAGCGCGCAAGGTCTACGTCGCTTCGCGCAAGTTTGAGGACGCACAGGAGATTGCCGACGGGGAAGATCGGCTGGAGGCGGTGCAACTCGACGTGACCGACTCCGATCAGGTTGCCGCCGCTGCGGCGAAATGCACGGACCTGACCCTGCTGGTCAACAATGCAGGGGTCTTCCACCTCGGCAAGACCCTGCTCGGGGCCGAAGACGAAAGCTCGATCCGCGAAACGATGGAGGTCAACTTCTTCGGCCCCGTGCGGTTAATTCGCGCCTTCGCTCCGGTGCTCAAGACCAATGGAGGCGGTGCTGTCATCAATGTGCTGTCGGCGGGCGGCATCGTTGCCGTGCCCTCTATGGGAGGATACAGCCCGTCCAAGTTCGCGATGCGCGCGGCGGGCGACTGCCTGCGGCCCGAACTGGCGAAGCAGGGCACAACGCTGCATGCGCTGATCGTCGGATCGGTTGATACGCGTATGGCCAAGCATGTGACCTGGATGGAACAGGCTTCTCCGCGCGATATCGGCAAGGCTGGGATCGTCGCGGTCGAGCATAATATCGAAGAGCACGACACCGACCCGCACGCAGTCTCCGTACGTGCCTTCCTCGCGCGCGATCCGGGTACGCTCAAGGCGTCGATGGCGCGCGGGCTCGAAAATCCCGACGGGAGGCGCTGATCATGGCCCACGCGAACACTCTAGAGACTCTGCTCGCCAGGCAGGACATCCACGATTGTATCATGCGCTACGCGCGCGGGATCGATCGCGGTGACGAGGGACTGCTGCTGAGCTGTTACTGGGACGATGCACACGAAATACACGGGCCCGCCTATAATGGCCCGGCGGTGCCCTACCTTAAGGAAGCCGCCAAGCGCATGAAGACGAACAAGCCGGTGATGCAGCACTTCATCGGCAATGTTCATATCGAGCTGCACGGTGAGGACACGGCCTGGGCCGAAAGTTATATTCTTACCTTCGCGCGCTTTGCCAAGAATGGGCAGGATTACGACACCTTCACCGGCGCGCGCGCCTTCGACCGGTTCGAGAGGCGCGATGGCGAATGGCGCATCGCGCACCGCCAGGCGGTGTTCGACTGGAACCGCGACGTGCCGAGCGCCGAAACCTGGTGTCTCGGCCTGTTCGACACTGGCCACGAGGATATGGTGATGGGACAGAAAGCGCCCAACGACCTTACCTACCGCCGCGAGTAGGGCAAAACCTCATCTTATTCACTGAGAAAAAAGGCCCGCGGGACGAACCCGCGAGCCTCTGAGTCCAACCCGGGGCCCAGACAGGGGCCTCGGGGTTGAGAGACAGGTCAGAACCGTATTGAGACTTCCGCACCATAAGTACGCGGTGCGCCTAGGCGCGACGCCTCGTCGCCGAAGAAGGCAATGGCATTCACCCGGTAAAGTTCGTCGGTCAGGTTGCGCCCCCAGACCGAAAATGTCAGGTCATCCGTTGGCTTGATGGAGATGCGTCCGGACAAGAGGCCGTATGCAGGCTCGTTCGCCGAACCCTCCGGGTTCCAGCTCAGCTTGCCTTGCCGATTGTAGTTCACGCTGACGGCAAGACCGTCTGTCCAATCGCCGATGTCGGTGGTGTATGCAACTCCAAGGTTCCACTGATAGCGCGGCGTTCGCTGCAGGAACTTGCCATCGTTCACGTTGCCGACCGAATCGGTGAAGTCGATGTATTCGGTGTCAAGCAGCGTAAGGCCGCCATTAAGAGAAAGACCGGAGAACGGAACAACTTGCGCTTCCGCCTCGATGCCCCGGATTTTCGCATCCGCCGCATTGTCTGTGATGTTGCAGAGACAGACGTCGGACGTCTGTGTAACTTGCAAATCCCTGTAGCGCATGGAAAATGCGGCAAGGTTCAGCCGAGCCCGATTGTTGAAGAATTCGAACTTGCCGCCTATTTCATAGTTGGTGACCGTTTCTGGGTCATAACTGCTCTGCGCGGCGACGGGATTGGCGGGGTCGTCTTCGAAGCCACCACCCTTGAACCCGGTCGAATAGGTCGCGTAGATCAGGATATCCGGGTTTGGCTGGAATTCCGCGGTTATCTGCGGCGTAAGCTCTTCCCAGCTGTTCGAATAGTTCGTGGTGTAGCCCCCGCCCTCGACATAGGTCGGTGACAAGGGTGAGGATGGGACTGGATCATTGGGCGTGAAACGATCGCCTGTTTCCAGAGCGAGACCTTGCACTGTTCCGCTCTTTTCGTCGCGGGAATAGCGCAGCCCTCCAACCACGCGGAGCATCTCGTTGAAGCGGTAACCGAGTTGCCCAAAGACGGCGTAGGATTTGTTCGTACCCTCGTTGAACCACGCAGACTGTCCGTTGAGTGTCGGGATTACCGGCACGCGAATTTCAAACGAGATGATGTCGTCCTTGCTGACTTCGTCTCGCTGGAAATAGCCTCCGAGGATCCAGTCGAAACCGCTATCTGCGGCCTCTGGAGAAACCAGACGGATTTCCTGGCTGAACTGACTGATATCCTCCGCTTCCCGCACCGGCGAGCGGAAAAGGAGTGGCACGATGACATCGTAATTATTGCTCGGCCCGATGCCCGTCTGATCGTACACACTGAATGCTTCACCACTGCGGTAGCCGGTGATGCTGGTCAGCGTGGCAAAGTCGAAATCGTAGGACATGTTGAGAGCCAACCCGAACGCTTCGCGGTGAAGCTGCTGCGGGGTCGGGTTGACTTCGCCCTTGTAAGTTTGCCAGTCGGGAAGGCTCTCGCGAGGGCCCAGCCCTTCCGGACGCAAGGCCGCAACACGGGCCCGGGCTGTGCTCCACGGCCCTGAACCTGCCGCCGGTCCATCTACCGTAAGGGAGTGAAACCCATTGGAATCATCGTTAGTGTAGTCGCCGATCAAGACCGCAGAAAAATCGGAGCCCACCGGCTCGAAAGCGATTTGTCCGCGCATCTGTACGCTGTCGACATTGTCGAGATCGACACCATGGGCGATATCGTGATTGAAGCCATCGCGGTTGCGGACCTGGAAGGCCAGGCGCGCGGCAATGCTGTCACCTAAAGGTCCTGTGATGTGGCCCTTGACGAGCTTCTCGTTGTAATTGCCATAAGATGCAGAAACACTGCCTTCGAAATAGCGTTCCGGCCGCGCGCTGTAGATGCTGATTGCACCGCCTACCACGTTCTTGCCCAAAAGGACGCCTTGAGGTCCGCGAACGACCTCCACCCGGTCGATATCGAAAAGGTCGAAATTGAAGAGGCCCGACCGTCCGACATACACGTCGTCGACGAAGATGCCGATCGACTGGTCGGCCGACGGTGAATCCAGGCGGGTGTTGGTGATCCCGCGGATATTGAATTCCTGGTCGAGCGGCGAGAGCGCGGTGAACGAGAGAGAGGTTGCCGAGCCCGCGAGATCCTCGAAACTAAGGACCCGCCCGGAATCGAGTGACTCCCCTGAGAAAGCGGAGATTGCGATAGAGCTGTCCTGAACGCTTGACTCACGGCGCTGCGCAGTGACGACGATGGTCTGCAAACCTTCGTTGTTGTCGGTTTCAGCTTGGGTTTCTGTAGGCTCCCCGTCGGCACCGCTGTTTTCCTGGGCCGCAATTGGGGGTGCGAGCGCCGATATAGCGATCGCCAGCGTGCTTGCGAAAAAGCGGGTCATTTCCTCTCCCTTCGATGGACAGCTTTTGCTGCTCTAAGGCCGGCCTAGCCGAGTGGGTTTGCCAATGCAAGTTAAGTTAGCATCGCCTTCCCCTTAGAAAGGGAGCGGGAGACTGACCGATTTTCCGTACTCCAGCGTGGACATTTGAACTTCTCAGCCTTCTTTCGGAGCTAAGGATATAACTTATCGCGCTTCTTTCAAAAGGATACCGGCTCTAGTTTGCGGCGTCAGACCCATGTCGGAGGATGTCCCGAACCCGGTTGGTTGGCGCCAAACGCCAGTCCCGTTTTTGTTAGATGCTGAGCTGCGTGTTTGACGCTTCGTTGAGCTGGATCGGAGCCAAGGCTTCATCCGCTATGGCCAATCGTTCACCGATCCCGCTTCCTTCGAAAAAGGCCAACGAGTTCAGTTGGCGCCCGCACATGCTCGGACACCTGACGGAAAGGCAAATTGCGAACCGTAGCCTGAGGCCATCATCACGAACGTCAACTCCCACTATCAAACACACCAAATGTCACGGTTCACGATAATCTCGATGGTTGTCCATCGACGAGTCTTGGTGCCTCTGTATCGTGCTTTAGTTCGGGCGGCAGCAGTTCTTCCGGCATGTTCTGGTAGCAGACCGGCCGCAGGAACCGCTCGATCGCGAGCGTAACCCAGTGACGTTGTTCGTCCATCGGAACTGGCCGGGAACGGGCCTCCGGGGACCATCGCGTGGGCTACCTCGACACCAGTGGGCCAGCGATTGACGAGTATCGCGAAGGAAGTTGAACCCATGGAGGCGTTCGAGGACTTCGCTTTGCGAGAGGTCCGTGCCGGTCGACCCGACATCGGGACCTATCCCGCCAATGATGCCACACTTGAACGGTATGCGGCATTCAATCGCGGTGAGTACATGCCCGAAGAAAGTGGGCTCGCAGTCGAGCGCTGACCAGTTCCGCTTCGGCCACGGCTTGTTGGCCCCGCGGAAGGAGCCCGGTCCGAAGGGCGTAGATTGCAAGAGCTGGGTCGTCGAAACCGCCTAGACGCAGATTGGGCGACGCCTGCGGGTTCGGACCCATTGAAACCCCTTTCCAAAAGTTTTATACCTAGAGGTATGGAAAACCTTGCCACAAGGGGTCGCCCACGCGAATTCGATACTGACGTCGCTCTCGCCGAAGCACTGCGCCTATTCTGGCAGAAGGGGTACGAAGGTACTTCGCTGAGCGATCTCACCGATGCGATGGGGATTACCAGACCGAGCCTCTATGCCGCTTTCGGCAACAAGGAGAAGCTCTTTCGCCAAGCGCTCGATCTCTACGAGCAGGACAAGCTCGCCTATATTGGCGAGGCGGTAGCTGCGCCGACCGCGCGCGCCGTTGCCGAGACGCTGTTGCTCGGGTCTGTCGATGTCGCGACCGGCGGAGAATGCCGCGGCTGCATGGGCGTGATCTCCACGGTTGGCTGTCAAAGCGTAGAGCCCTCAATCCGTGACGACGTGAACGCCCGTGCGGAATCTGCGAAGAAACTGATCGTCGCTCGGATGCAGCGCGCGATCGACGCGGGAGAGTTCGCTGTACCGACCAGCGCGGAGGCGATCACGCGCTATCTTCTCGCCCTGATGCAGGGCATCTCGGTGCAGGCCCAATCAGGAGCGACCCGGAGCGATTTGATGGAAGTTGCTGATTCCGCGCTGGTTTCTTGGCCTTCGAGTTAATAGTCTTCCGCACTTGCGAGAAAAATACCGAGCGGTATAGAAATTCCGCTTGACCTGAACCTCAGATTACATACTTATCGGTACAGATAGCTGTGTAGCGGTGATCGCTGCGCGGCGGCTGGGTGCCGTGGGGCCCTGGTTCGTTTGAATTGTGAGCGTCCAGCTTCGAAAGCCCTTGCTTTTGAAGGCGGTAGCGCTCGTCTCGATTAAGGTCAGGGGTATCCATGTTCGACACACCGTTCGATCGCAATGCAGCCGAAGATGCCGACGAGCGCCGCGATCAGCACGCTTCCGAAATTATCGATGATGGCAGCCCGGAAGACACCGTCGTGCGCGAGAACGGCTCCACCGGGCGGCGGTTCAGTCGGCTCTGGCTCGTGCTGGCGGCGCTCTTCTTGGTTGTAGGCGCTTGGTGGTTGCTGGGCGGCAAGCCCGCAGCCCCCGCCACGGCCGCACCGCCTGCGGTGACCGCCGCTCTCCCGCTTCAGAAAGAAATCACCGAGTGGGACGAATTCGTCGGCCGCTTTCAGGCCAGTAGGAGCGTTGACGTACGTCCGCAGGTTTCCGGTGCAATAACGCGCGTCCATTTCACCGACGGCCAGTTCGTCCGACAGGGCACGCCGCTCTTCACGATTGATGCGCGGACCTATCGCGCCGCGCTGGCCGAGGCGCAGGCCGAAGTCGCACGGGCCGAGAGTGCGCTTGCGCTTTCGCGCGATAATCTGAGCCGCGCCCAGCGGCTGGTCACAGACGACGCGATCGCGGCGACCGAGATCGACCGGTTGCAGGCCGAGGTGCGCAATAATGCCGCCATGCTTGCTGCAGCCAGGGCGCGGGTGAACTCGCGGGCGCTCGACGTCGGCTTCACCACCGTTCGCGCGCCGATCTCGGGCCAGATTTCGGACCGCCGAATCGACGCGGGCAACCTCGTCTCGGGCGGCGGTGGCAGTGCCGCCACGCTGCTGACCACGATCAATGCGGTCGACCCGGTCTATTTCGAATTCACCGGCTCCGAAGCGCTTTTCCTAAAGGCGCGCCGCCAAGGGCTCGACAAGGGCACGCCGGTCGAAATCCGGCTGCAGGACGAGGCCGACTATCGCTGGCACGGCACGCTCGACTTCACCGATAACGGGCTCGACAGCGAGTCCGGCACCATCCGAGCCCGCGCGGTCGTTAGCAATGGCGAAGGCTTCCTCGCGCCCGGCCTGTTTGGCCGGATGCGGCTGGCGACCGGCGGCACGCGGCAGGCGTTGCTGGTGCCCGATACCGCCGTCACTACCGACCAGACGCGCAAGCTGCTCTTGGTGGTGGCCAAGGACGGCACGGTCGCCACCCGCGCGGTCGAGCTCGGACCATTGGTCGGCAGTCTGCGCGTGATCGAGAAGGGTCTGAAACCCACCGACCGCGTAATCATCAAGGGTACCCAGATGGCGATGCCGGGGCAGAAGGTCAGCGCCCGGAAGGGCCGGATCGCGGGCTCCGCACCGGGCACCGACGAGACGCCTGAATTGCCCATGTCGGTCCCCGCCGCGTCGGCCAGCCTCGCCAGCTAAGCTTCCTTCGCGGCCCCTCCACGCCCCCAGACCACGCCCGGAGTGCGTCCATGAACATTTCCCGCTTCTTCATCGATCGGCCGATCTTCGCCTGCGTCCTAGCGGTGCTGGTGACGCTGGTCGGTGCAATTTCCTACTTCTTCCTGCCGGTCAGCCAGTATCCGGACATCGTGCCGCCGACGGTGACCGTCACCGCGGTCTATCCCGGCGCCTCGGCCGAAACGGTGGCCGATACCGTCGCCAATCCGATCGAGCAGGAGATCAACGGCGTCGACGGGATGCTCTACCAGTCGAGCGAATCCACCGGCGACGGGCGGATGACGATCACCGTCACCTTCGCGCCCGGGACCGACCTCGACGAAGCGCAGGTGCTGGTCCAGAACCGTGTCGCGATCGCCGAGGCGCGGCTGCCCGAAGAGGTCCAGCGGCTCGGCATCGTCACCCGCAAGACCACGCCCGACTTCCTGATGGTGGTCAACCTGATCTCGCCCGACGGTTCGCTGGACCGCGAATATATCTCGAACTACGCGCAGACCCGGATCAAGGACCGTATCGCCCGGCTCGAAGGGGTCGGTGACGTCCAGATGTTTGGCCAGCGGGAGCTGGCGATGCGCGTCTGGATCGATCCGGGCCGTGCCGCCGCGCTGGGCCTGACGGGCAGCGATGTGGTGCGCGCGCTCAGGGCGCAGAACGTGCAGGTCGCCGCCGGTACGCTCGGCCAGCAGCCGAGCCCCGATTCCGCCTTCCAGCTCAATGTCGAGACGCAGGGGCGCTTCACCAGCCCGGACCAGTTCGGCCAGGTGGTGATCCGCACCGACGACCAGGGCCGCCAGATCCACGTCAATGACGTGGCGCGGGTAGAGATCGGCGCCGCCGACTACGCCACATCGGCCTATCTGAACGATCAGGATTCGGTGATCCTGCCGGTGTTTCAGAAACCCGGCTCCAACGCGCTCGCCGCGGCGGAAGGCGTCAAGGCGACCATGGACGAACTCTTGGCCGATTTCCCGCAGGGCCTCGAATATCGGATCGTCTACAACCCGACCGAATTCATCGCCGAAAGCATCGATGCGGTGCTGCACACCCTGCTTGAAGCAGTGGTGCTGGTGGTGCTGGTCATCATCGTCTTCCTGCAGAAGGCGCGCGCCTCGATCATCCCGGTGCTCGCCATCCCGATCTCGCTGGTCGGCACCTTCGCGGTGCTGGCGATGCTGGGCTATTCGCTCAACAATCTCTCGCTGTTCGGGCTGGTCCTTGCGATCGGGATCGTTGTCGACGACGCGATCGTGGTGGTCGAGAATGTCGAGCGCAATCTGGAGGCGGGCTACAGCCCGCTGGAAGCCGCGCGCCGCTCGATGGACGAGGTCGGCAGTGCGCTGATCGCGATCGTGCTGGTGCTGTGCGCGGTGTTCGTGCCGACGCTGTTCATGGGCGGCCTCTCGGGCGAGTTCTACAAGCAGTTCGCGGTCACGATTTCCGCCGCGACCATCATCTCGCTGTTCGTGTCGCTCACGCTCTCGCCCGCGCTCTCCGCGCTGCTTCTCCGCCCGCACGAGCATCTGCCCGAAGACGCGCCGCGCTGGCGCAGGGCGATCGAGCGGGCGGGCGACAGGTTCAACGCCGGGTTCGAGCGCTCCAGTGAAAGCTATGCGCGTCTGACCGGGCGGCTGGTCGCAATGCCCCGGCGCATGATGCTTGCATATGGCGTGCTGATCGGCCTCACCGGGTTCGCACTGGCGATGACCCCCACCGGCTTCGTACCGCAGCAGGATCAGGGCTATTTCGTCTCGGTCATCCAGTTGCCCCCGGGATCGTCGACGACCCGCACCGATGCGGTGATGAAGAAGGTCGCCGAACGCGTGCTGCCCATCGAAGGGATCACCGGCACGGTTATGCTGTCGGGCTTCGACGGGACGACGCAGACCCAGTCCGCCAGCTCGGCCGCCGCCTACTGGGTGCTCGACGATTTCCATCACCGTGAGGGCAACGGCCAGTCGATCGACGAACTGATCGCCAAGGCGCAGGCCGCCACCGCCGATATCAACGAGGCGCGCCTGATGATCGTCAAGCCGCCCGTCATCCAGGGGATCGGTTCCGCCGGCGGCTTCCGCATGATGCTGAAGGACGATTCCGGGCAGGGCTACCGCCAGATGCAGGACGTGGCCAATGCCGTCATCGCGCAGGCCAACCAGCAGGAAGGGCTGGCCGGGGCCTATACCTTCTTCGACACCGGCACCCCGCGCGTGAAGACCGATATCGACCGCGAAAAGGCACAGATGCTGGGCGTTTCGCCGAGCGACATCTTCGACACGCTGTCGGTCTATCTGGGCAGCGCTTTCATCAACGACTTCAACCTGCTGGGGCGGACCTACCGCGTGACCGCGCAGGCGGATGCGAGCTATCGCGACGATGTTAGCGATATCGGCAACCTGTATGCCCGGTCCGGCAACGGGGCGATGGTGCCGCTGGGATCGGTTGCGAGTGTGACCGACACCACCGGCCCATACCGCGTCAGCCGCTACAACCTCGCGCCCGCCGTGGCGATCGACGGCGACACCGCGCCGACGAGTTCGACCGGGGAATCTCTGGTGACGATGGAGAAGGTCGCGGCAGAGACCGTGCCGCAGGGCTATTCGACCGAGTGGACCGGCATCGCCTTCCAGCAGGCGAGCACCGGCAACACCGCGATCTATGTCTTTGGCCTCGCGGTGCTGCTCGTCTTCCTGGTGCTGGCCGCGCAGTACGAAAGCCTGATCATGCCGCTGGCGATCATCCTGATCGTGCCGATGTGCCTGCTGGCGGCGATGATCGGGGTCAACCTGATGGGGATGGACAACAACGTCCTCACCCAGATCGGGCTGGTCGTACTGATCGCACTGTCGGCGAAGAACGCGATCCTGATCGTGGAATTCGCCCGGCAGGGCGAGGCGCTGCACGGCCTGTCGCCCATCGATGCCGCGATCGAGGCAGCACGTACTCGCCTGCGGCCGATCCTGATGACCAGCTTCGCCTTCATCCTCGGCTCGGTTCCTCTGGTGATCGCGACCGGCGCGGGCGCAGAACTGCGCCAGGCGCTGGGCACAGCGGTGTGCTTCGGCATGCTCGGCGTGACCGGCTTCGGGCTGATCTTCACCCCCACCTTCTACGTCGTTTGCCGCGCGCTCGGCGACCGGCTCGCATCGCTGCGCGGTCCCAGCCGCAGGGGCGAGGCGAGCCCGGCGATGCAGCCGGCCGAATAGGACGAATAGCCATGCACATTCGCAACCTCACCCTCTCTGCCGTTTCCGCGCTGGCTCTCGCAGCCTGCGCGGCGGGGCCGGACCATATCGCCTCTACCCCCATCCGCGATGTGGAAACCGGTCCCTTCCTTCCTGCCGAGGCCGACGTCGTTAGCCCCGCGCCGCTGCCGCAGGACTGGTGGCGCCTGTACGACGACCCCGTGCTCGACGGGCTGGTCGCCGATGCGCTCGCCGCCAACACCGACATTCGCCAGTCGGTCGCCAGGATCGACCGGGCGCGGGCGGCGCTGCGCGGCGCGCGGTCGGACCGGCTCCCGCAAGTGGGGCTCGATGCTTCCGCCGGATATGGCCGCACGCCCGAAGCGCAGACCTTGCCGGGGCAGGATCGCGACGGCGGCCAGTTCTCGATCGGCGCCGATATCGCCTACGAGGTCGACCTCTTCGGGCGGGTGAGCAGCGGTGTTGCGGCCGCGCGCGGCGATGTCGCGGCGGCGCGCGCCGATGCCGAAGCGGTCAGGGTGATGGTGGTGGCCGACACCACGCGCGCTTACGCCGACGCCGCCAGCGCGGCCGCGCGGTTGCGCGTGGCACGCTCGATCGTCGACCTGCTCGAAGACAGCCTGCGCCTGACCCGCCTGCGCCACGATGCGGGCTATACCGATGGGCTGGCGGTGGCGCGGATCGAGAGCCTGCTCGAACAGCGCGCCGCCACGATCCCTGCGATCGAGGCGGAGCGTCGCGCGGCCCTGTTCGCGCTCGCGACGCTGACCGGCCGCGCACCCGCCGCGCTGCCCGCCAATATCGGCGAGCGGACCGTCCCGCTGGAGATCGAGGCGCCGTTGCCGGTGGGCGACGGGTCGCAGTTGCTCGCGCGTCGCCCCGATGTGCGCGCTGCGGAACAGCGCGTGTTGGCCGATGGGGCGCGGATCGGAGTGGCCCGCGCGGACCTCTACCCGCGCATCACGCTGGGTGGGTCGATCGGATCGGACACATCCAAGCTGGGCGACCTGTTCACCGGCGGCCCGCTGGGCTTCCTGCTCGGACCGCTGATCGACTGGGCCTTTCCCAACCGCGAGCCGGTCTATGCCCGGATCGACGCCGCCGAGGCCGACGCACGCGGATCGCTTGCGGCATTCGATGGAACGGTTCTCGTCGCGCTGCAGGAAGCGGAGACAGCCCTGTCGGACTATGCCCGCGCGCTCGAGCGGCGGCGGATACTGGTTGCCGCGGTCGAGTCAGCCGAGCGCGCGGCGCGAATTGTGCGCGCGCAGAACCGCGAAGGGCTGATCAACTCGCTCGACACGCTCGATGCCGAACGCACGCTGGCCGAAACGCGCGCGACGCTGGCCGATCAGGATGCCGAGGTTTCGCGCCGGCAGATCGCGGTGTTCAGGGCGCTGGGCGGCGGGTGGTCACTAGACGCGGAGGATGCCGATGAAGAAGGATAAAAGATCCGGATGGAGCGCACACCGCGAGGCATTCGCCTCCGGTCTGCTCGGTTTCCTCGCTACATCGGCCGTTTTAATTTGGCCTATGCTCAACGGTACTCTTTGATCGAAGGGGAAAATTCGACGGACCGTCGCTGTTTCGCATCGGTTGGATCAATGTCCGAAACCCAAAATCAGAAGGAACGAATCTGCGGCACAGGCGAAGAACCGTTCGTGGTTATAGCCCAGGAAAGAAAATCAGTCGCTTGCTTATCTGTTGGGCGATGATGCAGACGGAAAAGATATCTCCACACTTGGTATTGGTGGACTTTACCCATCTCGAACGCACTCAAGATCGCGATCATCGCTCACGTCCGCCACCCTATCGCCGAACCCTATATGGGAGGCATGGAGGCGCATTGCGCTTTGCTATGTGAGGGCCTGAGCCGCGCGGGTCATCGTGTTACATTGTTTGCGGCATCGGGTTCGGCACACCCGGAACTGCGTGCAATCTGCGACCCGTACGAAAGTCATCTTCCGTGGGGGATCTGGCATGGGTCCGAGGAACTGGGGCGGTATCAACTTGCGGCTTTCGAGAACTGCTGGAAGATGGTGGAAGATGGCGATTTCGACATCGTCCATAACAATTCGCTCTATCCCGCGCTCATGGATTGGGCCCGGGCGGCAGCGCTTCCGATGGTTACCTCGCAACATGTCCCCCCATTCGGCCCGATGCGGGAGGCCGTCTTACGCACGCGGAGAAGTGGCCAAATCGTCACGCTGACTTCGGAGAGCCAGCGGCCCCTCTGGGAACCGTCAGACGGTATCGACCTCCGCGTGGTGCGCAACGGCGTGGACTGCGATGTATGGAGGCCCAGCCCGCGAAGGGGCAACCACGTGATCTGGAGCGGGCGGATCACGCCCAACAAAGGTCTGGCGGAGGCGGTGGCGGCAGCTCGTTTGGCCGACCTTCCCCTATTGATTTGCGGGCCCATCGAGGACGCACCGTACTTCGAACAGGAGGTGGCACCGCTTCTCGACGAGAGACGGCAATATCTCGGGCACTGCTCCGGCGACCGTCTTCGCGAACTGGTAGCGTCGGCAATGGCCGCACTCGTGACACCCATGTGGGAGGAACCATTCGGTCTCGTTTCTGCGGAGGCTCTGGCCTGCGGCGTTCCTGTCGCCGCATTCGACCGCGGCGGGCTTCGCGAGGTCGTTGGCGATTCAGGCATTCTGGCTCCGGGCGGAGATATACCCGCACTCGCCAAGGCGCTGGAGAATAGCCTGACGTTGAATCGCTCGGCCTGCCGCATGCACGCCCTCGAAAACCTGTCGATCGAAGCGATGATTGCCGGGTACGAGGCGTGCTATGCCGATGCGATAGCCGCTTGCCGCCGCCCCGCATCGAGCTCGCGGGCCTCGAGTTGATCCAGCACCCAGGCGCTGCTGGCGAAAGGCTGGTGCTCCTGCTGCCGTGTCATCGCCAGATCCGCGTCGTTCGGCTCGCGAAGCTTCACCCACCCCCCTGCGCCATCTCTTTTTATCAGGCCCATGAGAGTGAATGCCCGCAGCCAGTGCTGCATTGTCTCTTCCCCCCATTTCGCCTTGAAGCAAGCGGCATTGGTCAGCACGCTGTCGAGATGGTGAACGGGCGGCATGTGATGGGGATGATACTGGTGATAGGCACGCGCGCCCCGCACCCACCATAGATTGATGCCGGCTGATGTCAGACAGCGACCGAAATCGGTATCCTCTCCCCCGTAACCGACATAGCTTTCGTCAAACCCGCCGCTTTTCGCGAAGGTCTCGGCCGCAAGCGCGAAATTCAGCGACCAGAAACAGCGGTAGTCCTCGCAATATCCGGTGGGCGCAGTTGGGGGCCCTGCGCGCTCAGAATGCTTGACCGCCAACGTCTCGAAACGCTCGTAATCGATGCCGCCCGCTGTAGCTCCCTCGGGTAGGTAGCCAACTTCCCCCATGAATACGCCCCGGTCCGTCTCCGCCGCGCGTTGGTAGTCGCCGACGAGGTCGGGATGCGGAATGCAATCCACGTCCAGAAATATCAAAAGATCGCCCGAAGCGGCGCGGGCGGCCGTGTTCCGGGCCCGTGCCAAAGGTATGCTCTGGCCGGAGACATCGATCTGCCGCACCGGGAAGGGTGCCTCCGGCAAGGCGTAGAATTCGTTTTGCATCACCGCGACGACGAGTTCGTCCGGGCACAGATTGCTCAGCGCAAGTCCGCGAACGAGATTGGCCAAATGCTCCGCGCGTCCATAGGCTAGCGTGCAAACGGAAACGCTCACGCCACTACCTCCAACCGCACACCGCCTGACGCTCCGTCCCAAAGTCTGTGTGCCAAGCTGTCCAGCCAGTCCGCCGCGCCGCGCGCCGCATCCGGCTCGAAAATACTGTCGCGTGCGGTAGGGTCTATATCGCGTGCCCGCTGCCAAAGCGTTTCCCAATTTGTGCGATGGGAAGGCCAGTGCAGCGAAACGGCAGCGACACCAGCCTGTTCAAGCGCCTGCGCCTTGCGCAACTGTTCATCGAAGTAGCGCCATTCGGGGACCACGACCCAAGGCTTTGGTGAGGCGAGCATCATGTGTACCGTCGTGTTCCCGCACGACGATACCACGCGGTCGGCGGCTGCGATCCAGGTATCGGGATTGTCGACCCAGCCCCGGTGCTGCAGGTTTGGCGGCGGGGTTTCGTGCCATTCCGTCTCCAACGCGCCGATCGTGACCCATAGCGTTTCGGGTTCCGCCCGGGCGCCCAATGTCAACGGCGCGCTAGGCGTGCCTCGGCCACCACCACCTGCGATCACCAGGACTATCTCGCGATCGGATGGGAGATCCAATGCCTGCCGTGCTGCGACTTTACCGGGTAACTCGCCAACGGCAACGCCCACCCCCGGGGCATAATGGGTCTTCGCCAGCATGGCGGGTGTTCGATCGTCCTGCTCGAGTGCGCGGGCGTAGGGTGCGAGCAGACCCGCAGCCGCATCGTAGCTGGCTTGGTGACCCACATCGGTTCGAGTGCCATGCTGCATCACCGCCACGTGCGGTATCGAACAGATGCGCGCAAATTGGCCCAATTCAGCAGAGACGTCAGTTACGAAAAGAGCGGGAGCGGCCTCCAGAAACCAATTCGCGAGAGCTGCCGTGGCCGAGGTAATAGACTGCCAACCGACCGGCGCGCAATGCATCGTGTCGGGAGTTGGCAACGCAGCCAATCCTATCGGAATTTCCCCTGCAGGTTCGAAAAGCGAAGGGATCCGGCAAACGGATACCCGATCGACAAGCGCTGGAAAGATATCTTCGCGCGCGCTGAACAATGTGACGCTTCGTCGATCCGCTATGGCATTGGCAATGGACGCGGCTCTTTCGGCGTGTCCCCTCCCCTGGTGATGCACGAAATACCCGATCGGGCCATCCTGCCTTCTCATGCGCGCAATCTTTCGTCGGCGCTGGCGCAAACCAGTGCGCGTCGGCGGCGCGCCTGCATGATCAGCCCTTCCAGCGTCCCGGCGGCGTGATGCCTTCTCGAGATATAAATGCCTGGCAGGTTTTGCAGATGCTCAACCTCCGGGGCGTGATTTCCGACGAGAATGGGGTTGTGACAGGCGGTCAGCATATCTGTGTCGTTCCCGCTGTCGCCCGCGGCGAAAACCCGATGGCGCGGCACTCCCAATTTGCGGGCGAGATGCCGCATGGCGGCACCCTTGCCCGCGCGGCGCGGAACGACATCCAGCAAGTTGCCGTGGCTGGCAATCACCCGAGCGTTGATGCCGGCATCCACGAGCCTCAGCTCCACTTCGGCAGCGACTTCGTAGCTGTCGATGAAATAGCTGCGTTTGAAATCGCGCTGCTCGTAGGGAGCCTGGGGCGTTAACCCGCAGATTTCGCCAATGGTTTCGGTCACCGCGTCCCCATCCCAGTCATCCCCGATCATATCGCTGAAAGACTGATCGCGGGACAATGTGCCGTTCTCGGGAATGTAGATTTCTGTCCCGACAGAACAAATCCAGGCTAGGGGCACGGGAAGACCCCATTCACGAACCAACCGCTGCGCTTCCGAAATCGAGCGACCGGTCGCGACCGCAAAACTGAATTCCCGCCTTCGGTCCAAAAACCTGGCAAACCTGCCCACGCTGTCGGCGCAGCCAGTCAGCGTGTTATCGATATCGGAGACCAAGAGGTTTTGGATCGTAGGTTTTGCGGCTGTCCGCCCCGGGCGGCGCTTCTGGATCGCACGAACCACGGCCATAAGGTCTTCCGCATAGCGGCTCCAGCTATGGTCTCGTGCGCCCGTGCGCCCGGCTTTCGCGCAAGCCGCATGAAGATCGCGATCAGTAATAAGGCGAAGCATGGCATCGCCGATTGCCCCAATGTCGGTGGGATCCACCAGCAATCCGTGCTTCAGCTCGCCGACTATGTCGTAGGGCCCCCCGACCTTGGTTGCGACAACCGGAAGCCCTGCTGCAGCCGCCTCGACCACGGTCAAACCGTAGGGTTCAACCAAGGCAGGGTTGACAAAGATACCGCCACTGTCCGCAGCGATCGCGTATAGCGCGCTCACCGTATTGCGATCATGCGTTTTGGGATAGGCGACCTTGCCGTACAGGCCGTAGCGATCGATGCTGGCGATCATATCTCCAAGCACTTCGACCTGCTCGGGTTCGCCCGTCGCAATATCCTGCCGCTGGCCCGCGAGAATGACCAGATTGGCGCTTTTCAATAGCGATGGCGACGTCGCAAAGGCTTCGATAAGCCCTGCGATATTCTTCTTTCGGACCGGCCTGGCGATGACAAGTATGATGGGTTTTTCAGGGTCGCGCAGAAAGGGTCGGATGAGATTGCGCGCCTTATCCCGGCTGGCAGAAGATACGGGTGCCATGTGGACGCCAGGGGTGATACGCCTGATCCTGTCGGGATTTGCGCCAGGGTAGGCGGTGATCTGCCGTTCGCATTCGTCCCGTGACGAACCGACGACCATGCGCGCTTTCGTTATGGCGCGGTCCTCTTCCTCGATCCGCCTGGCCAGTTCCTTCGGCACTTCGCCGGTCAGTGTCGCAAGCTTGTCGCGGCCCAGGGAATGCGGTGTGTAGATAAAGGGAATGCCGAGCAGTTGCTCGATTTCCGCGGCAACATCAGCCGCGTCAGCAAAATGTGCGTGGATGACGTCGGGCCGACGGTCTCTCATCAAGAGGTCTACGACCAAGGCCCTGGTGAAAGCTTCGCGATCGGCGAACAGATCCTCTTTCGCGAGATATCGTCGATCTCCGCTGTCGATACGCCGGATAGACAGTTTGTCGCTTAGCCGTTCTTCGCGAAGGTCATGAACCCGGCCAAGATCGGGATTATCGAACCGACGAGTGATGATCTCCGCCTTTTTGACGTCGTCGCGCAAGGAGAGCGCCCTCATTTCGCCGAGGATATACCTGATGTGGCCGCCGGTATCTTCGGTTATTCCATAAGGGACGGGCTCGAAACGGATGCATCCGCCCAATGCCAATGAGGCGATATACAATGCAGGTTCCCTGTTCGTGCGGTCGTTGTAGAAGCTGCACGAGGTGTCTTGGGTTCCTTCGATAAACTAATATCACTTCGATCGTCGGGGGATGCGTGGGCCTGATGACAGGCCGTGTCGTTTTAGGTTCGAAGCGCAGCTTGAAGATCGGCACAGCGCCTATCGCACCTCCCAACGATTATCGTTCACGCCGTATGAAACGAAGCGCCCGGTCCATCGTATGGGTGATGCCGAAAACTGGTCGGCCATATTCAGGGAGTTCCATTTGCAAACGGAGAGCGATGCATCGGGCAGGGCAGTGCACGGCCTGGGCGCAAAAGTTTTGCGCGTGCTCGGAGCTATCGGCGAACGCCCGGTCCTGTACCTGGCCGACGATGAGACCGAGGCGGAAAACCTGGCCTTCGTTCTGAAAGCGATGTTGCCAAACGTACCGGTGATCCAGCTTCCCGCCAGCGACACGATGCCCGGCGAAGATGCGCCCGCCTCGCCGGCGAATATCGGTCGCCGCGTAAACGCGCTCCGCCGATTGCGGGCGCTTTCGACCGAGAATGACGCTGCGCAGCCGATAGTTGTTGCCAGTGGAGAGGCCGCCGCGAGGCGCTATCAGGCCCCCCAGGCGTTCGATGCTGCACCGCCTCTCATCCAGGTGGGCGATGACATCGCCCCGGAAGCCTTTGGCTCGCAAGCCGAAGCCATTGGCTATTTCGCCGACGACCGGGTCGACGAGCCGGGCGAGATCGCCGTGCGCGGGGAGGTCATCGATCTGTATCCGGTGGACGCGCGCGGACCGGTGCGCATCGATGTGGCGGACGGGCGGATTACCGCGATGCACCACTTCGATCCCATCACACAGATGCGCGCCGAGCCCTGCGAGGCGCTCGAAATCGGTCGTGCCGCCGAACCCGAGGAGGCGAGTGATGCGACGCTTCTGGACCACCTTGGTCCCGGTACGATCCTACTTTCGCCCCAAGCGGAGAAACGCCGCCAGCGATTCGTGCGGCTGGCTAAAAAAATGGCGAAGGAGATGAAGCTCGAGGTAGACGCAGTCTTGGATGAACGCTGGGCCGAAGCGCTGACCGGTTGGCGTACCGAAGATGATCTCGACGATGGGGATGGTTGCGCGATCGAAGCGGTGCCGCGCTTCGCAGAGAGCAAGTCGACCACCCGGGCGTTCGAGCGTTTTCTGGCCGCCGAGCGGAAAGCGGAGCGTGCAATCGCCCTGGTCGGGAGCGAACGCGACCTGCGCTTCCTGCGCGTCCGCCTGAAGGACATCTTGCCTGATATCTGTGAGGTCACGGATATCCGAGAGGCACTAAGGTGCGAGAAGGGCGAAATAGCCATGCTGGTCGCGCCGCTCGACCGCGGGGCACGCGGTGCGCGGATCACGCTGGTGGCGGCTGCAGACATCCTCGGTACCCGCGCGCTCATCGAACGAGGACCGGCAGCGGCGGCGCAAATGGTCGGGCTCGGGGGTCAGGAGATCCGCATCGGCGATCTCGTCATCCACGAGAACCATGGCTTTGCAGAGATGCTTGGCCTTGAACCGGCACCGAACGGTGAAGGTGAGGTAATCGCGTTGAAATATGCCGACGAGAACCGCCGGTTGGTACCGGTCCGCGACGCTGCACTGCTGTGGCGTTACGGAGGCGACAGCGACAGCGTCAAGCTCGACAAACTCGAAGGAAAAGGCTGGAACAAACGGCGGGCCGCGATCGACCAGGCGATTGCCGAGACTGCCATGTCACTGATCGCCCTGTCGGAGGAACGGGCCAATCTCGAAGCTCCCGTCATGGAGCCGGACGGGGCTGACTACGAGCGGTTCGTGGCCGGATTTCCGTATAGCGAGACTGCCGATCAGGCACGAGCCATTGCTGAGGTGCGCGAGGACCTCAGCCTGGGAAAGCCGATGGAGCGCCTGGTGATAGGCGATGTGGGGTTCGGCAAGACCGAGGTAGCACTGCGTGCCGCAGCGATCGCCGCGCTATCGGGATATCAGGTCATCGTCGCCGCGCCGACGACGGTGCTGGCGCGTCAGCATCTGGCTGAGTTCACCCGCCGTTTCGCAGATACCAACGTAAAAGTCGCCGGGCTGTCGCGGTTGTCGACGGGATCCGAAAAAGAGCGGGTCCAGGCGGGATTGGCTGACGGTTCGATCGACATCGTGGTTGGCACCGCAGCGGTGGTCGGGAAGTCGATCAGCTATGCTCGTCTCGGCCTTGTCGTGATCGATGAAGAGCAGCGCTTTGGCGCAGCCGACAAGGCAAAGCTTCGCGGCCACAAAAGCGTGCATTTGCTGGTTATGAGTGCGACCCCGATACCACGGACGCTTCACCGCGCCATGATCGGTTTGCAACAGGTCTCGATCATTGCGACGCCTCCGGCGCGTCGTCAGCCCATCCGTACGGTCGTAAGCGCCGTCGATGATGTCAGGATTCGCCTGGCACTGCATCGCGAGAAGGCACGCAGGGGGCAAAGCTTCATAGTGGTCCCGCGTATCGCGGACCTGTCCGAAATGCGATCGAGGCTGGAACGGCGGGTACCCGATCTGACTCTGGTCGAGGTGCACGGAAAGATGCCTGCAGCTGAGCTCGATCAGGCGATGATCGACTTCGCAAGCGGGAAGGGGGATATCCTGCTCGCCACCAACATCATCGAGACCGGGCTTGATGTGCCGCGGGCGAACACGATGGTGATATGGCGATCCGATCGCTTCGGCCTGGCGCAATTGCACCAGCTACGGGGGCGCGTGGGGCGTGGGCGGCGGCGTGGGCAGGTCGTCTTGATGACCGACGGCGATGAGATTGGTGAGGCAACCGAGAAGCGTCTGCGCACGCTAGCGACATTCGACCAGCTTGGGTCGGGTTTCGCAATTGCCGGTGCCGACCTCGATCAGCGCGGCGGCGGCGACATCTTAAGCGACGCGCAGGCCGGGCATATGAAGCTGATCGGCGTGGAATTGTACCAGCACTTGCTCGAGGGCGCCTTGCGTCGCGCGCGCGGTGAGAAACAACGCGAATGGCAGCCCGAGATTCGCACCGGAGCGACCGGCGGCTTCCCTCCCGACTGGATTCCGGAGGAAGAAGTGCGCCTCAACCTTTACGTCCGCCTGGCGCGGCTGCGGGACCGTGCGGAACTGGCGACCTTCGAAGCGGAACTGCTGGATCGGTTCGGCCCGCTTCCGGATCCGGCCATCGCCCTTATTGACCATGCTCGTCTAACGATGCTGGCTATCGAGACAGATATCCGCGCCATAAACGCCGGCCCGGCGGCAATCGCGTTCACTTCGCTAGACGATGAAAGCGCGGCACTCGAGGCGGAAGGGCTCGAGCCCAGTGACGGACGATGGCTGGCCAAGGATGGCGCCCCTTACGACAATCCAGCGCACGCTGCGGTCAGAATTCTCGAAGGCCTTGCTGAGGGCCACTGACCTTTGGAAGCTAGCCGAGGGGGGTGGTCGGCTTACCCCTTCGGGCGCACCGACCAATCGGCTGAGCTGCACTCAAAACGCAACCGAGGCGGAAGCTTTGATCGTTCGGGGCGTGCCTTGGAGTAGTGCCGGATTGAAGGCATCGAACGCACTCGCCCAATACGCCTCGTCGGTCATGTTATCGACCGTGAGGCGCAGCGTGACAGGGGTCTCGCCCGCCGCAAATACGTAACGCGCGCCAAGGTCCAATACAGTCCAGCTCTCCAGTTGCAGCGTATTGGCGGCATTGGCCTCCTGCTCGCCCGTATGGGTTACGCGGCCAGTCAGGGTCAGCCCGGGTAGGAAGCCCAAGTCCCATTCGACATTGGCGTTGGCGGCGAATTCCGGCACGCCGGGCGCTTTCAGCCCGGTACCCAGTTCGGCATCGGCAAACGCCAGACCGGTGATGATCCGCAACCCGGGAGAGATTTCGCCGTTTAGCGTAAGTTCCATGCCCTGGTTGCGCTGTTCGCCCAGATAGGCGAAACGCGTGCCGCCCTCCCCGTCCGGTTCGAAGCCCTCTCCGGGGCGCTGGATCCGGTAGAGCGATAGCGTGGCAAAGATCGACGGGTCGAAGTAGAACTTGCCGCCCACCTCGTATTGCGTGCTCATGCGCGGTGCCAGCACCTCGCCGGAGTTCGAGATATCTGGGTCAATCGGCGCGGCCGGGCCTTCCTGCAATGCTTCGATGTAATTGGCGAAAAGCGAAAGGCCTTCGACCGGCTTCACCACCAGGCCCACCACCGGCGTGACCGTATTCTCGCTGTATTCTGTTTCAAGCGCGCCCCCGAAATAGCTGAAGCGTTCGATATCGATTCTTTGCCAGCGTGCGCCCGCGGTTAACAGGACGCGATCGTCCCACACCCCGATCGTATCCGATGCGAACACGCTGCCCAGCTTCCTTTCGGTGATGGGGAAGGGATCGTCCATGTCGCCGCCGGCGAAGGCGCTCGGCTGGATCGCGACCTGCTGTGGATTGTAGAGATTGGTGTCGAAGGGTGAGAAGAAATCGTATGCGGTGCGATCCTGCTGCCAGATCATGTTGCCGCCTAAATTGAAGGTATGCGTGATCGCGCCCTTCATGAAACTCGCGCGTAGCCCCGCCTCCACCGCTTCATTGTCCTGCTCATAGGGAATGTAGGAATGAAAACCGCTGGTGGCCGCGCCGGTTTGCGAGTCGGTCACCTGGATGCCGCCGTAAATGCCTTCCTCGTCGCCGCGCCGCGCACCGGCCCGGGCGTAAACCATGGTGCCGGGCGCGATGTCGTATTCGAGGCTCAGCGTGCCAAAGATGTCGGCGAGCTCGGTAAATGTGTAATCCTGCGAATAATTGGCGCTGGCATCCGGGACGGCTGGGATGGCATCGGCAAGAAGCGTGACCTTGGGTCGCAGGCCGTCGATCCGCACTTCCTGATAGGCAAGGTCGAGCGAGACCCGCAAAGGCCCGCCATCGTAATCGAGCGCACTACCGAGAACTTGCGCGCGGCGATCCTCCCCGTCGATGGCGACTTCGCCGTCGCGGTAAGCCCCATTCACACGCACTCCCCATTCGCGGCCTGCGCCGAACCGGCGCGACACATCGAAACTGCCACCGATATGGCCTTCGCCCACGAAGGTCGCGGTGGCCCGCGCGGTGTCGTTGTCGGCACGTTTCAGGAGCAGGTTCACGCTTCCGCCAAGACCCGATCCGCCGGGTGCAGCACCGTTCAGAAAGGCGCTCGCCCCGTTCAGCACCTGAACCTGACCGAACAATTCGGGCGCGATCAACTGGCGCGGCGCGATACCGTAGAGACCGTTGACGCCCACATCGTCGCCGAACAGGGAAAAGCCGCGGATCACGAACTGCTCGGCGGCATTGCCGAAACCATAGGTTGTACGGATGGTCGGATCGTTCTCGAGCACTTCACCGATGGTCAGCGGCTGCTGGTTGTAGATCAGCGTTTCATCGAAGCTGCGGATACTGAAGGGCAGGTTTTCGGCGGGCACATCACCGAGCACGCCCGCCTCCCCGCCATTGACGACTTCGGTTGCGTTGTCGGCCTGCGCCGTCACGACGATGGTGTTTGCATCCTGCGCCATGGCGGGGGCTGCCATCGCGATGGCCGATA
The DNA here is from genome assembly GCF_042095715.1 of Qipengyuania sp. Lineage (GTDB taxonomy): Bacteria > Pseudomonadota > Alphaproteobacteria > Sphingomonadales > Sphingomonadaceae > Qipengyuania. The sequence continues at coordinate 1,178 of NZ_JBELMO010000039.1, read as the reverse complement.
GCGAGCAGGCGAAAAGGTTCTTTCTCATGGAATGTCCCGGCTTATGAAAAATCGAAAAGGAGGTTAGTCACGCCGCACCCATGCGAAGGCGAGCGTGAAAAGGGGGAGGGCGAGCAGCGCCCAGGCGAGCAGGTCGCGCACGCCGTCGCCCGTCAGCCCTATTACGAGTCCGGCGATGGTGACGGTGAGCAAGACCGCAGGCATCGCGAAGACGGCGGCAAGGGATCGGCGCTTTGCGCGGCGATGGCGGGCGGAAATCATGCTGCGCCTGCTGCACACTTGGCAAGGTTCGCGTCGGCCATCGCGCCCCTTGCGATCTCGTCCACGCGTCGCTCCACGTGACCTGGAGCGCGGCGCAGCCACAGCATCAGACCGGTCCAGAGCACCCAGATCGTGAGCACCGTCATCGCCGCCCAAACCAGTTTCAGGACCAGCCCCCCATAATCGCCGAAATGGAGCGGCTTCGACAGCATCAGCGCCTGGTTGAGCGCGGGCATGTCCCGAGCATCGGTCAGCTCGCCGGTGCGCGCGTCCACCAGGGCAGGCGTCAGCAGGTTCTGCGTCAGCGGCCGGTCGCCCTGGAAGAAGATGGCGTAGTGCTGTGCGGTGCTCCAGTCGCCGCCGGGAAAGCCGATGAATTGCGGCGAGCGGCCGGGAAGCGCGGCCTGGGCCGATGCCATCGCTTTATCGAGTGAACCGTATTGGGCGGGGGCCAGCGGCGCGGCCCCGGCATAGCGTTCGGTCATCTTCGCCAGCTCGCCATCCCGCCAGTTCGCGGTTAGCGGATCGGCCAGCGCATTGATGATGCCGGTGATGCCCACGACCAGCATCCAGCCAAGCGACACCATGCCGATGAGATTGTGCCGGTCCAACGTACGCACCCGCGCGCTGCGCTTTTCGCGCAGGGTGCCGAAGCGCAGCCGCCGCATGAAGGGTGCGTAAAGCACCGCGCCGGAGACGAGAGCGATGACGAAAAGAATCCCCATCGCGCCAAGGAACAGCATTCCCGGCAGTCCGAGAAAGAGGTCGGTGTGAAGAGTCAGCACGAATTCCATGAATCCGCCGGTGGGGGCGGGCCCGAGCGATTCCCCAGTTGCCCGATCGAAGAACAACAGCGTCATCTCGCTTCCGGGCGCATCGGGGGCGGGCCCCGTGGTTACTGTCAGCAACGGACTGTC
>NZ_JBELMO010000038.1:0-28966 GCF_042095715.1 Qipengyuania sp. | reverse complement strand
CCTGCCGCGTATCGCTGTTGATGCGATGGGCGGCGATGAAGGCGTGCGCGTGATGGTGGAAGGCGCCGCGATCGCGCGGCGCCGGCATGACAAGTTCAATTTCCTGCTGGTCGGCGACCGTCCCAAGATCGAGGCGGCGCTGGAATCGCATCCGGGCCTGACCGGGGCGTCCGAAATCCTGCACTGCGAAGATGTCGTCGCGGGGGATGAAAAGCCCTCCCGCGCGATTCGCCGTGCCAAGACGACCAGCATGGGCCTTGCCGTGAACGCGGTGAAGCGGGGCGAGGCGGGCGCCGCGGTGAGCGCCGGCAACACCGGCGCGCTGATGGCGATGAGCAAGCTGGCCCTGCGCACCATGCCAGGCATCGACCGGCCCGCGCTGGCTGCGCTGCTCCCCACGCTGGGCGACAACGACACCATCATGCTGGATCTGGGCGCCAATCGTGAATGCGATGCCCGCAACCTCGTCCAGTTCGCGATCATGGGCGCCGCCTATGCCCGTATCGTCAACGGAACCGAGCGGCCGCGCACGCGCCTGCTGAACATCGGGACCGAGGAAACCAAGGGCACCGAGCAGCTTCAGGATGCCGCGGCGCAGCTCAAGGCGGCCACCGGCCTCGCCATGGAGTTCGAAGGGTTTACCGAAGCGGACAAGATCAACCGCGGCCAATGCGATGTGATCGTGACCGATGGGTTTTCCGGCAATGTCGCGCTGAAGGCCATGGAAGGCGCGGCGCGGTTCGTGACCGATCTGCTGCGCAACGCGTTTTCTTCCAGCTTCCGCTCCAAGGTGGGCTTCCTCGTCTCGCGTCCCGCGACCGAGCTGCTGCGCCATCACCTCGATCCCAACAACCACAACGGCGCCGTCTTCCTCGGCCTCAACGGTGTGGTGGTGAAGAGCCACGGCAGCGCCAGCGCGAAGGGAGTGGCCAACGCCGTGGAAGTCGCCGCCCGCCTGCTGGAAGAGGACATTACCGACCGCATCAAGACCGAACTTGGCGAGCTTGGTGAAGAGCGCCTGCGCCATGCTTCCGGTGGCCGGGATGCGATCGTCAAATGATCGCGGGATGTTCCTGTCGTTTCCTGCCGCGTTCGGGGCGGTGTTCGACATTTCCGGCGCGGTGATCAAGCGAGTGATCGACATATGTTGAGGTCCGTCATCACCGGCACCGGCTCCGCATTGCCGGCCCGCGCCGTGAGCAATGCCGAGCTTGCCGAGCAGGGCGTCGACACGAGCGACGAATGGATCACCGAACGGACCGGTATCCGCCAGCGTCACATCGCGGGCGAGGGCGAGAGCACGGCCACTCTGGCCACCGACGCGGCGAGGAAGGCCTTAGAGTCTGCGAATGTTCCAGCGTCCGATATCGACCTGATCGTGCTTGCCACGGCGACCCCGGACCACACCTTTCCCGCCACCGCCACCCAGGTGCAGCACCTGCTGGGATGCAAGCCCGGCGGCATCGCCTTCGACGTCGCGGCGGTGTGTTCGGGCTTCCTCTATGCGCTTACGACCGCCGACGCGCTGCTGAGGACCGGATCGGGCAGCAAGGCGCTGGTGATCGGTGCGGAAACTTTCTCTCGCCTGCTCGACTGGGAGGATCGCGGAACCTGCGTCCTTTTCGGGGACGGGGCAGGCGCGGTGGTGCTGGAAGCGCGCGACGTGGCCGAGGACGGGCCCGGCATCCTGGCCAGCCGGCTCCATGCCGATGGCGCGCACAAGGAGCTCCTGTATGTCGACGGCGGACCAGCGACGACGGGTACCGTTGGGAAACTGAGGATGAAAGGTCCCGAGGTGTTTAGGCACGCGGTCGTCAATCTGGCCGAGGTCCTGCGCGAAGTGCTGGCGGACGCCGGGGTCGTGGCCGAAGATCTGGATTGGGTCGTACCGCATCAGGCCAACGCCCGCATCCTCGACGCGACCGCGCGCAAGCTCGGTCTCGCGCCGGAAAAAGTGGTGGTCACGGTGGACCGCCACGCCAATACCTCCGCCGCTTCCGTACCCCTCGCCTTCGACGTCGCCATGCGCGACGGGCGCATCCAGGCGGGGCAGCTCGTCATGTTCGAAGCGATGGGCGGCGGGTTCACGTGGGGCGCCGCTCTCGCCCGATTGTAACATTGGTTAAACTAATCGCGGGAATGTCGTTGCGATACAATGCACGCTAGGGTATGTCCGCTAGGTGGTTGTGGCGAAAAGGAGAAGCGGGCGAAATGCGTTCGGTGGGCACCCTGACACGCGCCGATCTGGCCGAAACTATCAATCGTAAGCTCGGCGTGAGCCGTGCGGACTCGCTGGCCATGGTCGAAAGCATTCTGGACAAGATGTGTAGCGCGCTTTCTGACGGTGAAAACGTCAAGATTTCCGGCTTCGGCAGTTTCGTGCTGCGCGACAAGAACGAGCGTGTGGGCCGCAATCCCAAGACCGGGGTTGAAGTGCCTATTACGCCGCGCCGCGTGCTGACTTTCCGGGCGAGCCAACTGCTCAAGGACAAGATCGCGAACGGCTGATGGCCGAATTCGACGATCACAAGGACGCTGGGGCGCTTCGCACGATCGGCGAGGTCGGTAAGGCGCTGGGTATCAAGGCCCATGTGCTGCGGTATTGGGAAGAACAGTTCGTCCAGCTCAAACCCGTAAAGCGCGCCGGTGGAAGGCGTCTTTACCGGCCCGAGGATGTTGCGCTGATCGAGCGGATCGATCGACTGGTCAATCGCGAAGGGTACACGCTCAAAGGCGCTAGAGCGGCTTTGAAGACTGCTGAAGCACCGGAACCCGATGCCCCACCATCAGCATTGCCGGACGACCTGATCCCCAAGCTGAAAGCCATTCGCGCGGAGCTCGCATCCGCCTTGGAAGCGGTCTGACCCTTCAAGCACTGCCTCGCTCAATGCGGGCGCAAAGCCCCCCGACCCCATACAAACCGACTGAAAAAGCTTGCTCAAGTTGGGCGGAATCATTCCGCCGCCAGCAGTTCTTCGGCACCACCCAGATCCACGCTGACGAGGCGGCTTACGCCCTGTTCGACCATGGTCACGCCGAACAGGCGGTGCATTCGGCTCATGGTGACGGCGTTATGTGTCACGATCAAATACCGCGTGTCGGTTTCACGAACCATCGCATCGAGCAGGTCGCAGAAGCGATCGACATTGGCGTCGTCGAGCGGGGCGTCGACTTCGTCGAGAACGCAGATCGGCGCCGGGTTGGTGAGGAACAGCGCGAAGATCAGGGCGACAGCCGTGAGCGCCTGTTCGCCGCCCGAGAGAAGCGTGAGCGATTGCAGCCGCTTGCCGGGCGGCTGCGCGTAGATTTCCAGGCCCGCCTCCAACGGATCTTCGCTGTCGATCAGGGCGAGATGGGCCTTCCCGCCCTGGAAAAGCTGCACGAACAGACGCTGAAAGTGCTCGTCCACCTGGCGAAAGGCGTCGCGAAGGCGCTCGCGCCCCTCACGGTTGAGGCTGCCGATCGAACCGCGAAGCCGATTGACCGCTTCGGCCAGTTCGGCCTGTTCCGCGGCGCTCGATCCGTGCTCGGCCTCGATCTTTTCCAGTTCGGCGGCTGCGACGAGATTGACGGGGCCGATGCGTTCGCGCGCCGCGGTCAGCCGGTCCATTTCGGCGCTCTCCGCTTCGGCGCTGGCGACATCGGTCTCTTCGAAGGCAAAGCGACCGGGCAGGAGCGGGGGCGGACACTGAAAGCGTTCGCCCGAAGCACGGGCCATCTCGATCCGCTTCGCTTCCTCGCTCTCGGCGCGCGCGGCCAGCCCGGCGCGATTTTCGCGCGCTGTCGCCAGCGCCTCCGTAGCGGCAGCCAGCGCAAGGTCGGCTTCGTTGGCGGCCTCCTGCGCCGTTTTCGCGGCCTTTTCTGCCGCCTCCAGCTCCTGCGCGATGCGGGCGCGAACCTTGTCGCCCTGCTCTATCTCGCGCAAAAGGCCTTCGGGCTTGGCCGCGATGATCGCGCGCTCCTCCTCGATTTCTTCCAGTCGCCGCGCAGTATCGGCCAACCGCTTTGCCGCATCGCCACTGCGCGCCTGCCAGCCCGCCACATCTGCGCGCTGCGCCGCTGCGCGTTCGCGCGCTACCGCCAGCGCCTGATCGTGGCCCGCAAGTTCCGCCATCGCGGCCTGAAGAGCGCCCTTGGCTTTTTCGTTACGACCTCGTGCCGCTTCCAGCGCAGCGCGCCCCGCAGCCGGATCGGGCAGGGTGGTCCGCTTCTCCTGCGATGAGGCCAGGTCACGCTCCGCTGTTGCCAGCACGTCGGCCTGCTCGCCGGATTGTCGATCCAGCTCGGCCAGCCGAGCGGCGGTTCTCTCGCGGGCCGATTCCGCCTGATCGAGGGCGCGAAGCGCATCGCGCTCGGCCTCTATCGCCTGTGCAAGCGCGCGTTCTGCTCCGATCAGATCACGCTGCAGGTCGGCGAGGTCCGTCGCGGCGGCGTCATGCCCCCGGCGAGCCGCTTCCGCAGCTTCGCGAAGATCGGGGAGCAGGGCATCGAGTTCGCGAAAGCGGTTTTCCGCCTCCAGCCGGGCCGCCTCGGCCGCGCCTTCCCCCCGGGCCACGAAACCGTCCCAGCGGCGTAACGCGCCATCCATCGTGACCAGCCACTCCCCCGGATCGAGCGAGCGGCCGTCGTCTTCATCGACGACATGGACCAGCGCGAGTCTCGCGGCGAGTTCCTGCGGACAATCGACAACATGCGAAGCGAGGCTCTGCGGCACTGGCGGGGGGGCCTCTGCCCCAGTCCAGAACCGTCCCTCCGTCGCGCCCGCCTGGCCCAGCACCGCCTTGCCATCTCGTCCCAGCACGGCGGCGACCGCACGCTCATAGCCCGGCCGAGCGCGTACCGCGTCGAGCGCCTGCCGCTGCCCGTCTCGGCCCGCTGCCGCGCGTGCGCGGGCATCCCGGTCGCGGACCAGCGCCGCATGTTCCCGCTCGATCCCGGCCAGTTCGGCCTTCGCGGACGACAGCGCGGATGCGGCCTCGTCTCGCTGGGTTTGCAGGCGCCCCTTGCGGGATTGCATCTGCTCCAGCTTGGCGCGCCGCAGGGTTACGGTGTTGGCGGCGCCCTGTGCAGCATCCTGCGCCCGGGCTACGGCATCGTCTCCATCGCCTTCGGCCAGCAGGGCGCCGCGCTGGTCCGCGATGCGGCGGGATTCGCCTGCCAGGCGATCGCGACGCTGAAGGGCCTGAGCGATCTCCGCCTCGGCGACGCGCCATTCCGCCTCGACGCCGGCATTGTCGGCGGTGGCCTTGGCGAGTGCCAGTTCCGCCGCCCGCCCGTCCGCCTCCGACTTTTCGACGGCGCGTTCGAGCGCCGGGCGCCCGGCCTCCATGTCGGCAATCGCGCTTTTTCCGGCGGCGATCTCTTTCTCCAGCCGGCCGATCGCCTCGGCAGCGTCGGACGTCAGCCGGTCCGCCTCGCCGCGATCCTCCTGCAAACGCGCGCGCTGGCGGTCGAGGTCGGAAAGGCGCTGCTCCGCGGCTTCGAGCCGGGTCGTCAACGCCGCCATCCGGTGGCCATGGGCGTTGGCATCGTCGCGGCGGTCGGCAAGTTCGTCGCGCGCTTCCGTCAGCGCCTCTGCGGCCAGGCGCTGCGCCTTCTGGCCTTCGCCAGCGGCGGCCTGAGCGCGGCCCACGTTTGCATCCGCATCGCTGGCCGCGGCCTTGGCCGCGCGCGCCGCTTCCGCCGCATCGCGCCAGCGCGCGAAAACGACGCGTGCCTCCGCGCCGCGCAGTTCATCGGTCAGCTTGCGATAGCGCTCGGCCTGCTTGGCCTGGCGGCGTAGGGAAGCGATCTGGCTGTCGAGCCCGGCCATCAGATCTTCCAGGCGCGCCAGATTGGCCTCGGTCTGGCGAAGTTTGCTTTCCGCATCGCGGCGGCGCACGTGCAATCCCGCGATGCCGGCCGCCTCTTCCAGCATCATGCGCCGTTCGGCGGGCTTTGCGGCAATGACTTGTGCGATCTTGCCCTGGCTTACGAGGGCCGGGCTGTGCGCGCCGGTGGCCGCATCGGCGAAGGTCAGCGCCACATCTTTCGCCCGGACATCGCGTCCGTTGACGCGATAGGCGCTTCCCGCGCCGCGCTCGATGCGCCTGACCACCTCGAATTCTTCGTTGTCGGAATCCGCACCCGAAAGGACGACTTCGGCGAAATCGCGGGCCGGGCGGCTTTGCGTGCCGGCGAAGATGACATCTTCCATCCCGCCGGAGCGCAGCGATTTCGCGCTTGTTTCGCCCATCACCCAGCGGATGGCTTCAAGCAGGTTGGATTTGCCGCAGCCGTTGGGGCCGACGACGCCGGTCAGCCCCGGCTCGATGCGCAGGGTGGCGGGTTCGACGAAGCTCTTGAAACCGCTGAGGCGCAGTTGCCTGAGCTGCATCGCCCGCCTTGCCGCCCCTTACCTGGCGCCCGCGCGCTGAAGCTCGGGCTCCAGCGCGGCCCAGCTGTTGATCCCATCCAGCACCCGGCCGTTCAGCATGAAGGTCGGCGTGCCGTTGATCCCGTCCGACGTGGCATAACGCTGCGTATCGTCGGCAAGCTTTTCCATGGCGGGGACATCGCTCAGGCAGGCGCGTGCCTGATCGGCGCTGATGCCCCGCTGCGCGAAAAAGTCGTAAAAGCCGCCCGCCTGGGCCAGAGCGGCGAAGCGCTGTTCCATCGGCTGATTCATCGCGCCATCGAGCGAAGCCGGATTGTCGTAAATAGGTGCCATCAAGGTGCCGAGGTTCTTCCACACCTGGTCCGACAGCGGCACCACGGCCTCGGTGGTGCCGCAGCGCGCCATCCGGGCAAGCACCAGATCGACCGGCCCGTGCACGGCGAAATTGCGCAGTTCGTAGCTCACTCGGCCGCTATCGATGTATTTTGCGAGCAGTGGCTCCATGCCTTCCTCCGCGAAGCGGGCGCAGGTCGGGCAGGTCAGCGATCCGTATTCCACCAGCTTGATCGGGGCATCGGGATTGCCTACCAGCACGCCGTTTTCCGGCGTGGTGGTCGCGGTATCGCGCCAGCTCGTCCCTTGGGGCGCAGAAACCGCTGCAACTGCCTCGGCGCGAGAGCTCTCCCCGGTGGTTGCGTTGTCACCGCATGCGCCGAGCGCAAGTGGAGCGGCCATGGCAAGTGCGAGAAAGGGGCGGCTGAAGCTGAAGGTCATGGTTTCGGATCGTCCGTTTGGGTTGGTGGAGGCTAGCGCGACCGGGTTGCGGGCAACAGCGCCCGCGCGAGGGTTGTGAACAGGAAGCTGGGTATCTGAATAAGTCGGTTCAGCCCACCTTGTCGAGCAGAGGCGCCAGCGCCTCCCAACTATAGACCCCGTCGAGCAATTCGCCGTCCAGCAAGAAGCTGGGGGTGCCCTGAAGCTTGAAGGTGGCGATGTCCCGCTGGCTGGTCTCAGCCATGGCGTTCGCCTTGCTCTCGTCCGCCAGGCAGCGATCCAGTTCGGGGCGGGTATAGCCGCGATCTTCCATGATCGCGTAGAACCCAAGGTCGCTAGCGATGGCGCGGAAGCGGGCGCCGTTGGTGCCGAAGCTCCAACGGGTGCGCTGCGCCTGGGTCGACTTGCGTGCGCGCTCCAGCCAGTCGTCCTGCTGTTTCAGCAACGCTTCGTGATTGCCGATGAACTTCGCAGGCGCGCCGCAATGGGTCAGCAGGGCCGCGGTTAAATCGATCGGATCGCGCAGCAGGTGGCGGATTTCGTAGCTCACCTTGCCGCGCGGCAGGTAGAAGCCGCGGATTGCCGCATCGCCGGTGCGCGCGAAATCGGCACAGTGCGAGCAGGTGTAGCTCATGTATTCGACGAGCTTGGCCGATGCCTCGGGGTTGCCCAGCACGTGGCCCTGGTCGTTTTCTTCCACCATCGCCGCGAATGTAGGTCCTGCGGGAACGGCAACGGCCTGTTTGGGCTTGGCGGGGGCGGCGCTGGCGGACAGGGCCAGCAGGGCCCCGAGGGTGGCGAGCGGCGCCGCCAAGCGGAAGGAAATGGTCATGGTTTCAGGATTCCCCATCATCGTCGCCAAGGCCGCGCGCGAGCGATTCGAGTACCGCGCGCAGCTCCGGATCGCCGATATCGCGTAATCCGGCCCCAAGTTCCATAGGGATCGGCTTGAGCGAAGGCGGCGCGGATGCCCTATCGGCGGGCGGCTTAACCGCGCCTTGCCGGATTTTCACCCGTGCCACCGCGCGATAGCCGAAGAAGGTGTTCACTCGCGCGATGATTTCGGGAATGACATGCTGGATCAGCGGAGCGTGAACCGGAGTCGCCACGAGTTCCAGGATGCCTTCCGATTTCTCGCCCGGAGGAAAGCGTATTGCTTCCGGTGCGCAGACTTTCGCATGCGTCGTGCCCACAATTTCGGGCCAGCGGGTGACGACCGAGCTCTGGACGAAGCCGAAGCGGCGGAAGGCGGTCCGCCCGATCTGCGGCATCAGCTCCGACACCTGCCGCGCAGGCCCGCCGCGCGGCCTTTGAAAGGGCTTCGGCGCGGGTTTTCCCGCTTTGCTTTTGCTGTCGCGTTCCATGGTTGCCCGCTCCATGCCATAGCGCGGGGATGGTCGCCAGCATCGCCGACACACTTTTGGACTGGTACCACAGCCATGCCCGCGACCTGCCGTGGCGCGCGCGTCCGGGCACCCCGGCCCCTGACCCTTATCGCGTCTGGCTGTCGGAAGTCATGTTGCAGCAGACCACGGTCGCGGCGGTAAAATCCTATTTCGCCGCCTTTACGGCGCGCTGGCCTACCGTGAGCGACTTGGCGGCTGCGGACGAAGCCGACGTCATGGCGGCATGGGCTGGCCTCGGCTATTATTCGCGGGCCCGCAATCTGGTGAAGGCGGCGCGCGCGGTAGCGGAGCGCGGCGGCTTCCCCGACAGCGAGGCTGCCTTGCGCGAACTGCCCGGCCTGGGCGCCTACACCGCTGCGGCAGTGGCGGCGATCGCCTTTGGACGGCGGGCGGTTGTGGTGGATGCGAATGTCGAACGTGTGGTCGCGCGGCTGTTTGCCATTGCCGACCCGCTGCCCGGCGCGCGCAAGACGATCCGGCGACGGACGGACGAGATCACGCCCCAGCACCGCGCCGGCGATTTTGCGCAGGCGATGATGGACCTGGGCGCAACGGTCTGCACGGCGCGCGACCCGCGCTGCCTGCTCTGCCCGCTATCGGATCGCTGTAATGGCCGGCGCGAGGGCGACCCGGCCCGCCTGCCGGTAAAAGCGCCCAAGAAAGCCAAGCCCCAGCGCAAGGGCATCGCATGGTGGGTGGAGCGCGACGGGTCGGTCTGGCTGGTGACCCGCGAGGGGACGGGAATGCTGGGCGGCATGCGCGCTTTGCCCGACGATGGCTGGAGCGCGAGGGCCGATGGCAAGGGCGGGGCAGGGAAGGGCGAAATCCTGGGTGCGGTTCGCCACGGCTTCACCCATTTCGACCTGGACCTCTCGGTCGTTCGCGCGGCTCAGCCGCAGGGAACGGGGGAATGGTGGCCGCTCGACAGGCTGGAAGAAGCGGGCCTGCCGACCCTCTTCGCAAAGGCGGCCCGGCTGGCGCTTGCAGCCAAACCCTAGCTAGATCAATCCGCCGCCCAGGCTGAGCCGGATTATCGCGACCAGCAGCACCACGAGGCAGAAATTGCGCCCCGCCTTGCTGCGGGACAACTGACCAATGATCACGCCGGTGAGGATCAGCGGCAAGGCGAGCCAGTTGGCCCAACCCAGAAACGGAATGGTCGCCGGGATCACGATGACGAGCGAAACGAGACCGAGGACGAATGCGATAAGGCTTCCCATGCGTCTTAGATAGCTAACACAGCGTATTCTTCAAGATGGGGGAACGGCAAGGCGGTTGCCTTTTGCAATCGAACGTTCAGAACGGCGCACGCAACCAACGCTATCGAAAAGGCAGGGAGAGGACCCTCATGGCATATCGCGAATTCGACCGACCCGCGCTCGACCGCCGCGCACTCCTCAGAGGCGGGGCGCTGCTGGCCGGCGGCGCCGTGCTGGCGGGAACGCCGTTGTCCGCACTGATGGCACAACCCTCGATGGCGCCGGGCAAAAATCCTTCGGTCTACTGGCCTTCGGTCAATGCATTCGTGAGCAAGTTCGTCGATGCGCGAGAGGTGGCCAACATCGTTACCGTGCTCGGCTGGGGGCAGCAGCCGCCGACGGTCATCGCGAAGGGTAACCTCGCCATAGGACAGACCGCGCCTGCGGGGCTGGACAGCCTGTACCGCATCTATTCGATGACGAAGCCGATCACCGGCATGGCGGCGATGATGCTGATCGACGAAGGTCTGCTTGGCCTCGACCAACCCGTGGCGGAAATCCTGCCCGCATATGGCGAGATGATGGTGCAAAAGACCTACGATGGGTCCATCACCGATCTCGAACCGGCGAAGCGCCCCATCACCATCCGCAACCTGCTGACCCATACCGCCGGCCTTGGTTACGGCATCGTGCAGAGGGGCCCGATCAAGGATTATTTCGAGGCGCAGGGTCTCGTACCGGGGCAGGTTACCCGCTTGCCGATACCGGAGCTTGGCCGGTCCAGACCGGTAGAGGGCCTTATGACCTTCGCAGACCGGCTTGCCGAGGCACCGCTGGTCTATCAGCCGGGTACCAAGTGGAGCTACTCCGTCGGTCTCGACCTGATGGGCGCGGTGATCCAGAAGGTGACGGGCCGCCCCTTCGATGAGTTTTTGAAGGAGAAGATCTTCGATCCTTGCGGCATGACGAGCACCTGGTTCCGCGTGCCGGAAAGCGAGGTGGGCCGACTGACCACCAATTATGGCATCATGAACGGAATGCCGGTGCCGATCGATCCGGCGCGGGCGTCGATCTATCTCGACGAGCCCGCCTTCCCCTTCGGCGGCGCCGGTCTCGTTTCCTCGCCGCGCGACTACGATCGCTTCCTGAGGATGCTGCTTGGCTATGGCTCGATCGACGGGAAACGCGTGATGAGCGAACTCGCGGTGCGCGTGGGTACCTCCAACCTGCTGCCCGAAGGCGTCGACCTCAAGGGGAGCTGGATTGAGGGGCAGGGCTTCGGAGCGGGTGGCCGGGTCACCGATGGGGCCTATGGGTGGGGCGGTGCCGCCGGTACGGTGGCGCTGGTCAGCTTCAAGGCAGGCCTGAGGGCCGGGATGTTCACCCAGTACATGCCAAGCGATGCGCTGCCGATTTCCTCCGGCTTTCCAGATGCTTTGCAGAAAGATCTGGCGGCCATGGAGGCCAGGAAGACGGCGGCCTGATGCTTGCGTTCACCGGATCCCGGCTGGACCGGGCGGACAATGTCAGAGCGGATCCCGATGCGCTGGCAGGCATGATGGGCTGGCGCGCCCGGCTGCTGGCGCTTGAAGGGCTGATGCCCGGAATGGACGACAGTGGTGCGCTCGCCTGGGGCAGTCTGGCCGATGCCGATCCCGATACGGAGTTGGTGTTTCTGGGGCTGGACGAAGGAAAGCCCTGCTTCGCCGCCGTCCCGCCACGCGGCGATGCTTCGCCGCGGATGGCGAACCCTGCCGTATGGCAGGCGATGGCGTCCTTGAGAGCTGACGACCTGGCTATTTACGGCGGTGCGCGCAGCATCGTTGACTGGCATGCCCGCCACCGATTCTGCGCACAATGCGGAGGCGGGACCAGGATGGCCAAGGGGGGGTGGCAGCGCGATTGCACGCAATGCGGCACCAGCCATTTCCCGCGCACCGATCCGGTTACGATCATGCTGGTCGAACACGATGGGCGGCTAATGCTGGGTCGGGGGAAGGGTTGGGGCGAAGGGCGCTTTTCCGCGCTCGCCGGCTTCGTGGAGCCGGGCGAGAGCATAGAGGAAGCTGTGGCTCGGGAAGTGCTGGAGGAAAGCGGCGTCGCGGTGCGCGATGTGACCTATGTCGCCAGCCAGCCATGGCCATTTCCCAGCCAGCTGATGATCGGGTGCCACGCCCATGCGGACGACGACGCGATCAGGGTAGACGAAACCGAGCTTGCCGAGGTGCGTTGGTTTTCGCGGGACGAAGTCACCCAGGCACTGGCGGGTGATGGCCCATTTGTAAGACCGCCCGATCAGGCGATCGCAACCCATCTGCTGAAATGGTGGAGCAAGACATGACGCAGCCGATCACCATCGATATCTGGTCCGACGTGATGTGCCCCTGGTGCCTGGTCGGCTGGGGCAATCTGAAGCAGGCTCTGGACGAACTGGAAGGCGAGATCGCGACGGAGGTGCGCTGGCACGCCTTCGAACTCAATCCGGACATGCCGGCCGATGGCGAAGAGCGCACCGCGCATATCGCCCGCAAATATGGTCGGACCCCGGATCAGGCCCGCGATGTGCAGGGCCAGATGCGCCAGGCGGCCGAGGCGGCCGGGGTTTCGCTGGACTATGAGGGCGAGGAACCCGCGCCCCCGGCGATGATGTGGAACACCTTCCTGGCGCACAAGCTGCTCGTGTGGGTCGGTGAAACCGCCGGGTACGACCGCCAGACCGCGCTGAAGCTCGCGCTGTTCGAAGCGCATTTCAACCAGCGGCGCCGCATCGGCGAACGCGCGGTGCTTCTGGATATTGCCGAGGAGCAGGGCTTCGACAGGGCCAGGGCGGAGGCCGCGCTCGATGACGAGGCGCTGTCGCGCAAGGTGAGGGCGGAAGAACGCGCCGCCTATGACATGAACATCAGTGGCGTACCCGCGATGATCCTGGCCAACGGATTCCTCGTTCCGGGCGCGCAGGGGCCGGACACCTATGTCGCGGCGCTGCGCCGGGTCGCGGAAAGGGTAGCGGCCTGAGAGCTGGCTTCGACTTCATCTTAGAAACCAGTCTTTTCGCGTGGAAATGCAATCTTAATGGTTGAATTCGCGTTGCACGCGTGACCATTGAAATGGTTCCCGAAGAATTTTTGCAAAACATTTTGAAAAATAAGGAACTTTCCGCTGATCTCGGACTCTAGTCCCATAAGACGTTAACCATTCCTGGTAACAATGGGCATGGAGCGTTGGACGGGACCACGATAACGGAAGGTTGCTACATGAACTTCAAATCAATCAGAGGCCTCACCTTGGGAGGGGCCGCAATCTTGGGCGTGGTCGGCGCAGTTGGCGCAGCGCCAGCCACCGCCGCCCCCGTGCTTCGCGTGATCAACCAGGACCTGCAGTCCAATCCCTACCAGTTCTGCTATATGGGAGGGTGCTTCAACTTTACGGCGCAGGGCTTCACCGGTTTCGGTGAGATCCTGGGCGTTCGTACATCGGGCAGCGCCGCCGTTACCGCCACCCCCCCTATCTTCGGTTCAGTGCTTCCGTCGGTTTCCTTCGTTGATCGAGGAACAGTGACCTATGGCCCGCCACCCGAAGCTTTCGGGTACTATGCCAGTTTTGACGACACCGCCTTTGCGCGTTTTTCGAATAACGACAATTTCCTCGGCCTGCGGGTGACTTCCAATGGCCAGGACTATTATGGCTTTGCCTATACCACCAATCAGACGCTGAACGGGATCGGCTTTGAGACGCTACCCGGAACGGTGATCACTGCCACTACCGACTTTAGCGGCGCGGCGGTTCCCGAACCTGCCACCTGGGCCATGCTGATCCTGGGTTTTGGCACCATCGGCGGCGCGATGCGCGCACGTCGCAGGGGTGAAGGTCGTTTCGCTACGGCGTAATCGGCGCGAAAGAGCTCTACCAAAAAATAACGCGCCGCTACCGAAGGTCGGTAGCGGCGCGTTCGTTCACCAGGTCGATTTCGTCGTATCAGGAATCGTTTCGTTCGTCCTGAATCGCGGCGCGTGTCTTGTCGCCTTTCTTGGCGTCTTCCCCGGGATTGTCCGATCCCACCACGGGTTCGCGGTTGTCGGGATCGGTGGCCCGCGCAAGTTCGGCGCGCTTGCCAACCCGGCGATTCACTTCGCCGCCGGATGAACTCTGTTGCGACGGCGTGGGCTCTTCGCTCATGCTGTCGATGAGATCGTTGTCGGGGTGGCGTGATTGGCGTTCAGTCATGGATACTCTCCTTCATATGACCAATGGCCCCGCCCGCCTCTATGTTCCTAGATCAGCCCCAACCTTTGCAGTTTGGTCGCGATTTTGCCGGGAATGACGTCGCCGACCTCTTCCCCCTCTTCCAGGTCGCGCGGTGCGGCGCGGTCCGTCAGATATCGCCAGCCCTGATGCGCGCGTTTGGGCTTGGGCAGGACCTGGATCAGGCGCGGCTCGAGGTCGATGAACCAGCGGCCATTATCCTGCTGCGTGAAGCCGATGATCGGGCTGCGCGCGACCATGTTGTGTTCGTATATCCAATACAGCGAGCCACCCACGCATTCTTCCCAGCGCGTGGGGCGATAGCGCGTATTGACCTGAAGTCTCGGCCGGTTCTCGAACCACTTCTCGATGTCGGCATAATTCTTCGCGCCGAACGCGATTTTGGTCAGGTTGAGCGGCATGGAGCCGAAGTAGGTAGTGGGCATGCGCAGGGCAACCGGACCGTGAGCGTTCGACGCCTTGTTGTAGTGACATTTACGTATCGCCTCATTTTCCACCAATAACCATGGCTGGCGTATGACCTCCCTAGCAAGGAGAGTATTTGTGAGCCGCATCATCATCGCCGAAGACGACGACATCCTGGCGGAAGTCGTGCGTGATATCCTGATCGATGCAGGACATGCCGTGGGCGTCCTGGAACGCGGTGAGGATGCGATGGTCGCGATCCGGCTCAAGCGGCCCGATCTGGTAATCCTGGATTGCAACCTGCCAGGCATTTCCGGCGTTCAGGTGCTCCAGAAGATGCGCATCGAATCGGATCTGTGGGACACGCCGGTCCTGATGCTGACCGCGCGCACGAGCAATTCCGACGAGAAGGTCGCCATGTTCGCGGGCGCTGACGAATATATGCGCAAGCCTTTCGATCCCGACCAGCTGATCGTGACCGTGAACAGACTGATCGCGGGCGCCGAAGAGCGTCGCGCGCGCATGAACGCCCCGCGGGCGATGCGCGCCATCTAGACTTCTTCCTCGCCTTTCTATCTGAGCGGCGGTGAGACGCGATTCTTGGCCCGACGGCAGGGTGGCTCAGGCCGCCCTTTCCATCTCCTCCATGCTTTCCGCCACCAGTTCGATGCGGCGCAGGTTTTCGCTCGCCTTTCGAAGATCGCGCTCGATCCTGCCCGCGCGGCGGCCGAGCGGCGCCTCGCCGAACAACGCAGCCGTTCCGGCGAGCTGGTGAAGGGCTTCGGCAAGTTCGGGCCAGCGCTTCTCGACGTTGTCCAGCGAGATTTCCGCCAGTAGCGCGCGCAGGCCCTGTTTGCGCTGATTGTATTTGACCTGGAGGCGTGGGCTGATCGGACGGGGCTTCGTTAGGCCAGCGGAAGATTGGCAAGTCTGCTCCGCCCCCGTCCACTGAATGATGATCCGGGAAAGCTCGTCACTCGACAGCGGCTTGGCAAGATGAGCCTGCATCCCCGCGGCCAGGCACAGCGCGATGTCCTCTTCGAAGGCATTAGCGGTCAGGGCCACGATCGGAAGATCGGCCGGCGTGAAACCTTCTTCCCGCAATTGCCGGGTCGCCGATAGCCCGTCGGTGATCGGCATCTGGATATCCATCAGAACAAGATCGAAGGGCTGACCATCGGATACGGCCTGGCGGACGGCCGCGATGGCGCTGGCTCCATCGCCCACCACCGTCGAAATATGCCCAATCCTGCGGATCATGGATTCGATCAGCTTCTGATTGATGTCGACGTCTTCGGCCACCAGGATGCGGCGCGCGCCCTTGTCGGTTTCATGGGCAGTGACGGGGCCATGGAATACCGGAGCAACCGCATGATCGGGCTCGCGGGTCGCCGGTAACGGCAGCAGTATGCCGAAATGGGATCCCTTGCCCTCGTCGCTGCTCACTTCGATGCCGCCATCCATGAGTTCGACGAGTTGCGCCGTAATGGCGAGTCCGAGCCCCGTGCCCCCGAAACGCCGTGCGACAGAGGGATCGGCCTGCGTGAACTGTTCGAAGATCGCATCAATGCGGTCTTCGGAAATTCCGATGCCGGTATCGGTGACCGAAATCGCAACCCCCTCCGGCTCCTCGACGCGCGTCACCTCGATGGTGACGCCGCCGTGTTCGGTAAACTTCACCGCGTTGCCGATGATATTGAGCAGGGCCTGCCGGATGCGAAGCGCGTCGCCGAGTACCCAGCGCGGAACGTCGGGCGCGATCGTGAGGTCAAGAGTGAGCGATTTCTTCATGGCCAGCGGTCGGCAAAACCCGGTGACCGACTGCACCAGTGCGGGCAATTCGAACGGCTCGCTGGCCAGTGTCATCAGCCCGGCCTCGATCTTGGACAGATCGAGAATGTCGTTGAGCAATCGCATCATCGTTTGACCGGATTCTGCGATCATGCGGGTATATTCCGCCTGCGTCTCGTCGAGTTCGGTGTTGAGCATCAGCTCGGTAAACCCGATGACGCCGTTCATCGGGGTTCGGATTTCGTGGCTCATATTGGCGAGGAAATCGGATTTGGCGCGCGCCGCATCCTCCGCCTCGCGGCGCGAGCTGCGCAGTTCGGCTTCCAGCGCCTTGGTTTGGGCGACGTTTCTCAGCGACGCGATGATTTCGGTGATGTGCCCGGTTTCGGGATCGCGCAGGGTGGCGCAATTCGCCTCGATCCAGCGGTAGAACGGCTTCATGCCGAATGCCCCGGAGCGGAAGGCAATGAGCGCGCGGGAGCGTTCGCCACTCGCCAGATCGGCAAAGGTCGAACGGACTCTGGCATCGTCTTCAGGATGGAAATCGGCGAGCAGATTTCCGCCTACCAATATCGAGGCATCCACATTGAACAGCTCCTTTGCCGACGGCGATGCATAAGTGCATGTCCCATCGGGCCGAAGCCGAACCACGGTATCGGTCATGTTTTCGGTCAGGATCGTCAACTGCCGGTCGCGCTCGGCCAGCGCCAATTCGGCGTTGCGACTCTCGGTGATGTCCATATTAACGCCAATGAAGCCGATAACGCGCCCGTCCGCGTCAAATTCAGGACGACCGATCGTGTCGACCCACACCTCGGTCCCATCGGGCTTGCGCCAGCGGAACACCTCGCGAAATTCATGCGAACTGGCCACGGTCGCTGCCCAGGCGCTCGCGACGCGGTTCTGATCCTTGGGATGGAGCGCCTTGGCCCAGCCGCCGCCCTGCCACTCAGTACCCGTCATGCCGGTCAGCTTCAGCCACGCATCGTTGACGTAAGTGCAAAGCCCCTGATGATCGGTGCGGTAGATACCCGCGGGGGCCAGACTGGCCAGCGCCTGAAAACGTCGCTCGCTTTCCTCTAGACGTTCTTTGGCCAGCTTCTGCTCGGTGATGTCCACTGCCGCGCCGTAATAGCCCAGCAGCCTGCCGCCGTCGTCGAATTCGGCGGCGTTGTGAGTTTCCATCCAGATGTCGCTGCCGTCCGCGCCGCGGAAGCAGATTTCGCGCTGCCGCACGATGCCGGGCTCGAAACCGGTGAAGGGCGGGTCGGCGACAAAGTCCTCGCGGTTGACGACATGCTCGAACCAGCCGCTCCCGACCATTTCCTCGACTGTACGACCCAACCGCCGGGCCCAGGACTTGCTGATGAAGGTCAGTCGACCTTCGCTGTCAGCCTGAAAGATCCCGATCGGTGCCGATTCTGCCAGCGTGCGGAACCGCTTCTCGCTCGCCGCCAGCGCCTCGCCTTGGCGGACCTGAGCGGTCACGTCGCGGATATTGCCGATGGTCCCCGCGAACGCGCCGTCCTCGAATTGGACCCGGCGCACGTTCACTTGAATATAGCGGCAATCGCCGTCCCGATCGTAGAAACGCTGGTGCAGCGTGCCTTCCGAAACCTCCCCCGAGGCAAGGCGCGGGTAGATCTGGCGCGCTTCGTGTAGGCACTCGGGGTGCAACAGCCTGGTGGTCGACCAACCGAGACTCTCTCTCACGGAGTAACCGGTGATCCGCTCCCACGCAGGGTTGAGCGAGGTCCAGCACCCCCGCGCATCGGTGCGGAAAATCACATCCTGGATGTTGTCGAGAATTTCCTGATTATAGTCGCGATCGTAACGCATCGCCCGCTTGTCGGACGATTGCATGATCAGCATCAGCGAAGCACCGACCGCTACCAGAAGCGCGAAATCCATCGCCACGGGCACGTTTGCGATAAAGCCGGCCAGACCGGGGGGATAGGTGGGGGACCATATCCGGATAAGCGCCAAGACGGCGCCGAACACGCAGAGCACCACGATCAGCAAGGTTCGGCGATGGCTGGTCAACGCAAGCTCCGGCAGAAATGCCCGAGGTGCTATGGCATCTTAAGGTTAATTCGCGTCGAGGAATGGATTGGGAGGATTACCTAGTCTTCGACGGGCGGGGTGGGCTTACCAATCTGAAATTGCGGCGAGAAATTCTGCTCCGACGACTGAATATAGCCCAGCTCCAGCGCCTTCAGGCAGGCGACCGTGCGATCTGAGGTGCCAAGCTTGCGGAATGCGCGTCGCAGGTGCGTGTCGACGGTATGGCGAGAAATTCCGAGGATCGTGGCGATGTCGCCATTGGACTTTCCCCGCGCGGCCCAAGCCATGATCTCGATCTCCCGGGGTGACAGTTCGGGCTTCGAACCATCGGCATCGGCCGAGAGAGCGCAATATCGATTGAAAGAGAGCTGGGCGATGGTGGCGACGGCCTGAAAGGACTGGGCGGAGAAGCAATCGCGACTGGTCGGTTTGCCGAACCCCGTGAAGCCCATCCTGCCGCCGGGACCGTAAACGATCGTTCCCAACCCCTCTCCCATGCCGAGATCGCGACAGAAGGCGACGTAGCGCTTCTGTGCGGGCGTAAGGTTCGGTTTATCGAACACATAGGACCACATGAATACTTGCGGGTGTTTCAGGCAGTAATCGATCAGCGGATCCACCCAGAACAATCGCCGGCGCCACTGCCGCTCCCACACGGCGGGGAAGTTGAGGCAGCTGAGATGGCGACCGAATTCCGGATTTCGGGTCAGCGGGCTGACTGCATAGAGCGCATCGAAACCGTAGATCCGCGCCAGTTTGAGCATGCAGCGCCTAAGTTCGAAGATGTCCTGAGTCTTGAGGATCGAACCGAATTCGATGAACAGAGCGCGGTCCCAGGGCGTGGGCGCACCTATTCCTTTCCGCTTTTTGGTCTTCTTTTCCCCTCCGCCGGACATGCCTTGCCTCCCAGCTGCCGATCTTGGTCGGCGAAACATGTCCTGCCCTCGACTTCCGTAGTCGCAGACTCGGCGCCGGAAATGCATACGAATATTGCCGCAGATACCGTTTGCAAGCAAGCGCGGCACGTCTTCCGGAGTCACGCGATCACGTTACGCGCGGGTTAGTGACTTACCGCGGCCCTCCGACGCTGCGATATGAACCGTGCTTCGATAGGTATTTTCGTTGCGTAATCGCCTTCAGGCATCGCGGGGTCCGCAAACCCCAGGTTGGGATTAAAGGGGACCGGCGGCCCATGTCGCGCGGTCCGGAGAGCTATGGAATGGACACCGATAGGCTGGTCCTGATTGATCCGGACATGTCCAGGCGCGCGGCGTTGACGCGCGTGATCCTGGATATGGGGGTTCATGTCGAACCTTTTGAACATGCGATGGAATTTTCCGAAAGGCCCATCGGTGCGGCGATCGTGTTG
Source organism: Qipengyuania sp. (assembly GCF_042095715.1). Classification (GTDB taxonomy): domain Bacteria; phylum Pseudomonadota; class Alphaproteobacteria; order Sphingomonadales; family Sphingomonadaceae; genus Qipengyuania. The sequence goes on along the minus strand of NZ_JBELMO010000038.1, from coordinate 9,319 downwards.
TGCGCGGACGAGGGGCGTGCGTTGAGCACGCTGGCGAATGCCCGCGCAATTTCGCTGAACGCCTTCAGCCTGATCGCCTATCGAGAAAAGCCCGATACGCGGGATGTCGTGAACGCCATGCGCATGGGTGCGGACGATTATCTGGAATGGCCGATCATGGCCCAGTCGCTGGAATATCGCCTCAAGTCCCTTGCGAAGGTGCATGAGATCACCGCGCCGCTCAACCATCGCATCATGGACACCAAGGCAAGGATCGCCCTGCTGACCGACCGTGAGCGCGAAGTGATGCAGAAGATCACCCACGGTTTATCGGCCAAGGAAACCGGCCGCGATCTGGGCATCAGTCCGCGCACGGTCGAGATCCATCGCGCGAATGTTGCAGTGAAGATGAAGGCCAAAAACGCGGCCCATCTGGTGCGCATGTTCACCGAATATGATTTCGATCAGCAACTCCGGCAGCACCGCCACGCCTGATCGGCATCGTCAGCCGGTGGCGCCGCTCGCCACCGCCAGGCCCAGAAAGGCGAAGAACCCCATCGAATCGGTGATCATCGTCACGAACACGCTGCTGGCCACCGCCGGGTCCACGTCCAGCCTATCGAAGATCACCGGCACCATCACCCCGGCAAGCCCCGCCACCGCCACGTTGATGACCATCGCGGCCGCGATCACAGCGCCCAGTTGAGAGGTGAAGACCAGCGCGGTCGCGCCCCCCACCAGCAGCGCCACGGTGGTGCCGTTGAGCAGCGCAACGCGCAGTTCGCGCCACAATATGCGCCGGGTGTTCGACCGGGTGAGCTGGTTCATCGCGATCGCGCGCACCGTCACCGCCATGGTCTGCGTGCCCGCATTTCCGCCGATGCTGGCGACGATGGGCATAAGAACGGCCAGCGCCACCAGCTGCTCGATGGCAGCGCCGAAGGCCGCGATCACCAGGCTGGCGATGAGCGCCGTGCCAAGGTTGGCGACCAGCCAGCGCACGCGCGCGGAGTAAGCCTCACGGATGGGTTCGTTGATGTCGCCATCGCCGGCACCGGACAGCAGCAGCACGTCCTCGCCCGCTTCCTCGGCGATGATATGCACCACGTCGTCCACGGTGAGCTGGCCGACCAGGCGGCCGGCCACGTCCACCACTGCCGCGCTGATCAGCGCGTATTTCTGGAACATGTTGCCCACCTCCTCCTGATCGAGGGTGGCGGGGATCAGCGTCTGATCGCGCTTCATCACATCGGTCAGCGCGATGGCGCGCGGCGTGGTGAGGATCCAGGACAGCTGGCAGGTGCCCACGGGATGGTGGCGCTCGTCCACCACGAAAATCTCGAAGAATTCGCTCGGCAGGTCGCCGTGCTCGCGCATGTAATCGATCAGCTCGCCCACGGTCAGATGCTCGGGCACCGCCACGAAATCGCGGCTCATCAGGCGCCCGGCGGTTTCTTCCGGATAGGAGAGCGCGCTTTCGATCGCGATGCGGTCTTCCGCCCCCAGCTCGGCCAGCACGGCGCGCTGGTCCGCTTCGTCCAGATCCTCGATCAGCTGGACCGCGTCGTCGGTCTCCAACTCGCCAGCGATCTCGGCCACCGCGGAGGCGGGCAGGGCGCCCATCAACTCTTCGCGGACGTGGTCGTTCAGCTCGGCGATGACCTCGCCCGACATGAGATCGGTGATCGCGGCAGCCAGCTGGCGGCGCTCGTCGCGGTCGAGCAGTTCGAGCAGGTCGGCGACATCGGCGGGGTGGAGCGGCTCGACCAGTTCGTAGGCTGCATCGACATGGCCCAGTTCCAGCGCCTCGGCCACGCGATCGACGAATTCGGGCTTGAGGATGTTGTCCTCGTCATGCCGCTCGTCGTCGATACGATCGTCGGGCCGCGCTTCCTCGGCGGTCACTTCGTCGTCTTCTAGGAGGTCCGTCTCGGCCATGTGCGCGGTCTAGGCAGGGAGGGGCGAAAAGCAAGCGGCCTGAACCGGCGAACGCGGGCGCGGGGGTGACATGACGGGCGGGGCCTCTATATCGTGCGCCATATTACAGGAGATACGAAACATGGCCGACGAAACCCTCACCTTCACGCTCGACACCGGCGACGGCGAAGCCAAGGACGTGGTGATCAAGCTGCGCCCCGACCTTGCGCCCAATCACGTGGAGCGCATCACGGAACTGGCGAAGGAAGGGTTCTACGACGGCGTGAAGTTCCACCGCGTGATCCCCGGCTTCATGGCGCAGGGCGGCGATCCGACCGGCACCGGCATGAGCGGCAGCGACAAGCCCGATCTGAAACAGGAATTCAGCGCCGAACCGCATGTGCGCGGCACCTGCTCCATGGCGCGGACCAACAATCCCGACAGCGCCAACAGCCAGTTCTTCATTTGCTTCGACGACGCGCGCTTCCTCGACAAGCAGTACACGGTCTGGGGACAGGTCGAGAGCGGAATGGAACACGTCGACGCGCTCCCCAAGGGTGAGCCGCCGCGCGAGCCGGGCAAGATCACGAAGGCGACTGTTGGCTGACACACGCAGTGCCCAGCGAGGTCCGCCCCGACCCCCCCAGAATTGCTCGCACCTTCGAGACGCTGGGTATTATTGTTATAGGCGCGCAACTCGCTACGGGCGCATTTGATCTGCTGACGGCAATAGTCTGGATTCCAATTTCGTTCTGGTTATTGCTTTCGGTGTCCAGACGGGGCCGAGGTTGGGCCCGAGTGGTCGAGACGTTTCTGTATGCGTCCGGTTCTTTGCTTATTATCTACGCGATTTCGGCTGGCTACGTCGCCGTTAACGACTTCGGGCTCTTCTCTTTAATAAGCGGACTAGTCCTCAACGTTGCTAGCCTTGCAAAACTGGCTGTACTGTGGTCTCCGCAGATGACGGCTTGGATCCATGCGAACGACGAAGTGCGAGGATCCAGACCTCGCCCATCCAGCAGCATTTGAACAGCTAACCACTTCATAGATGAAACCGACCACCACCCCCCGGACCTACAGGGTCAAGAGCTTCGGCTGCCAGATGAACGTCTATGATGGCGAGCGTATGGGCGAGCTGCTGGCGACGCGCGGCATCGTGCCCGCGCCCGAGGGGGAGGAGGCGGATCTGGTCGTCCTCAATACCTGCCACATTCGCGAGAAAGCGGCGGAGAAGGTCTATTCGGATATCGGCCGCCTGACCAAGGCTGGCCGGGCAGCTGGGAAAGAGCCGATGATCGCGGTGGCGGGCTGCGTGGCGCAGGCCGAGGGCGAGGAGATCATGGCCCGCGCCCCCGCGGTCAGCATGGTCGTGGGTCCGCAGGCTTATCACCGCCTGCCCGAAATGCTCGACCGGGCGGTGCAGGGCGAACGTGCCACCGACACCGACATGCCCGCGAACGCGAAGTTCGCCGCGCTTCCCCAGCGCCGCTCGAGCGTGCCCGCCGCGTTCCTGACGGTGCAGGAAGGCTGCGACAAGTTCTGCACCTATTGCGTGGTGCCCTATACGCGCGGCGCGGAAATCAGCCGTCCTTATGCCGCGCTGGTGGACGAGGCGAAGAAGCTGGTCGATGCCGGCGCACGCGAGATCACGCTGCTGGGCCAGAACGTCAGCGCCTGGAGCGGCGAGGATGCGAAGGGCAGGGCGGTGGGCCTTGCCGGGCTGATCCGCGATCTCGCCGAGGTCGATGGCCTCTCTCGCATCCGTTATACCACCAGCCACCCCGCCGACATGGACGAGGCACTGATCGCCGCGCATGGAGAGATCGAGAAGCTGACGCCCTTCCTCCATCTGCCGGTGCAGGCGGGCAGCGACCGCGTGCTGAAGGCGATGAACCGCAGCCACACGGCGGACAGTTACCTGAAGCTCCTCGATCGCTTTCGTACCGCGCGGCCCGACATCGCGCTCAGCGGCGATTTCATCGTCGGCTTCCCCGGCGAAACCGATGCGGAGTTCGAGGAGACGCTGAAGCTGGTGGACGCGGTCGGCTATGCGCAGGCGTTCAGCTTCAAATACTCCCCGCGCCCCGGCACGCCCGCTGCCACGATGGACGGCCAGATCGCGCCCGAGGTGATGGATGAGCGCCTCCAGCGCCTGCAGGCCGCGCTCAACCGAGACCAGCATGCCTTCAACAAGGCGAGCGAGGGAAGAACCTGCACGGTTCTGGTAGAGCGCAAGGGCAAGCATCCCGGCCAATGGCTGGGCAAATCGCCCTGGCTGCAATCGGTCTGGTTCGAAGGGGATGTCGCCATCGGCGATCTTGTCGAGGTTCGGCTGGGCGAGGCCGGGCCGAATTCGCTTGCCGGCAAATTGCTGGAACCTGTGCCCGCCTAATCCATCACGGTCAGCAGATCGTCGCCGATCACGGACTCCCCGCGTTCTTCGATCGGAGTGGCCGGTGCCACCGTGGGGTTGCCTGCGTAGGCCCCTTTGACGAATGGCACCCTCATCGTCGCCTGGGCACGGCCGCCGCCATACACGGTCACCCACAGGTCGCGCATCCCATCGGTGGTGGTACTCAGCACGCCCACCGGTAGCTGGGTGACCGAAACCTCGCCGATCTTGGTGAAGCGTGTCCCGTCATCCTTCAGGACCAGCAGATTGCAGCCGCCCGTTCCGCAGCGCATCGGCCCCGCGATGTAGGCGAGCACCTCGTCCACGCCGTCGCTGTCGAGATCGGTGCGACCCGTCAGCAGCATCAGCTTGCCCATGCCGGGATTTTCCGCCTCCACGAAGTCGGCGACCCGCCGCTCGGTTTCCTGCCGCATCAGGGACGAGGGTGACAGGGGAGTGGTGGTTTCCGATGGGGCGGAGCAGGCCAGCAAAGGTGCGAACGCAACAGCCACGAGTCCACCGCGCATATCAATCCCCCCAGATCGCTTGCGAATTCCTGTCCACAATCACGGCCGGCCCGGCCGCAATCGCTCCCCCGGAAACATCTGGGGGCGGACCGATTCGCTTTGCGAAAGTGTCGCACGAAGCGGGAACTCCCGCAACGGGATGAACGGTCCCGAACCGGGACGTCACGGTTTTGTCACGCAAAGGACGCGGAGCTGACGCGGAACCGACCGAATGCAGCAACATCGCATGGTTAACAGCCCGTTACCGACTCTTGGGTCACTGGAAGGGAAATCGAAAATTATGAAACTGGTCCTCACCGGGCTCGCGGCTTCCGCCGCAGCTCTCGCCTGCTCGCTCCCCGCGAACGCCGCCGAAACACTCGAAGTCGTCGCGACGCCGGAAACCAACCGCTCCGTCACCATCAGCGCGGCCGATCCGATCGGTCAGAGCTTCACCGCCTTCACCGACACCATCACCTCCGTCGGTTTCCAGTTCGCCTCGCTCAACCCCAGCCGCCCGAACAGCCCCATCACGCTGAACATCTTCTCGGGCGAGACTCTGACCGGCACCTCGCTGTTCAGCACCGCCTTCACCCTGCCGGCGTCGATCAACTCGCGCACCCCGACGTGGTTCGACATCGCGATCCCCGATCTCGCAGTGACCAATGGTGCGATGTATTCGCTCGTCCTCACCACCGATTCGAGCGCGCGCAACGCGCTGGTGGTCGGTCCGGGCTACAGCTACGCCAACGGCGGCGGGCTCACGGGTGGTGACGCCTACGTCGGCGGCAAGCTCATGACCAACTGGGCGAGCATCTATTCCAACTGCAAGGGCGCGGCGAACAATTGCGACGCCAATTTCCGCGTGACCGGCGATATTACCGCCGCCGCCGTGCCCGAACCTGCCGCCTGGGCTCTCTTCATCCTCGGCTTCGGTGCCGTCGGCGGGGCCATGCGCACCAGCCGCAAGCGGACCGCAGTCACTTTCGCCTGATCCGGCAACCACATCATCGAAGGGGAATTCACCATGCGTATCGTATCACTCACGCTCGCCGCGGCCCTCGCTCTCAGCCCGGCAACCGTCCTGGCCGCCGGCAAGTCCGCCGCGCCCAGCTACACCATGCCCGACACGTCCTATTCGCAGGACTTCAATGGTCTGGCCTCGACCGGCTCGTCCAACACGGCGCTGCCCGCCGGTTTCCAGATCGTCGAATTCGGCACCGCATCGCGCGCGGACGGCGAATACGAAGCAGGCACCGGCTCCAGCAACGCCGGAAACACCTACAGCTTCGGCAATTCGGCCGATCGCGCCCTGGGCAGCCTCACCAGCGGCAGCAACTCGCCCGTCTATTTCGGTGGCATATTCACCAATGGCCTGGGCGCTGCTATCGACAGCCTGTCCTTCGCTTACACCGGTGAGCAGTGGCGTTCGGGTTCGGCAAGCGCAGACCGGCTGAACTTCCAGTTCTCGCTCGATGCGAGCGAGCTCGACAACGGCACCTGGACCGATTTCAACCTGCTCGATTTCGTCGCCACCAACAATTCCGGCGCCGGTGCCATCAACGGCAACGTCTTCTCCAGCGCGGTTACCGGCACCATCGGCGGACTTTCCATCGCCAACGGTGCAAGCTTCGGTTTCCGCTGGGTGGATCAGGACGTATCGGGCAGCGATCACGGCATGGCGGTCGACAATCTCTCGATCACGGCCTCGCTGGCTCCCGTCGGCGGCGCGGTTCCCGAACCGTCCACCTGGGCGATGATGATCCTGGGCTTCGGCATGGCGGGTGCGGGGCTGCGTACCCGGCGTAAGCTCGCCTTCGCCTGATCGGCGCAGGTCGCGATTTTCGAAAGGGCTCCGCTGCGGCGGGGCCCTTTTTGCGTGTGGTTTGTTTGACAAAGCGGTGACTTTCCACGCCAATGCGCATCGTCCTATCTTGTCTCCCGGCAGCTTGCGCGTATCTTCACCTCCTGACACGCGAAAGGAGCGCCCGCACGTCTTCATGGCTCGCAAACCCGCCGGAACCACCCGCACCAATCCGATCACCACGCATGCCGCGCCTCGCGTGCCGCAGCGCGCCACGATCGACATAGCCTTCGAGAACCAGAGTCTGCTGGGCGCCTTGTTCGGCCAGTTCGACTCCAATCTGGTGCAGGTCGAAAACCGGCTCGGGGTGTTCATCTCCGCGCGCGGTGACCGCCTGCATATCGAAGGGCCCGAAGACAGCGTGGCCCGTGCGCGCGACGTGCTGAACGCCATGTACGACAAGCTGGCGCTGGGTCAGGATCTGGACGGCGGGCTGATCGAATCGATCATCGCCATGTCCAACGAACCCACGCTGGACGGGATCATATCGGGCAAGGTGGACACGCCCCCGATCATGATCCGCACCCGCCGCAAGACCATCGTACCGCGCAGCGCGGTGCAGGTGGACTACATGCGCTCCCTCGCGCGTGACGACATCATCTTCGCGCTGGGTCCGGCGGGGACGGGCAAGACCTATCTGGCGGTGGCGCAGGCGGTCAGCCAGTTGATGAGCGGCAGCGTGCAGCGCCTGATCTTGTCGCGCCCGGCGGTGGAGGCGGGTGAGAAGCTGGGTTTCCTGCCCGGCGACATGAAGGAGAAGGTCGATCCCTATCTCCGCCCGCTCTACGATGCGCTCTACGACTGCATGCCGCCCGAGCAGGTGGAGCGGCGGCTGGCATCGGGCGAGATCGAGATCGCGCCCATCGCCTTCATGCGCGGACGCACGCTGGCCGATGCCTTCGTGATCCTGGACGAGGCGCAGAACACCACGCGCGAACAGATGAAGATGTTTCTCACCCGTTTCGGCCAGAACAGCCGAATGGTGGTTTGCGGCGATCCACGCCAGGTCGACATTCCCGGCGGCGACCGGATGAGCGGTCTGGCCGACGCGGTCGACAAGCTGGAAGGCGTGGAAGGCTTCGGCACGATCCGATTTACGGCCGCGGATGTGGTTCGCCACCCGATCGTGGGCCGCATCGTCGAGGCCTATGAAGGGCCGATAACCTAAATGGTTATCAACTGCTTTCCTATTCGGTTCTCTCTGGATAGATAAACGCCATGCGAGACGCGGTTTTTCATCCAGGACCGGCGATGCCCGATTTGGCGATTGCGCCGCCTCGGCCCTCCTGCCCGAATGCAGGCCGGCACGGCCCGCGTACAAGTGCGAATTTCGTGTCGAAGTTGCGCGTTTCTGGTCGCATCGTCCGGGCTATGGGAAGGGTGCTAAATTTAGCCTCTGGACCGTGGTCCAAGTGGTCCATGTCTCGCGGTTTACGGATGGCGGCGTGATGGATCTGGATATCGAAATCGACGGCTGGCCGTCTGCCTCCAGAGGCGGTGCGGACTGGGCGGATCTGGCGCAGGCGGCGCTCGCGGCGGCCGAAACGGTGGAGCCGGCGCTTGCCAACCAGCGGCTGTCCGCCAGTGTCCTGTTCACGCTGGACGAGGACGTGCGGGAGCTGAACCGCGAATGGCGCACCAAGGACAAGCCCACCAATGTGCTGTCTTTCCCGATGATGGCCCGCAAGGACCTGCTGGCGCTGGAGGCAGACGGTGGACCGGAAATGCTGGGCGACATCGCGCTGGCGCTGGAAACCTGCATGCGCGAGGCATCCGAAATAGGCATCGCGCTGGAAACACACACCGCCCATCTCGTCATCCACGGACTGCTGCATCTGGCGGGTCACGACCATGTAGAAAGCGACGATCAGGCCACCGCCATGGAGGCACTGGAGATCAAGGCGCTTGCAACAATGGGTATCGCGGACCCATATGGGGACCGCGACATGACGCAAGACAGTCCAGGGACCGAATAAGGGGCCATGCCCGAACATCCACACTCCGCCGGAGACGCGGACAGTAGCAGCGGGCTGTGGCCCGCGATCCGCAAGTTTTTTGAACTGGACGGCGGCGAGCGTTCGCTCCGCGCGCAGCTGGAAGAAGCGCTGGAGGAGGGGGACGATGATTCGCCCTCCGAAGCCGGCGATTCGGGCGAGCGGGACGATATCTCCACCACCGAACGGCAGATGATGCGCAATGTACTGCATTTCAGCCAGATGGACGCCGACGACGTCGCCATTCCGCGTGGCGAGATCATCGCCCTGTCGGCGGACGACAGCTGGGACGAGATCGTGGCCGCCTTTGCCGAGCATGGCCATTCGCGCATGCCCGTCTACCGCGGCCAGCTCGACGATGTGATCGGCATGATGCATATCAAGGACATCTTCCCCTATCTCGCCGAGCGCCGCCCCGCGCCGGAAGACTGGACCACCATGCTGCGCCAGCCTCTCTACGTCCCGCAGAGCCGCAAGGCGCTGGACGTGCTGGCCGACATGCGCGCCGGCCACGTCCACCTCGCCATCGTGCTCGACGAATTTTCCGGCACCGACGGCATCATCACTATCGAGGATCTGGTCGAAGAGATCGTCGGCGACATCGAGGACGAGCACGACGACACGCCCGAAGATCTGATCGTGGCGCTGGGCGAGGGCGTGTGGGACT
>NZ_JBELMO010000037.1:0-29361 GCF_042095715.1 Qipengyuania sp. | reverse complement strand
GCCAAGGATCCTCCGCGCGCCAAGACGTCCCCGAACGCGATAGCGCACCGCGACATCGTATTCGGTTCCGCCCGTTACTGAGGTCAGTTCCTTGCGCGTAAGGGTAGGCGATCCGACCGAAGCGCCCTGCCAACCGGCGTTATTGGCCTGACCGGCGCTATGGAGGCGGTATTCGACGACGACCGCCTCGGCACTGGAATTGGCGCAGGCGCCGGTCACGATCAGCGCCGGTACCGAGACGTCGCCGGCACTGAGCTGACCGCCCTGCACCTGCCATTCGCCAGCTTCTGGCGCCTCGACCTCATCCGCGTAGGTCAGGCTCGCGACCGGCGGCGGTGTCCCGGTCAACCCAAGGGCATAATCGTGCTTACCATCGGTTTCGCCTCGAAGCGTGAACGTAACCGCCCCAGTCTGGGCGTCGATCCCGCGCCCCGTCACCAGCGTCTTGAGTGCAAAACCGTCTTCGGGTGCGAAGGTGACGCAATCCCCGATCCTGTAATTCAGCCACCAGGGCTTGAGCGGTACGGTGCCCGGGCCCGCTTCACGCAACTCGTAGATGTCCAGCGCGGCGATCTGCGACGCCTGCGTGACCTGTTGCACTAGCGGATAGGGCAGTTCGCGCGTCCGCTCGTCCCCGTCCATGGTCTCGAAGGCGGAAACCGAAACCCGCTTGCCCGAGACCATTTCCCAGTCATGCGCTTCGCTGCGGTACTGCGGAATGATCGCGTTGATCCGGCTGCGCTTCTTCTGCGTGGCCGCGAACTTGCACGCACCGGCGATATCGTCCCGCGTGATCGTCGCCAGGCTGACACGCGGGGCGCGATTGATGCAGCTGATAATCCCGCCAACCAGGACCGGGCGCGCTCCGCCGGCCTGCAGCATCGCCTTCAGCGAATTCCAGGGCGTATCCGGTCGGGTGTAGACCTGCCCGCCGATCTTCCAGCCCCGGGCCTGGTTGAGATTAGCGCCCTCCACGAAGGCCGCGACATCTATCCCCTTCACCTGCCCGATGGTCAGTCCGCGATCGGGACCGATGCCGGCCACGCGCGTCCCGTTCTGATATCGGCCCATGGCCCAGGTCAGGCCGTGAAGATGGGGATCCTCGCTGTAGACGTAGGTGCTTTCGTCATACGCCCGGCAGGGTCCCGATCCGCCCGGATAGGTGCTGTCGAGCCGAGGATCGTAGACCAGGCCCGCCTGCACGATCCAGGACGGCGGGGGAATCGATGTGAGCCCGTTTTCGTTCTGGGCGTCGTAGGCGAATGTGTTCATCGCCGCGGCGAGGCCCGAAAGCTTGTGCGCGACTGTCCATCCGGGCGGCGCATCGACCGGCGGAGACAGCGCAGACGCCTCGGGGCACGCGCCCAACTGGGTGCGTTGCCAGATCTGGCCTGCGTACTTGCCCAGCGCCGCGCCGTTCGCCCCAAACGTCGTCGGCGTCTTGTCCATCGCGGTGGCGGTGATCGCCGCGAACGGGCCCAGCCCCAGCGCGGTCACGGTGGTCAGGTACTTATTGTTCTTCCCATGGCCGCGCTTGAAGACGAGGTTGCCGCCGACCTTGGTCCGCCCCATCACGTATGGGATGCCGGCATAAGGATCGGCTTTCCACTTCGTCTGGCTCCCGCCGCCACTCGGCTTGGGCGCCAGAGCGCCGGCGATCATGGAGATATCCATCGCCACCGCCGCCATTGCGATCGTGGCCAGAGCGCCGGAACCGATAGTCGCTGCGATGCTACCGAGCCCCAGCGTGCTCATGCCGGCCCCGAAAGCGGCCGCCAGCGAGCCGGCACCCGCCGCCAGGCCGATTCCCGTCGCCGCAAGCGCGACGACGCCTACGACGATGGCTGCCACCTTCAGGACTTTCATCGCGGATCGAGCCTCCAGGCTGTTACGAGCTCGAGCGGCTGAAGCACGTCGGCGCCGCCGTGCGGAATGCCTTCGTGCCATGCCACCGCCCGCCCGTTGCCCAGCGCGATCGCCAGCGCCGGCAATCTGCCGTCTTCGCTCGGCAGCTCCAGCAAATCGCCGACGATCGCGGCCGCCGGCGCGATGCGCTCGAACCCAAGAGCATCAATTGCTGCCGGCAGGCTTTCGTGTCCAAGCTCCTCGAGTTTGGCGAGGGCACCTTTCACCGTGCGGTAGCTGCGCGCCGGCGGAATGCGCACCTGGTGCCCCAGCTTGCGCGCGTGGCGCGCGAACATACGCACGCAGTCGCTTTCGCCCATACGCCATTTTCGCGGACGCCAGTGATCCAGCGCGTCCTGGGCTGCGTCCCGTCGCCTCACCAGCGCGGGAACTTTGTTCTTCGCTATCGGCTCACCTCCTGATTGAGCGGGCGCTCGAAGACGCCGCGCGTTCCTCCAGCGGTGCTGGACGTCGACTGGCCCCAATTGACCGTGCTCTCGACGTCGGTCACGAACGCCAGACCCAGCTCGCCCGGCCAGACCGTCTGGTGAAAACTGTCGGACAGCCTTCGGCCCTCCTCCACTTGGAACAGCCGCTCGCCCACACCGGAAAGCGCGAATTCGACTTCCCGGCGGTTCAGATCCCAGCTGGGTGTGGCGACATCGAGCTCGCCGGTGAAAGGAACGTACATTTCGCCGATCGGCGAACCCGTCTGACGATCGAGCGCGCCGATCATGACCGAGACGGGCGAACCCTGCAGCGCCGGGTTCAGCATCTGCGACAATGCGAGCTCGCCCGAAGGCACGAGGCCGAGTACCGGGGCCGGCGAACTGTCACCGTCGCTATCCGATAATCCTTTGACGTAGGCGAGAACCCCCCACTCCGGATCCCGACCAAGATATCGTTCTCCGCCGATCATCACCTCGCCCGCGCCGTCGAGAAGCCGCACCGTTCGCTCCGGCAGGACGATCTCCACCGCGCCGAACAGCGTGAAGCGCCGCTTCTGCATCTCGGCGAGCAGCGCCGGGTTGAGCTGCCCCATTATTCGTCTTCCGTGATCGTTATGGTGCCGAGCTGGCAGTGCGGCGAGGTCAGCCTCGTCCAAGACACTTCGTTACCCGAAAGGCTGCCTTCGATCTTCGGCTCGGCCACTTCCGCGAGCGCACCATCGGGCGGCGAAGCACGAAGCATCGGAAACACTGGGAGCAGCATGAAGCCTGCTTCGCTCGCCTGCGTCGTTGCCGCGGCAAATTCGATGTACCGGCGACCGCCAACGACCAAGCTGAGCGCCTGACCGTAACGCATCGTGTAGTTGGACGTGAAGCCGCGAAGCGCGATCGAGGAGCCGAACTGACCGCCACCATTCACCACCGGATTGCCCGGATTGCCGATATCGAGCCCGTCCTGCGCGAATGGCGCGATTGCGCCTTCCAGCTTCGCCCTGCAAAGATCCGTCGCACAGATCCGGCCGTCAGGTTCGGTCCGCATCGTCGGAAACGTCAGATCAAGCGCGAAGCGGGTACCAAGACGATCGAGATGCTGGACGGCTCCCCCGAGTGGCGGAACGATTGCTCCCCCAAAATCTATCATCCGGGGCCGATCGGTCCGGATCCCACGTGGAAGGCTGAGCAGTATCGAGCTCACGTCGGGATCCGCTGTGAATTCGTCTGCGCCATCTCGTCCATCGCTATCGCCGGCGCGGCCGCAAGAGCACGGCCGGCGTGGGCGGCGCTGATCTGATGCATCTGCTGAAAGAGCTCCTCGAGCACGACCGAGCCGCGCAGATCGAAATAATGCACCGGAGCCGCGCGCCCTTCGCGCAACGAGGCCGCACTCGGGATCGTGGGATAGGAGACCTCGCCGATCATTCCCGCCGCAAATGCCGGCAGCGTATCCTCGTTGATCGCTTTCAGCAGCCCCCGGTGCTTGCGTGTTCCTTTGGCCGTGATGATCGATTCGCCGTTGGACACGCGGATGAGGCCCATGCCTTCATGCCAGGCGAAAATGCTGTCGCTGGTTCCGCTACCGGGCCCGGAAATCACCCCACTGGCGAAGCCCGGAATATGGCCGGTCGCCTTGGCGGGGACGTTGCCTTGCGCAAATCCGATACCGAACGCGGACAGAATAGCCTTCTGTATCGCGATACGCGCCAGATCCGCGAGGATCGAGGTGGCCATCCGCTTGAAGGCACCCGCGACATTCTCGGTCCCGTCGATAAGCCCGACCAGCCCATCCTCGAGCGAGGCCAGACCGCGTGCGGCCACTCCATCGAAGGCTTCGTCCATGTCCCCGACATTGGCCTTCAGCTTGTCGAAATAGCGCCCGGTGTCGGACTGGAAGGTCTTGTCGAGCTGGTTCTGGTCGGCCTTCTTGTTGGCCTGAGCCAGGCCGAGATTGTCGAGATAGGCTTCGACATTTCCGTCCCGCGCTAATTGCTCGCTCGCTGCCAGCTTGTCGTCCCGGTACCGCAGATTGAGCAGCTTCTGCGCCGCTGCCTTCTTCTCCCGGGTCGAGGTGGCCATCTGCCCTTCGATCTCGATCAGCTGAGCGGCCGCGCCGATGCGCCGGCGCTCTTCCGTCAGGGCCTTTTCGGCGAGGTCCGTGCGCAGTTTCTCCGCCACCGCGCGCTTTTCGGTCTCGGCATTGGCGCGATCGAGCGCGTCGAGCTCTGAATGATCGAGCGCGAGCTTCGCGTTCTGCGCCAGCTTGCGCTCCAGCGCCGCGTCGATCGCCGCGATATCCAGCTCGGCCAACCTCGCCGCGTCGGTGACGCCGAGCCGCGCGAGCCGGGCCTGATCTTCCTTGGAGGCGAGCAGCGCCCCTTCAAGCGCCTGGCGATTTCGCTGCGCTTCCTCATCGCGCTTTTCCTCAACCTTGCGCGCATCCTCTGGCGAGGGCGTTCCTTCGAAGGCGAGATGGTAGTGGTCGTTGTGATCGTTCTTCGTTCTCGCACCATTGCCCGGCCCGAAGAACTGCTCACGCCCCGACGAACCCCTGCGGATCTGCACGCCCGCCTGTTCGAGCGTCGAACGCACACCCTCGAAGTCCGCTTCGCTCATCTGGCCCGGGATAACGAAGTCGACGGCGCGACCGGCGTAGTGGTCGCTGCCTTTCGTGTGCTTGCCGCCGGTGGTCGACGTGATCTGGACGCCCGGGAAGAGCTCCTTCAGAAGCGCCACGGTACCCCCGAGCGCACTCGACCCGCCGCGCGAAGGCCGGTCGGTTCGCTCGCTGTCGCGCTTCGCCTTCTCGGCCGCTTCGCGCAAACCCTCCAGGCGAGCAAGCTCTGCACGGTACTCCGGTTCCGAGATGTAGATCGCATTCCGTTTGCGAAGTTCGTAATTTCGAAGACTGGGATCCAGTGCCTCGACGTCGATCGAATCCCGACGCCGTTGTTCGAGGGTGCCGACTTGCTCGGCGATGCGATTGAGCCGAGCCTTGAACGGATCGCGGCCTTCTATCACGCTCCGCTGGCTAAGCCCGATTTGCGCGTTCTGCGCCGCAATCCGCGCCTCGGCGACGAACTTCTTTGCCGCCTCGAGTTCGGCACGTGCTTCGCCGATCGGCCCGATATCTAAGCCGAGCGCTGCAGCCGCCGGGTCCGCTGCTTCGGCGCGGTCTAGGGCGCCTTGGGCATTCGCGACACGTTGCTGGCCCTGCACAAGCGCGCGCTGGGCATTGGCTGCCACCTGCTTGCTGAAATCACCTTCGATCTTCAGCAGCCGTTCGGTTTCACCCACAAGCTGCTTAATCGCATCCTGGGCCGACTCTGCTTTGAGCGAGAGGAAGTCGAGAGATCGGCCGAAGTCGTAGGTCCGATCTTCAGCCTCGTCCGCCGCATCCTCGGTATCGAGAAGGCTGGTGGCGAGCGCACCGAGGATTGAGACGGCCACGGTGATAGCTGCGCCATATGGCCCGCCCATAAATGCGGCGAAGCGACCGAAGCGGGTGCTCGCCTGATCGGCCCCGCCACCCATGAGGGCCAGCGCCTGGATCAGCTGCGGCGCCTGCTGTGCTCCGGCGCGGATTGCGGATGTGCCTCCGCCCACTTGGACGGCAAAGTCGGAAATTTGAAAGCCAGCTTGCTGGAAGCCGGTGCGCATCGCGCCCGAAGTCCCTACCGCCTTCTCGCCCTCCACTTCGAGGCCGGACGTTGCGGTCTCGACCTTGCGAAGCTCGTCAGCGACCAGCTCGGCTGCATCGGCATCGAGGGTAAGGGACTTCGCATGCAGGAGCAGGCTGTTCGCGGCCTGCTCCATGCGCGTACCCAGTTCGCCCCCGGCCGCTGCCGCCGCGCGATAGGCCGCTTCTTGCTCAAATGCCAAAGCCGCAGCTTTGCGACTGTTGTCAGCGAACAACTGCTGGCTCTGCGAGTTGAAGCCCGCCGCCGGGTTAAAATCTGTGCCCAGACGGCTCGCCTGCTCCGCTTCGCGGCGCATGCGGTTGATGTCGGCCGTGATGCCCTTGGCCATCCGGTCCATTGCTGCCTGCGAGACATTGGCGATGCGATCAAACTCTTCAACATAGGCCTCGCGCGTGGCGGTGGCCCCGTTCTCGAGTTCGGTCAGGACATTGCTTGTAGCGCGCGCAGCCGTCTTCAGGCCATCGACGTTGCCATCGATGACCATCACCAGCGGCTTGGTACGCGCCATGGTGTCTCCTATCGCTCGTTCGCGCGTTGGCGCGCTTCGATGACCGCCCACGCCTCATGGGGGGTCGCCGTCCAGAACTGGTCCGCGCTCCAGCCGAACGCGTCCATCATCGTGCCCATCATCCGCCGGTGACGCTCGCTAGGCGTCAGGCCTTCGTCACCGGCTTTGCTTCCCCCGCCGCGGTACGCCCGCCGCCAACCGCGCTCGCCAGCGCGACGGTGATCGCCACGAAGGCCGGGGCACTGCCCTCTTCGAAGATTAGCTCGCCCATTCGCTCGGCCGAGACGTTGCGCGTGAACTCGTCGTCCTTCGCGGCACCGGCCCGGACCAGCTCGGCGACGATGACGCCCTGATCTTCGTAACTGAGCGCCATTCCGTTGGCCGCGCGGAGCAACTCGATCGACGAACGGCCCAGCTGCTCCTCGATCGTGGTGATCGCGGCATAGCTTGGCCGTAGCACATAGGCCGTGCCGCCGAGGACAAGCGTGTTCTCGCCGCGATTGGCGTTGGCGGCGGATCGCGGCGCGCGGCGCTTGCGCGCCGCCGCCTTGGGAGCCGTCGCCATCAGCCGAACAGCGCGTCCGTGGTCGGCGCGGCCGCGATCGACAGGTTGAAGCTGTAGGTAGCCACCTGCTGATTGTCGAAGTCGACCTGCCGCTGGCCGACGCTCATCTCGCAGACGAACACGTCGGTATCGTCCGTGGTATCCACGATCTTCACGACATCGGAAGAACCCGCAACCTTCGCCAGCCCGTCGAGCGCCTTCAGGCCCGCGTCGGGAAGCTTCACCTTGCCCGACACGGTGATCGAGACTTTCTGCTGGCCGTAAAGTTCGACCTGATAATTCCCATCGTCCTTCGACGCGCCATCGATGGCATTCGGGGAATCGGTGCGTGAGAGACGCTGCTCGCCGCCGATTGTGAGGAATTCGCCCGGCGTAGCCGGATCCGTGACGAGCAAGCGATAATTCTGGCCAAGCTTCAGTGCCATTGTGCCCTCCTTCAGGCGGTCGGTAAGTGAAAACGCGCCTCAGGCGGGCGCGGCGTGAAATCTGTAGAGCTGGATGCCGACGTAGGTGACGCCGTCGGCAAGCGCGTTGGATGCCTCGGCTGATATCCATCGTGGCGCTTCGAATTCGGCCCCTTCGGCCTCGAGACCGCCGTTTTGCAGGCCCCCCCGCGCCGCGCGCATCATCGCCAGCATGGGCCCGCGGCCCGTGCCGCGATAAACGAAACCGATTTCTGCGGAGATCTCCTCGAGAGCTTCGCCGCGCCCGATCTTGCCTTCCGCATTCTCGCTGGCGAGCTGGCCCACCACGATCTTGTTTCGGAACGGATCGCCGGGCCCTTCCTCGGGGACATGTTGATAGACCGTGAACTCCGGCAGGCCGTCCGCTCCCTCGATGCCCTTCAGAGCCGCGAACAACGCATCCTGCGCGGGTTCGAGCAGATCGGACATGCTAGGCCACTGCCTCCCCGGTCAAT
The DNA here is from genome assembly GCF_042095715.1 of Qipengyuania sp. Taxonomy (GTDB): domain Bacteria; phylum Pseudomonadota; class Alphaproteobacteria; order Sphingomonadales; family Sphingomonadaceae; genus Qipengyuania. Next base: position 21,320 of record NZ_JBELMO010000037.1, on the reverse strand, counting down.
CCGTCGACGAGTTCCGCGAGCTTCGCGTCGGCGACGGCGTAAAATCTCTCTTCTTGGTGGACGAAGGGGCGCGGTTCGATGGCGCCGACGCGCATCGTCCGGCGCGCGGTCAGCAGATCGTCCGGTTTCAGCCCTGCCCTGGCGGTCCCCGCCCCGATCCGGCTGCGCCACTCCGATCGCGCGCCATTCTTCAGCCGCCGCATCGGCACCTCGCGCGCCTGGCGCCCGTACTCCATCACGATTGCGTACCAGATCTTCGACCGCTTGCCGCGAAGCTGCGGAAACCCGATCCGCACCCGCAGGTTCGCGAACGCCTCCGCGACCGTCAGCTCGCTCTTGAGCAGCCCCGGGACCACGCCCTTACGCTCCGGCCCCGAATAGACCGGCGCCGATTGCTGCTGCGCCTCCAGGACATCCTGCCCCAGCTCGGCCATGCCCGTCTTCAGCCGCTCCCGCGCTTCCTCCGGCAAGGCGGCGAAAAACGCATAGTTCGCGATCAGCGCCTCCGACATGCGCCGGGATAGCGGCGCGGTCATATCTCGCTCCGCACGCTGCCGCTATCGGCCATGATCGTCAGCCAGCGCCGGCGCCCGTCCGGATCCGCCGGCGGCGCCGTGATGTTGAGCGTGCTCCCATCGGAAAGCCGGATCTGATCGCTCGCCCTGATCCCCGCGCGATAGCGGATCGTGATGCGATAGCTCGAGATGCCCTGCAGCGCTTGCGCCATCATGCTCTCGCGCCCGTCCAGACCCTCGATCTTGGCCCGCACGGTGGCAACGTCCGACCAAGCGGTATCGAAACCGCCCTTGGCGTTCTGCACCTCTTCCGACCGGCGGATGGTGATACGGTGCCGAAGTTCGCCCGCGCCGATATTCAACCCCATACGCGGTGGTTCACTAGCGCATCGATCGGGACCGGTACGCCGCCGGGTTCTTCCCGATTGGCGAACATGGCCCCCACCATCTGCAGGATGGCAAGCCAGAGCGGCATGGGCAGAGCTTCGTAACCCACGCTGACGACGACGCGCACCGCTCCCTTGCATTTTGCCGCGCTCGGCCAGCGCTGGCCGAAGGCTGGACGAATGCCTCGCTCGAGACCGGCGCCGAACAACTCGAAATCGCTGTTCTCCAGTGGCTGCTCGGCACCATTGGGATCGAGATACGTGAGCTCCGCGACTTCGAGCACTGGGCCAATCGGCAAGAGAGACAGATCGCTAAAGCTGTCTGCGAGTAATTCCACTGTCTGCTCGACAAGCCGCGTCGAAGTTGTGTCCTCGATCTTGCCGGCGGCGGCGGTGATGAACCCTTCGATCGTACCGTCGAGCGCATCGTCCTCGATAACGAGGTATTCTTTGGCGGCCGCCAGCGTCACTGCAGCCGCTCCGGGCGGTGTCACCGTCGTTGGCGCGCTCCAGGCCATCGGTTAGGCTTTCGCGCGAGGCTTCTTCGCCGGGGCGGCAGGCTTTGCAGCTTCAGCTTCGGTTGCGAAGCCGGCCTCAATAAGACGGTCGGCTTCGGCATCCTCGAACTCGTGCTCGTCGCCGGGCGAGAGCGTAAGTTCCGGGCCGGAAAGGCCAGTCAGCATCTTCAAATTGCGCATGGGTATCTCCCTTCTCGGAAGGCCGCGACCGGCGTTCGGAGAAAAGCCGGGCAGGATTGCGCCTGCCCGGCTGATTTGCTCGGCGTTATGCCAGCTTGAGGTGCTTCACCGCAGCGGTATCGGCCAGCTCGCCATCCAGACGCATGACGCCGAGGATGCCGAGATCGGGCGCGAAGCGCTCGCGGGCGACGATGGTGCGGACCTTGCCCACCTTCCGGACGAAGTACTTGCTGTGATCGCCGAAAATGATCGCGCGCGCACCGGTCGCGATCGCCGGCACGTCATCGTTGATCGAGTACGGTTTGCTGAGCAGCTTGTCGGGCTCGTTCACGCGGATGTCGCCGAGCTGCCAGAGATAGTTGCCCTGGCCGTCCTTGAGCTTGCGGATCGCCTTCAGCGTATCGTCGGCGAACTGCCAGCGACACTTCGGACTGCGACGATAGGCCGCATTGACCGAATGCTGGAGATCGATCAGCTCGTCGGAGGTGATCGCAGTAGCAGAAGCTGCCGTTTTCCCGAGCGAGGAGGCCGTTACGATGCCATGAGCCTGGCCTGCGCCGGTGCCGACGGTCAGCTGCTGATTGCCCTTTCGGCCGCACCGTTCACCGAGAAGCGAACCGAGGAGGCTTTCCATCGAGAAGATCGAGTCTTCATCGAGTTCCCAGCTCCAGCGGATCCATTCAGTGTCGAAGCTGAAGGCGCCGAGCGATTTCGCTCCGAATGCCGCGTCGGCACCGCCATCGTCGGTCACCGCGCCGCCCTCGGCATGAGCGCCAGCGGTTCCGGCAGTGTCGTCGATAGTCGGGAACGTCATGGTGCCACCCCCGCTGGTCGAAATCACCCGCGCGATGTCCTCGTCGAACATCGGACCCCAGTCCTTCATCGACTTGATAATTTCGGCCATCAAGGTGACAGGAACTGTGTAACCGCCATCTGCGGGGGTGCCGGTGTTCTGGATGCGCTGTTCGAAGCTGCGCAGCAACGCGCGGTCTTCCGTACTCAGCTCCGCACCGCAGACAAATCGGGCAAAGGCAGAGCGGTATTGTGCGGCGCGTTCTTCGCTCGTCGGTTCCTCGACATCGTCGGCACCACGAACCGTCCCGTCACGACCGGCCGGGCGCTGCGCGGCGCGGCGCTCTTCCTGAACGCGCTCGGCTACGGCAACGCGCTCCTCGCGGGCAATATTCGCGTCCAGTTTGTCGAGCTCGTCCATGATCTTGTCATGACGTGCTTCGAGCTCGGCCGTGCGGCTCTCGTCCGTGTTCTTGTTGATCTCTTCGAGAGCGGCGCGCGCGTCCGCGACGAGCTTTTCCCGCTTTTCCTGCATTTCCTTCAGGGTCATTTGTCACCTCTGGGACTGAAAAACCCCGCCGAAGCGGGGCAGAAAGGGCGAAGCACTTGCATCGCCGCCTCGGGACGGGCCCGGTGATTACTTGGGGCGGATGCCCCGTTCCGCCTGCGCCTGACGCGCGCGCCGCGCGGCTATCCGACTGCAGGCAGCCACCTTGTTCTGATCCCGGCGATCCTGTCGCGAATGCTCAAGGCTGCGCATGCCGACCTCCGTATCGGGATAAGCCGGGAAAGCCGTATAGGTGATCTCGTAAAGCTCCGCTTCGATCACCGTTCTCATCGGAGGGTCCTGGGTTTCGTCCCATTCCTCCTTGAGCGCGCGGAAGCGGAAGCTCATCCCCTCGATATCGCCGCGGTCGATCGACGTTGCGAGATCGCGGCCGTCCTGCGTGTCGGGCAAGTCGTTTTCGAAAAGCAGACCCTTGTCGTCTTCCTGAATGCGCAGGGTATCGCGGCTCATGCGCCCCATCGGTCGCCCGTCATCGTGGCTGTGTAGCGCGACAACGTCCCGCTCACCGAGCGACTTCGCGAAAGCGCCGCGCGAGAATCGCTCCTGCCAGTAGCCGCCGATCGACGTCACGTTGTCGAAGAGGCAGGCATATCCCTTCGTAGTCGACGACTGCCCATCACTTTGAGCGAACCGCAGCTCGAGCCCTTTGGTGAGGGTGCGCAGTTCGCGCCCGTCGTTACTCTTGGGTGCCGGCATCGGCGCCATCCTCCTCGTCTGTATCGTCATCGAGCGCGGGCCCGCCGTTGTGTCCAATTCCAGGCTTTGTTCCGAGCGGGACGGTCGCCTGTTGAATGTAGAGTTGGTCGCCGTGCTCCTTGGGCGGCCGGTTCTCGAGCGCGCGCGATTCGTTCGGCGTCAGCTGTCCGGTCATGATGGCACGGGCGAGCGCCTCGGAGCGATCCTTGAATGCTCCGCGCTGGAGGCCATCGAGACCATGCTTCACGCGCCGGCTCGGTCGCATGCCATAAAGCTTGAGCGTAAGCTCGTCTTCGAGCGCCTTGGCCCATTGCATCACGAGGTGCTTTGCGAGCCGGAGGTCTTCCTGTTCGGTATTGCTGAAGCTTCCTTTCGACAGATCTCCCACAAAGGTGGGAGGCATCTGCCAAATACGGGCGCACTCCTGTACCTGGAATAGCCGCGCCTCGGTCATTTGACCCTTGGCCGGATCGATCCCGATCGGCTTCAGACTGTGGCCCGGGGGCATGCCGAAGAATGAACGACCAGACTGGCGAGCCAGCTCGATGGCGCGCTGGATCTGTTCTTGGGCGCGCTTCATCGCGTCTGCGCCACTCGGCAAGGGCCCCTCAAGCGCATACGGCGGCACCCCGCCGCCGGCGAAGAAGCCGCCCGCAAAATCGCCCATCGCGATCGCGAGACTGATCGCCTTGTTACACTTGGCGATCGGGCTGTAGCTGCCGAGGCGATCACGCTTCATCATGAAGGGCGTATCGATCACATCGGTGGCATCATAGGTCCGGCCTTCGAAGTGGTAACTCTTGCGCCCGTTACGCCGACTGATCTCGGTCAGGGAAGGGTTCATGGGCCAGATGCCGACTGCCCGACCATTGAACCGCTCGATCCAGCTGAGACCGCGCCCGCCGGTAAAGACCTGGTGCCAGTGATAAACGCGCCAGGCGTAGCTTGTTTCTTCCGGGTTGGGAGCGAAGGACAGCAACTGCGCGCGCGGATCGTTTACTCGATCACCGTTCTCTCCCGCCTTGAACGTATGCAGTGGAAGCGATGCCAGTGTGCGGGGGAGGAAGTTGACGATCGACCAGACGACGGGAACCTGCAGGGCTGCCTCGGTCGAGATGATCGGAAGCGCATTGTTCCGCTCGAGGATTCCGAAAAACCCCATCAGCTCCTCGAAGGAAGCACTTACGGGGATCGACGGGTTTTCGATCGAACGCTGCTCCCCGCGGCCGAGCCAGCGGTCGATAAAGCTCATTCGCTGTCGGCTCCGTTGAGCGCGTATTCGGGATCGTCCCAAGGGGAGGTCGGCACGTCTTCCTCCTCTTTGGTCATCGCCACGGCGAGCGCCGCTATCAACGCGACCGGATTGTCGATCTTCGCCTCTTCGCGCGGCTTGCGCGGGTAAACGTTGTCCTTCGCGTCCGCTTGCGCGACCACGTTATTCATTTCCCATTCCATCACCGGGTCACCGCTATGCGCGATGGTCCCGGCCCGGGTAAGGGCATCGAGCTCTTTCATCGGCTCGCTGAAGTTGAGCACGTTCGGTCGGACTTCCACGACCGGGAAGCCTTCCCTCATCATCGTGGTGACCAGCATGGTCGCCTGGTGCGGATCGTATGCAACCTGCTCGAGCGTGAAGTACCCGCGCACTTCCCGCAGCACCTCGAGGATCTCGTCATAGTCGATGATCTGACCGTCGGTGACGTTGATCAGCTCGAGCGCGTCCCAGTTCTGATAGGCTTCGACCTTCAACACCGTTTCGGCCGGCAGGAAGTAGAACCCGATCCGGATGTATGGATCATCGATCGTCGCCTTCGCGCCGATGGGCGGGAAGAGAAGCTCCAAGGCAGCGATATCGACCTTCGACGCGAGGTCGAGGCTGGCGATGCATCGTCTGCCGCGTAACCGCTCCAGTTCCACCGCCTCGACCGGCTTCATCGGAATGTCGGGGTCCCTGCACCTCCTCCATGCCTCGATATCGAAATAGGCTGCCTTCGCGGCCACCCAGAGATTGAGATGCTTCGTTTTGAACGCCCCGGCTTTTCGCGGCGTCGCTATTGCATCGCGCTGTCGGGCGCGGAGGAAATCGCCGGATACGGAGACGTCGAAATTCGGGTTGGCCTTTCGTAGCGCGGCCTCGCTTTTCCAGTCGTCGTCCTCGTCGATCGTGTATTCGACGAAGAACGTCTCATCTTCCAGCGGTGGTCCGCCATTGTGGCCTATCCCAGCCAGCTTCGCGCGCTCTTCCTGGATCGCGGCGTAGCAGGGCCCGGCAAGATTGTCGCCAGCAGTGGTGATCAGCAGCTGCATGGGCTGCTCTCGGGCGCCCATGCCCGTCTCCATCGTGCTTACCTGCCCGTCGTCCGGGTGCTCGTGGTATTCGTCGTGGATCGAGCAGCTCGGGCTCTGCCCGTCGCCCGGGTCGCCGATGATCGTCTCGAACTTCGAACCGTCTTCGATGATGGCGAGGTTCTTGGCGTTGACCTCGATGCTGAACCGATGGAGCAGCGCCGGAGTGCGCTTGGCCATCAACTGGGCCGGCTTGAAAACCTCCCAGGCTTGCTTCTCGTTGGTCGCGCCCGAATAGACTTCGGCTCCGAACTCTCCATCGGCGCAGAACATATAAAGCCCGACGCCCGCCGCGATGGCCGACTTGCCGTTCTTGCGAGGTACGACGACGAACAGGCGCCGAAACCGGCGCGTCCCTGCCCGCGCGCCACCCTTATAAAGCCACCCGTAAGAGCAGCTGAGGATCCAGACCTGCCACGGCTCGAGCCGGATCGTGTTGTTCTTTTCCCGAGCCCACTTGCCCTTGGAGTGCGGAAGCCGCTCGATGAATTTGCAGATCCTGGCAGCTTTCGCCGGATCGAACCTGAAGGGAAATTCTTTCCTCTTCTGCGCTTTCAGATCGTCCAGGAACCTCTGGCATTGGAGCCTGATCGACTTGCATGCGGGTAGCTTCCCGCTGATGACGTCGCGCGCATACTGCTTTGCGATCGCCGTGTAATCACGCTGCTCCAAGTCAACCGCCGAGGCCTTCGATCATATCTTCGGCTCCTCAGAAATCGTCGAAGGCGCCTGGCTCTCGCTTGTGCCCGTCGACCAGGCGCATCGCTGCGGTCGGATTAAGCATTAGCTCGCCGAGCAACGACTGCGCATGACGCATCGCCTCGTTGAGCATTGAGACCTCCGGCCGCGCCCGAACCATGCGCGTCACGATCTCACGCTCGCCGACTTTCTTTAGCGATTCCGTTTCGTAGGTGTGGCCCTCGACCTCGAGCGTGGCCTTGTAGAGCTGGATCTGCGCTAACCGCATTGCGGTCAACGCGACGTGTTCCACCCAGTGGGGGCTTGCTCTTCCCTGTTCCTCCAGAAGCTTTGCGATCGATCCGAACATCAACTGCTCGAGATCGCCCAGGTGAACGGGGCAGATCATCGAGCCGGGCGAAGTAGTCGTGGCCGCCTGCGTCCGATCGTGGCGGAGATTTCCCGCCAGCGCTTTCAGCTCCGGCTCCTTCCGCTTCCTGCCCGAGCCGGGCCTAGAGCCGCCTCGAGGCATTGCCCCTCACCCGCAACTTTTTACCCTTTGAAATCGCCCACGCAAAAATTTGTCTGGGGGTCGGTGTCCGGCGCCGGGGCGGCCGAGAGATCGACCCTCCCCCTCCCCGTTCAGCCTCGGTCGGCTGAAGGTGAACGGTGGTCGGCCGCCCGCTCGGCGGCGGACTTCTCGTCGTGGTGCCGCAGGCACAGCGCCTGCTTGTTCGACCGCTCGTCGCTCCCGCCGGCCGACAGCGGTTTGATATGGTCGACCCGCACCGCCTGGACGTGCTTGCCCTCGGCGAGGCAAGCCCTGCAGAACGGCTCTTCGGCCAGCACCTGTGCTCGATCACGCTGGCCGGCCCGTCCACGCTTGCGCCGATCCTTGAGGCCATCCATCGGCGCCCACGCCTTCCGATCCTTCGATCCCGATGGACGGAAGACAGGCGGGCGCGATGGCATCAGGCGGCTTTGCGATGCCTGCGCCTTACACGCTGGCTGTGGCGGGAAAGGTTGCGCCGGCGCTTGGGATGCGCCTGCGCGCCCTTCGATCGACGGCTGCCATTGCCTTGGCCAACAGGCAGATGCGAGTTGAACCGCAGCTGCTGCAGCTCGGCCATCTGCATCGTGCTGACAGGCGCGGCTGCGGCGACGGCCAAGAGCCCCACGCTGGCCATTGCCAGCGCGGCATGAACGTGACGGTACATCGATGTCTCCTAGTCTACCTCGACACCGAGCTCGTGCAGCTCGCGAACCACAGCGGCCTTGCGAGCCTTCAGTTCGGTGAGGATGGGTGCCCTCAGCACGGCGGTCAGCCCGTCGTCCTGACCTTTGCCGCCCAGACTGACAGCGATGTAGCCCAGCTCGGTCGCCGCCAGAGCGTCCTCGATACGGCGCATGCGCATCTGCATCGCCGAGACTTCGCTAAGCCGGGACAGCTTCACTGCCCGCCCCGCGTGCCGCCCTGCCCGGTGCGCTTCACGAAGAACGAAGGCACGCCGACCGACCGCGTCACGCCCAGCTCCGCAAGCTCATCCTTCCGCTTGCCCTCGGTCGCCTTGAGCAGCGCGGCCCGGTCCAACGATACCTTCGGGCGGAGGAAGGGCTTGGCCCAGCGCAGCTTCTGCAGCTTGCCGATGATCGCATCATCCTTGCCATCGATGGCCAGGCCATCCTTGGCTTTCACGGTTCCGATCTCGCACCCGCCCAGCTCGATCGACTTCCGCTTGCCCTTGGTCAGCGTCTCGGCCGCACCGGCCCACCAGGGCGCCAGCTTGGGCGCGATGGCATCCCGCTGGGCGATCAGATCGTTGGCGGCGCGATCGGCGTCGGCGTTGACCGCCGCGAGGTCCGCTTGCCGGCGTTCCTCAATCGCCGCGATCTGCCCGTCGAGCTCGGCATAGCGCTCGCAGAGCGCGGTCGCCGCTTCGACCGATCGAGGCTGGCGAATGGGCGTCGTCATCAGTGGTCCTCTGCGAGTAAGGCCTCGATCGTCACGTCGAGGCGCGGCGCATCGCCGTTGACCTGGTCCATTGCGACGACGGCGATCGAGGCCACCAGCTGGCCGGGAATGATCAAGGCTTGCGGATCCAGCGCGGCGAGCATTGCCTCCCCGCACTCAATTTCGGCACGCCCTTCGAATCGTAGTTTCAGCACATGGCGCGCGCCCTTGAAGGTCAGGGTGGCCCAGTATTTCTCGGCATGCGTGAGAACTACGCCGGTACCGTGAGCCAGCGCCTTCAGCTGCGCGCGCAACTGCTCGCCAGCACGCAGGCCCTGCCGCGCTTCGGCACAGGCCGAAGCACCCAAGATCGAAAGAACGGCGCTCACAATGTCTGTCCGGGCGGCAAGCCGAAGCATGATCCCAGCCGCTCCTGGATGGCGCGCAGCGCGCTCAATTCCTCATGTACCCGCGCCAGCCAAGCACGCTGCACGACGCAGTCACCGGTTCCTTCGGCCTCGCGCTTCAGCGCATCGAGGTCGATCGGTTCGGGCTTCATGGCCGGGGCGCGGTCCTGAAGGCATCGCGCAGGCCGGTGCCGATCGCGACGGCGCTCTCCTCGAGCTCGTCGAAGTGGCGCTGGTTGCGGACGCCGAGCCGTACCTCGGCCAATAGGCCATCCAGCGCATCGACCTGCGCGTCGAGCTGCTGCTCGAGGCTGGGCCGAACCTGTGTCGAATTACGCGCCACGCATGGGGCCTCTCCCTGAAAACGAAAGGCCCGCCTCCTCAGGTGAGGAAGCGGGCCATCTCGGGGGGTCATCCGGTGAAGACGGATCTATCGCGGGGTCGTTTTTGGCCAATTCGGCGCCCGATCGGCAGGGGCCAATTTGTAACGGGCAGAATTTTCCTCAGTACAGCCCCGCCTGCATCGCCAGAAGATCCGCCGGACCCACGGTCTTGCAGGTCAGCCCCATGATCCCTGGCCACGCGTCCAGCGCCTCGCTCAGCAGCTTGCGCGCGGTCGCATCCCGCATGCCCGATCGCCGCGCCACGTTGCGGCAGGCCTCGTCCTGGACGATCATGGCCAGCACCGGGCCCGGATGGCTCAGCTCGGCACGCCAGCGCGTATAGGCGATCTCGGCGCGCACCGTGCCCAGCTTCTCGAAGAACGCCCCGCTTCCCCGCCCGCCATTATCCACCCGCGTCTCGACGCTGGTCGTGCCGATATGCACGTCGCGCGTCAGCATCTCGGCGATCTGGCGGATCTCCTGGCTCGATGCGAGCTGGTCGGCCGATAAATGCCCGGCCTGGTAAAGGCGCGCCAGGGCGCCCTGGCGAACCCGTCCAGCCTTCTGCGCGGTCTCGGGTGTCCCCCGATCGAACTGCTTGTTGCGGTTCCGGTGCGCCTTGTCGCGATCGCGCCGCTCGCGGCGCAGCGATCGTTCCGATGCCGCGCGTTCCGGATGGGCTCTGCTGTACCAGTCTTCCTTATGGGGCGTCGCCATCCGTTTCGTCCTTCTCGCTCGATCGACGGGAAGGATAGGTCAGCGCAGCCGGAGGTAGCAGAGGCGGATTTGTAACGGGCGGAATGGCTTGCTCAGCATCCTCGTCCACCGACCAGCCCAGCGCGCGCAGCTGCCGCACGGCCTCCTCGCGCATCGATGGCAGGGCAAGGCCCCTGTGCCCGGGCGTGCGGATGATCAGACCTTCCTCGGCAAGGCTCTTCACCGCCTTGCGCACCCGGTTGCGGTTGCTGTCGAGCGCGGCGGCGATCTCCCCATAGCTGGGGCTTTGACCAGTGCGTCCGACATAGTCCCGGATGAAGGCGAGCGCGAGAAGGCGAAAGCTCGCCATTTCCGGCGTCAGCTTCACCCATTCGGCATCATTCGCTTGTGGCGTGGAACCCATGGCATCCCCCGCCTCCCGTCAGAGGAGAACATAGGGTGAAATCGGGCGCAAGGGAAGCGAGCGAACGCGGCGGCCGTATCGTCTGCCGGGGTATGGGCATTTCTGCGGCCTCGCGTCGGCGGAAACCCCCGGTCGTACCCCCGGACGAAAGTGTGACGCGCCCCCAGCTTACGTCCGCAATGTCTTCCCGGTTATCGGCCGGGCGCTAAAATGCGCGTCACGCCGCCTTGTAAGGCCGCTGATAGCGAATGGGAATGCCGTCGCTGATTAGGTGCCGACCAATGCAAGCAGTCTGTCACCGAAGAGCAAAATCCCAGTCAGAAGGGAAATGGTCAGCGCTGTACTAGTGACGATGAAGCCTTTGGATGGCAAATGGTGGACATCCCGGCTTAATGCAGCAAGCGTTTCACCTTGGTCCCTGACCCGGTCATTCAACCGATCCAGCTTATCCCCGATCCGGTCCACCTGCCCTTCGAGCCGTCCGATGCGCTGATCCATCCCGCCGCCTCCATTGCCGCCGCCGGTTCTCTGCTCGAACTGGTCGAACTTCCGCTCCAGCTCCTCTGTGCGCATTTCCTGGCTGCGTCTAGACATGAACGAATCGTCGACGCTCACTTCATGACCTTCTCAAGATCGTCGAGTACCTGATCGTTCAAGGCGAGCAGTTTGGCGCAGCTGTCCGCCAGATCGCCGATGGCTTCGATAGAGGGCTTACCGCCATTAGCGATCAGATCCAGCTGCGCCACGATCGCCTCGTTGATGTACGACTGGGTCACGATCATGCGTGTCAGGCGGATCAGCGCCGTGCGGCTTGTAAGCGCAGTGAGGTCTTCAGGGACGTCGAAAGCTGGCATTACACCGTCATCTTCTTCAGGCCGTTGCTCAACACCACCGCCCACTCGACCTCTTCCTCGGCCCGGAAGGCACCCTCACCGGTCATTGAGCTGATCGATCAGGTCGGCGATGCGCTCGATCGCGACGCGCGTTTCGCCGGTGTACTGGAGCGCATCCTTGCGGACATAATCGCTCACCGCCGGATCGGCCGAATAGGCGACGATGGCGGCCCGATAGGTGAGCAGCGCCTCGTGCAACGCGGAATGATCCTTCGAACCCGTTTCTATCAGCTTCGATGCCACCCGGGCCACCGCCTCGGCTGATTCGGCCAGTACTTCCAGCTTGTGCTTCATTGCCCCCTCCCTGCTTTATGGCAAAGCCCTGTGTCGTTTCCCCCGGGGGAACCTTCTCGCGCCAGCGTCCTCGGGCGTTGGGTCAGTCATCGCCCTGCGCTTTGATCAATTCGTCCGTGATGATCGATTGTGTAATCCCGCCCTCCCACTCCGGCCGCGTCTGGCCGGTGGGCCGACTTGCGAGCAACTGTTCGACCTTGGACGCGATCTCCCATTCCAGCCACCAGCGCTGCGGGCCAATCCCGGCCTCCTCGATCGCCTGAACGATCTCCCGGGTAAGCCGCGCGCCTTGTTCGCTTTGCTGCAGATCGGGCATGTCTCCGAACATCTGGATCGCCATCGTGCGCAGCAGATCGAGAAAGGCCTCGGTGCTGGCGGCATCGGCCCGCGTCTCTATGACCCGTCCGGTAATGCCCTCGGCCACGGCGCCGAAATTGACGACCAGAAACCGTTCGCCGCGCCAGCGACGGACCTCTTCCAGCGCGTCGAGCGCCAGCCTCCTGGCAATCTCGCTCACGCCGCCATCTTCTTCAGGCCGTTGCTCAACACCACCGCCCACTCGACTTCTTCCTCGGCATCGCAAATGACGTCGGGGTCATTTTTCGATCAGCTCCCTTATCCGCGCCTCAAGCGCGTCAGCATGCCTGTATATGTCGATCGGTCCTCCCACGACGTGCCGAGCCTCCTCGTTCTTTCCTGACATTACCCCGAGGTATCTGGAAGTTGGGCTGTTAAAGTGCATCCGTGCGATCGCCTTCCGATTGTTATCGTCCAGCAAGACCGCGCAGTAGGATTTGGCATCCCTCACCACGATCCTGTCGGGCGACACAAGACGGGACCCGATTGCCCGGATGATATTGAAGCCGTCGATTTCCACCTGCGTCGTAACCACGCCACCCTGATCGTCCTCCGGCTCGGTGGCAGTGGTATCCTCGATCTCCTCACCGCGGATCGCACTCTCTAGACGCTCATTTACACCGTCACGAATAATCGATGAAATGCTCTGCACGATCGCCGATTGAAACCGCTCTTTGACCTGTTCCGTCAGGCGACCCTCGTGGAGGCGCGAACTAATCAACCTCACAAAGTCATCGGTAGGTGCAGCGAATTCTTGGCGTAGGGTTGCTGTCACCTGCGACTGCAGCTTCAAATTCCCGGCCTGACGAACGATCGCGTCGACATCGAATTCCTGCCGCGCAAATGCTGACAGGTGCTTGAGGTCTGCCTTACGATACTGCTCGAGATTGAAAACGAAGAAGGGCTGATCGTCCATCATATTTGCCCGATCGGAATCGGTGTAGAATTGATAGATCACGCCATTCGTGAGCAGGGAAATCCGGGCATTCGTGGCTGCGAAGTAGCGATAAAGCTGGCTCGCATGCTTCAGCGACAGTTCGGACGCGACGGGTTTGCACTCGACGAGAACCTGCACCTCCCCGCCTACGCAGAGCGCGTAGTCAACCTTCTCACCCTTTTTGGTGCCGACATCGCACGTGAATTCGGCCTTCACCTCGGCAGGATTGAAGATGTCGTAACCCAAAGCTCGGAGGAATGGCAGAACGAGCGTGGTCTTTGCCGCTTCCTCGGTCTCCAGAATTTGACGATGCTCACGGAGCTTGGCGGCCAGATCCGCCATGCTGGCTTCGAGTTCCATTGCTTTAAATACCCCCTCGTTGAGCGACGAACTTACCCCGCCGCCCTGTATGTGTGTTGCTTGTCATGCACGGTGTCCGAGGCACCGCATTCCGCGAGCCGATTGGCCAGATAGACGATGACGCTGCGATCCTGCCGGGTGAGCTTGCGCGCAACATCGAGAAGCTGGCGGTCGTCGCCGCTCAGCGCATCGCCGTTGTAGTCGGCTTCCGGATTATCCGTTTCACCGGTCAGATACTCGGGGGTCGTTCTGAGTTCACGAGCGAGCTTTGGCAGGTATCGCGGGTTGTGCGTCTCGCCGTTCGTGATCTTCCAAATTGATGGCTGAGCGACGCCGACACGTCGGGCCAGCTCTCCCTGTGAGAGATCGAGCGCCTCCATTCGCGCTATGACCCGAGCAGCATTTATCATCCCGTGAGGGTAATACCGTGGGGTATTGACCTCCCATAAACGAATCGGTATTGCGACTCATACTTTACGGTATTGGATCGCCATGTCGCCGCAAGCTGCTCTGAAACAGTCCGTTTCCGTTGCCGGGTCGCAAGGGGCCCTCGCACGACTCTGCGGCGTGAAGCAGCCAACCGTGTGGAAATGGCTAAACAAGAAGAAGCCACTCCCCGCCGAGCACGTTCTCCGCGTCGAGGAAGCCACCGGCGTTTCCCGCCATGATCTTCGCCCCGATCTCTACCCGCGCGAGGAGCCGCCCGCGCCCCCGTCCGCCACTGCCCCCTCCCGTCCGGCGGACGGGTCCAGTTCCGCCCTTGAAGGCGTTCGGGCATGATTGCGCTCATCATCGCCGCCGATGCTGCAGAAGCGCGCCAGTCCTGTCTGCTACGCACGTCGGGCGGCTTTGCAGCGCTCATCCAGCCTCACGGGAACGCGGCCCGGGCCCGCGACAGCCGCGCGGCGATGGCGCGGCGCCAAGCCGGCGAGAGCGGGCAGCCCGGACAATGACCAAGCTTCGCCCTCCCCTCTCCATAGACCAGGCGCTTGCCCGCATCGCCGGTCAGCTCGAGGAAGGGTACGAAAGTATCGCCGCAATCACCGATCGCAGCGTCAGCATGGCGCGCGCCTGGGGCGATCCCGATCGGCGCGAGAAGATCCCGGTCGACGATGCGATCGCGCTCGATCTCGCCTACCAGGAGGCCGGCGGCGTCGGAGCCCCCCTGTACGAGGCTTATGGCGCCAAACTCGACGTCGCCGCCGCGGCGCGGTTTTCGAGCAAGCACCAGCTGCTCGAACGGACCGAGCGCCTGATCAAGGAAGGCGGCGAAGCGCATGCCGCGCTCGTTCGGGCATGCCAGCCCGGCGCCACCGCCGCCGAGGTCGCTACGGCCCTGCGCGAGCTCGGCGAAGCCTTCGAAGAGTACAAGCCGATCTTCGCGATCCTGGAGCAGGTATCTTCCGATCCCTCGGCCTGGGGTCAGCCCTCAACGCGAGCGCCGCCCTAAATCCGGTTTCGTCGGGGAATTTCCCCTGCCGTTCTGGCGGCAGACCCTCCGGCGATCGTCCCGGGCGGCGCGCTTTCCCCCCAACCGAAGCGCGTCGCCCACCCTCCATCGATTGAGCGCAGTCGGACCTACTTCCGGCGGCGCTCTCCCTTTGCCGTTTTTCAGGAGCGCACCGATGCCGCCAGGCACTTATCTCAGGAAACGCCGAGAGGCCGCCGGCATTCGCATCGGCGAGGTTGCGCGCCAGGTCGCGTTGATGAGCTTCGGCATCCGCCCGTACCAGACCGGCCAGATCCTCTTCGAACTCGTCGCGGCCGAGGATGATCGCACCACGCTCTCCCCACCGCAGACGGCACTTCTACAGCACGTCTTTCCTTTCGATCGCACGATCTACGGTCAGCTGGTCGATCTGGCGCTCGCGGACCCCCAAACCCTCCCCCATCTGCCGCAGCCGCGGATCTGCACCCGCTGCGCCTGCAGCTGGAACGACCCCTGCCGCTCCACGATCGGCACGAGCGACGGCAGCTTTTTCATTCTGCCCTGCGCTTGGACCTCCGGCCCCGAGATCGACGGCAAAGAGCCTCTGTGCAGCGCCTGCGCCCACGCCCCCGCCCCCGGCACCATCACAATCATCCCCACCCCCACAAATCCCGCGAAGGAGCCCGCCTAATGCCTGACGAAGCCACCCTGCGCCTCGCCATCGGCCTGATACTGCTCGGTGTCGGGCTGATCATAATCGGCATCAGTATCTTGAGGGCCGATTCCGAAACACGAACCGCCGCTGAAACTTCCCTTCCCACTTCCGCCGGGGAGACCGCGTGATGGATCTCATCACACTTTACGATGCTTTGCCGGCTTTCCCGCGCGCCGATTTGAAACGCGCGATCGAGCGCACGGCAGGACTGTCCGGCGTTACCCTTCCCAGCGGAGCCGCCGACGAGATCGTCGACTTGGGCTGCCACGCCGCGGAGTCCGCGATGCGAACCTTTCTCTCGACGCTCGATCGCTCATCCAGTGCCGGGGTTGCCAACACGGCAATCGGCTTGGGTATATCCCTTCTGCTCGGCCAGTCAGAGGCGTTGGCGGAGGCGATCAAGTCCGCGTCGAAAGTGAACGGTCACCTTCTTCATGAAGGCACCATAGCGGAGCTGGCCCATGGCTGACGCAACCGAC
The DNA here is from genome assembly GCF_042095715.1 of Qipengyuania sp. GTDB lineage: Bacteria > Pseudomonadota > Alphaproteobacteria > Sphingomonadales > Sphingomonadaceae > Qipengyuania. Next base: position 5,316 of record NZ_JBELMO010000037.1, on the reverse strand, counting down.
GATCGCCTCCGCCTGCTCATCGAGCGCATCGAACGCCTCGAGGAAGAAAAGAAGGGCACCGCCGACGATATCCGCGACGTCTACGCCGAAGGAAAGGCGGTCGGCTACGACACCAAGATGATGCGCGAAATCGTGCGGCTCCGAAAAATGAAGCCCGACGATCGCGCGGAAATGGTGGCGATTCTGGAAACCTACAAAGCCGCCTTGGGGATCACCCCATGAGCGGCCTCTCGACCATCCTCGGAAGCGTAGCTGAACCGGCGAAGCCGGGACATACCTACAAAGCCGCGCTGGGGCTGGGGTGATGGGTGCCGGCGACATCGTGATCGGTGCCCTCGCTTTGGCCGGCCTGGCGCTGGGCATCTTCGTATTGCGCCGCGCCGATCCCCGCCGCTGCTTCAATTGCGCCGCTCCCATCGAGCCGGGCAAGGACCTCTGCGATACATGCTTCGATCGCTGGAGCCGCGGCTGATGGCGCGCTGGCACGATCCCCAAGCCCCGGTCTGCACCTGTTTCGACTGCACCGAGCTCCGGTACCGCGCCGCGCTTAAAGCCCACGAAGCGGAGACGGAGCGCGAACTGGCCGAGTGGTCCGAGCGCATGCGGCTCGACTCCCTCCAACTGCGCCTCCCGATGAGTCCCCTACCCCACGTCGCCCACCACCCGGACCGCCTTCAGCGCGCCCGGTCCGTTCACCGCCAGCCGGAGTTGATTTGATGGCCCTTACCCTCGCCCCCTCCGCCGCCGATCTCGCCAACCCGCCCGAACGCAGTTTTACCCTCGACGAGCTCGCGATCAGTCCGCTCAATGTCCGCTTCAATGAAGAGGACTGCGCGGCCGTCGAAGCCTTGCAAGCCTCGATCGTGGCCGAAGGCCTCATCCAGGCACTTACGCTCCACCCGGTCCCGCCAGGAGCTGACTGGGCAGGATCGGCGACCTACGGTGTCTTGGCAGGCGGCCGCCGCTTCCGGGCGATCACGCGCGCGATCGAGGCGGGCGAACTGCCCCCGGATTTTCCGATCCGTGCCTCCGTCCGGGATTTGCCCGCTGGCGCGATCATCCTCCTGTCGCTCAGCGAGAACCTGCTCCGCCGCACCCTCCGCGATTACGAGGTCCATCGCGCGATCGCCGCCGCCCATGCCGAAGGCTTGTCGGTCGAGGATATCGCGCGCCAGACGGGCCAGCGCCCGAACTGGGTGCAGCGGCAGCTTCGCCTCGGCGAACTCGCGCCAGAGATCTTCGCCGCTTACATCGCGGGCGAGATCTCCGCCGATCAGGCGATGGCCTTCGCCGCGACGGCCGACAAGGATCTGCAGGCGGAGGCATGGGCCCATTTCCGCCCGCTTCACAAAAGCCACCGAACCCCTCCGGCGATCCGCGAGTTCCTCAAGGTCGGCGATCGCGAACTGGCCCGCATGCTCCATTTCGTGGGCGAGGCGATCTATCGCGGCAACGGCGGCGTGTTCGAGCTCGATCTGTTCGCCGACGGACCCGACAGCATGCGCGGCCGCGTCGTCGACGAGGATCTGCTCCGCAGGCTGGTGGCCGAAAAGATGGACGTCTGCCGCGGCATGGCGCGCAATGCCTGGGGCGAACGGGATCTGCGCTTCCAGGCAGAGCCGCCTAAGCGCATTGGTATCGCCGACCACGATCTGGTGATCAGTCCTAGCAAAAGCGACTGGGAGACCGCCCGTATCCCGCGCGGCGCCGATCCGGACGATTTCGTCGGAGTCATCACGATCGAACAGAGCGGTGACTGGACCGCAGAGCTCTATTGGGCGAGCCGGAAGGCAAAGGCCGCCTTCGAGAAGCCCAATTCATCGCGCCCCAAAAAGGAACCCGCTCAGGCGGTCGGTGCTGGCGAAGCTCTCGATCGCCACCACCACGCCGACCGTCAGGAAGCCCATAAGGTGCTGCGCGACGAACACGGCCTGACCCAGTCGGGCGTGGAGATCCTGCGCGCCCTGCGCCGCGATCTGCTGCGCGCCCTGTTGCTGACGACGACCGAGCGCGATGTTCCGGTGGATTATCTCACCTGGTCGGCCCTGCGGCAGGAGTTCACCCGCGAAAACGCCACGAAAACCGGCGCGCGCGGCATCGAACAGGAAGGCTGGACGATCGGCGAGCGCGAACCGGCCGCACTGATGGAAAGCCAGCGCGACGGCCAGATGGGTTGGGAAATTTGGGAGCAGGTGCTGGGCACCCTGCGCGATCATCCGGCCTTCAGGCTCGAAGATCCCGCGTCGGGCCTGCGCTGCTACCTCTCGGCCGAACCGAAGATCAAGCGCACGGCCGAGGCGGTGCTGGCCGGGCTTGCGCTGGTCCGCAGCCTCAACGGCGCCGGCTTCGCCGTGCCCGCCCACGACGTACTCGCACAGGCGCTCGGCGCAGAGCCCGCCAAGTTGCGCGACCTGTTGCAGCCGACCGCCGCCTTCACCGGTCTCTTCGGCAAGCTGGCCCGCGTCGGGATGGCCCAGCCCTTCGTCGACGAAGGCGAACGCCGCGGCCTCGCCAATGCAAAGGACAAGCCGCTTTCGGTCCGCACCGCGCAGATCCTCGCCGACCAGGATGATTGGCTCCACCCGCTGCTTCAGTTCGGCGGCGAGCCGGAGTTCAACGGCTACAACGAGGACATCTTGTCCGAGCCGGAGATGGCGCAATGACCGGCGAACTCAAGCACCCGGAATATTCCGCGCGGTCGGCCAGCTCGCCTGTCGAGGCATTCGAGTTCCGGAGCAACGAGCGCGCCATGGCGCAGAGCAGCGCCGCCCTCGCCAAAGCGATGGCCTCCTATGGCATCGTCGCGGCGCGCCGGCGGGAAGCGCTGCGTGAAGCAAGCGTCAGCCGCGCGGTGGCTCCCCTCCCGGTCAATCATGCGTTCTCGGTGCAAGGGCGCACAACGTTGGCACTGGTTCAGCGCTCGCCGGCACCCAGCCGCGAACCCTGCCCCCGCTGCGCGACGCGCGGCGATCTCGGCTGCGCCCACTTCGCGCCCTTCGTCCCGGCATGATCTGCGAAACCGTCCCCCTCCCCGGCGGCGGCGCGATGATCGTATGCTCGTCGGGCAGCCAGAAACGCTGCCCCTGCGGCAACCGCGCCACGCTGCTCTGCGATTGGAAAGTGCCGGCGCGACGGAGCGGCACCTGCGATCGCCCGTTGTGCGCGAGCTGCACGACTTCGCCGGCGCCCGAGAAGGATCTCTGCGCCGATCATGCTCGGGATTTCGAGCAATGGAAGCGGGGTCGGGCAGCATGAACCCCAACCCCGGACATTGCCCTCCCGAAGCGATCGGCAAGCGCGTGAAGGTCCGCCTGCGCGACGGGACGATCCAGGGCGACAAGCCCGTCAACACCGACAGCAAACTGGGCTGGGCGGCCGAGACGACGAATTGGTCGCTCACCGGTCACCCCTTCGACGTAGTGGAATGGGAGATCGCCTGATGTCTGATCGCTTTCTTCGCCGCCCCGAGGTCGAGACCGAGACCGGCCTGAGCAGGGCCACGATCTACCGACTCATGAACCGGGGCGACTTCCCCCGCCCGCGGCGAATCGCCCTGCAGGCGGTCGCTTGGCGCGCTTCGGACATCGAAAACTGGAAGGCGAGCCGAGAAATCGCCGCCTCCTGACAAGCCGTCAATGCAGGCTTCCGGGGGCATTCCCGGGGGCACCTACCCCAACCCAACAACGCCAAAATCGTACGAAACAGGGAGTTTTACCGTGGCACGACTGTCCAACTCGGGGAGCCACTAATTTTCCTAGCCGAGCAAAAGCCGCACGCCGACCCACAGGGTCAGGGCGGCTGTAAGCGCGCGGATCCATGCCGGATGAAGAAACCGGCTGGCCAGCAGACTTCCGATCTGGCCTCCGATCGCGACGGCTACGAGCAGCGGTAAACCCAGGGTGATTGCGCTGCCCAGGCGGTCCGTTCCACCCTTCATAAGCTGTCCGGCCAAGCCGAAGATCGAATTAACCAGAATGAAGATGCTGGCCGTGGCGGCGATTTCGCGCGCCGGCTTCCAGCGTACGATGTGAAGCAGCGGCGCGAGAAAGATTCCTCCTCCGATGCCGACCAACCCGGCGAGATAGCCTATCGGCGCAGCGGCCAGGGGAACCCACCTGCCGAGCCGACCCGCTTCACCATCCTCCCGGCTTGATGGCAACGCCATCGTAAGCGCGGTCAGGATAAGCGCCACCCCGAGAAGGGTCATGAACGTACGCTCGTCCAACGGGGTCAATCCACCGAGCAGCGCTGCAGGAGCGGCTATCCCGGTAAGCAGGACGGCACCCCGCCACGGCAACAGACCCGCCCTTGCGAACCTGACAACGGATCCGGAAACGACGACGATGTTGCAGGCCAAGGCAAGGGTCGGCAGCAGGCGATAATCGACGCCAGCGAGCGCCAGCAGCGCATTGTAAGTCGACCCGCCACCGTAACCCACGCTCGCGTAGAGCAAAGCCGTGGCAAAAAAGGCGGCGGCGAGCCAGATCATGAGCGCACTTCAGGCGCCGCTAGGCCGCGAGCGCTCCATGGCAATGCTTGTACTTGTTGCCGGACCCGCAAGGACACGGCGCATTTCGACTGATTTCCTGGCCAGCCCATGGATTGTCCGATGCGCCGCCCGGTCCAGCCGCCGCGCGGGGGCTGCCGGCCAGAGAGCCAAACAGCGCCGCTCTCTCCCTGGAACCATCGGCGTCGTTGGAATTCTCAAGCCCCGTCAAGGGATCGATGTGTCCGGTGAGAAAATCCGGTAGCCCCGCGAGGATTTCTTCCGGTACTGGCATCGGCTGCGCTTGCGGCGCGATTTCAAGTTTCAGGAGCTGGCCGGTCACATCTTCACGCAAGGTGTCCAGCATCCGCTCGAACAGACCGAACGCCTCCTGCTTGTATTCGTTGATAGGTTGTTTTTGCGCATGCGCGCGCAGCCAAACGACCTGACGCAGGGCATCGAGCGTTGCGAGGTGTTCTTTCCAATGGTGGTCGAGCGTGCGCAACAGCATGGTCTTTTCGAAGGCCCGCCACCTTTGATGATCCACCTCGGCGAGCTTGGCGTCCATCATGGCATCGGCATCGGCGCAGATTCGTTCTTCGATGATCTCGGGTTCGATCCGATCCTCTTCCAACCAATCGTTCAGAGGAGGGGTCAGTCCGAGCCGCTCCTCGAGCCGTTCCTTGAGGCCTTCAACATCCCATTGCTCCGGATAGGATCCGGGTGGGCAGGCCTCCGCGACAAGCGCGTTGATCGCGTCGCGGCGCATATCCACGACCACGTCGTCAACGGCTTCCGCGTCCATGATTTCCGCGCGCTGTTCGTAGACG
>NZ_JBELMO010000036.1:0-29699 GCF_042095715.1 Qipengyuania sp. | reverse complement strand
ACCGCGAAGTCCGCCTCGCAGGCATTCAGCGCCACCGGCAGCGCCCCGACGGAATGCGACAGGTCCCAAAGCACCAACGCGCCCGCATCATGCGCCGCCCGCGTCTGGGCCGCCATGTCGAACAGTTCGCCAGTCTTGTAGTGCGCATGGGTGAGCAGCAGCAGGGCGACATCCTCGTCCAGCGCTTCGGCGAGCTGACCACGCGGGGCGAGGCGGCGCGTGGCGAGGCCCTGCGCTTCCAGCCCGGCGATCATGTAGAGATCGGTGGGGAAATTGCCCGGCTCGCTGAGGATGACTTTGCGGCCTCCGCCAGGCTTTTGGGTCTGCATGGACAGCGCGGCGCCGATGAGCTTGAAAAGGTTCACCGATGTGCTGTCGGCGGCGATCACCTCGTTGGGCTCCGCGCCGATGAGCGGGGCGATCTTGCCGCCGATGCGCTGCGGCATGGCGATCCAGTCGGCATTGTTCCAGCTTCGGATCAGCCCTTCGCCCCATTCCTCCAGCACCGTCTCCGCCAGGCGGATCGGCGTGCCCTTGGGCAGCGCGCCCAGCGAATTGCCGTCGAGATAGATGATGCCTTCGGGCAGAGTGAAAAGTTCGCGAAATTCACGCAGAGGATCTGCGGCGTCGAGTTTACGGGCTTCATCCATCATACTGTGATTTCACGTAACATCGCGCGGCAGAGGCCCGCGTCGCCGCCTGCGATCTTGAGCGGCAGCGCGATCAGTTCGTAGCGCCCCTCTGCAATGTCGTCGAGCACCAGCCCTTCCAGGATGCGCAGATCGTGTTCCAGCACCATCTTGTGCGCGTCCATGGTCTTGGACTCCTGCGGATCGACCGAGGGCGCGTCGGTCCCGATCAGCCGCACGCCCTGCATGGCAAGCCATTCGATCGTCTCGGGCGCGATGGCTGTGAAACCGCTGTCCCAAGTCTCGTGGGGGAAGCGCGCGAAGGTGCGGAACAGCACCCGGTCGACATGGTCCAGATGCGGCAGATCGCCGATACGCACCTCGCCCACCACCTTGCGCGCATCCACCACCAGGCATTCGCCCAGATAGGGATCGAGATCGACCGAAGCGATGTCGGCGCCATCGGCGGCATAATGCAGCGGCGCATCGCCGTGGGTGCCCGAATGCGTGCTCATGGTCATGCGCCCGACATTGACGGGCGAGCCATCCTCCATCCGCCACGTCCGCTCGAACGCGAAGGCGGTGTCGCCGGGCCACACCGGCAGGCCGGGGCGCAGCGTCTGGCTGATGTCCCAGATCTTGCGGGTCACAGGGCGGTCCTCACGCTCAGCAATTCGGGGAAGAAGGCCTGCTTCAGCACGCCCGCTAGATAAGGCACGCCGGGCGTGCCGCCGGTCCCTTTCTTGAAGCCGATGATCCGCTCCACGGTCTTGAGATGGCCGAAGCGCCAGCGCTGGAAGTGATATTCCAGATCGACCAGCTTTTCGGCCAGTTCGTAAAGGTCCCAGTGCTCGTTGGGGTGGCGGTAGATTTCGGCCCAGGCGGCTTCGACCGCCTCCGACATTGCCCATGTCTCGGCATGGTCGCGCTTCAGCACCTCATCGGGAATGGCGAAGCCGCGCCGCGCCAGCAGCGCCACCGCTTCGGCATAGATGCTCTTGCGCGTCAGTTCCTCGCGCAGGTCCCGCGCCACTTCGGGCACCGCCTCGTGCATGGTGACCATATCGGGGTTCCGCCCGCCCAGCAGGAATTCCATCATCCGGTACTGCGCGCTCTGGAAGCCGCTCGAACCGCCAAGATGCGGACGGACCGTGGTGTAATCGTGCGGGGTCATGGTGCTCAGCACGTCCCAGCTCTGAATCAGCTGCCCCTGCGCGCGCGCCACGCGGGCCAGCATCTTGAAGGCGGGCCGCAGATCGTCGGCCACGATCCGGTCGCGCGCTTCGTGCAATTCGTGGAGGCAGAGCTTCAGCCACAGCTCGCTCGCCTGATGGACGATGATGAACAGCATCTCGTCATGCGCGTCCGACACGGGATGCTGCGCGCTGAGGATGCGGTCGAGATCGAGGTAGCTCGAATAGGTGACGTCGGGCATGGCCTGTCGCCCTAGCGCGGGCGGATGCCAAACGAAACTCCCCTCCTCTACAGAGGAGGAGGCTATTGGCTGTTACTAAAAGCGTCGATCACCCGGCTTTCGGGGTGATGCTTGTCGAGGTGCTTGCGCAAGATCTTGAGGTTGCGGCTGTTCGATCGGAACACGAAGTCTAAGGCATCGCCCACCACCGGCACCGCGCCCACTGCGGTGTCGAAAGCGATGTTGCCCGCCATGCGGGCCAGCTTCCACTTGGGCATTCCCAGATTGCGCGCTTCCCACACGATGTAGCTGCCCATGGCGGCAGCGATCAGATCGCCCACCACGGGAACCAGACCGATGATCGAATCCAGGCCAATGCGGTATTGTGTGCCGGGGATGACCATGGCGCGTTCCAGCGCGATCTCCATCGCTTCGATGCGGCGGCGCACATCCGCCGGGCTCCGCCCCGTGGGGATGTCTAGGCCCAGGGGCCGCGGGCGCTTCATCTCGTCCATGCCCCCTACATGGGCGAACCGGCGAGCGGGAACAAGGGATGGATCGACCAGGGATTTTCGGCGAAGCCCTGGACGCCCGAACGCACCAGCGACCAGCGGATGGGCGCGCCGATGGGAATGAAGACATTGTCGTTTTCCAGCGCCGTCTCCGCTTCGGCGAGATAGCCCGCGCGCTCCTCCGCCGTGGCGGCGTTGAGCGACAGCCCCGCCAGGAAATCGACATCGGCCGAGCAGATCGCGCTGCTCATCCGGCAGTGAAACTGATTGAGGAACCAGTGCATGCCGGGATAGCGCGCAACCCGGTCGCGCAGGGTCAGATCGGCTTCGGCGGGCTTGGTACCCTGTCCTTCGGCCTGCCATTCGGCGCGGGTCATCCGGATCCCGATCGCGCCATATTGCCGGGCCAGCTCGCGGAACAGGATATCGGATCCCGGGCCGGGCGGCAGCGCGACCGACAGTGTAATGTCATCCCCGTTTTCCGCCTTCCACCGGGCAACGCGCCGCGCCGCTTCGGCCTGCCGCGCCTCCTGATCCAGGTTGACCCAGCGTTCGGTGGTCAACTGCGGATCGTCCGGCAGCCCCGGCGCGACCACCCGCGTGGTCGGCGTCCAGCCGGCGAGGTTGAACGGGGCGATCAGCGCGCTGCGGTCCAGCGCCATGGCCAGCGCCTCGCGATTTTGCGGCTCGGCCAGAAACCCGCGATCGTTGCGCACGTCCAGCCCGAACAGCCCCATCGCGGAATCGAGCCGGATCGTTCCGCGCGACAGCGGGCCGACATCCACCAGCGGCAGGTCCGCCAGCGTGCCGCCCAGCACCACCTCGTAAAGCCCTTGCGAAAAGCCCTCCATCGCCGCCTCGGCGCTGAGCGCGGTCAGCCGAACGGGCCGCACGTTCTCCGCCCAGTCCGCGTTTTCGGGAAGCCCGCGCGCCTGCGGTGGCAGCACGGCGAACAGCGCGGAATCGCCGTCACGGGTCGCGACCATCGGGCCGGTCGGAATATCGGGCAAGGTGATGCCGAGTTCGGGCTGGGCCAGCAATTGCAGCATCCCCGGCATGGGGGTGTAGAGGCGAATCTCGATCACGCGCGCCGTCATCGCGCGCACGTCGCGGACCTTGGCGAGATCGAGCCCCATGGTGGTGCCCTTGAGCTGGGCGAAGGATCGGGTGAGGGATTTCTGGACGGTGCGCGCCGTCAGCCGGTCGTCGCCCGGTACGTCGAGCGGGCGGATGCGGAAAATGTAGCTCAGCCCGTCGTCGGTCACGATCCAGCGTTCGGCCAGGCCGGGGATGAGCTGCCCTGTCTCGTCCAGCCGGACCAGCCCCTGCTGGGTGGCGCTGCGCAAGAGAGCGCCCGGCAGGCCGAAGCGGCTGCCCGATGCATCGAAATCGGCAGGATCGCCGATCACCGCCACGTCCACCCCGTCGCTGTTGCGCTCCGTGCAGCCGCCCAGCGCCAGAAGCGCGGCGAGCAGGGATGCGATGATGCGGGGCATGGACATGACGCCATGCCCTACCAAGCGATGGTCGGGCCGTCAGCCAGACAATTCGGCGAACTTGCGCGAAACCCGCGCTACACCGGTGCGCCCGGTCCGGCTTATCGGTCAGACGCGGCGCAGCTTGCCGTTCCAGCCATCGTATTTGGCCGCTTCCAGCGCGGGCCGGGCGTAGACGGGGGCTTCCTTTTCCCCCACGCCGACCGGCGATCGCACCGCGCGCGGATCGATTTCATGCGCGAATTCGATGCCGAAGCGCGTGCCCCGGCACCACGCCACCGTGCCCGGAACGATGCCCACATTACGCAGCGCGATCCCTACGGCGGTGCCCGGCCTCATGGTGAAACCGGCATCGGCCATCATGCCGCCGGACGAAAGGTTGCGAACCTTGACCCGACGCGGTTCCTCCAGCTCGTCGGCATGGATGTCGGCCACCAGCAACAGGCTGTCGCGGGAATTGTTTCTGGTCTCTCGAATGTCGTCGGCTGCGCCCTCTTCGGGGCACGTCGGATCGGGTGGGAATGGATCGCGCGGCATCATGCGGCCGCATAGCAGCGGCGTCGTTAAGGGCCGTTGCAACCATTTAATACGGGAAATTGCTTAAGCGAACGCTGCCGCCTCAATCGTCGCGGCTGACCTTCTCGCGCCGCTCGTGCGCTTCCTGCGCTTCGACCGTCATGGTCGCGACGGGGCGGGCGATCAGCCGCTTGAGGCCGATGGGATCGCCCGTCACCTCGCAATAGCCGTATTCGCCAGCATCGATACGGCGCAGCGCGGAATCGATCTTGGCGATCAGCTTGCGCTGCCGGTCGCGGGTCCTGAGTTCGATACCCCAATCGGTTTCGCTGGAGGCGCGGTCGTTCAGATCGGATTCGCGCATCGGGCCGTCCTGCAGGGTCTGCAGGGTGGTTTCGGCGGCGGTGTGGATGGCGCGTTTCCATTCCAGCAGCAGCATGCGGAAATAATCCAGCTGCTTGTCGGACATGTATTCTTCGTCTTCGCCGGGGACGTAATCGTCACCGACGGCCGCCTTGATGCGGGCCAGTTTCTCTTTTTCGGCGAATGCGGCGGTGGCCATCGCTACCTCTATTCAGCCCAGGAATACGCCGGAGAGACGTCCACCAGACACGTTCGGATCGCCCGTCGCGTCGCCTTCCCCGATGGGCGCGGCCTATAAGGAACGCCCCGTGCGGGCACAAGCGCCAATGTCGTGACCATCCCACCACGCGCCATCCCCCCAAGGGCCATCCCCACACAAGCCGTTAACCCTATCTTGACCATGAGGGTCGAAACAGGACGAGCCGGCAGGGGTGCCGGGGGTTGATTTGGGGATTGAACAGTGAGCTTTCTCAAGAGCATCGATGGGGGCGCGGGGGTCGTGCTGCAGGGCGCGGCGGCAGAAACGCTGATCGCCGAATGCCTCGCCAGCTTCGCCGAAGGCAGCGTGGATGCGATCTACGATCTGGGCGTGGCCTTTTCCACGGGGAGCCACGGCTGCGCCTGCGACATGATCGAAGCGCACAAGTGGTTCAACATCGCCGCCGCACGCGGGCATGAAGCCGCCGCGATGTGCCGCGCCGATGTCTCGGAAGAAATGACCGCCCGCGAAATCGCCGAAGCGCAGCGCCGCGCGCGCGAATGGCTGCGCGCCGACCGCGCCGAAAGCCGCGCCGCCTGAGCCTTTCGATCTAGGATTTCCGGAAGGGCGTGCGCGATTCCAGATGGTTCGCGTCCGCCGCTACGCCGGCGTGTTCCCGCTTGAGAAAATCGGCGATGGCGGCGCGAAAGCCCGGATCGGCGATCCAGTGGGCGGAGACGGTCTGCACCGGCTCGTATCCGCGGGCCAGCTTGTGCCCGCCCTGCGCGCCCGCCTCCACGCGCTCCAGGCCCAGTTCGATGGCAGCGTCGATCGCCTGATAATAGCACAGTTCGAAATGCAGGAAGCGGATGTCGCGGGTGCAGCCCCAATAGCGCCCGTATAGCGCATCGCGCCCGATGATGTTGAGCGCGCCTGCCACCGGCTCTCCGTCCTGAAAGGCCAGGACCAGCAGGAGGGCATCACCCATGCGCTGATGCATCAGGTCGAAAGCTGCGCGCGTGAGATAGGGCGTACCCCATTTGCGCGCGCCGGTATCCTGATAGAACTCCCAGAAATAGTCCCAGTGCTCGGGCCGGATTTCGGCGCCGCGCAGACGCTCGATGGTGACCTCGCCCTGCGCGGCGGCGCGCTCCTTGCGCAGATCCTTGCGCTTGCGCGATGAAAGATCGCCCAGGAAATCGTCGAAGCTGCCGTAATCCCGGTTGGTCCAGTGGAACTGGATATCGCGGCGGGTCAGCCAGCCGGCTTCCTCGAACAACGGAACCTGATCGGGCTCTATGAAGGTGGCGTGGGCGCCCGACAGGCCATGCTGGGTGCAGACCTGCTCGGCGGCGCCCAGCAGGGGGGCCGCCAGCGCCGGATTGCTCAGCAACATTCGCGGCCCCGTGGCGGGGGTGAAGGGCGCGGCGATCTGCAGCTTGGGATAATAGCGCCCGCCGGCGCGCTCATAGGCATCGGCCCAGCCGTGATCGAAGACATATTCGCCCTGGCTGTGGCCCTTGAGATAGGCGGGCAGCGCTGCCAGCAGCTCGCCGCCTGCCGCCTCGATCACGATGGGGGCGGGTTGCCAGCCGGTGCCATCGCCCACGCTGCCCGAATCCTCCAGCGCGGTCAGGAAACCGTGGCGCATGAAGGGATTGCCGTCGGGCACCAGCGCGTCCCACGCTTCTTCGGAAAACGCGCCCACCGATCCGGCAAGCTTGGCCACCAGCTCGCTCATGCCAGGCCCGCCCCCTCGGCGATGGGCGCATCGGCATGGCGCGTGGCGATGGCGCGCGCTTGGGGCGAATCCACCGTCCAGGTCAGCACCGGCATGCCATGGGCACGCAGCCTGGCAACGAAGCGATTGGGCAGCGCGGCGACGTGATAGGCCATGAAGTCCGGGCGTGCGATCCACAGCGCCAGATGCCGCTGCCAGGCGCGCTTGGTGTAGCCATGCTCGTCCTCGCGCATCACCAACCCGCGCAGCGTGCGGGGCGAATGGCGGCGCAGCCAGCGCGCGGCGCGCGGATCGAAGCTCATCACCGCATGCGCTCCGTCATAGCCTTCCAAGGCTTCCACGACACGCTGGCAGCTCCCTTCTATGTCGTAACCCCGGCGCGACTTGAGCTCGATCAACAGAGGCACCCTGCCGCCAATCATCGCCAGCAATTCGCTAAGATCGAGGGGGCGGTCCTCGCTCTCGAGATAGGCCAGTTCGCGCCATTGCGCGCGGGTCAGCGCTGCCGCTTTGTCCGGCCGCCCGATCAGCCGCGCGAAATCCCAGTCGTGGTAGACCATCGGCCAGTGATCCAGGCTGCGCTGGATATCGCACTCGATGCCCAGTCCCGCGGACATCGCCGCGCGAAAGGCGCTGGGCGAATTCTCGATCACGCCGGGACCATGCAAGCCGCGATGGGCATATGTCCAGTCGCCCAGCCACGCCACGCGGGCCGGATCGGGCGGGGGCGCCAGAAGCCGGTCGAGAGAGGCAGCGATCGTCATGCGGCGATCCTGCCCGTTTCGTCGAAGCGGGCAGGGACGCCCGCCCCGGTCGGCCCCGCGGGCAAAGCGGGGTGGATCCCGCCGGTACGATTAAGCCTTGAGGGCAACGATGGCATCGACTTCGACTGCGGCCCCCAGCGGCAGCGCGGCCACGCCCACTGCGGCGCGCGCGTGCTTGCCTGCATCCCCGAACACTTCCACCATCAGGTCCGATGCGCCGTTCGCCACCTTGGGCTGATCGGAGAATTCGGGGCTGGAGGCGACGAAGACGTTGAGCTTCACGATCCGCTCCACCCGGTCGAGCAGTTCGGCCTGTTCGAGCTGCGCCAGGATCATCAGCGCGCAGGCACGCGCTGCTTCCTTCCCGCGTTCCGTGCCCAGATCGCTGCCCAGCTTGCCGGAAACCAGCTTGCCGTCGACGAAGGGGAGCTGGCCGGAAATATGGACGGTTCGGCCCAGCACCATGAGCGGGACGTAGCTTGCCACCGGCGCGGCGGCCTGTGGCAGTTCGATGCCCATGTCGGATAGGCGGGTGACGACGCTCATGCGGATTCCTTCTGATGGTTTGCGATATGATCGTCGATGCGGGCCAGCAGCCAGGGCAGCGCTTCCGCCCAGCTGTCGATGCGGGCATCGGCATGGCCGGCGACATGCGCGCAATCGATGTGCGGCGCCAGTTGCGGCTCTCCGCAGAGATGCAGCGTGGTAAGATTTTCCACGCTCTCGCGCGCCGATTTGTGATGCTGCGGCAGATCGTCGACGAACCAGGTGTGCGTGGGCTTGTATTCCTCGATGATCGCCTGGAGCGCGGGCCCCTTCGGCCCTTGATTGGTGAAGACGCGCGCCACGATGCCATGGGTTTCGAGTTGCGCCTGACGCAGGTCGCGATGGCTGTCGGGAATGTTCGTAAGGATCACCACGTCAGCGCGCTGCGACAGTTCGCGCAGCGCCCCGACCGCGCCCGGAATGGCGGTCTGCCGGTTCATTTCGCTCTCGAAGAAATTGCCCAGGAGGCGCCAGATTTCGGTTTTCTCCACCAGCTCCCCGCTTTCGGACCAGCGCATCGCTTCGCCGAAATTGTTGCTGCCGATGGTGAAATCCACGCCCTGGCTTTCGCCCAGCCAGTCGCGGAAGGGGGTGACCATGTGCAGCAGCACTTCGTCGCAGTCGCAGACAACCAGCGGGCGGGCGGTTTCGGGGGCATCGTGGGGGTCAGTCATCGGGCCAGCTTTCTTGCGGCAGCGGAAATATCTTCGGGCGGCAGGTCGAGCGCGATGGCGGCCGCGACCAGATCGGCTTCATGCCCCGCCAGGAATTCGAGAACCGCCGCCAGAACGCTGCGGTCGCCCAGTCCGCCGCGCAGCGCCTCGGGCGTGAGCCCGGTCAGCGCCAGCAGGCGGTCGGCGCGCTGCTGATCGGTCAGCACCCAGCCCAGAGCTTCGAGCGCGATGGTTTCCGCCGATCTTTTTGCGGGATCGTTCGGGTCGGGGGAATTGGGGATTTGAATCTCTCCGGTGAAGGCGGTAGTCGGCAGGACGCATCGCACAAGGGAACCCGTGGCAAAGCGCATATTGGTTGTCGAGGACAACGATCTCAACCGCAAGCTTTTCTGCGACGTTCTGAAGGCGAACGGCTATGAGGTCGTGCCCGTGGCCGACGGTCAGAACGTGATTGCGACCGCCCGCAAATTCAAGCCGCACGGCGTGGTTCTGGACATCCAGTTGCCCAATATCACGGGGCTGGAGCTGATCGAGCAATTCCGCGGCGATGCATCGTTGCGCGCGATCCCCATCCTCGCGGTCACGGCTTATGCCGGCAAGGGTGACGAGGACCGCATTCGCGGCGCCGGGGCGCAGGATTATCTCGCCAAGCCGGTCTCCATCACCCCCTTCATGCGGGCCGTGCGAAACCTGCTGGGCGACGAACCGCCGGCGGCCTAGCCCCCCCCGACCATCTCCACCGCGAACACCAGCAGCGTCACCACCAGACCGGCGATAAAGATCCGATAGGCGAAGGAAAGATAGCGGAACTTCTTGTTCTGAAGCACCTGTCCGTTCTGGTAGAGATCGTGGGCCATGGTGCGATAGACGCGCTCATCGGTTTCGAGGGTGGTGAGCAGCTCTTCCGTCCACTCTTCCTCGTCCATCCACGCGAAATGACCGAAGAACAGCAAGTTGCGGTTCTTCACCGCGCCCTTGGGCCGGCTCACCGTGGGCAGCACCGCCATCACCGCGCCCAGCGAGCTGGCAAAGGCGAAGGACGCCAGCACCGTCAGCGCGACGGGAACCTCCCCCGTGAGGGCGCGGGTGATCGAGAGCGAAAACACGAGGAAGGTCGCGCCCAGCAGAATGGAGGCCTTCTGATCGGCCATGCGGGCATGCGTCAGCCCGTTGACCTGCGCCGTTCGCATCAGGTGGATCGCCTGGGGCGAGAATTCGCGCTCGCTCCCTTCGGACGGCGCACGCATCATCTTTTCCGCAAAATTCGCATCCGCCATGCTTGTCCCCCCTGAGAAACCGCCTGAGAAACTGGCAGCGAAACCGACATGAAATCCGACCGCTTGGCGCTTGCTGGCATATTAACCACCACGCGCCGCGCTTGACAAGCGGCGGGCGGGGCCGCTTTGCGCAGGCGCAACGTCATCGAAGGACATACCGCATGGACCGTGCCGAGGTCGACAGCCGCATTCGCGAACTCATCGAACCCTTCAACAAGAAGGGGGTCGCCGTTACCGACGACACCAGCTTCCAGCACGACCTCGAATTCGACAGCCTGACGGTGATGGATTTCGTCGCCGCGATCGAAGACGAATTCGACATCATCATCAGTATGAACCAGCAGGCCGAGATCGAGAAATACGGCCAGCTCGTGGATGCGGTGACCAAGATGGTGGACAAGTGAGCGAAGGCATCATCCAGCCGGACGCACCGCAGGTGCTGGAAGGGCACGCGCCGGACCTGTTCGCCAAGTTCGATCCGCTGATCGCCATGCGCGAGAACCTGCTGGCGAGCGGGGTGGAAGATCCCTTCAACCTGGTGATGGAACGCGTGCTCAGCCCGACGCGCGCGGTGTGCAACGGGCGCGAGACGATCCTGCTCGGCACCTACAACTACATGGGCATGACCTTCGATCCGGATGTGATCGAGGCCGGGCAGCAGGCGCTCAGCAATTTCGGCAGCGGCACCACCGGCAGCCGGGTGCTCAACGGCACCTATCAGGGCCACAAGGAGGTGGAAGAGGCGCTGAAGGAATTCTACGCCATGGATCACGCCATGGTGTTCTCCACCGGATACCAGGCGAACCTCGGCATCATCTCCACCATCGCGGGCAAGGGCGATTACATCGTCCTCGACATCGATAGCCACGCCAGCATCTGGGACGGGTGCAAGCTGGGCGATGCCGAAGTGGTGCCCTTCAAGCACAACGATATCGAGGCGATGGACAAGCGGCTGGGCCGCATTCCCGAAGGCGCCGGCAAGCTGGTGATCTTGGAAGGCGTCTATTCCATGCTGGGCGATGTCGCTCCGCTCAAGGAAATGGTCGCGGTCGCCAAGAAGCACGGCGCGATGGTGCTGGTGGACGAAGCGCATTCGATGGGCTTCATCGGCGAGAACGGGCGCGGCGTGTGCGAACAGGCGGGCGTGATCGACGATTGCGACTTCATCATCGGCACGTTTTCCAAGAGCGTGGGCACGGTGGGCGGCTTCTGCGTGTCCAACCACCCCAAGTTCGAGATCATGCGGCTGGTGTGCCGCCCCTATGTCTTCACCGCCAGCCTGCCGCCCAGCGTGGTGGCCACGGCGGAAACCAGCATCCGCAAGCTGATGCACGGCAGCAACAAGCGCGCGCATCTGTGGGAAAATTCGAAGACCCTGCACAAGGGGCTGAAGAATCTGGGCTTCAAACTCGGGACCGAGGAGCCCGAAAGCGCCATCATCGCGGTAATCATGCCCGATCTGGAGCAGGGCGCAGCCATGTGGGAGGCGCTGATCAAGGGCGGCCTCTACGTGAACCTCGCCCGCCCGCCCGCGACCCCCGCCAACATGACCCTGCTGCGCTGCTCGCTATGCGCCGAACATACCGAGAGCGAAGTGAGCGAGATTCTCGAGATCTTCGAACGCGCGGGCAAGAAGGTAGGGATTATCTGAACGGCGTTGACGATAGGGGTGCCGACTGTCCCGAAACGGAACGCGCTGGAAAGTGACGATTCTTTACAATTCTAATCCCGGCGGATGAGCTAAGGATTGGGCCTCTCAATTGGATGGGGCCCAGTTATCATGACCAGTCTTACCTTGCGCGCCGCCGGACGCGCCGCGGCATTCGCATTCGCCGTTTCCAGCATCGCAACCGGCGCCAGTGCCCAGCAGATCCTCAGCTGGACGGAATCGGAAGAAACCGATGGGGACGACGACGCGCCGCGTGGCCGCGACACCAGCACGGTCGCGGGGGGCCTCGCATCCACCTCCTTCGGGGGGACCGATGCCCGCGCCCGAACCGATTTCGGCGTCAACAAGATCTTCGCCAGCGGCAACGGCATCTATGACGTGAACGCGACCAGCCTCTGGTCGGACAGCTATACCGTGTCTGGCGCGGCGGGTACCATGGTGAACGTGAGCTTCACCATCGGCATCGACGGATCATCCGACATCCTCGGCGACGATTACAGCTACAACTTCAAGCTCTACGCCCTGAAGGGCTCCGGCTGGACGGCGCATGGCTATGCCAGCGATGCGGACTGGCCGGCGAACACGGCGCTGTTCTACACCCCGCCGGGCGACGAGAACGATCGCATCTTCCTGACCCAGACGAGGAGCGACGGGGCGAAGGTGCAGATGGATGCCCGCGACTTCGAGGGTTTCGCCAATATCGCGCCAAACGGGGATTTTTTCTCGCAGGTGAAATACGATCCGGCGACAGGCACCTTCACACGCACGACCGTCGATGGAAACATGAACTGGATCGAGGAGGTGTTCACGCCCACGACATACCAGCGCATCGTCAACGGACTGGCGGTGACGCCCCAGATACCGCTTTCCGCGTCGTCACAGTTGCAGCAAGGGCGCGCCAATCTGGTAAGCTACTACCCAATCCTTGGCATGGCGCAGCTTTGCACCGCCAGCGACAACGAATGTGGGGCGGCGAACTATCCAGGCTCCGACCTGACGGTCAGTTTCTCGCTGCTCGCCGGCTCCACCTTCAGCCTTGCCGGAATGCTGTTTGCCGACGACGTCGGCACCGGGACCGTGGACTTCTTCAACACCGCCCGGCTGACGGGCGTGTCGGTTTCGCAAGGTGGGTCGCTAAGTTCGGGAAGCGGGTCGCTGCTCGACCTCGGCGGCGGGAATTACGGCTACGCTGCGGCGCTCGGGACCGGCGCGGTGCCCGAACCCGGCACCTGGGCCTTGTTCATCCTCGGTTTCGGCTTGGTCGGCGCAGCGATGCGTCGCCGCCGCACCCGGCTCGCATACGCGCTCTGAACATCCGCCGGGGTGGCAAAAAGGCGGGCGCTGGCCTCTGGGGTCCGCGCCCCTTTTTGTATTGATCGCGATGATCAAGGCAATTCAGCGCGAGTTCAAGCCGGCTTCGCTATTCCCGGTTTCGATAACGAAAACTGGAGAAATGAGATGGCGAAGGGTCGCTTGATGATCGCTGCAGTGGCGGCGATGGCGCTGTCCGGATGCAGCACCTACGGATATGACAGCGGATACAGCCGCGTGTCAGTCGGCGTGGGCAACGGATATTACGATCGCGGTTATTACGACCGTGGATATTATGGCTGGTACGATGGATATTATTATCCCGGCACCGGCTATTACGTGTTCGACCGCAGAGGCCAGCGGCATCGCTGGAACAGGGCGCATCAGCGTTACTGGCAGGCGCGCCGCGCGCATCTGCGCAACCATCGCGGGTTGCGCGAGAACTGGAGCGGATACGAGGGCGTCAGGCCCGGACATCGCGAGCGCCATGTCGACCGCGGGGACCGCCGTGGCGACAGGCACGGCGATCGGTACGAGCGGCGAGGGTCCTATCGCGATCAGCGCCCCGTGGCGCGTCCGGGCATGCGGGCCGAACGTCTTCAGGCCGAGCGCCTCCAGGCCGAGAGACAGCGTGCTGCGCGGGAACGGGCGGAACGCGCGCAAAGCCAGCGGGAAAGCCGTGCGGAACGGCGCGAGAGCCGTGCGGAACGCCGCGAGAGCGTGAGGGGGGAGCGCCGTATCGAGCGCCGGCCCGAACGGCGCATGGAGCGTCGCTCCGATCGCGGCGTGCGGCAGGACATAAATCCGAGCCGTCTCAACGACGAATAGAATCTGCCAAAATCGGGGCCGGTGCGTATGCACCGCCCCTGCCGGGGATATGAAAGCGGGCATCGGGCCGGACCCGGTGCCCGTTTCATGCGTCTAGGATGACACAAGGAGAAACCTATGACGATCGTGAAATCCGGCAGTGCGAAATACGAAGGCCTCGGCAAGTCTGGCAAAGGCCATGTCTCGAGCGAATCGGGCGCTCTGTCCAACCAGCCTTATGGCTTCAACACCCGGTTCGAAGATGGTGCCGGAACCAACCCCGAAGAGCTGATCGCCGCCGCCCACGCCAGCTGCTTCACCATGGCGCTGTCTTTCAAGCTGGCCGAAGCCGGTTACGAGGACGGCACCGTGGAGACCGAAGCCAAGGTGAGCCTGGACAAGAA
This sequence comes from Qipengyuania sp., assembly GCF_042095715.1. Taxonomy (GTDB): domain Bacteria; phylum Pseudomonadota; class Alphaproteobacteria; order Sphingomonadales; family Sphingomonadaceae; genus Qipengyuania. The sequence goes on along the minus strand of NZ_JBELMO010000036.1, from coordinate 15,377 downwards.
GGACGCAGGCTTCACCGTCACCAAATCCGCGCTTTCGACCAAGGGACATGTGCCCGGGCTGGATAAGGCCAAGTTCGAGGAACTGGCCGCCGACGCGAAGGAAAATTGCCCGATTTCGCGGCTTCTCGATACCGAGATCACGCTGGAGACCAGCTTCGAGGGCTAGGGTCTACCCCACCGCGCCGGCCGCGTGCTGGCGCGGGGTATCCCATATGTCGGGCGCGGGGTGGCCGTAATAATAGCCCTGCACCAGTTCGACGCCAAGGTCGCGCAAGCGGCTTGCCTGCGCCGCCGTCTCGATGCCTTCGGCGATGACCCTGAGGCCGAGACGGCGCGCGATCAGCAGCGTGCTCTCTATGACCGGGCCGCCGAGGCCATCCATTTCGCGTACGAAGGTGCGGTCGATCTTCACCGTCGAAACTGGGAGGCTCAGCAGGCGCGAGAGCGAGGAGTAGCCGGCGCCGAAATCGTCGATGGAGAGGCCCACGCCCAGCGCGCGCAGGCTCTGGATCGCGGCGCGCGCGGAGGCAAGATTGTCGTCGGCGAAGACGCTTTCGGTAACCTCCAGATCGAGGCGCGTCGGGGCAAGTCCCGTGCGCGCCAGTATCCTGGCGACGGCAAGACAGAAATCCGCGCTGGCGAGCTGCCGCACGGACACATTGACGGCGATTGTCGCGGAGCGATTGGTGCCCGTCCATTTGGAGGCGTCCGCGCACGCCGTGGCGAGGGCCCATTCGCCCAGCACCACGATGACATCGGATTCCTCGGCAATGGGTATGAATTCTTCCGGCGAGATCGTGCCCAGCTGCTGATGATCCCATCGCGCCAGCGCCTCGTACCCGTAAATCCTGCCCGTCTTGCTGTCGACGATCGGCTGGTAATGCAACGCCAGATCGCCATCCGCAATCGCGGCGGGAAGAGCCCGTGAAAGATCGTAGCGCCTCTTCTGCGCCGCCGCATAATCCGCATCGTAGCAGACCACGCGCCCGCGCCCCGCGCGCTTCGCCTCCGCCACCGCGAGATCGGCGGCCAGCAGAAGCGTGCGCACGCTCTCGGCATGGGTGGGATAAAGGGCCATGCCCACCGACAGGCCGAGCGAGACGATCTGCCCTTCCAGGATGAAAGGTTCCGCCATGGCCGCGATCAGATCGTGTCCCTGGCTGCGCGCCCGGTCCAGCGCATCCTTCCGGTGAGGGAGAACCAGCACGAATTCGTCTCCGCCCCAGCGCGCCAGCATGGCATCTGCGGGAAGGGATGCACGCATGCGCTTGGCCGCTTCGATCAGCGCCTCGTCACCGGCGGCATGGCCGAGCGCATCGTTGATTTCCTTGAACCGGTCCAGATCGAGGAACAGCGCGGCGGCGGGCTGGCTTGCGGCGGGATCGAGCCGTTCGTCCATCCATTCCAGCAGCGAACGGCGATTGGGCAGACCGGTCAGACCATCGGTGTAGGCAGCCTGCGTCAGGGCCTGTGTCCGCTCCTCCACCTTGGCCTCAAGTTCGCCGTTGAGCTTCTGCAGACCATCCACCAGCCCGCGATTTTCGATACGGAGCGCGATCGCGCTGCGCAGAAGGTGATGATTGCGGCGATGGACGATCAACATCACGACGAAGAACACGAGTGACAGCGTGCACATGACCAGCCCGGGTCCATCGTGCTCGAAAAGGAAGAACGGCGTCGATAGGAGCATCGCGGCGATGTAGATCCGGGTCGGCCACATCAGTGGCGCGAGGATGGCGGTGGCGCCTGCGGCGAGGGCCGAAAACACGATGGCGATGGTATAGCGCCCCTCCAGGCTCTGCCCGCCGGTCAGATAGGCGAGCGTCACCCAGGTCACGGACGACATGTGGAGCCCGGCCGCGGTCAACCTGCGCCAGCGCGCGACCCGCTCCACCGGCCCCTCGAGCAGATCGGCACGGGTCAGGCTCCGGTTGACGAAGGCGCGGGCCGCGGTGAACGCGAAAACCGCAAGCAGCCACCAGGGCGCCCAGGCGGCGCCGGCCCAGACCAGGATCGCAGTGATGCTGAATGCGGCAAAGACGTTCATCGCCAGGGTCGAGGGCATGTTGTCGCGGTTGACCGCGAGCAGACCGCGCTCGACTTCTTGGTCGAGGGAAGATCCAGCCCCGGTCTTAACGCTTTCGCCGGACGTCAGCATGTTACCTGCCGCTTTGTAACGCGCCGATCGCGAGAAAGAAAAGCTGCGAAAAACAATCATCTAAGTGCAGCCCCCCTGCTGTCGCGGATGTGCGGATTCGCATTTCCCTTAGGGGCTGTTTAGCAGATTTCTTCGGAGAATTCCGCCAGCGGCGCTAGGCGTAAGTACCTAACCCGCAGGCTGTACCGTGGTCGCCCCGGCACAGGGCCCATCGCCCCCGTCGTCGCTGCCGCCGATCTGGGTCAGCACCAGCACGCCGCCCACCAGCAGCACTACGAACAGCGTGGTGACCGTGCCCAGATATTTGTCGATCACCCGCTTGATCGGGGCACCGAAGATGCGGAACAGCACCCCGACCGTCACAAAGATCAACGCGCGGGCGAACAGGCTGGACAGGATGAAGGTGACCAGGTTCATGCCCACGAAACCGGCGGTGATGGTGAGCAGCTTGAATGGCACCGGCGTGGCGCCGGCGATCAGGATCGCTTCGAAATCATATTCGCGCAGATGGCAGGCGGCGACGGGGAAGGCATCGGTGAGGCCAAGCGCGGAAATCAGCCACACCCCCACCGTGTCGTAGAGACCCCAGCCGATCGCATAGCCGAGCAGCGCCCCCGCGACTGAGGCCAGCGTGGCGACTATGGCGAAGCGCACCGCCTTCTTCGGTTCGGCCAGGCACATCAGGCCGAGAAGCGGGTGCGGCGGGATCGGGAAGAAGCTGGATTCGACGAAGGCAATCAGCGCCAGCCACCAAACCGCATGGCGGTGCGCGGCCTTGGCCAGAGTCCAATCGTAAAGCCCGCGCAGCGGTTTCATGAGCATGGCGTGAAAAGCGTCCCGTCCCCGGTCGTGGAGCCCCGCGCCTTAGGCGAGGGTGCGGGGCGGCGCAATCGGGGACGAGGGATGGTCGGGTGGGCGCCCCACAGGCAATGCGGCGTGATCGCGCGCTGTCTGCGCCGGGAGACCGGAGGATGAATGTCTATCTGGCGAAGATGGCGTTGGTGTCACGATGCGGAACTTGTGCGGACTGCCTCCTGGCAATTGCGCGGCGCTGCGCCATCACCCCGTGGGCATCGTCCCCGGCCGCACGAACTGGAACATGTGGCTGACGTAGTCCGCCTTGCCCAGCGGAACGCCTTCCTTGCGCAGGATCGCATAGCCCGTCATCACGTGGAAGAAGAACTGCGGGATCGCCCAGTCGCGCAGATATTGCTCGGCGGTGAGATCGAACACCATGCCCATCGGCAGCGCATGTTCCAGCGCCCGGTCCATGTCGCCGTCGAGCGCGCCAGCGGACAGCGTCTCAAGATCGGCGAGTGTTGTGGCGATGCGCGCGCGGCCATCGGCGATGGTACCGGGCCGCTCGCCCGCGGCGCGCCCTTCCTCCAGCAATTCCGTCACCAACGGCGCCAGGGCCCTGTCCGCCAGCCGCGCGCTGCCCTCGTAGGCCTGGACGCAGGCGAAGCGCACCTGGGTGGCCAGCGGGAACATATCGGGCGCCAGCCGCGCCGCCATCACCGCATCGCCGGGCGCCGCGCCCTCCATGGTCCCCTCCAAGTTCGCGGCCTTGCCCAGCCACTGGTCGAAGGCGGTGAGCATGTTGATATAGGTGGGCACGAGTAGGCTGGTTGGGGTCATCATTGTTCTGCGAGAGAGGGGCAGGCCCGCCCGCTACGCCGCCGCGCAGCGCCTGTCACCCGCACCTTTCCTCCGGGCCCGTTCCCCCGTCCTCCGCGTCCTGCTGTTGCAAATTCCATAAGATACGTTAACAATGCGCCTTGCCGGTCGGGTGCCCGAGGGGTGGCTCGCGGCATGTCGATGGCGCCCCACGGCCTTGAGGGACGTGCGACGCAGGAAGGGCGGGGGGCAATCGTCTTCCCGCGCAAAGCAAGGGTTGGGGAATTCCTATGACTTTCATGAAGGCGATCTTCAGGATCGCGACGCTGGCATCGCTGGTGCCGCGACGCTGGCGGCGGGGCCTGCGTCCGCGGCGCAATACATCATCACTTATACCGGCAGCGTAACCGGCGGGATCGACAGGACCGGCGTGTTCGGCGGCGGGACCGATGTGGACCTGACCGGCGCGTCCTATACCGCCGTCTACACGCTGACAGCGCCGCTGGCCGGGGCCGATTCCGGCGGGAACGGGATCAGTGCCTACATCCGCGGCGGAGCCCAGACCGGCACGCTGAGCCCGGTGTCGGGGGTCTTCACCATCGGCGGCGTATCCCTTGGGATCGGCGGGGACTGGTTCGGCTCGGCCGAGCAGGCCAACGGATTTCCAGGCAGTGGCACGGATGTAGTGAGCCATTTCGCCAAGGATTCGGTCAATACGACGTCGCGCTATGTGAACAACGCGATGTCCAACACCGTCCGCAGCAATGTGAACAACATCGTCGGCACTTCGGATTACACTGATTCCCTGTCCTATCGGGTGCAGGCGGACGACACGGCGCAGGGAAGCTTTGTCGTCAACAGCTTCGACCGGGTCGGCGGCGGTGAGGTGAACCGCCGGGCGGTATCGCTGGTGCTGGATGTCGATAGCGTCACGATCGCGCCGTTCGCGGTTGGCACCGTGCCCGAACCCGGAACCTGGGCACTGTTCATCATCGGTTTCGGGGCGATCGGCGCGGGCATGCGGCGGCGGAAGGTAGGGGTTGCCTTCGCCTGAGGCGCCCGTCACCCAAACCGGCCTGCAGGCCGGTGCCGTGACCCGTGCGGGCGCATGGACCGCCCTGAGCCCCGCCCCTCATCGGCTCCGATAAAACACGTAAGTTGTTGGATTATCGGCGAGGGGTTGGCGCGAAACCGGCCCCTGTGATAAGGCGACGAAAATACGCGCGCTCATGCCCCGCGGGGGTATCCAACCATTGCGCGCCGAGGGAGCCCCAATTGGATTACCCAGAGCATGACCAGGAGACACTGGAGCGCATCCCCTTTGCCCTGACCATCGCAGACATCGAACAGCCGGACGAGCCGCTGGTGTTCGTCAACCGCGCGTTCGAGAAAATGACAGGCTATTCCCGATCCGCCGTGCTGGGCCGCAACTGCCGTTTCCTGCAGGGCGAAGACACCGATCCCGAAACGGTGAAGGAGCTGGGCCGCGCGATTCGCGCAAAGGAATCCATTGAGGCCACGATCTGGAATTACCGCGCCGACGGCGAGGGGTTCTGGAACCGGCTGGTGATGAGCCCACTGGAGGACAAGGAAGGCCACTGCCGCTATTTCATCGGCATCCAGTACGATATCGGATCGCAGCGCAACCACGTGCCCCGGCTGGAGGCGGAAAAGCAATTGGCCGAAGTGCAGCACCGGGTGAAGAATCACCTGGCGATGATCGTGGGCATGATCCGCATTCAGGCACGCACCCAGACGGAGGCGGGGAAGGAATTCGACCAGCTCGCTCGCCGGGTGGAGGCGCTGCAACTTCTGTATCAGGAAATGGATGCGGCGGGCGCGGGATCGGCGACCGACAAGATCATCCCGCTGGGCGCCTATCTCAGCCGCATCTCATCGGCGCTAAACTATCTGGACGGGCGGCAGGGCATCAAGGTGCAGTTTCAGGCCGACGAGATGGCGGTGGAGGTGGAAACCGCCGCGCGTATCGGGCTCATCATGTCCGAAATCCTCACCAATTCGCTGCAGCACGCCTTTCCCGACCGGCAGGACGGGGTCGTCACCCTGTCGGCGCGGCGGATGTCGGGCGATCTGCTGCGCATCTCCATGGAGGACGACGGCGTGGGCATCCCGAAGGATTGCAACTGGCCGCAGGAAGGCAATCTGGGATCGCGGATTGTGCGCCAGCTCGTGCAGGGGCTGGGCGGCCAGATCGACGTGATCCGGGGCCAGGTCGGCACCATCATCAATCTCGACATCCCGCTGGGAGAACAGCAGCGCCTGATCACCGGCGAGCATGAGGACCGGGCGGGCAAGGAACGCGAAGACGCATAGTTTCCAGCCGCTGGGCCCCGCGCTATCGCATGGGCCTTGCCGCCTGACGGCGGGGCGGAGAAATGGGGCGGCGATGCGGGGTTTTGCGATGATGGCGCTGGCGGCGCTGGCCGCGCTGGCGGGGACGGGATCACCGGCGCTCGCCCGCAGCGATGGAGAGGCGGCGCCGGATGCGGGCGCTGGGGCGGGGGTCGATCCGCTGTCCGTCACGGTGGAATCCGCCGATGCCGATCGCTTCGCCGCAGTCTTCGCCGCCGCCGATGGCCGCCCGACTGCCGAGGCGTTGCAGCGCGGCTATCTCGACGGGGCGGGGCGCGGCGTGGCGGTGTTCACGCCCGGGCGGATCCAGAATGCGGCCAATCTGGCCCGAGCGATCGCCGCGGACCCGGCCGGCTATGCGCGCGCGGTCAAGGTCTGCCTGCCGCTGGCCAAGCAGGCGAGTGCGGACATGCGCGCAATCTATCTGGGGCTCGCCAGCGTATTCCCCGGAAGACCCTTGCCGGAACTGCACGTGGTATTCGGCGCGGGCAATTCGGGCGGCACCGCTGGGGTGGAAGACGGCGTGGGCGCGCAGGTGCTGGGGCTGGAGGTGATCTGCGAGATGGCGGATACTCCCGAGGAACTGCGAACGACCTTCCGCCGCTTCTTCGCGCATGAAACCGTCCATGTCGTGCAGATGCAGGCGGGCGCGGCGGTGCAATCGGCCAGCGACCCGCTGCTGGCGGCTTCGCTCACCGAAGGGTTCGCCGAATTCGTGTCCGGGCTGGTGACGGGGGAGGTTCCCGATCCGGAGCGCGATGGCTGGGCGCGAGCGCGCGAGGCGCAGGTGTGGGCCGATTTCGCCGCCGACCGCCGCGCGCTTCAGATCATGGCCGGGGAAGGCATGTCGGTGGACGATCCCCCGGCCGAAGCGGCGGCGCTGCTGCGGCGGTGGGCCGGCAATTACGGGTCCGCGCCCGAAGGCTGGCCTTACGAGATGGGATACTGGATCGGGCGGCGCATCTGCGAAGGCTATTTCGAACGCAGCACCGACAAGCGGCGCGCTATCGAGGATTTGCTGCTGATGAAGGATCCGGCGGCGATCCTGGCGGGCAGCGGTTATGGCTCAAGAGTGGAGTTCCCCAGCGAATAACCTATTTGGCACAAAATGCTTGACATCGTCACGCTGTTTGGGTACATAACACGAACATCGCGATAGTGCGAGTCGCCGAAAGGCGGTTCGATACGGGCAGGTGCCGACAAGCGCGAAGGGCGGCTTTCTCTACAGGAGGGGCCGCCCTTCGCATGTCGGTGTCGTCCAGCGCCCATCGACCACACGCCGCACCAACCGCGACGAACCGAACCACGCCAAACCCAACCACGCGGATCGCGCCCCGAGCCGGGCAGCGCGACGCGAAGGAGATTTGCCATGACGAATACCACCCAGCGCGCCACTCCATCACGCCGGCCCGCATCCGATCCCGCAATCTGGGCGCCGCTGTTCCTGCGCAACCTTGCCGAAGGAATGAGCGTACAGGCCGCCGCCAAAGCCGCCGGCGTGGGCAAGAATGCGCCGCACAGACTACGCAGAAAGGATGCCGAATTCACCCGTGCCTGGCTCGCGCTGCGCCCCCCGGGGGAAACGCGAAAGGGCCCCGCAAAACCGCACTCCGGAACGGGCAATGCCGCACCGGGCAAGCGCGCCCGCGCGATCTTTCTGGAGGCGCTGGCCGATACCAGCAACGTCACCGCCGCCGCCGCCAAGGCCGGGGTGACCCGCACGCAGGTCTATCGCCTGCGCCGGTCCGATCCGGTGTTCGCGGCAGAGTGGTATGACGCGCTGGCGGAAGGATACGACAATCTGGAGATGGAGCTGCTCGCCCATCTGCGCGCCGGTGAAGGGGCCAAGGGCTCGCCCAAATTCGACAGTGCCACCGCGCTGCGATGCCTGGCGGCGCATCGCGAAAGCGTGACGCGCGAAAAGGGCCGCCGCACGCTGGAGCAGGAACAGGCCACCATCGACACCATCAACCGCCGGATCGACGAGATGCGCGCCCGGGCCAGCGCCAACCGCACCGCCATCGCCCGCGCCCGCCGCGCTGTTGCCGGCCCTATAGACGGCAAGGCTGCGGGACAGCTTATGGGAAAGCCTGCGGACCGGCCCGAAGGCGCCGATCATGGCTAGGGCGCGCGGTGCGATGTCGCGCGGAGCCTGGCTCCGTCGCAATGGCAAGGTCGCGCTGGCCGACCGCGTGGCCCTGGGCAAGACGCTCGCCCCGCACGAGGTGGAGGCGCTGGGCAGCTATTACTGGGAAGGGTGGGCGCGCGACGACCAGCTGCCCCCGCGCGAGGCGTGGCGGACCTGGCTGATCAAGGCGGGGCGCGGTTTCGGCAAGACGCGGGCCGGGGCCGAATGGGTCCGCTCGGTCGCGCGTGCCGATCCGGAGGCGCGCATCGCGCTGGTCGGCGCGAGCCTTGGCGAAGTGCGCAATATCATGGTGGAAGGCGATAGCGGGGTGCTGGCCGCCGCGCCCGGTGCGCTGGCCCCGGTGTTCGAACCCAGCCTGCGTCGCCTGACATGGGAGAACGGGGCGATCGCCTGGATCTATTCCGCGGGCGAGCCGGAAACGCTTCGCGGCCCCCAGCACAGCCACGCCTGGTGTGATGAAATCGCCAAATGGGATAATGCTGGAGAGAGGGCAATGGCGGCCTGGAACAATCTGCAATTGACCATGCGGCTGGGCGAAAGCCCCCGCGTGCTCGCCACCAGCACGCCGCGTGACACGCCGCTGATGCGCCAGCTGATGGCGGGCGTCCGCACCGGCGAAGTAGCGCTGGCCGAAGGGCCGAGCGATGCCAACGCCGCGATCCTGCCCACCGATTACTATGCCAACATGATCGCCCAGTTCGGCGCCACGCGCTACGGGCGGCAGGAACTCGATGGGGAAATGCCCAACGGGGTGGAAGGGGCGCTGTGGACCCGCGCCATGCTGGATCGCTGCCGCATCGCCCACGCCCCCGCGCCGGCGCGCCGGGTGGTCATCGGTGTCGATCCGCCCGCCACCAGCGGCGGCGATGCCTGCGGGATCGTGGTGTGCGAGTTGGGAACCGACGGAATCGCCAGCGTGCGCGCGGATTGCTCGGTCGAAAGACCCAGCCCCGACAGCTGGGCCCGCGCGGTCGCCAATGCGGCGCAGTGCTGGGATGCGGACCGCGTGGTTGTGGAACGCAACCAGGGCGGCGAAATGGTGGAGAGCGTGCTGCGCGCCGCCGACATTCGCCTGCCGGTGCGCACGATCCATGCCAGCCGCGGCAAGGTGGCCCGCGCCGAACCCGTCGCCGCGCTCTACGAAGCGGGCAAGGTGCGCCACCCCGGGTTCTTCCCCGCGCTGGAGGACGAGATGTGCGCGCTGGCCACCGGCGGGCGCTACGAAGGACCGAGCCGAAGCCCCGACCGTGCCGACGCCCTGGTCTATGCGCTGACGGAGCTGATGCTGGAAAAGCGCAAACCGCTGGCGCGGGTGCGGGGGTTGTGATGGCTGGGTGCTGTGCGCGAATGGCGGAGACGTGCCCGCTGGATCCCCGCCTTCGCGGGGATGACGAGGGGAAGCAGAAATTCGTCATTCCCGCGCAGGCGGGAATCGCGTACCGACGCCCGCCATGCAGCGTGACTTCGCACCGATGGTCTACATCATAGCCTCGGCCCGCAACGGCACGCTTTATGTCGGGGTTACGTCCAACCTCATGCAACGCATCGCGCAGCATCGCGACGGATCGCTGGGCGGCTTCAGCGCACGGTACGGGACCAGGCGGCTCGTCTGGCTCGAACCCCATGCGACGATGGAACACGCCATCCTCCGCGAAAAGCGGATCAAGAAGTGGAACCGCGCGTGGAAGCTGCGGCTGATCGAGGAGACCAATCCCGATTGGCGCGATCTGGCACTCGATTACGGATTCGAACCGCTGCGCCGACTGGATCGCCGCCTTCGCGGGGATGACCATTTAGGGCGCGCGATCCCCGCGCAGACGGGGATCGCTTACCGAGCTCGAGATCAGGCGAAGCTGACGGTAGTCCGCCGGCGCCCGCGCATCGCGCCACCGACCAGGCCGAAGCCCATGATCAGCATGGCCCAGACCGATGGTTCGGGTACGCCGGCCACGGAAGGAGATCCGAAGAAAGCCATATGCGAGATGTTATGCGCGTTATTATTGAACGGGATGGCAAAAGTATTCCACGAACCGCTTGAAACGCCGCCGACATCGTAAAGGACAAACTGGTTGGATGCCTTGATGGCAAGGTATTGGACGGCGAAACCGGGGGTGGACCAGGTGCCGCTCGACCCGGGTATTCCAGTGACCTGACCGAACGCGCTCGACGATCCCTGCGTTTGGGGTGAGGTTTCACCCAGGAAGGTCAGGGTAATGTCCGGACCGCTGGAGAACGCGTTGTACGCGTTTTGCGCAAGCAAGTAGCTGTTGTTCCCACTCGCACTACCATTGATGTTGCCGTTGAACAGGCAACCGGTCGCAAGGCTGGAGCATGCGGTGGTAACGACAGAGACGGTGGATGCGGCAGACGCTGGAGCCGAAATCGCGGCAAGCGACAGCGCAGCAAGAGCTAACTTCTTCATAAAATTGGATTCCCCCCGAATCACAACGATTGACCAACAAATGTTTATCCTAATTGTAAGGGTAACGCACGCTCTTTTTGCGGCGCAGCCACGGCAGGCGGGGGTATTCCGCGCGACCATTGTGCCCGGCCGCGCGTCTTCCGTTTGTTAAAACTTGTTATTTTTCGCTGCGGCGGCCGCCGCAAGGCGCCGTTGCTGGCGTAACGCAGGGTTCAACGCCGCTCCCCCCTCGTTCGGGCTGGCACGCCCCGCCCAATCCGGTCCCTTTGAAAGGAAAACCCATGTCCTTCCTCACAACGCTCGCCTCCGCCTTCAAGGGCGGGGGCGGGACCCAACGCGTGCCCGTTTCGCGCGGCTTCGTTTCGCCCTGGTCCACGCTGGCGCCGAGCGCTTTCGAGGCCGCACCACAGGCGCCGCCCTATGATTACGGCGCCGCCGTTCGCGAGGCTTACCTCGCCAATCCCATCGCCCAGCGCGCGGTGCGGATCGTGGCGGAAGGGGTGGGCGGCGCGCCGCTCGCCTGCGATCATCCCGCGCTCGCCCGCCTCATCGCGGGATCGGCGGGCACCACCCCGCTGCTCGAAGTGCTTGCCGCGCAGCTTTCCCTGCACGGCAATGCCTTCGTCCAGATCATCAAGGACGCCGCGGGCACGCCGGTGGATCTGTTTCCGCTCCGGCCCGAGCGGGTCAAGGTGGTCCCCGGCGCGGACGGATGGCCCGCCGCCTATCATTATCGCGTGGGCGCGGACACCATCGCGCTGGCGGTGGAGGACGAGGGCGGCTGGCCCAATATCGTGCACCTCAGGGCGTTCCATCCGGCGGACGATCATTACGGTGCCGGATGCCTGGCCGCCGCGCATCAGGCGGTGGCGGTCCACAACGCGGCGAGCGCGTGGAACCGCGCGCTGCTGGACAATGCGGCGCGGCCCAGCGGCGCGCTGGTCTATCGCGACGGCGACGGGGCGGAGATGACCGGCGACCAGTTCGACCGGCTGAAGGCGGAACTCGCCGCCGCCTATCAGGGCGCGGGCAATGCGGGGCGTCCGATGCTGCTGGAAGGCGGGCTGTCGTGGCAGTCCATGGCGCTATCGCCCGCCGACATGGATTTTGCCGCATTGAAGGCCGCCGCCGCGCGCGACATTGCGCTCGCCTTCGGCGTGCCGCCCATGCTGCTCGGCCTGCCGGGCGACAACACCTATGCCAATTTCCGCGAGGCGGGGCGGGCGCTGTGGCGGCTCACCCTGCTGCCGCTGGCCGCGCGCATTCTCGACGGGCTGACGCACGGGCTTGCCCCCTGGTTCGAAGGCGCGGCGCTGGCGGTCGATCAGGACCGCGTGCCCGCGCTGGCGGAGGACCGCGAGGCGCTGTGGGCGCGGGTCAGCGCCGCCGATTTTCTCACCGACGCGGAGAAACGCGACCTGCTGGGAGTGAAGCCATGACGCGAGAAGACCTGCTGGCGCGCCTTGCCGCGCAGGCCATCAGCACGCCGCCGGAAATCGTGACTCTGCGCGCGCTTGTGGAGGAGGCGAGCGAGCTGGGCGCGGCGCGGGCGCTTGAAAAGCTCGGGCTGGAGGATGCCAGGGCACGCGACGACATGGCGGAGCTGCGCGAGCTGCTCGGTGCCTGGCGCGATGCCAAGAAGGGCGTCTGGAAAGCGGCGCTGGAATGGCTGGTGCGCGGGGCTCTGGCGCTGGTCCTGGTGGGCCTCGCCATGCGACTGGGCCTGTCGGAGATGCTGCGATGACCCGTATCGCGGGCTATGCCGCGCTGTTCTCCATCCCCGATGCGGCGCGCGATACCATCCTGCCCGGCGCCTTCGCCGCCACGCTCGCCGCGCGCGACGGCCCGCTTCCGCTCCACTGGCAACACCGCCCCACCCAGCGGATCGGCTGGGTCGATCATGCCGAGGAAGACGGCAGGGGCCTGCGCGTGATCGCCAGCCTCGAGCCAGCAACCCGCGCCGCCGCGCTCCTGATAGCGAGGGCGGTGAGCGGCCTCAGCTTCGGCTACCGCGCGCGAGACTATCGGATGACCCCGAAGGGCCGCGAACTGGCTGAGGTGGAGCTGATCGAAATCAGCCTCGTCACGCATCCGCTTCAATACTCGGCCCGAGTTCATTTTATTCGTTAGCCTCAAGCGCCGGCGGCTGCGTCCGCAGCCTTAGGCTATCCTCGCTCACGCGACCTTACGGTCGCATCGCTGCGGGCGCGCGGTCGCGCTTGCGGCGCCTGGGGCGCCGACATCAATCCTCCCCGAAACGGGGAGGTGGCAGTCGCGGGTCAGCGCGGCTGACGGAGGGGCACGCGCCGCCTGGACTGCTGCCCCCGACCAAGACCGACCTACCCCTCCACCATGCTTCGCATGGTGCCCCTCCCCGTGCCGGGGAGGATTTTTTGTGCCCTAACGAAAGGCTTTACTATGGATACTCCCATCACCACCACCCTCGCCGCCGATCCGGCGGAAGCCAGTTTCGACATCGTCGCCCGTCAGGATGCGGCGGAGGCCGATATCGCGGCGCTCAAATCCGATGTCACCGAAGTGAAGGCGCGCGTCGATCGCATCGCGGTCGCGGCGCAGCGGCCCGTCATTTCCGGCGCAACCCCCGCGCCGGAAGTAAAGGGCTTCGTCGACGGCTATCTGCGGCGCGGCTCCACGCTGGAGCTGAAGTCGCTGAGCGGCGCGGTGCCTTCGGACGGCGGATATGCCGTTCCGCGAGAGATCGATGCGCTGATCGCCCGCCAGCTCACCGACATCAGCCCAATCCGTGCCATCGCGCAGGTCGTGCGGACGGGCAGCGCAGGCTATCGGAAGCTGATCGCCACCGGCGGCACGGCCAGCGGCTGGGTCAGCGAGACAGCGGGCCGCCCCGAGACGAATACCCCCGATTTCGCCGAGATCGCGCCCCCCACGGGCGAACTCTACGCCAATCCCGCCGCATCGCAGGCTATGCTGGACGATGCCGCCTTCGATCTCGAAACCTGGCTGGCGGGTGAGATCGCGATGGAATTCGCCCGCGCGGAAGGCACCGCCTTCGTGAACGGCAGCGGGGTCAACCAGCCGCGCGGCTTCCTGTCCGGTCCCAGCAGCGAGGAGTTCGATGCGGAGCGCCCTTTCGGCACGCTGCAATTCGTTGCCAGCGGCGATGCGGCGGGGTTGGGGGCAAGCCCCGACGGGACGCTGATCGATGTCGTCCACACGCTGAAGGCGGCGCATCGCCAGGGCGCGAGCTGGGTGATGAACTCGGCCACGCTGGCGGAGGTCAGGAAGCTCAAGACCGCCGATGGCGCGTTTCTGTGGCAGCCCGGCATGGTGGAAGGCCAGCCCGATCGCCTGCTCGGCTATCCGGTGGTGGAAGCGGAAGACATGCCCGATATCGCGGGCGGCACCACGCCCATCGCCTTCGGCAATTTCCGCGCCGGCTATCTGATCGCCGAACGAACCGCCACGCAGATCCTGCGCGATCCCTTCACCAACAAGCCCTTCGTCCATTTCTACGCGACCAAGCGCGTGGGCGGGCAGGTGCTGGACGGCAATGCGATCAAGTTGTTGAAGATTACGGTCTGATGCCTTCTCCCCTCCTCTTCAGAGGAGGGGCCGGGGGTGGTGTCGCTTCCCCGCTTTCCTGTCGACACCACCCCCAACCCCCTCCTCTGAAGAGGAGGGGACTATCCCGTTCCAATCCGGAGATTTCCCATGCTCACCCCCACCGGGGCGCCGCCGCTGGCGGCGCTCAAGCAGTGGCTCGCCATATCCACACCTGCGGAGGATGCGCTGCTCGAACGGCTGCTCGTCAGCGCGTGGCAGAGCTGCTCGGCCTTCGCCGGGGCGGCGCTGCCGCAGGACTGGGGCGCGGCGCCGCCCGCGCTGGCCGAAGGGATCCTGCGGCTTGCCGCACATCTCTATCGCGAGCGCGACGCGGGGGACGCCGCGTCCGCCACGCCGCCTGCCGCCATCGCCGCGCTGTGGCGCCCGTTCCGTGCGCTTCGGCTGTGAACGGGGACTTCGACCGGCTGGCGCAAAGCCTCGCCCGCCATGCCGCACGGCTCGCCCGGGCGCGCGCCGCCGAACGCCGCGCCGGCGATGCCCGCTGGCGCTCCCCCCGCCTGCTTTGGCCCACATGGGCCCCCGATCCGGGAGACTGACATGGAGATGCTGTTCCGCCGCGATCTTGTCGCCTGGCTGGCCGCCGATCCCGATTTTGCGACCGGCCTCAACAGCGTGGGCGAGGAAGCGCCGGTCGCCGCCAGCCCGCCCCATCTCGCCATCGCCGCCAGCGCGTCCTCCGACTGGGGCGCGAAGGGGGCGCCGGGGCGCGAGATCCGCCTGGCGCTCCAACTTACCGCGCGAGAGGATGATGCCGGGGCCGTGGCCACGCTGGTCGATGCCATCGAGCGGCGCGTGGCCACCATGCCCGCCGCGCAGGGCGGGTATCGCGTGGTCGTCACCCAATTCCTGCGCAGCCGTGCCGAGCGGCGGGCGGGGAACGTGCGCATGGTGCTGAGCGAATATCGGTTCTTGATCCTCGCAACTTGATCCTCCCCGGAACGGGGAGGGGGACCGCGACGCGAAGCGGCGGGGTGGAGGGGCACGTGCACCTGGGCGAGCCCCAGCAAAGGCTCGCCCGCGGCACCTGCCCCTCCACCAGCCTGCGGCTGGTC